>NZ_JBWJVJ010000001.1:0-611607 GCF_056428925.1 Flavobacterium sp. GNP011 | reverse complement strand
TAGTTCCGGATAAGTTAGATACTGATCTGTTGTAACCAGAGGTGTATAAATCTGGATTGATCTTCACTAGTAAATCTCCTTTTTTCACTACTTGCCCTTCTTTTACATTTAAGGCTATGATTTCTCCCGAAACTTCAGAAGAAATTTTAACTTCAATTTCTGGCTGTATTTTTCCAGTAGCAGATACCGTTTCAATTATTGTAGATGGAATTACTTGTGCGGTTTCTACCTCAGTACCTACATCTTTTTTACCTATAACCCCAGACTTAGAAAGAGCAATTAAACCCGCAATAATTACTACTGCACCACCTATTAGGATATAAACTGTTTTTTTTGACATAATAATTAGTTTTTGATAAGAGGAATTCCGAAATAGAATTCTAATATTTTAATTTTAAAGATATAATCGTATTTGGTTCTCAATACTTCAGATTGTGCATTAGTAAGCAATGTTTGGGCTTGATTGTAATCAAATGAGTTCATTAACCCAACATTATAACGTTCTTTAGCATAATCAACCGCTCCTTGTCTAGCCTCAACAGCAATTACAGCAGATTCGTATGACTTTAAGGCGCCTTTAGCATCAGTAAATGCAGTAAAAACATTTCTTTGCAAATCCAAATCTTGTTGTTCTACGGCAATTTTCGATCGTTCTAAACTCACTTTGGAACGCTCTACATTGTTTCTAACAGAAAAACCATTAAATATTGGTATTGATAATTGTGCTCCAAAAGACTGTCCTTTATTATCGCTAAACTGATTGAAAAATGGGGCTGCATTTCGGGTACCAGTTATATTTCCCATGTTATTAAAAACAGGAACATCAGCATATGAAACCCTACTATTAAAACTGTAGAAACCCTGTAAAGTAGGCTGAAAAGCTCCTTTTGCAATGTCCACATTTTTTTGGGCAATCTCTAAGTTAGTTCGAGCAATTTTCAATTCTGTTCTGCCTTCTATCGCTTTATTATAAATAGCACTTGGAGTTTGAGCCATAATATTATTCTCATCTCTCATATTAGTGTCATCTACAACATCAAAATTTTCAAAATCTTTAAGCTGTAGTAACTGCGCTAAACTTAATTTTGAGATCAATAAAGCATTATCAGCAACTATAACATTCTGATTATTCTGAGCAACGGTAGCTTTGATATCTAATAAATCACCACGAGGAATAGATCCAGCTTTAACCAATTCTTCTGAACGTGCATATTGCTTTTCATTGATTCCCAATTGCTCCTTCTGTACTTTTAAATTTTCTTTATTAAAAAGAACCTGCAAAAAAGCATTGGCAACATTCAAAGCGATATCTTCTTGCATTTTTAACAATTGATATTTGGCTGCCACTATGGAAAGATTGGCTTTACGAAGCGTGTTCTGATTTTGCAATCCTTTATAAATATCAATACCTACATTAGCACCAGCTGAAGTAAACTGGGTTGTTTGATTTCTCAATAAACCAGTGGTAATATCCTGATTCAAACCAATGTTCCAAGAGTGAGAAGCACTGGCATTCAATGAAGGTAAAAAATTACCAATAGCACCTCTCTTATCAATCAATGCCGTTTTAGTATCTAGAGCGGATTGCTTAATTGAGATGTTGTTTTGAATGGCGTAATTCACACATTCTTGCAAGGTCCACTTTTTGGCTTGTCCCTGAACAGACAATCCTACAAGAACAATGAACAAACTAAAAAAACTATTTCTTTTCATATTTTTTTAAATAATTGCCTGAATTATGGATCAAACACATTTAACTTAGTTTAATTATGGTCTTCAAAATCATAAATTTTACAATCTGAAATTCAATAATTAAACAATAAGACTTTCGATCGTACCATTTGTTACAAAAAATCATAAAAAAAGAATTGTTTTACTAATTTTGTTTTCTAAAATTAATTAAATGTACGCATTCTCTCGAATCATTTTCGTTTTTGTAGCTGTAATTTTGTGTGAATCCTGCGCCACAACAAATAAAATAAACGCTTTAAAACCAGAACCAGACGATGCTGTGCCATTGGTTTATGAAAATCTTCCGTCCTTTATCAATCTACCAATATCAGTAAAATTAAAAGATATAGAGAATCAAACCAATACAGTTTTAACAGGATTGATCTATGAGGACAACACAATTGAGGACGATGACATTGAAATGAAAGTTTGGAAACAAGCCTCAATAACAATTACATCTGAAAAAGGAGAAAAAATAAAAACAATTCTTCCTTTAAAAGCTGTAATAAAATACCGAATTGGCACCAAAAAAATGGGGATAGAGCTCTATGATACTAGAGAGTTTAATTTAGATGGCGTTGTGACTTTATCTAGTGATGTTACCTTGACAAATTGGAAACTAAACACTAAAACCGAATTAAAATCACTTGATTGGAACGAAAGTCCCACCATGCTTGTCTTTGGTAAAAACGTACCTGTAACCTATCTAATCAATCCTGCAGTCAAAATATTTAAATCAAAAATTGAACGTAAAATTGACGAAGCCATAGGGAAATCAATGGATTTTAAACCAAATGTCTTGAGTGCGTTAGAAAAAATAACCACTCCTTTTTTAATGAATGAAACTTATGAAAGTTGGTTACGAATAGTTCCCTTAGAGATTTACACTACCAATGCGACATTAAAAAACGATGCATTACTTATAGAAATGGGAATGAAGTGCAATATGGAAACTTTTATAGGAAAACAACCTGAATCGAAGTTTAATGCCTCTAAGATTACTCTTAAACCGGTTACCAAAATTCCTAATGATATAGATGCAAACATTATTGCTATTTCATCCTATCAAGAAGCGTCTAAAATAATGACTAAGAATTTTAAAGGTCAAGAATTTGGATCAGGTTCCAAAAAAATTCAAGTACAAAACGTGGACATTTGGCACAAAAAAGGAAAAATGATTATTGCATTAGATGTTTTGGGTAGTGTAAATGGCACCTTATATCTATCAGGAATACCTCAATATAATGACAAAACCAAAGAAGTTTATTTTGAAGATCTTGACTATGCCTTGGATACAAAAAACAAATTAATGCGAACCGCAAACTGGATGGCTCAAACATTAATTCTAAAAAAAATAAAACAAAGTTGCAGGTATTCTATTCAACCAAACCTTGACGAAGGTCAAAAAAGCATGCTGGGTTATCTAAAAAACTATTCACCGATGCACGGGGTATTTGTAAATGGAAAAATGGAAGAAATAGAATTCCAAAAAATACAACTTACCAATCAAGCTATTATAGCATTTGTAAAAGTAAAAGGGAAAATAAATGTTTCTATCAATGGTTTAAAATAAACATTGATAGAAACAATAAATTACGAAGCCTTATTTTTCTTCATTTTATAAATCAAATATCCAATAATTGCAACTAGTAAATACGGAATAACCATTAAGTATACAATTCCATCATTTACAGCAGCAGCTTGAGTAGTATTATCACCACTAGTAAGGGCAGCTCTACACATAGCACATTGTGCATTTACGCTAGCACTACAAACAAAAGCTATAAATAGGAACCAAAACTTACTCCCGCTAGGATTAATTAACTTCATCTTTCTAACTGTAAAATTAATAACTATAATAAGGCGCAATCATCAAATAGACAATAACACCCGTTACTGCAACATAAAGCCAAATAGGGAATGTTATTTTAGAGATTTTTTTATGAGCAACAAAATCCTGCCCTACAGCTCTAACATAAGTAATCAATACCATTGGTATGATTGCTATAGACAAAATAATGTGAGTGATTAAAATCAATAAGTACACTATACGTAAAGATCCTATACTAACTTTTTCAGACTCTTCCAATAAGCCATTATGGTTACTATCACCAAATACAGTAGAATCACTAGTCATGTGATAAGCAACATACATCACTAAAAAAGCAAGCGATAAACCAATGGCTGTAGTCATGAAATACTGATGCCATTTTCTATTACCGTATTTAATAGCTACTACAGCCCCTACCAATAGAACAGCCGTTAAACCGTTTGTAGTAGCATATATTGGAGGTAAAAAGGACAATGGAGCAACATCAATTCCAAAATCTTTTAGTTTAATTTTAAATAAAATAGCTACCACGACAGGAATTACTATAGATACCGCAATGATGTATTTATTAAATTTTTGTTCTAAGGAATTGTTTTTCATATCTATTCTTCTAATAAAATATTAATATCTTGTTGTAGGTTTCTCACCCCTTTTTTATCTAGTCCATCGTAATATAAAATAGGATTACCAAATTCATCATTACGACAACGGATGTTTCCGTTTTTATCAATCAATGCAAATAAACCAGAGTGTTCAAATCCTCCAGCTACTTTTTTGTTCTCACCAGCATACAAGTTAAAGCCTTTGTTAGCCAATTTAAAAATATAATCTTTCTCACCTGTTAAAAAATTCCAATTTTTGGATCGAACTCCTAACAAATCATAATGTACCTTTAATGCCGCAGGTGTATCCGTTACAGGATCAATCGTTATAGAAGCAATACCAAAGTTAGGATTACCAAAGAATTTTTTTTCAATGAGCAACATACTTTCATTCATTTTTGGACAAATGGTAGGACAAGTAGTGAAAAAGAATTCTAAAACATATACTTTACCCTTATACGTTTCGTTTGTAATTTTTTCATTATCTTGATTTGTAAGTTCAAACTTAGGTGCAGCTCCAATTTTTAATAACTTCCCTTCCTCAGCAACTTCAGCCTTAACATTATCTAGTCTATCACCTTGGACAATTTTATCGTTTTTAATACGATCCACAATCTTAGGTATGGCATAAATACCAAATACCAAAATAATAAATGAAATACCGATGTAAGATTTATTTTTAAACATAACAATTAAATTTTTCTTGAAGCATTGTTATTTTTCTTGAGTGCAGCTCTGTATTCATACAAGATCACTTTAAAATCATCCAGCATTTCATTACTTAATTCAGCTGGGTGAAAAGTATTGTATCCTTCCATAACATCTTTTACTAACTTGCGTCCTCGTAAATTTCTTTTTTTATCAATAATATAGACCTTTGGAGTCCCCAACTTATCATCTAGATTTTCTTTCAACCTTAACTGTGAATAATAATCAGATATAGTATCGGGAGAAGCAAAAACAAATCTCCATTGAGCGACATCTGTAAAAGCGCCTAAAGCATCAACTACTTTTTTAGCATCACTTTCAGTTCCAGCAGGACACAACATTACAAACTGAACATCCTTAAATTCGTGATAACGTTGATAAATTTTTTGATTTAGATTAAAAAGATTACCTCTGTTTTTAAGTAATTCTGTACCGCAAAAGCCCAAAATAGTAACTTTCCCATTTAAAGTTAAAGGTTTACTATCTAAAGTTTTCCAAGTACCAAAATCAGCCGTATTAGGAGTAACAATAGGTAATTTAGTATAACCATTAACTCCAGAAGCAAAAAACAAATAAGCAACTATTGGTAAAATAAAGAGAACAAAAAGGACAATATTTTTTTTCATTACATTTTAAATATATAGTACAAAAATAAAAAAAGGTACGCAATGCGTACCCTTTTATTGAATTAATATCTTGTTAAAAATTCCATTTAATTGTGGAATTTTTAAAAACCTCATAAATATAATCCCCTTCAGTCAAAAAGATAAAAAGAATGTATAATATCAGAAAAATAAGTGGAAAAACAACTGCATTTCGCAATGAGCTCTTTTCACCTTCCATGTGCATGAAAGCCCAAACGATATAATATGCTTTGTAAATGGTTAGCAAATAAAATATCCAGTTTAGTAGGTTCATACCCATTAGACTATTCATGTGAAGGGCTTCTGGTTTAAAAATACCCAAAAATACTTCTAATATGGTTACAGCAGATAATATTCCGAATACTTTCCAGATTCTACCTACATTTGATGCGTGTTCGTGTGACATGATAATAATTTTTTTTAGAAATTAAACTAGATAGAAAACTGTAAATACAAATACCCAAACTAAATCTACAAAGTGCCAATATAGACCTACTTTTTCTACCATTTCATAACTTTTTCTCTTATCATATGTACCAAGTAGTACATTGAAAAAGATAATAATGTTAATTATTACTCCAGAGAAAACGTGAAAACCGTGAAAACCAGTTATAAAAAAGAAGAAATCAGCAAATAATTTACTCCCGTATTCATTTCTAATTAAGTTAGCACCCTCTACAACATAATGTGCTTGAGAAAGTCTAGTTTCTGATTCTTTTCTAGAAAGAATTGTTTTTTGTTTGTTCGCATTGACAATCTCTGTTCTAATCAATAAATCTGGATGAGCTTTGAAACCAGCTTGTACCTCTGCAACAGAGTAAGATGGCAACTCCCCTTCTTCCATGAACCATTTGGCTTTGTTTCTTTTAAGCTGTTCACGCTCTTCAGGTAAAGTCACTGCAAAATCAGCAAGTGCAACACGTTTCCCGTCTTTATCAACAAACTGAAGTAAACTACCTCCTTTTGTTTCAATTGCTCCGTACTCTCCTTTGATAAAGTTTTTCCACTCCCAAGCTTGAGAACCAACAAAAATAAAACCTCCAATGATGGTCAAGAACATGTACAAAACCACTTTGTCTTTTTTCATTTGGTGACCAGCATCTACGGCTAAAACCATAGTTACCGACGAGAAAATCAAAATAAAAGTCATTAATGCCACATAATACATTGGCGCTGAAACTCCGTGTAAAAACGGAAAGTGAGTAAACACTTCATCAGCCAATGGCCATGTTTCAATAAATTTAAATCTAGAAAAACCATACGCCGCTAGAAATCCAGAGAACGTTAAAGCATCTGACACGATAAAAAACCACATCATTAATTTGCCATAACTTGCTCCCATTGGCTCATTGCCGCCTCCCCAAGTTTTTTCTTCACTATTTGCAGTAGTAACTGTCGCTTCCATAAAAGTTATTCGTTAAAAAGTTCCCAAATTTACGTTTTTTTCTTATTTAAAGAAATATAAAAACAAAAACAAATAAACCCACAATAAGTCCAGAAAGTGCCAGTACATTGCACCTAGTTCTATACCAAGGGTTTGAGATGAGTTGTATTTTTGTTTAAAATGATTATAAATTATAATTAAAAGCGAAATCACACCACCAGCAAGGTGAATTAGGTGCACAACCGTTACTACATATAGAAATGTAGTCGTAATTGAACTCCCGCTTCCAGTAAAATAATAACCACTTTCTACTATTTGTCCAAAACCTACAAATTGTAAAATTACAAATAAAATACCAAGTCCCAATGTAGCTAAAAGATACATTGTTGTGGCGCTATTATTATCCTTTTGTATTGCTTTTTTAGCCAAATGAAAAGTTATACTACAGCCTATAATAGCAGCAGTACTGTAATAAAATGCAACTGGCAGTTGAAAATCTTTCAACCAATCTGCTCTTGATTTACTCACTACAAAAGCACTTGTGAGTCCCGCAAACATCATGGTCATACTTGCCATTGCGAACAAAAGGATCAATTTATAGGATCTATTTGTTCTGGATTTTTGCTCTTCGGCCGTCATTGTCATTTCCATAACTATCTTAAAAATTTATCAAATATGTATACTAACTGTAATAATGTAATGTAGGTAACACTTACAAGCATAAGTGTTCTAGCTGCTTTTGCAGTTCTTAATTGATATAACTTAACGCCATAAAACAACATCCATAATCCTAATAAGAAAATAATTCCTGCTGCGATAGGAGTCACAAACAACCTTCCCGTATATCCAAAAGCTGGTAACAATGAAGCTAATATGAGCCAAATGGTGTATAAAATAACCTGCAATGCTGTTCCTTTATCTTTTTTTCCCGTTGGCAACATAAAAAAACCTGCTTTTTCATAATCTTCATACAAGAACCAACCAATTGCCCAAAAATGAGGAAATTGCCAAAAAAACTGAATTAAAAATAAGGTTCCTGCTTCGATACCAAATTCACCAGTTGCAGCAACCCAACCTAACATAAAAGGAATTGCTCCTGGAAAAGCACCAACAAAAACAGACAAAGAAGTCATTGTTTTTAATGGCGTGTAAACACTTGTATATAAAAATATAGAGATAGCACCAAACATTGCTGTTTTTCCATTTATCGTATACAACAACACAAGTCCTACTATGGTCAACAACGCAGCTATAAATAGCGCTGTGGTTTGTGTCATTCGTCCTGCTGGAACAGGCCTCCCTTTTGTACGTTCCATCAAAGCATCAAGATCTTTCTCAATGATTTGATTGAAAGCATTTGAAGCACCTACCATACAATATCCGCCAATTGCCAGTTTTAACAAAACCATCCAATCTAAAGACTGAAAATCATAAATACCCAACATAAAACCCGCAACAGACGAAAAAACGACACTAACCGCTAATCGTGCTTTTGTGATTTCTCTGAAGTCTATATAAACTGATTTTAATGAAAGTGTACTTTGTGATGTGCTCAATGCTACTATTTATTTTATTTCTAAAAACTTATGCAAAAGTAGGCTATCAAAAGGGATTTGACAAAAAACAATTCACAAAAAAGTATAAAAATAAATGGATGTCTTTTAATAGTCAAAATACCAATTAAAAATATCGGTTCTAACACCTAAACTAAGCCAACTTGTGTCTTGATTTTGTGCAGTCAATGTATTTTTAGTTGGGTCAAATGTTCTGTAAATATAACTCCCAAATACTTTTAAGTTAGTAGATGGATTTACTACATACCCTACTTGAAGATCCGCAATAAACACGGCTGTTTTATTCCCTTGACCTACTTTTACATCTGAGTCAAAAGGTCTTTTTTCATCATAATCTTTGTAGATATTACCACCATAATTAAATCCATTCTCAGTGGTATCAAAATCAAAACCTCTGGTTCCCATTGTGAATTTTGCGTCAGCGTAATATCGCTCTTTTCGATAACGAGCTAAAAGGATTAACTCGCTAAAATTTGCTCCCCATTGATGCCCTAAACTTTGATTATTGTGTGCATAGTTTGTAATTGGCATACTATGAGAATAGACATATGGCCTCACATGATTGTATTCCAATTGTACCACTAAGTTTTCTACATCGAAAGCATTGTAATACTTTGCTCCTAACTGATAACCATACTTGTTTTTCCAACTATTATTTCGCTCTTTTACGTCATTCAGTGAAAATTCATCTAGGATAAACTGCCCATAAAAATTGATTTGGTTATTCCATTTGTATTTAAAAGTTAGACCCAAAACTGCATTCCCACTCCTTGCCGAAGAGGTAAACTCAACTGATCTATAAAAAATTAATGGATTAACAAAATTTACATCATACCCTCTATCATTTGTATTTGTCCATACCACCGATTCAAAAAAACCTAAATTCAACTTGTTTGACACGTTCCAACTCAAATAATGATTGGCCATGAACTTAGTTGCATAAGTACGCTCAAGAGTCACCTCAGGACGTACGTCTTTGAGCCACATATAGGTATTGGTATACTTTATCTTCCAGAAATTTGTATTCAATTTAAAATACGGGTATGGACTAGCGCCATCACTTTCTAGTAATGACCTGTATCCATCGCCAATGAAATTTCGGCCATAGCCCAATTGCATATCAATATGCTTGCTTGGTGTAAATGTTAAATTAGCATCTGCGGATGGAAAATCGAAACCTGTTGTTTTAAAATCCTTAGCAATTCCTATTCCCGGAATTATGGCTGGATTTCCTCCCGCTGGTTTTATAGAGGAAGCATAAGCGTTATAATAAGGAGCAAAACGACCTTGACTTTCAAAAACTGTGGTTGTAAAATGCAAGTTTTTACCCAGAGCTCCTTTAAAATTAATTCCTCTAGTGTTTACATAAGTGTATGAATCAGAACTTTTACTAGCCTTTCCCAACTGTAAATCTACAACAGGGTTAAGTATAAACCAATATCCTTCTCCTTGAATGGCAACCATGTTCTCATTCCATAATTTTCGAGACCACCAGCTTGAAGTTTTCTTCATTAGAGACGCTTGCACTGCTTTGAGATTGTAATATTTAGAAACTTCGGCATATGCAAATGGCTTTGAAGCTGTATGATTATTACTCCCCATTTGATTTAGCGCTGCATCAAATTGCGCATAATAACTATGCGAAAATGGAATATTCAATTGACTTTCTAATTCTGGATTATCGAATTTTTTATATACGATGCTATCAAGTTCTGACAAAGTTTTATCTTTTGTAATGCTGGATTTGGCTTTCGCCAAAGAAACATTGTCAGTCACAACATTGTTTACCAAAGGAATCGCAATTGTGTAGGTGAATCTAGAATAAGTGGCATTCCCATTATATGTTGCAGGCTGAATTTTGGGCATTTTACCAAAAACACGCTTGGTTTCTAAAATAAGTTTTTCATCAGTGGCATCTACATGAATTACTTTAAAGATTCCGTTTGAGTCTACTTCAAAAAGCACTTTTATATTCCCTTTGAAATTAGAAGAAACTAATTCTTGAGGCACATTAAAATTAGAAGTAATATAGGTTTGCACTTGATTGTAAAAACAATTTTCTAGTTCCTTGAATTGTTTAGAATTACATTCCTCAAACACAGGAAAACGTTCAGATGTATTGACTGGACGATTTTCATTATTAGAGTTGTCTTGTGCAGTTGCACTAAAAATAGAAAATAAAAATAGTAGTAGTGTTAGTCCTTTGTTCATCCTTAATATTTGTACAATTTAGTATCCTATTGTGGCCTTTTGACCATCGGAAATTATTTTAGCTCCTGAAGTCCCTATTCTTTTCACACCAAGATTTATCATTGTTACCGCCTCTTCATGAGTACGTACGCCACCAGCAGCTTTTACTGGCAAAGGAGAAGCGTTATCTAACATAATTTTTATAGAGTGTAAAGTTGCACCATTTGGTACACCTATCTCAGTTTCATAAAAACCTGTAGATGATTTTACAAAAACACGTGAAAATTGTTCTTGACTAAAAGCAGTTACCACAACATTTTTAATCAAACTAGAAATTTGAATAATCTCTTTATCTGTTAAAGCAGCAACTTCAATTATCCACTTAACCACTTTATTATGATCTAAACCAAGTTGTGTACATTCAAATATTTCTTGCTTTACAAGATCTATTTCACCATTTTTAAACGCTTTATAATTGCACACAAAATCCAAATCATCAGCTCCATTTTGAATGGCTACTTGGGCTTCTTCTAATTTATCTTCAACTGAGGATTCACCATTAGGAAAATCAATAACAGTTCCTACTTGCAAGACCGCATTAGCATCAATAATCATTTTTTTTGCTAGTGAAACCATATCTGGCCTTATCATCACTAGTTTAAAACCCTCCTCTATTGCCTCCTGGACATTTTTTTTAACAACAACCGTATTTTCTTCTGGAGAAAGGCCAGCTTGTTCTGCAGTTTTTAAATAGGTTGCATCTAAATATTGCTTAATATCCATAGTCGTCTTGATTATTGATTTTACTAAATCTTGTTTACAAAAATACATTTTATCTCTACACTAAGCCTACTTAAAAATTACAATTTGAAATATAGCGAACAAAAAAATTAAGACGAGTAGACTTCAAAAAAAAATCCCACTAGTGTGAGATTCTTTTTGATTTTGATGAAAGTGCTTTATTTGAAAAGTAAATTAGTAGCACCGCAATAGTTGCTCCAGTAGTATTTGCTAAAACGTCATAAATATCGGCATGGCGTGTAGCTGTAAATTTATCTTGAATAATTTCTATTAATATACCGTAGATGACCGCACAAAAAAACGATATTGTCATCGCATTAAAACTAATCGTATTAGAGAAGCTATTTTTAATAGAAAGGTAAAACAGAATTGTAAATATCAAATAAAAAAATGCATGTACGATTTTATCCAAATGAGAAACGCTTCCTAAGGGCACACTATTGAAGGTTGCCAAACAAAAAAAAGTTACGGTTCCTATCCAGAGTACTAGCGCCCATGGATATATTTTTTTAAGCACCTATTAATTCTTTATACGCTTCTTCTGATAATAAAGAGTCAAAATCAGCAACATTCGCCACTTTAACTTTAATCATCCATCCAGCTCCATAAGGATCTGAGTTTACACTTTCAGGATTGCTCTCTAAGTCATCATTAAAAGCGATGATTTCGCCAGCAAGAGGAAGAAACAAATCCGAAACTGTTTTTACTGCCTCTACGGTACCAAAAACCTCATCTTTATCAAGTGTTTGATCTAAAGTTTCAACTTCTACATAAACAATATCACCTAATTCTTTTTGAGCAAAATCAGTGATTCCTATTGTTGCGATATCGCCTTCTATACTAACCCACTCGTGGTCTTTTGTATACTTTAAATTTGCAGGTATTTTCATTTAAGTTGTAATTATTTATTAGTTTTTATTTTTTTTTGAATTTATTGACAAATGTAACAATCTTCTTTTCAATTACCGATTAGAATTTAAAAATTAATTTCCAAAATTATAACGCAATGTAAATCCAGATCGGATGTTGGTAAGTGGAAAAGCAGTTGATATAACAGCCTTAGAGAAAGAGTGATCGTAATAGAAAATTGCTGTCAAATTTTTACTAAAAGCATAGTCAGCCTTAACTTTTACGGTCCAAATATTTTGTCCACCTGCCAGCTGATTGTTATTATAATCCAAATAACGCACTATCGTTTCATTATTTCTATACGTAACATCTGCAGAGAGATTGATATCACTTTTTATGACTCCCGTTGGATTATCAGCCAATCTTGATGAAAAAATTACATCTTTAAACCTGTATCCAAGTCCAACAACATATTCAACACCCTTAACCTCTGTCAATAAATTATTGTCAAAACTCATTGATAGCGCTCTATCTTTCTTAATTTCAGTAAGTACTTTTAGCGAACTTTTAAGCTCAAAATCCATTCGAACCAAAGGATTGAATTGTTCTACTAAATTGATGTTTGACATAATGGTTTTATTAAAAAAATTGCCACTAGCATCAATACCGTTTGGATCTTTATCATATTCAAAATTAGAACGGAACGCATTAATAGTGTAAGAAGCTCTATAATTATGCAGCAAAGAAAAGCGTTTGAAATTTTTCTTAAAAAGAGAATAGCGCATAAGACCATTGTACTTAATGGCCCAATTAGGCAATGGAAAACTCTTAAAAATACCTAATGAGGCACCTCCTGCATCATTCCCAGAATAAGCTGCAAGAAAGGCGGGTAACAAAACGGATTGATTATTCTTTCCGTAACCCAAAGGAAATCCATCGTTTGTTATAATTTGTCTTCTCCTAGAATTATTTGGATTAGCCAAATCTGTAATAGGAACACCTGCGTTTTCTGCTGGCAATGCCGTAGCATTATATCTAGGCACCGTAGAACCATAATAATCTATGGCTAATCTATTTGCTATTACAAGTCTGTTTTCTCTAAAATCATCAAATGCTTGTGAAGCGTTTTGATCACTTGCCGAAAAAGACGTTTTGATCAATACCGTAGAGATAGAAAAAATTCCTGTGCTAAAGGGCGATCTTGGATTGTATATCCCGTTTGAAACATCATATTGCTCTGAATCATTTTGAGACAATGCTCTGTCAAAGGTTAAATCTATTTTCATATCCGGAAACAAATCCACATTGGCCGTAGCCTTCAAAATTTTATTATCTACTTGCGTATAATTTTGATTAAAGTCTTGATAATTTGTTAACCACCCATTTTTTGCAGCTTCAAAACGTATGTCATCTTGGCTTCCAAAAATAAATCCTAATGAAGGTCTAGAAGAACCTAGAAAACCTAAACCAGGAGTATAACCTGGTAAAACAGTACCACTATTGTGTGTGTAGTTTACCTGAATATTTTTTACACTAGTAAGCACTCCTAATAATCCATCTACAAAAGGACCTTTTTTAGCTGTGGCTGCAGCAACATTTGTATTTACAATTTTCTCACCCGGTTTTGGCGGACCAGTTTTTGGCTTAGGAGCAGCTTTTGTACTGGTTTTTGAAATACCTAAATATTTGTACAGCGTTTCCATGGTCAAACTTGCATTCAAATTACTTGAACTTGCATTTTGAATTGTATTTCCTAAATTATAATCTTGTCCTCCTATTGAAATTTGTGACAAAGCATTGGAAGTACGCTGCCAGCTGTAATCACCAGTATAGGAATAGGTAGCTTTTATAAAACTAAACAACGGAATTTTATTAATAGGCAATTCATAATTTACAACTAATTGTTGCATGTGCTGGTTAGGATCACCGATATCCCAATAACTATCCCATATTGTAAAACTGTCAATAGGTTCATTATCTTCATTGAGATAACTCTTCACAATATTACTAGAGGAAGCTGTGTAATTTAGCTTTAATGATTTTGTAAGGTTGTAATTAAAACCATATTGATAATTGAATGCAAAATTTCTTCTATACAAAGGATCAAGTCCAATGCCCTCTACCTCAACTTGACGAAATTGTTGACGGTTGTATTGTCTGTTAATATTAGTATTAAATGAAATAGATGATGGCAAATAATTAAAATTAAAATCGCTCAACATTTTCCAATAATTACTTTTCTTTAAAAACTTTGATTTTTTAAAGGGTTCAACAGGTTTTGGTTTAAAAGTGTAGGCATAATCTACCGCAGAATTAGCTTGCTGATCAACAAAATCCTCTATCTCAAAATCATGACGTTCTACTTGATTGAAAGACTGAGAAAGAGTGAAATTCTCAGGATCGTACAATCTTTGTTTTTGCTCTGGTTGACGTTCTTTTTTTACTCCAATAAAATTGATACTTGTTCTTTTAGTATAATCAATTGCTCTGTTTGCAATATTATCTTTCTCATTTTGATTTGTTGTATTGTCTAACAACTGCTTCAACTTAATGTCTTGGTTGAACGGATCGTATTCAGGAGTAATGGTTTCTTCACCTACAGAATAGTTAAACGGTAAATTCACACCCCATTTTTGAGGCAATAATTTCCCTAGATTGACATTGGTTACAATGTTGTATTGTTGCGTATCCTCTCTACTTCTCTCATTTGGTCCTTGCTCTAGGGAACCAAAACCTATAGTGGTTTTTCTACCCGATGCAGAAACGGTAGCAAAATCAGCTAGATTGGTATCAATATTTAAAACGGCAGCCATTCCGCCTTTGTTATCCATATCAGCCAAACGTAATTCATTAAACCAAACCTCACCTTTTATGTCATTTAGAGGATCATTGTTTTTTATTCCCACCATAAGTGTTCGCACCAAACCAAAGTTAGGATTTCCTTTAATCCCTAACTTAAGCGTAGTTGATTTATCTCCATCAGGAAGAGAGGCATCACTATCTGGATAATAAATCCCGTCTAGCGGAAGTGTATTTGGATTTACTTTCATGGCTAAAATTTTCATCCTAGTCAATAATTCAAGAGGTAAGTCTATTTCGTTTTCGGCTGGCCAAACAAGTTCTGGGCTCAAAGGACCACAATCTGAAGTGTTACCACCAGAGGGTAATGTTACTTTTAATGGAATCTCTATTTGATAAAAATTTTGATTAAAATCGTTTCCAAAACGGATAAAACCGACCATTTGATTGTCTCTTAGTGCAATCTCATTAGGTAGTGATTCAGCATGTAAAAACATTTTCAATTTATTAAATTGTCTCATGTCTATACTTACATTTTTAAAAACTGCTCTAGAATCTTGTGGCTCTAACCCGTCTCCCGAAGCACGTAAAGCAAGTGACTGCTCGTTTTGATTGATTACCGTATTATTGTTGAATAATTGTTCCCGTTGAACCGCTGGTGGAGTTACATAGTTTACGGGGCATCGCTCGTTGTTTTCTTGAATATTAACAGCAAGAACATCCAAATTAGTACCGTCATCATCAGGATTAGTATCGTTAAAATCAAGTGCATTAGTGTAACGTCTCCATTCTCCACGCACAAGGTCAAGTGCACCAAAACGTACTGTAACCTCATCATTAAAACCTGTCATAAACATCCTCATAAATCGAATGGATCTAAAATCAGAGATGGAACCTATAACATTTTCTGGCTGAGAAACTGGTATTTTAAACTGCAACCATCTAGCCTCAGTAGTTGAACCATTTGGTAAGGTCACTTGTGTGTTGCGAATATCAGTAATATAATTTTGTCCAATATCCATCCCTGGACGCATATCAACACTGTACTCATAGTAGGCATTGATTGTGTTCATGGTATTGTCTCTATTGATATCTTCAACATCAGGCACAGTAATAGAACCTCTGTTAGCTGAATTAATATCTACTGGAGAATTATTCTCTACACCATTGTAATTTTTATATCGGTCTATGATTGTACCATTGGCATTCAAATAAAAAGCATAATCATCTGCTGCGGGATCAAGATCTGATTCAAAATTAGTATACACAGATCCTTCATTAGGATTTGACAAACCATCAAGACCTACATCCTGATTTTTCCTGTTATTCACATCCGTATCAAATGCATAAATCAAGGATTGTGAAGCAGGAACATCTCCCCAAAGTGGTCTTGGATTCACTACAATTTGTCCAGGCCCAAGACCATTTTCATATTGTTTTCTTCCATCTTTTAGAATATCTTCGGAAATTTCACCTAGGTTAAAATAGATCTTTCCTGTATTAGATTGTGGCGCGGGACCATTACCCACATACGGATCTAAAACCCAAAACTGAATGTATTCAACATTTCCTTGCTCAAAATTTGTTGAATTCAAAGAACGCATAATTCCGCCAAAATTTTCAGTAGGATTAGCTCCCACAGCACTATTATTATTGTAAGGTCCTCTTTCTGATGGAAAATAAGTTAAATCAAGCGTGCTTATTACTTGTGTTTGCCCTTGTGCAATATCAGTTAAGGGATACAATTCCCTACTAAAAACTCTTCTTGTTTTATTGAATGACAAATCAGCATCAGAGACTCCGGGTGGTTTTTGGGTATAAAAAATAGGGTCAATAGCATACCAAGCCAGTTTTGCCCGTTTGAACCCATAGCTTAAATCAGTTGCGCTACCATTAAAATTATATGTACTTGTTGCTGCTCTCTCTGGTGTTGATGACAAACTCCAAGCCTGCGGCGAACGCATGTCAATTGTTGATTGTGACCCTTCAAAATCATCTACATAAATAGTAGACTCTCCTTGAAACTGATCCGCTTTTGGAGTATCCGGTCTTAAAAATGCAACTTCACCTCTTATGGATAAATTAGACGGTACATCAGTGTCTAAATTTGGTAATTTATTAACAAGACGTGTCAAGAAAGGAACTTCTGTAGAATAATTTGAATTTAAACCAAAAACAGTATTATTTACAGACTCTTGACCAAAACTTGATTTTTGTGTAAAAGGTCTCTCGGTCATTTTTAAAAATGTTCCCCCTACAACAAAATTATCTGATATTTTATGCTCTACGTTTAAGCCTATGAAACGTCTGGTTTGTTGTCCAAAAACAGAATTATTTTCTAAAGATACTTCGATAGGTGTATTTGAAGCTTGAAGTGATGGATCTAGAATTTGCACACGACCAAATTGATAATTTACACTATAATCAACACCTTCAACCAAGCGTCTACCTGCAGCAGTTACTACTACTGATCCTTGTGGAACATTTAAAGCACCAATAGGAATTCCATCACTTCCGCTGGATTTGTACTTTCCTCTCAATAAAAACTTATTTTTATCACTGTCTTGTAATGCACCTGCTTGGGTATTGCGATACATACTTTGAAACACATATTTACGCTGATTATCATTGTAAGTAGCTGGATTTCTATAATCTTCAATAGCAGTATTTGTCAATTTAGAAAATAACAATTCCCCAAAAGGTTCCTTGGTAGTAAACATGATACGACCGTTTTGTGCATCAATTGTCAAACTGGGAATAAAGTCAAAAAAACCATCACCTCCTGCTTGAGGATCGTTATTGAAATTTAATTTATCTAAATTAAAAACTTTTAATAAAGGCGTTTCGGCAACTTTTTTATCTGGATCCGGATTTGAAGGGAAAGGAGTTCCTGTAACTTCAGTAATATAATTTAGCGGAGAAGGATCAGTGTACAAAATATTAAATCTAAAATCCTCTTGTTTCAATTGATATCCTCCTTGAATTTGATATATATTTTTCATCATCAAGTTCCAAATGGGATTTTTAACATTGGTTAAATTACTTTTCAGCATTTTCAATATTAAACTTTGAGAAATGATAGCTTGTGTAGCGGGCGTGTTACCTGTAACCACAGTGGCATCAACACCATCATTACCAAACTCCCCTACTTGATACACTTGATCCCCAATGGTATATTGATAAGCCACTGCTAAAACCTCATCATTTGCCAAACGTTGTTGCAAAGAAATGAATCCGAGTTGTGGGTTAAAAGTGTACTCATTTGGATTCAATTTTCGAGCATTCTCCAGCTTAGAATAATCTTGTCCTTCACTAACAGTTGTATTAAAACCTGAACTTGAAGTTGCAATTTCTCTAATATTAGCATTTAATAATCCTGTTCCAGCAGCAATTTGAGCTGGATCATAATCATTATTGCCATTATTTGATGGAGTATTAGCTGGAGTATTAAAAATTCCTGTAGACGGGTCTAACACAACAACTTCATTATCTGGTATACCTGTGATTTGCGCTTCACCTAGATCTTGAATAGCAATAATATTCCTTAAATTATTATTGGTTGTAGTTACCCTATTTTGTCTGTTGGTAACCCAAATTTCGATTCTAGAGATTTGAACTCTACTATCAATAAAAGGATAATTTGCTAAAGATTTATCATATCTATCTCTAAAATATTGGGATAAAAAAAAGTGACGGTCACTGTCATAATCCAAAGCAAACATTTCAAAGTTTTCAATGGTTCCTCCGCCTTGCGCTACTACGCTTTTTGTTTGTGATTTTTGCTCTGAAATTACCCCTGTGAAAGTTGTTTTACCAAATTGCAATTGGGTTTTGAAACCAAATAAACTTTGAGCACCACGTATAAGAGAGCTATTTAAAGGCATGCTTACATTTCCAACTTCAATCTTTTGAATGATATCATCCTCTGTAGGAGCGTAATCTAGTTTTATTAAATTTTGAAATGCAAAGGTAGATTGAGTATCATAATTAGCATTTACATTAAGTCTTGTTCCCACTTTCCCCATTAAACTCATACTAATTCTTTGGTCAAAATCAAAAGAAAGATTAGACCTGTTTCTAGGAGAAAATGAAGGATTATCTTGTTTTGTATAACGCAAACCTAAATCCATTTCAACAGATCCAGTTGGTTTTACATCAATGGTATTACTACCAAAAATAGATTCAAACAAACCTGATTTAATTACATATCTCGGTAATAAATCTTTTTTTGCTAGTTCACTCCCCTCTTTTTTACCGTCTATTGCGTCCACTTTTGTTTTAAAATAGTTGCGCATTGACTCTTTCAAAACTAATTTCTCATATTCCCTAGGAGTCAATATGATAGGGTAATTTATAGATAACCCGTCAAAAGAACTTGTGTACACATACCTATCAATAGATGGATCATACGTATATGATGAAAGTATACTTGGTGGGTTTTTAAGCTGTAATTTCCCCTTAGAGAAACCCTTACTTACCGTATCCTGAGTTCCCTCTTTAACTTGAGCATGCAATATGTAACCACATAATAGAACAAGCCAAAAAATACAATTTTTATGCATATAACTCCTGTTTCTTAAATCCCTTTTATAGGTTTTTTAAAGCTTGTTTGATAATAGATTCAACAGTAGCATCTGGATTTTCCTTTACGATTTTTTCGATAACTTTTTCCGAACTTTTTCGTACAAAACCTAATACTTCCAATGCTGATAACGCTTCATCTCTATTTGTATTGCTTTGAGACATAGAAACTTCGTCTAAATCATAAAGTTTTAATACTTTTTCTTTGAGGTCAAGTATCACCCTCTGTGCTGTTTTACTACCAATTCCCTTAATAGATTGAATAGTTACTACATCTGCAGATCCTATGGCATTTGTAATTTGTTTGGGATCAAGTGAGGACAACATTGTTCTAGCAATGCTTGCGCCAATACCTGAAACAGATAATAAGAGTCTGAAAATTTCTCGCTCTGATTTTTCTATAAACCCAAAAAGTGTATGCGCATCTTCCTTAATTTGAAGATGCGTATATACTTTTATAAAATCGGTATTGGGTAATAATGAATATGTATGTAAGGAAATATTTATATGGTAGCCTACGCCACCACAATCAATAACAATATGTGTTGGCGATTTTTCAACGAGTTTCCCTTGTAAATGTGCTATCATGATGTTTATTAAATAGTTCCAAATATAATAAAATTTGTACACGCATAAATTTCTTATCAAAAATTACGGTATAACTTGTTTACAATACATTAAATTAAACTTGTTTGGCTTTCTTGATGGCTTTTTCTTGAGCGTCAATCACTGCAATTGCAGCCATATTTACCATTTCCTCAACACTTGCTCCTAATTGAAAAATGTGTACTGGTTTGCCCATTCCTAACATGATCGGTCCTATAGAATCTACTTTGTTAAGTTCTTTCAATAGTTTATACGTAATATTTGCCGATTCTAGATTTGGAAAAATCAAAGTATTTACTTTTTTTCCAGCTAGTTTAGAGAATGGAAACTTCTCTTTTAACATTTCAGGGTTTAAAGCAAAGTCGGCTTGAATTTCTCCGTCAATGATCATATCAGGATAATTTTTATGCAAGAAAGCTACTGCTTCACGCACTTTTGATGCGCTTTCACTTGATGATGAACCAAAGTTTGAAAATGATATCATTGCTATCACAGGTTCAACTCCAAACATTTTAGCAGTTTTAGCAGTCATGATTGCAATTTTGGCTAAATCATCTGCTGATGGGTTGATGTTTATTGCAGTATCTGATAAAAACATTGGCCCACGAGCCGTCATCATCATATTTGTTGTAGCAATTATTGAAGCGCCAGCTGCTTTATCAATTAATTGTAACATAGGTTTCACTACAGATGGATAACTTCTAGAATGTCCTGTTACCAGTGCATCGGCTTCATTTTCATTGACCATCATGGCTGCAAAATAATTTCTTTCGCGCATGAGTTTTTGAGCATCTAGAAGTGAAATACCGCGACGTTGTCTTGTAGACCAGTACGTTAAGGCAAATTTATTTCTTCTTGGCTCTTCCTCTTTAATTTTTGGATCAATAATAGGCACATCAGCATCAAAGCCTATTTCTTCTTTGAGTTCCAATATAATTTCTTTGTTTCCAAGTAAAATTGGGAAACCAATACCTTCTTCGTGTACTATTTGAGCTGCTTTTAAAACATCCAAATGATCTGCTTCGGCAAAAACAATGCGTTTAGGATCCATCTTAGCTCTATTGGTAATCAAACGAACCATTTTGTTGTCGTTACCCAAACGTTCGTTCAATTCTTCTTCGTATTTTTTCCAATCTGTAATAGGATTTAGTGCAACGCCAGACTCCATAGCTGCTTTGGCTACAGCCGGTGCAACAATAGATATTAATCTTGGATCAAAAGGTTTTGGAATGATGTAATCTCTACCAAAATTAAGTTTTGTAGCTCCATATGCCACATTTACTTGTTCTGGAACAGATTCCTTAGTCAATAAAGCAAGTGCTTTGACAGCAGCCATTTTCATGGCCTCATTTATTTTGGTAGCACGTACGTCTAGAGCACCTCTAAAAATGTAAGGAAAACCTAAAACATTATTAACTTGGTTAGGGAAATCTGATCTTCCCGTGGCCATGATAACATCTTTGCGGGTTGCAATAGCTACATTATAATCAATTTCTGGATCCGGATTTGCCATAGCAAAAACGATAGGATTATCAGCCATTGTAAGCAGCATCTCTGGAGACATTAATCCTCCTGTTGACAACCCTAGAAAAATATCAGCACCTACTAAAGCCTCGGCAAGAGACATTGAAGGAATGTTTTTTGCATATTTTAATTGCAGTTCAGACAAACTCGGGTTGTCACTTGTCAACAAACCTTTGCTGTTGAACATGAAAATATTCTCAACTTTAACACCCAATAAAACGTATAAATCAGCACAAGCAAGTGCCGCCGATCCTGCTCCTGAAACCACCATTTTTACATCTTCGGCTTTCTTATCAGCAAGTTCAAGCGCATTCAACAATGCAGCTGATGAGATGATAGCAGTACCGTGTTGATCATCATGCATTACGGGAATATTCAATTCCTCTACCAAACGTCTTTCTATTTCAAAAGATTCTGGCGCTTTAATATCCTCAAGATTGATTCCTCCAAAAGTAGGAGCAATATTCTTAACCGTTTGAATGAATTCTTCAATATCTTTAGTTCCTATTTCAATGTCAAAAACATCAATATCTGCAAAAATTTTAAACAACAAACCTTTTCCTTCCATTACTGGTTTTGAGGCTTCGGGACCTATATCCCCTAGACCCAAAACAGCGGTACCGTTTGTAATTACGGCTACTAGATTTCCTTTGGCAGTATATTTGTAAACGTTATTGATATCTTTTGCAATTTCTAAACATGGCTCAGCAACTCCTGGAGAATACGCTAGTGACAAATCTCTTTGTGTGGCATATTTTTTTGTTGGAACAACTTGAATTTTCCCTGGAGTAGGCTTTGCGTGGTATAATAATGCTTCTCTTCTTTTGTTATTTTTATCCATTTTTTTGCTTTTATTCTAGATCACAAAGATAGAAGACTTGGTTTAAAAAGTCAGCTTTTATACTATTCTTTTCCAATTTTGGGCTAATTTATTAACTTAGAAACAAAAATAGCCGCATATAAATGCAGCTATTTCTTTATTATAAAATATTAATTTACTGTGTAATATAGGTATTTAAATGTTGTATAGTATCTTTTTGCAACTCTATTATTGCTTTTACAACATCACTTATGGATATAATTCCTATTACAATATCATTCTCTAAAACGGGTAGGTGACGCACTCTTTTTGTACTCATTAATTCCATACAAAAATCCAAATTATCTGTTGGTTTTACAGTAATCACATTTGTCTCCATAATTTCATGAACAAATGTTTTCTTTGAAGATTTTGCTTTTAAAACAATTTTCCTGGCATAATCCCGCTCTGATAAAACTCCTTTTAGTTCTGTATCTTCAATAATTAGGATGGCTCCAATGTTTTTTTCACTCATAATGGTCAGAGCTTCGTAGACTGTATGGGTTGATAGTATAGAGAATACCTCTTTCCCTTTTGTGCTTAAAATTTGGTTTACTGTCATAATCAATTCATTTAGTGAATGATAAAGTTATAAAAAATAAACATTCAAAAAACAATTGAAACTATAAGTTTAGAAAATTGCCTCTGGAGGAATGAGTTTTTCTAATTTTTCTTTGAGTTCTAAATTTAAAATTTTCAACCCGTATTGATAAGAAGCATTTACCCAGCCAAAGCCTTCCTTAGCGATATAATCAAATTCAGTACCCACATTTCCATACTCGGCAAAAACTTTATGTGAACTGGTTTCCATATCGAATTTCTCTGGTATTGTTCCATTATAGTCAACGGCGTTTTTAGTGATTAACCAAAGCCATCTATACGCCATTTCTTGTGCTTTATCAACATAATTATAGTTAAGTAGCCCTTCCCAAAGCAACATTTGATGAGGAGCCCACCCAAACGGATAATCCCATTGCCTTTGTGGTGCACCCTGAGGTAATTGAGCTACGCTCGCGGGAGTACTTCCTGTAATTCCGCCTGTCTTTAGAAACTGTGGTAGCGCTAGTTCTACTAATTGCTTAGCTTGATCATTAGTACAAATCCCAGCCCAAAGTGGAAAAAAAGTTGTTGCTGCTTCAAACTGGGACTGTTTTTTATTAACAAAATCATAATCAAAAAACATACTTAACTCTTGATTCCAACACAACTTATTAACTATTTTAGCCCTTGACTTTGCTTTCAATTCCCAATCGGTAGATGTATACCGTATTGAACCTATTTGAAAACTATCCTCAAAAAAAGTTTTTATGAGATATGAAATGTCTTTCTCATACTTGTACAGAAAGCTATTGAGGTCAACCGAATTCAAATTAGCACATGTATTAATAAACCTGTTTGTAGTATCATGACCGCTCTCTCTCATACTGCGATCATGTACAAAATACTCATCTAGCTCAGTATCTACAAGAGATCTGTCTAAATATTGTTTTTCAAACTCTTGTAAAGTGCATTTGTATTTTTTAGCAAAAGGCTCTAAAATATCATTAAAATGTCCCGGCTCTACCTCAAACGGCATACCTATTCCATCGGCTTTATACCGGTTCAAACCATTTGACGTAAGTCTATTTCCCGGTACCATCCACACAGTATTATACTCTACAATAACAGCTTCAAGGTGACCTTGTAACCATTGCTTATCTATTGATTCTAATTTTGCAATTTCTACCAATAATGAGGAATACAATGGTGGCTGAGATCTTGTTAAATAATAGCTTCGATTAGCATTTAGAATTTTTTTATAATGCGTTATTTGGTATTTAAAATTTTCAGCAATTGCCATAGCTTTATTAACTTGATCATCTACAAGTAACCCTATCCCAATAAAGTAGCTATCCCAACCATACATCTCATTAAACCTGCCCCCCGGAACCACAAATGGAACACCTTGAAGACTGTATAGCTTTTGTTGTAATGCAAGTGCTAAGATTCCCGGTTTTTTATTTAAAGTTTCTAAATATTCCATTGAAAAATCTATAGGGAGAATTTCAACTTTAAAATTTGATACTTCTTGTTCTAAATCTTGAAAATAGGCCACACCTTCTATATCTGTAGCTGGAACGTACAAAGTAGCCTGATTATTTACTGTTTTTTCGTCTTCAATAATTCTAGAAAGTCCTTTTTTATCAATTGTTCGCGTAAGCTCATCCCAATAGACTTCTTTTATCTTTCGTGAAATTCTGGAAACAGGATTCTCAAGAACGCAGTTTAAATCAATTTCAGTCCACTCTAGGTTTGCATCTTTACAAAGTGCTAACTCTTGTAATAAATTTGACAAATAATAGGTTCCCTCAATAGTTTGCGTCTCCTTTGTAATTTCATCAGTTAACACAAATGCCTTAGGACCATTGTCATCTTTTGTGATTTTATTATCCTTATCCGTGTCTTCTTGAAGTAACAATTCATGGAAAACTTTATTTATGTTGACTAGGTAATTCATGATTGAGGTGTGAGTTTATGTAAAACAAAAAATGTTATCAATAACAAAATCATAGGAATAAGCGTGTAATAAAAAGCTGTAGCTGGACCTTCAATTATAAATAAGTAACCAATGACTCTAGAACCTAGCGTACCTCCTAATGCCGAAAAAACAACTATTAACCCAGTCATTGAACTGTGCATTTTTTTAGGGAGAGCACTCAAAACAACTGAGTTTAACAAGGGATAAATGGGTGCAATAAACAGTCCTACTAACGGAAAAGCAAAACCTATTAAAGGAATGTCTCCTAAAGTATTTATCTCCTTAATTTCTAGTCCGACAGTTTTGGGTAGTACAAAAGTCACTATACTCATGGCAGCAAGGATACAAAAACTGAGCACCCAAATCCAAGACACTCTTTTTGTTATTATTCCTGCCAAAAGTCTACCTGTAGCAAGTGAAACTGCAAGAATACTTGCCATCATAATGCTTATATTTTCAGGCAAATGCAGAACTTTGCTGTTAAAAGTAGGGAGCCATGACATAATTCCTTGTTCAATCATAACAAACAAGAACGCACTGATTACAAAAACAATAGTTAATAATTTTGAAAACAGTTTGAACATTTGTTTAAAATCATCCGCAAGATGCACTCCTGGAATTTCAGTTTGATTTTCGAATTCTGTAAAATTCAAAAACAAAAAAGAAAGTAAAACCAACACGGCTAAAAGCAAGTAAACTGTAAGCCAAGCATCTCGGTTGTCATTTGAATTAAAAGCAGGAAACAAGAAATAGGCTACTGCTATACCTAACATAAACACACCTTCAATACTACTCATTAAACTATTGTGCTCCTGTTGATTAGTTGTTACAGCACCAATAAGTGAATACACTGAGACTTTTATCAAAGCAAATGAAACTCCAACGGTAGCAAAAAGAAGTTTTGCCGTACCAAAAGAATTACCAAAATACATACTAATACAAGCAATACATACTAATCCCAACCCGATAAGCATAGCTCTCTTATAGCCTATTCTGGGCATAAATGATGCTATTGCAAATGAAACAAACGCTATAGGTAAGTCCTTAAATGCCTCAAGTACACTAGCCTGCAACTCATCTACACCATAATTTTTTTGCGCCTTGAGAATCACAATTCCTACACTATTTAGCAGTATTGCAAATACAAAATAATTGAGATACATAGCTGCTTTTATGGTGCTATTCTTCATGAAATTTAGTTAAAATTAGTACTTATTTGAAATAAATATTTTAAGTCATACAACTAAAATAACAATTTAAGAGCTCCTAAAAGTTCATAGTAACTGTTTTTCCATTATCTGAATATTCGATACTAAAAGCATGTGTTTTAAGATCCGCTTTTAGATGAGCAACTTCATTTTCATTATCCCATTTTACATCAAATACATCATCTTGTTCTTCATTAAATAAAACGGTACCTAAAAATGCGCTTGATGTATTTCTTAACTTTATCAGTTCTAATTGACCCTTTACAACATCTGTTTTCAAACCTTCGAGAATCTCTTCTGTGGAAAGAGTGGTACGATTAATTTCTTTATGTCCAGCACTTCCACCTGTATCGGCAGCTTCATAATTATTTTTTCCTGCAAAAATATCCAAATACCACACTTGAGGTATTCCTGGCATAAACATCTGTATGGCGCGTGCTAATAGCATTTTTTGTTCATTTTCGCCTAGCGCACTATAAAACGTTGCATTTATTTGATAGTATGAAATTTTGTTACCCGATGGATCATAAAGATTTTTTACTCTTCCTCCACGTTTCATGATTATATTCATAATGGCATCAATCTCATCGTTTGCTAGCAATCCTTTATTGTAAATACCATCAACTTCTTTCCCTTTCAAATCTAAAACTGGAATCCCGTCATGACAACCTAACATATTTACCGTTTTATATCCCTTAGCGATAATTTCTTTTGCCCATGAAAGTAAGGCCATACTAGACTTATTTTCGAGCGTATGAATTGTTAAACCTGGTAAGAAAAAATCATAAATATAATAGCCTTCATTTGCAACCTCATCATGTAAATGCAAACCATATTCTGCATGAATTTCAGGTAACAGCATCAAATTATTTTTCATTGCAATTTCCTTAATATGGTTTAAATACTCCCAAGTTCCAGGTTTGTTAAAAAAATTAGAAGCTCCAACCTGTTTGTGTAAATATGCAAAAGCATCTAATCTTAAAATACTGCAACCATAACTCTTCAACTTATGTAACGTATCATTATAAAAATCCCAGACTAATGGGGATGCTGCATTAACATCCATCTGGCCTAAATAGGAACGCTTGTTTCCTAAAACTTTCCTAACAATTGATTTGATAGGCTCTTCTAAGTTTAATTCAATTTTTGAAATTTCTTGACCTTGATAAATTGCATCATTAACAGAATCAATAACAAGCTGTTTTTGTTCCTTTGACAAATGATTCAATTCTTGCAAATCAGCTTGATCAATTGAATTATACGTGACCTGTTGATAAAAGGTATTCCAATATGGCTGAGATGAACCATCTGGAAAGCGAACATTTAGTATTGGTAAACCTGATTTTCTCATAAAAAGTTTACTCAAAAACTCCGGTGCTGGAATTATAATTCCGTCTTCATTAACAGTGCCGTGTCCTGCCCAAAATTCATTCCAATTGATAAAGAAGTCTTTAAACTTTGATTGATTTCCATGCAACAATAGGTCCTTAAATTGTGGTGAAGCAACTGAAAGATGATTTAAAACTATATCAAATTTTAACTTGATTTGCAAATCATCAAGATCTTGTAAATCCTCTAGTGCTACAAGTTCCTTATTGATATCATAATCAATGATAGAAAACCCTCTATCTAAATCACTATTAAAAAAGGTAGGCAAAACATATATCAAAGAAAAAGCATCTTTAAACTCTGGTCTTTTTAACATAGATATTGTGTCACTAAACTTTTCCCCTATGCTGTCCGGATATACGTTAAGCATAACCCCTTTTACAATTTCACCGCTTTTTTCTTGCATTTTTTACAAAAGTTTTGAAAGAATATTAATATTATCTGGAAGCCTACCTACATTTTGCAATTTCAAAGCTGCCAGTTTTAAAGCAATATCTAAGCATTCGTTTATTGATTTTTCTTTGATGTAAGCAAATAAAAACCCTGACCAGAATGCATCACCTGCTCCGGTTGAATCCATCACTTTATCAATTTTTATGGCTGGCATTTGTATAACTTCCTTACCCTTTTGCGAAAGCTTTACTCCTTTACTGCCTAGCGTGAGACAAATTAAGTCAACTCCTTGTTCATGAAAAAAATTAAATATTTCCTCATGAGGCATTTCTTTTTCAAAAAGACGCAACATATCATCCTCACTGATTTTAATCAAAGGGTTAAAAGAGCAATACTTCTTAATTACCTTGAAAGCTTTTTTGGGACTTTTCCAAAGTTTTTTGGCATAGTTAATATCAATACTCAACTTACATCCCAAGTCTGTTGCCTCCCTGGCTTTTTTCAAAATTGTTTTTTGAGCGGGATTTTTACTCAATGCAAAACAAGTGGTGTGAAAAACATTGGTATTTGATAATATTTCTTTAGAAATTTGATCCTCATAAATACAACAATCAGCTGAGCGATACGGAATAAAATCTGGAGTTCCATCAGATCTAGAAACAAAAATTACACTTGTTGATTTGTGATCTAAAACATTTAAATGATTGGTATTAATCCCTACACTACTCAATCGTTCTGTGATATAGCTACCAAAACCATCATTCCCCACTGTTGCCACCATAATGGTATTCAATCCCAATCGATTTGAATTCATAGCTACATTTGTAGGTGAACCACCTAAATATCTATGATAATCTCTTGTCTCATTTATTAAAACCCCTTCTTGATCACCAATAAAGTCAACCAATACCTCACCTACACAAAGGATGTCTATCTTATCTATTTGATTATTCACTTAATTTTTTATTTTTAAGTTTAATTAATAATGTACACAATGCTGCAATTGCAAGCAAAACGCCAGCAAAACTTATGGCTTGGCGTGGGTCATTGTCCAAAAAATTTCTAAGAATATACCCAAAAGAAATGTTTTGAATAATCATGGGGATCACAATCATCATATTGATTATTCCCATATAAACGCCATAACGCTCTTTTGTAATCACCGAAACGACCATTAAATAAGGTATTCCCATCATACTAGCCCAAGCAATTCCGTAACCTATAATTACTCCAAAAAAAACATATTGATTATGAACTATTGGGAATATCAAAAAAGATAAGGCTCCAAGCAACAGACAAACAAAATGAATCATTTTTGCACCATGTTTTTTGGCTAATTTTGCTAAATAAAAAGCAATCGAGAAAGTAACAACAAACCCAAAAGCACCTATTAAACCATTCCACTCAACTGCTTTTTCATAAGCAACTGTACTTTCGGGTGTCACATTCCATACTGATAAAGCAATACTTTTTGAATTGTTTTGCCAATAACACATCATGGCATACCATTGAAACAAATACACCAAAAAAAGCTGCCACATCACTCTTGGCATATCTAGAACTGCTTTATAGATATCAATAAAAGGAGATAAAACATTCAAAGGTTGTGCTTTTAGAGCTTGTATTTCCTCGTTTGTAGGTGGCACTTCTTTAGTCTTACTCATGCTCCACCAAATTGAGGTTACTGATAACACAGCTCCCAGAAAAAAGGAAGCGTAAATCCAAGTAGGCAAAGAACCGGTGTAGCCAACAAAAACAATTGGGAATAAAAAAAGTGAAATATACGCTAGAAATTGTCCGAACCCTGTAAAAAAACTTTGTGCCTGAAAACCAGTAGGTTGTTGTTCCTCAATAAGTGTATCAGCAATAAATGCGCGGTATGGTTCCATTGCAGTGTTATTACCTACATCAAGAATCCACAACAAACCAGCAGCCATCCACAAGGAACTACTAAATGGGAATAAAAACAAAGCTATACTACAAACTATGGCTCCAATAAAAAAATAAGGTTTACGCCTACCCCATCTCGGATGCCACGTTTTATCACTCATTGCGCCAATAATAGGTTGAATTAACAAACCCGTAAGTGGTCCAGCAAGATTAAGTATTGGTATTTGATCTGGACTGGCATGCAAGAAATCATAAATAGGGTTTACTGCACTTTGCTGGAGTCCAAAACTGTATTGTATTCCAAAAAAACCAACGTTCATGTTGATTATTTGCCAAAAACTTAACTTTACTTTTAAACTCATTACAATCAATTTTTTGTTAATTAATTATAAATTTAATTTTAAAATCGCCAATTAAAAATAGATTAATAACAAAAACGTTTTCGGTACACCCGAAAACGTTTTCGAAAAATTTATAAAACACTTCTTTTTTAGTCTTTATTTGTAGTAAATGGGATGATCACCTTTGTTTCCCATTCTAATTCATCACCTCCATTAAACGGATTTGCTAAAAAATGTTCTAAAACTCTATCCTCAAGTTTTAAATTACGCTTTTTTGCATAATCCTTTAATGCAAACCAAGCTCTATCCGATGTTCTAAAATTTCCGAAATAGGTAGCTTGTAGGCCCTTTATTGCAGGTATCATTTTAAATTTTACTTTATCATGAGTAATTGCTTTTACTGATGTATCAACAGGAAAACAATAATTAAAATTTAGTATTTCATTAGCACTATCCCATGATACAATCTCAACGTAAGGTCTTCCTTGTATTTTGATGTTATTGTTATGTAAAAAACCCGTAATCAAGGCATCATTAGCAATCATGGTTTGTCCTTTTTCCTGCATTATACTTTTTAAATTTATGTAAGCAACCCAAGTTTTTTGAGATGAATTTTCTCCATCAATAACAACCTTAAATGTTTTTAAATGTTCGTTTAATCCTTTTCTGAAATCTTTTACCCTCTCTAGTTCTTTTTCCTTGAAATTCGTTGAAAAAAATGGTACTGTAAGTTTATTATACCAACTATGATTTAAGTCCTTTACCCCAACAGAAACCTCTGTAACCGTATCATTTATACCACATATTTCCCAGGTATACCGCTTATGATACCCCTGGGCAGTAATTTCTTGTTTTAAAAAATCATAGTTTCTTTTTTCTAAAACAACATACTTTTCCTTTTGTTTGTTTGCAAGCAAGTTGGTCCATTCTTGGATTCCTTGAAAAACAGTTCCTGTTGCAGCTTTTACTTTAAAATTGATGGTATAATCGTTTTCTTTGAAACAAAGATACCATCCACAAAAAAGCAAAAACAAAACGCCTGTAGTAGCTATTAATTTTCTCTTTGTTGTCATTATTCTAGTTTCATGATTAAGGTCTTGTTTAAGAAAGTGCCTATTCTATTTCCTTGTTCTATTCCATTTTCTATTGCAGCTCGATAATGAATTCCGCCATACAACCTGCTTACTGAGGCTTCTGCCGCTGCTTGTTTGAATGATTTAAAGTTTCTTTTAGGTAAACCAAATGGGACTTCGGAATCATCAATATAACTGAAATTATCACCAAATATTGATGTTAAAATAATAGCTGAACAAGACGAAACTACAGAGTGCCCGCTAGTATACTCTGGAAAAGGTGGCGTTTGCAATTGAGGCCTCCAAGATTCGTCAATATTTTGATTAATATATGTTTCTGGACGTACCACATTACTCCTGTATTTCTCATCCCAACAACTTATAAAACTTTCAAAAATACCAATAGATGCTTTTGTGTATGCAAACACTGCAGTTTCAAAATTAGAATTTGTTTTTCGTAATGCAATTTTTGTAATATTAATCCAATGTGCGTCTGGAGTGTTCTTTTTCTTAGCAAACATCATGTGTCCTTGCACAACGGTAGCATAGGGATTACAGTCCCAAAAAGATGCAATAGCCGATTCTTCGGGCAGGGGGTTCTTTTTGTTTTTTTCAACTGCCAGAAGTTTTCTGGAAATTACATTTCCCAACTCATACGTTTCTTTTGCATCCTTATAAAAAGCAGAGTTTTTATCCGTTGAGAAAGGATAGGGAGCTTTTGGTTTAAATTGAGACGCTGAGTCCATTACCAGAGTTCTTATTTTACTCCAATGCGGTTCCACTCCATCCATATATGAAGGAGGTGTGGGCTGCCATCGTCCTGCATCATCAGATTGAACTGTAAACTTTGAAAAAGTTCTTGTTTGTTTGTAATTGTCTTTACTTATCCAAGCTGTGATTTTTTCAACTACACTCATTGCATAAGCCTTAGAAACATCAAATTCTTTTTTATTTTGGTTTTCCCAAGATTGGTACAAACTGTCCTTATATTTTTCTAATGCATCTTCGCTAAAAATCAATTGCTTACTTACTTCAAGATGAGCAATAAGTGCCGCCAAGTTTTTATTTACACCGCTTTTAGCATCTAATTTAGGAATAGAATCAAGACCTTGTAGTTGTCCTTGTAAACTTTTATACTGCGTATTATTTTGAACCATAATCTCATAAGCAGCCACATTTGGGTAAACATAAATTCTACTGGCTACAGGCGGAGAAAAAATATCATGCACCATAATTCCCGTAACGGTGTCAACTGCTGCACAAAAATCATTAGTACTTACTTGTATTGGAATGTCTTTTTTACAAGAGGTTAAAAACAATAACGAAATTCCAAAAACTAGTATCCTTAAAAGTGATGTGTATAATTTCATAAGTATTAATTTCATTTATTTAGTTATCGAAGGAAGTTCATACACCTCTATTTTTCTATTATTAATCAATACTAAAAGGTATTTTTTAGCATTGAAAGTAACTACATCCATTTGACGAACTGCTTTTTGAGTTAGATTTATTCCTACTTGATGTCCCAATAATATGGTTTTATCATTTTTAATTAACGCGCCCGAAAAACCATCAAACCTACTGTGATAAGGAGTTACACCAAAATAATTTCCCGCTACAAATACTTCTTCTCGCGCATCCGCATCAAAATTTGATTTTACAAACGAAGTAATAGGTGCAACCTGTAGCTTGTTGATAAATGGAACAAAAACAAATAAGCCCTTATCATTTCGTAAATACCCTGATTTTAAATTATGTACTTCAAACAATTTTCCTTTCTTCAACATTTTTAAATCAAAAATATCTTCTACTTTTTTTCCTGCAAAGGATTTATAACTGTTAAATTTCTTTTTTAACATCCCACTAAACTGTTCTGCCAGTTCATCAAGCCCCATGGTGGTGTAATAAGAACCTTTTTTTTCTATTGCTACAATGGTTTCATAACTCCCATTGGTATCAAAATCATCATAATACATTTTCATAGGAAATTCACTTGAAGCTTTAAACTTAGAATTCAATCCCCAGTTGCCTACTAAATAATCATCGTCACCGTCTTGATCAATGTCAAATGTTTGGATGGATTGCCACAATCCGTTACTTTTTTCTGGGAAAACCGTTGCTGTAACATCCTTAAATTTTCCGTTTTTATTAGCAAAAAAAGTAGGTTTCATCCATTCTCCTACAACAATTAAGTCCATTTTACCATCATTATTGAAATCAGTAAAAATAGCGTTAGTAACCATCCCTATTTTTTCAAAAGTTTTGTTTTGTACAATGGTGAACACACCTTTATTGTTGTTTAATAAATAACTATTTGGCAAACTCCCAAACCTGTTATTGAGCGAATTATTGCCTATAAAAAGGTCTAAATCTCCATCAGTATCATAATCAAAAGCTTTTACAATCGATGCATTCTGTGACAACTTAGGTATTCCTGCATTTACAAACTGATTGTTTTTTTGGTTCGAATACAAACGATCTTGCAAATTAGAGGCGTTTTCTCCTCCACCAGATGCTACATATAGGTCATTCCTTTTATCATTATTAAAATCACCTATAACAGCTGATGCATCCTCATAAATAGAATCTTTTTCTATCCCTGAAAGTTTTTTTCTTTCAAAGCCTGTTTTGGTTTGATAGTAAATGGCTCCTGATTTCCCCTTGGCTCCGCCCAAAAATACATCACTTTTACCATCACCGTTTAAATCACCCACAGCCATCGCCGAACCTCTATCAGAACGTTGGTAGGGAATTAATTTTTGATATAAAACATCTACATAATCATTTTCTTGATGCATAAAATCAATTCCTAAGCTATTTTCAACCTTTTTAAAAATTGACAACGTACGAGGATGTAATTTTTTATAATCAAAAACTTTTCTAACCTTGTTTGCAGTAATTGTTAGAGCTTGACCTGTTGTTACGTTTTTTAAAGTTTGATATGTTTTATCTGGCCAGATAACCACTAAGGAGTCAACAGTAGTTTTTTGGCCATAGCCAAAATGTATTATGGGCTCAGACGAAGATTGAAAACCTCTGGTAGTTTGTAATTCTTTAAATTGCTTTTTGCCCTTAACATAAGAAATTAACTTAGCTCCTATGCCAAAAGTATTTTGTCCTGTAAAACGAAGTTTTAGCTTTAAATACTTTGATTTAGAATCTGTTTTATTGATGTATACTGATGCAATGGCATTTGTATTATTGGTTATAACGTCTAAATCTCCATCGTTATCAATATCAGCATATCCACTTCCATTAGAAATTATAGAATCATTTTCTATCCAATCATTTGAACGGTTTGTAAACTGCAAATCAGCTGCTCCTTGAAAAACATAATTAGTAACATTTCCTTTTGGCATTCTCTTCAAGGCTTCTTTATCCAAAAGTTTTGTGGTACTTATTTTAGTTTTTATTTGATCATTTGAATAATATTTAACGTAATCCAAATCATTCGGTCGTTTTGGAATTCCGTTACTCACAAATATATCTTGCTCTCCATCTTGATCAAAATCACTAAAAAGGGTACTCCAACTCCAGTCAGTTGCCGCTATACCGCTTAACAAAGCCGTCTCGGTAAAACCCGTTCCTGCTTGATTTAATTGCAACATATTTCTAGTGTATTGGTAGTGATACCCTAATTTTTGGGTTCGCATTTTTAGCATTTGTATATTATCATCCCCCAGAGAAGACTTTAAAACTTTTTCATCCTCAGGAAGCATGTCTAAGCTCAAAATATCTGGAAAACCATCATGGTTCACATCGGCTACATCAACTCCCATTGAAAATCTACTGGTATGCCCAAAATAATCTTTCAACCTTTCGGTATAAGTACCATCGCCATTGTTAAGATAATAATAATCATCTTCATGAAAATCATTACCTACATAAATATCCGGATAGCCATCTAAATTAAAATCAGAAATTGCCAATCCTAATCCATATCCATTAGCACCACCAAAAATTCCTGCTGGTTCACTTACATCAGTAAATTTTCCATTCTCATTACGAAATAATTTATCCCCACATTCATAGCTTCTCTTATTACGTAAATTAGCATTTCCAAAAGACGATTCAGAGTGTACAGCGTGATTTAGTAAGTACATATCTAAATCACCATCTAGATCATAATCAAAAAATGCAGCTGAAGAACTATAATTATCTAGATCTAAGCCATAATCAGCAGCACTTTCTGTAAACGTATTATCTTTATTGTTGATAAATAGTTCATTTTGACCCTCAAATCCATTAATTCCCACTACGGCGCATACATAAATATCAAGATAACCATCTCCATTTACATCAGCCATTACGGTTCCTGAGTTCCAATCACTTTGACTTTCTACACCTGCTTTTGTAGTGATGTCCACAAATTTATTTTTCCCTTGATTTAAATACAGTTTATTTTTCCCTTGATTAGAGGTGAAATAAACATCTACTAAACCGTCATTATTAATATCCCCAAGAGATACTCCACCACCATTATAATAATAGAGATAATCTAAAATGGAAATATTTTTTGACTCCAATAGCTCATTGTTAAAAGTGATATTGCTTTCCTCTGAAGCTAATTTTTCAAACAATTGATCCTCTTTATTGGAGCAACTCAATAAAAGCAATGAAGCTAGTCCTGTCTTTAAAAAATTATTCATTGCTAGTAAATATTTTTGGTGCATTATTATTAACAACCGCAATTACTGACACAGTTTTATTTTTATTTTGTATCGTTTTAAGATGTCTTACTTCACCTTTGATAAAAAAACCAGATTGCTTGTATGGCAACCATGTATAAGTTCCATTTGTATTTCCTAATAGTACACTGCCATAATTAGCATCTAGTCTTGAAAACTGCGGCTTAAATTCATATTGATTCCCACCCAAGATAAGATCTAAGATTCCATCCTTATTTACATCCATAGTAACAATTGTATTTACACTTGAGAACTGAACTTCTTTTGGCAAGGCTTTAATTTCAAAATTCCCATTTCCTTGATTGATAGCAATTACGCTTTCTTGAATATTTGTTGTTTTTGTAATTGAATTAGAAACAACATCTGCTGCAAATAACTCTTGAAAAGTTCGTTTTGAATAATCAGCATAGCTTAAATTTTTCTTTTTAATAGAAGGTATTTGTTTTGCTAACTCTTGTTTTAAGTTTACAGGAAAATCTTTTCCGTTACTGGAATGTGTTGTAATTTGTTCAATAGTGCCATTATTGTCAAAATCATTAACAAATAATTTCATAGGTGCTTGACTTGTTGCCTTATAAGTGGTATTTGTTCCTTTATTACCTAGAATCATATCTTTTTTGCCATCATTATTAACATCCATACAATAAACTGCGTTCCAGAAACCTTTGTAATTTGTCAAATTAGATTTATAAGAAACTAATCGTCGCCCATTATTTTTAAAAATCATCGGTGTAGTCCAGTCTCCCACAAGTATTAAATCCTTTTTACCATCATTATCAACATCCTCCCAAACTGCATCAGTAATCATACCAGCTGAATTGAGTTTAAAAGCTTTTTTGTCAATTACATTTGTAAAATTACCATTGCCATCATTTTCTAATAATAAATGTCTAGGATCAATGCCATAAACACCAGGAACACTTCGACTTCCAATAAAAACATCAATATCACCATCATTATCAAAATCATATGGGGCAATAACAGCTACATTAGTATTAACTGAGGGCATACTCATTTTATTTTTTACAAAAGTTCCTTTGCCGTTATTTAAATACAAACGGTTTTTGTAGCTTGCCTGATCTGCTTTTTCGTTTCCACCAGAACCTACTAATAAATCGACATCCCCATCATTATCAGCATCAAAAAAACTCGCAGCAGTATCCTCAAAAAGAGCATCAACTTCTAAATCTTTTTGACCCAAAAGAGTGAAATTTCCCTTCCCGTTACTTATGTAAACTAAACCTGCTTTTCCCTTTGCTCCACCCATAAAAACATCTTCGTTTCCATCGCCATTAATGTCTGCTACTGCTAACGATGGTCCTTCCTGCGAAAGCATTTTAGAGATTAAACCTTCATGATCAAAGTCTACGAAACTATTTTCTTTATGAGTTAAAAAATTAGTTTTCGTTTCAGCTAAGTACGATTTTGCATTACCTGTTTTTGAAACAAAATCTGTTTTGGCATGACTCATATCCAACTTAGATATGCTATTATAAACAATTTTTTTTATGGTTTGAAATTTGCCATTAGGCCAGATAACTCTAAGAGAATCAATTTTTTTTATTCCAATACCAAAAGTCATCACATAATCCATAGACGATTGAAAGCCTCTTGATGGAATTAATTCTTGTCTGAGAATTTCTTTCCCTGAGAATAGCTCCACGATACTACCAACAGCAAATTTATTTTGATGATCTCCTTTTAATTTTATTTTGATGTATCGGTTTTTATTGTTTTTCTCAGCATTATTCCGATATACAAAAGATTCCATATTGACATTATTGACAATTAAATCTAAGTCTCCATCATTATCTAAATCCCCATAAGCGGCTCCATTAGAAAAACTTGGTGTGTCTAATCCCCATTTTACTACCTCATTTGTAAAAGACAAATCTCTATTGTTCTTGAAAGCGTAATTAGGTATTGGTGTGCTTGGCATTTTACTAATAATCGTTTGAATCTCTTCTTTTTTACCAGTAACTACCATTTTTTGCATAAACTCATTAGCAAAAAAATCAACAAAATCCTGATTGGTCAAATCATTATAAATTCCGTTACAAACATAAATATCTTTGTAACCATCATTATCCATATCAAATAATAAAGCACCCCAACTCCAATCGGTTTTTGCAACACCAGCATGATTAGCTATTTCAAGAAATTTATTATTACCAGTATTTAGCTGCAATGTATTTTGCATGTATTGGTAATAAAAATCTAAATTTACTTTTCGTGTAAAGAGATCGTAATTTTCAAAATTGGTAGTCGTTTTAAGTCGCTCGTCTGGTTCTGGCAACATGTCAGTTACAAAAATATCGGCCTTTCCGTCATTATTAATATCGGCCATATCAGCTCCCATTGATGATTGACTTATATGACAAGCCCAGTTTTGAATATCCTCAGTAAACGTTCCGTTTTTATTGTTGATGTACAAATAATCTCTTTCGTAAAAATCGTTTGAAATATAAATATCCGGATACAAATCACCATTTATATCACCAACGGTCACCCCTAAACCAAAACCTATTAAACTCCCAAAAATTCCTGCTTCTTGACTAACGTCTGCAAACTTTCCATTAACATTTCGCATTAACTTGTCACCGCCTCCTTTTAGAATATCAGCTACTTTCCAGTCTTTATCCCGTAACTCTCTTTTGTTTGAATAATTCAAGCTACTTACCGGAATAAAACTATTATTTAGAATATATACATCTAAGTCACCATCTTTATCGTAATCAAAAAAAGCTGCATGGGTAGTAATACCAGTGTCAGCTAGATTATACTCATCAGCTTTTTCAGTAAAAGTAGCATTACCGTTATTGATAAAGAGTTCGTTTTTTTGCTGATTTCCCATACTATTGCCAGCATTACAAACATAAATATCGAGTAAACCATCTGCATTTAAATCGACCATTACTACTCCTGTTGACCAAGATTTAGTTCCCTCTATACCAGCTTTTTTAGAAATGTCCTCAAATTTAAAATTACCTTTATTTAAATAGAGTTTGTTTGTACCAAGATTTGAAGTAAAAAAAATATCCGACAGGCCATCATTATTAATGTCTCCAATAGCTACTCCACCGCCATTATAAAAATTCCTATATTTAAAAATGTTCATTTCTTCGCCATTTTTAACCTCATTAAGAAAATTAATTCCGGTTTGTGAAGCATCCAGTTTAGAGAATAAAACGTTTTTATTTTCTGAGTTTTCTTTTGAACAATTAGAGAAAAACAATATAATTAACGGTAAAAAGACAAAACGTTTTGACATATTTAACAATAACATTATGATTAGAAAAGTACTTGATAACAATTCTCTAATTTATGTAATAATAAATAAAAAAAGAATTATTCGTAAAAAAATAAAGAGGGTAAAAAATACCCTCTTTAAACTAACTCAAAAAAACAACATTATAGTAATCAAAAAAAATTAATATCCAGGGTTTTGTTTTAAATTAGAATTAAACAAAGCATCTGCTGGAATTGGGTATAAAATATATCTTTTATCAGACACATATGGCTTCAATTCTCTCGCTTCTAAGAATTTACCAAAACGCACCATGTCATTTCTTCTCCAACCTTCATACCATAATTCTTTACCTCTTTCTGTATAAATAGCATCAAGCGTAGTAGGCACAGTTCCTGGGACGTTGGTTCTAGATACTAATTGTGCAAACTTTGATGCATCATTTACTCCAGTTCCTCCTCTTAAGATTGCTTCTGCTTTCATTAATAATGCATCAGAATAACGCATCAAAGCATAATCATTTTCAGGAACACTGATATTAGCTTCATCCGGAATGTACTTTTGACTTCTGATTCCTGCAGTTTCAAGGGTATTACCTCCTGTAATCAAAGTCAAAGCAGCAGTATAAACCAATGGATTACCTTTTCTATCTTTTAAATTTAAAGTACCTGCAGGTATATTAGTATATGCTACTCCATTCGCGTCTTTATCTTTCCCGTTTTCATCACGGTCTCTCCCGTTTTTCATTTGTCCTATTTGAAATCCTACATTATTTCCGAATGCATTAATTATGTATGGATCTGCATTTTTTATACGTCTGTCATTTGGATTGAACTTATTGTAATATTCTGCCACTGTAGCAAAACCATTCCAACCATCAGGCGTTTGTTGGTAATGCATACTCATTCTCCATCTCGATTGTATACCACCACCTTGTCCACCTCTAACATTTTTAGAAGAAAAAATAATTTCAGGTGAAGTATTGTTTGTGGGTTTAAAATTATCCCAATAATCTAATGATAAACTTGCATTTATAGCATTAACATGTGTTACCACCTTTGTCATATCAGCTGCAGCAAAAGTATATGGACCAGCAGGATCAGTAGCTGTAAATACCCCTTTATTCAAATACAGTTTAGCTAATAAAAAGTGACCCGCATCTGCGTTTACAACACTTGCATCTCCTGCAATACGCGCAGGCAAACTACCTATAATCTCCTCTAATTCACTAATAACAAATGTTGTGGCCTCTTGCCTTGTCCAAACTTTAGGATCCGATTCTAATGAACTTCCCTTTTCTCTGTATGGAACTTGACCAAATAAATCGATAACATTATAATAATAAAAAGCTCTTAAAAAACGTGCTTGAACTATTTGAGCAGGAGTTCCATTTTCTATAACAAGATTACAATTGTATACTTGTGATAAAAGTGAATTCCAAGCATTTCTTATCTCAATGTTATCTGGCGCCCAAGTATGGGTATGAATTTGTCTCCATTTGGCATTATCATCCCAATCACCACCTCGTGTAGGTCCTACTAATGCATCTGTTGACATTTCATCAAGAGCAAACATTTTATCTTGGTCTTGAAAACCTCTTAAACCTTCGTAGGTAGTTACTAAAAGTGATGTAGCATTTACTGTAGATCCACCCGTATTACTTATTACTACACCGTCTAAAACCTCTTCGTCTAAGTTTGTACAGCTTACTCCTAAAAGAACTGTACCTGTAAAAAAGATTCTTTTTATAATATTTATTCTTTTCATCGTGTTTTTAATTAAAATGTTACGTTAAGTCCAAACGATATACTTCTATCTCTTGGATATGACAAATATTCCATACCTGCAGAAGGAACACCATTTAGAGATTTATCAGTATCCACCTCTGGATCAGACCCTGAATACTTTGTTATAACAAACAAATTGGATGCATTAATAAAAAATCGTGCTGACTTGATTTTAAATTTATCAAGAGAATTAACTGTGTAACCAAAAGTTAAATTACCCAACCTTAAAAAATCTCCTTTTTCTAGATATTTTGTAGATGGAGAGTTTGGATCACCTTGAGCCTGTGGAGATGTAGCTGCCTCCTCTGTTGTGTTTCTACCCCCTAAGAAAGCGCCCTTAAAAAAATAAGCGTTGGTTGTATTATTGTAAATATAATGCCCAAAAGCACCGTAAAAAGAAGCACTTGCATCAAATCCTTTGTAAGTCAAGTTTGTAGTAAACCCTAAATTCATTTTTGGCAAAGGCTGTTTGTCTAATAATTTCTTTGCAGCTGTACCCAGTCCAGTATCATTTCCTACAGCATCGGCATAAATTGAATTTCCAGCATTATCATATCCTCTCCACTCGTATAAATAATAAGTATATGCGGGCTGATTGTTTGTAATAACTTGTGTGTAAGCATCTGTCAATCCTTGTCCGTTTAAACCCCCAGTTGAAATAAATCCTGCAAAGTTTTTAACTTCATTATTCAAGAATGATGCATTTGCAGAAACATCCCAGGTAAAATCTTCTTTATCAATTACTTTATAATTTAATGCTACCTCAATACCTTTATTAATGAGGTTTCCTGCTAAATTTTTAAATCGTGGCGAAGGTGGTCCTGGTTGAGTAGCCGCTGAAGGCACAGGGAAAATTAAATCCTTTGTATCTCTTTGAAAATAATCTATTGATCCCGATAATCTGTTATTTATTAACTCAAAATCAGCTCCAACTCCATAAGATGTTGTTGTTTCCCATTTTAAATCAGCATTAGAATTTGTATCAACAGTTAGGCTTCCGTTATTTCCATATGCTGCTCTCGCAATTGCAGAATTAGGTGCAAACTCCTGATTACCTGTAATACCGTAATTTCCTCTTATTTTAAAACTATTTATCAGACCCTTTTTATCCTCAATAAGTTTATAAGCAACACCTACAGATGGGAAGTAATCATACTTGTTATTGATTCCTAGTTTTGTAGATCCATCAGAACGTAAAGTTGCAGTAAGAATTAATTTCTTATAAAGTGTAGCATTAACTCTACCAAAATAAGATTGCAATTCTACTCTATTTCTATAAGAACTCACTCGAAATTCATTTTGTAAACCTCCTTCTATATTATCAATCAAATTCACCTGATTTACATCATATCCTTTTCCACTAGCTGAGTTTCCATCGGCAGTGTAATCATAATATGAATAACCTACTAAGGCGTCTAAATTAAAATTATCACCAAAGTCATTATTGTAATTTAAAGTATGCTCAAAAGTTTTATTGAATTTATTTTGATTATTGATATTGGCCACACCAAACCTAACTTCGCTAGTCCCTGGAACTGTTGCTTGAAACTGATTTCCAGATATTTCCATGGTAGGCAACAACTGACTTTTTCTGCTTGAAGTCGACGATTCTACTCCAAGTAAAAATTGATATTTCAATTTGCTATTAATTTTCCAAGTAGTATTGATACTTCCTAGTAATTTATTTGTGTTAGTATAATCAGTATATGAATCTAATAATTGAACAGGGTTCAAATAGTCATCACCTACTACATTATAAGAGCCATTTGCATTTCTAATTGGCAATGTTGGATTCCAATATAAAGCAGTACCGATGACATTACCAATAAAACCCGCGTTATTTGACAATAAAGTGGCTTGATCATTAATTGAGGAGTAAATTACTCTAGATTCTACTTTTAAGGCGCCTCCAAAGAAATCATTTGAATTATAAATGGATGCATTGTAACGATCTAAACCTGTTTTTTTAACTATACCATCTGTATTAGATGCTCCAAAAGAAATTCTTGTATTCGAATTTTCAGTTGATTTAGTAAAAGATAAATCATGATTCATTGCAAATCCATTTCTAAGTACAGCATCTTTCCAATTGTAAGATCTAGCACCTTTATCATCTCCTCCAGCAGATGCAAATTGGTCTCCACTCATAACATCTAACTTACCAGACATTTTACTAAACTGAAAAGAAGTACTATAGGTTAATTGAGGTATATTTGACTTTCCTTTTTTAGTTGTTATAACAATTACACCATTAGCACCACGAGAACCATAAATGGCGGTACTTGATGCATCTTTTAACACAGACATACTTTCAATATCATTTTGATTGATAAAGTTTAATGGATTTCTTGACGATGAAGTACCTAACAAATCAGCTCCTCCAGCAGAAACATTACCTCCATCAAGAGGAACACCATCTACTACTATAAGAGGGCCATTACCAGAACGGATAGATGAATTTCCACGTACTCTAATTGCTACTCCAGCACCTGGTTCTCCACTTGATTGAGTAACTTGAACACCTGCTACCTTTCCTCTTAACAACTGAGCAGGGGAAGGTGATGATACATTATCAAAATCTTTTGCACTGATTTGATCTACAGCACCAGTTGCATCTTTCTTTTTAACAGATCCATAGCCAATAACAACAACTTCTTTTAATTCTGCAGAATCTTCTTTTAACACCACATTAATATTGGTCTTTCCTGAAACATTCACTTCTTGAGTTTTAAGCCCAATAAAACTATAAATTAACACTGCGTTTGCCCCTACGTTTTTGATTGTATATTTACCATCAAAATCAGTTTGAGTACCATTTTTAGTTCCTTTGACCAAAATTGAAGCCCCAGGCAACGGTCCGCTACCATCTGATACAGTACCAGATACATCTTGCGAATACGTCAAACTTGTACTCAGTATCGTGAGAAACAATATCAAGCCTTTAATTAGACTATTTTTCATAAGTAATAAATAAGTTGGTTAATAATTATTTTAAATGGTTTGTTTTATTACTACCAAACATAATTAAAATTTTATGAAAATTTTAATACAATCCTTAACTATAACGTTTTCGGAGCACCGAAAACGTTTTCGATTTTTAAATGAATACTTTAAAAAATTAATAAAAAAAATAAATAATATGCAATTATATTGATTAAAAAAATCAATATCCTTAAATAAACCGCATTCTAATCCAAGAAACACTGCTCAAAACATAAAATAAGGTTCACTTATGGAAAAAACATTGCGAATTATTCATAAAAAAAGGCATTTCATAATTTCAAGCTATAAATCAATTTGATATAAATAATTAAAATTGAATATGTTACACTACAAACCTAGTATCACTTTCTAAACTACACTGGACAATTATTTTCAAATTTCTTTAATCTTTTAAATTATTTTAAGTAAATACTCAAAAAAAAAGGAGTAAAACTCTTTAAAATTCAGATTTAATAAAAAAACTATATACTTTAAGTATTCTAGATTTTATCTTGAAATATATTGTAAATTCGTTATAATCAACTGCTCACAATGGTCATATGCTTATCTAAAAAAAATGAATACCATTACATTGAAACAAATAGCGGTACAATTAGGAATATCAATAACTACTGTATCTAAGGCATTAAAAGGCTACCATGATGTAAATGAGCAAACAAGAAAGTCAGTCATTAACTTAGCTAATCAGCTTCATTATTATCCAAATGTATTTGCTGTAAACCTCCGTACAAAGGAATCAAAAACAATTGGCTTAATATTACCTTCGATTGTTCATGATTTTTTTTCGACTGTAATTCAAGGTGTTCTTGCTGAGGCCGAAAAAAGAGACTATCTAGTTATTATTTTACAATCAAAAGAGAAACTAGAATTAGAAAAAAAACAAATTGAATTATTAACACATAAAAGAGTAGATGGAATCTTAATTTCTCTATCAAACGAAACTGGAGATTATCATCACATCAATTCAATTTTAGCCAACAAAACTCCTCTTGTACTTTTTGACCGTATTGCCAAAATTGTAAATTGTAGCAAAGTAATTATTAACGATAAAGAGGCAGCATATGGTGCTGTATCATATTTGATACAAAAAGGACACAAAAAAATTGCACATTTTAAAGGCGGATTTCTAACGCAAAATTCGATAGACCGTTTTTTAGGATATAAAAAGGCACTTGAAGATCATAACATTCCTTACGATCCTAATCTAATTTTTTTTTGTGAAAGCAATGACGATTATCAAGATGGATATCAAAATGCTCAGAAAATAATTGCTAAATATCCAGATGTTGATGCTATATTCACCTTCTCAGATATGGTAGCTATAGGCGCTATAAAGTACTTTAATGAAATAGGTGTTTTAATACCTAAACAAATAGCTATTTTTGGATTTAGTAATTGGTTTATGTCAAGCGTAATTACTCCAAAATTATCCACAATCCATCAACCAGGTTATGAAATAGGTAAAACTGCAGCATCTATACTGTTTGACGAAATTCAACTCAATAAAAACAATTTACCCATTGAATTCAAAACCGTTGAAATAAAGACAACTTTGATTGAAAGAGAGTCAACCTAAATTAATAATATTATTTTTGTACAATCTGTATTTTGACATACAAATAAAAGATATTTCATAAAAATATCATAACTTGTAACAAGATTGAACTATTCAAGATTTTTAAAAACAATATACTATTAGCAAAAATTTCTACTATTCAATCTTAAAAAAAGAGCCCCTAATACCAATTCATGAAAGATATCACACTAAAAGAAATTGCACTTAAACTTGGAATATCAATTACTACCGTTTCTAAAGCATTAAAAAACTATCCTGATGTAAGCGAAAAAACTAAAAAAGCAGTGATTGATCTTGCCTCAAAACTTCACTATACCCCTAATAGTTTTGCCGTAAACTTAAGAACTAAAGAATCTAAAACTATTGGATTGATAATCCCTGAAGTTGTGCATCATTTCTTCTCAAATGTTATCAATGCGATTATTGATGAGGCTGAAAAAAATGGTTACTTAGTAATCATTCTTCAGTCAAATGAAACTTTGGCATTAGAAAAAAAACAAGTAGAATTGTTAATCAACAAAAGAGTTGATGGTATTATTATGTCTTTGTCAAATGAGTCTAATAACGATGAACACATTCAAGAAATCATACATCGTAAAATTCCATTTGTAATGTTTGATAAAATTGCAAAATTATCTAAATGTTCAAAAGTTATAATTGATGATCAAAAAGCGGCATTTAACGCTGTACAGCATTTAATAGATAATGGTTGTAAAAAAATTGCACATATTAGAGGGCCTCTAAATCCTCAAAATTCAATCGATAGATATATTGGTTACAAGAAGGCTTTAGAAAAAAACAACATTCCTTATAGTGCGTCACTTGTGTACACTTGTGAAAATGTAACATTTGACGAAGGTAAATTTTTTGCTGAACAAATAATTAACCAGCATGAAAACGTAGATGGCATCTTTGCAATAACAGATTTAGTTGCTGTGGGGGCTATTGCCTATCTAAATGAAAAAAAAATAAACATCCCTAAAGATATAGCCGTAATAGGATTTAGCAACTGGTTTATGTCTCAAGTAATAACACCAAAACTAAGTACCGTGGATCAACCTAGTCACGAAATGGGTAGCGCTTCATTTTATTTACTCTTAGAAGAGATGAATTGTCATAAAGATGGAACTCTATTTAAACCCAGAACTATAGAATTAAATACAAGCATTATTCAAAGAGAATCTTCAGCACGCTAACTTATTCTAAGAATGAAATATTTTTTTTTATACCTTCAAATTTTGTACGCTTAATAGGTGAGTTTTTAAAAACTACTTTAAAAGTTTCTTCTGTTATTTCTTTCCAGTCCTTCTTTGACATGGATAATAAAGAAGGGCTTGCATTAAAAAGAGGTTCACTATGTGGTTTTGAAAATTTATTCCAAGGACAAACATCTTGACACACATCACAACCAAAAGCCCAGTCATTAAACATTCCTTTAAACTCAGTCGGAATATTCTCTTTTAATTCAATTGTAAAATAGGAAATACATTTACTTCCATCTACTACATAAGGAGCCACAATAGCATTAGTGGGACAACTATCTATACAGGCTGTGCAAGAACCACAATGGTCTGTAGTGGGTGTATCATAGTCTAGTTCTAAATCTATAATCAATTCAGCAATGAAATAAAAGGAACCTACTTTTTTAGTCAATAAATTACTGTTTTTTCCTATCCACCCTAAGCCGCTTTTAGCTGCCCATGCTTTATCTAAAACTGGAGCTGAATCTACAAAAGCACGCCCGGAAACGACACCAATATTAGTTTGAATAGAATGGATAAGCTCTCTCAATTTTCCTTTTATCACGTCATGGTAGTCGATACCATAGGCATACTTCGAAATTTTAAAACTCTCTGGATTTTGAAATTCACTAGGATAATAGTTAAGTAATAATGATACAACACTTTTTGAATCTTCAACAAGAAGTGTAGGGTCTAATCTTTTATCAAAATTATTTTCCATATACGCCATCTTTCCATGATGGTTTAAATTAAGCCATTTTTCAAGGCGCGGAGCTTCTGTCTCTAGAAACTCAGCTTTAGAAATACCGCATGACATGAAACCAAGCCTAGTAGCCTCGTCTTTAATAAAATTTGTATAATTCGATCTAGTTTGAATAATTGTACTTTTAAAAAATCCTAAAATAAACCACCCTGAATATTCGCTTTAATTTTACCCAAATGCCTATACGCTTTATCAGTAACCTCTCTACCTCTGGGAGTCCTCATAATGAAGCCTTCTTGGATTAAAAAAGGTTCATAAACTTCTTCAATTGTTTCACTACTTTCTGAAACTGCAGTTGCTAAAGTACTCAAACCAACAGGTCCACCTTTAAATTTATCAATAATAGTGTTCAAAATTTTATTATCCATCTCATCTAAACCAAAAGCATCAACGTTCAAAGCTTTTAGAGCATAACGAGCGATTTCAATATCAATAGAACCATTACCTTTTATTTGAGCAAAATCTCTAACACGTCTCAGCAATGCATTTGCTATACGAGGCGTACCTCTACTCCTACCAGCAATTTCTATAGCTGCTTCCAAAGAAATAGGCATTTTAAAAATAGCTGCACTTCTTTCAACAATAGTAGTCAACAATTCGGTAGTGTAATATTGAAGACGAGAAGATATTCCAAATCTAGCTCTCATAGGCGCCGTAAGCAGCCCAGAACGGGTGGTTGCACCAATAAGGGTGAAAGGATTCAAATTGATCTGTACTGTGCGCGCATTGGGCCCAGATTCAATCATAATGTCAATTTTGAAATCTTCCATTGCAGAGTATAAATACTCTTCAACAATAGGTGAAAGCCTGTGAATTTCATCAATAAAAAGCACATCACGCTCCTCAAGATTTGTAAGCAAACCCGCAAGGTCTCCTGGCTTATCAAGTACAGGTCCAGAAGTAATTTTTATTCCAACTTGTAGTTCATTAGCAAGTATATTGGCAAGAGTAGTTTTTCCAAGACCAGGAGGACCGTGAAAAAGAGTGTGATCAAGTGCTTCATTTCTTTGATTGGCTGCCTGTACAAAAACCTTTAGATTTTCTAAAACTTGATCTTGTCCAGCAAAATCATCAAAAGATAGAGGACGAAGCTTCCTTTCGATATCGAAATCTTCAAGATTATAATTATTTGCAGTAGGATCTAGATTCTCATTCATAGTACAAAGATAATAAAGAGGAGCATTGAGAAAACACTTCCCCAAATAAAATGAATAAAAAAAAGCCTCTACAGAGTAGAGGCCTAAATTTTAGTGATGAAGAACCTGTTCTCCAGGTTTCATTGGTACATTTTGTGGTACAAAATCCTCTTCATGATTAGGATTACTGTAGTCATAAGGCCAACGGTGTACTTCAGGAATCTCACCTGGCCAATTACCGTGGATGTGTTCAACTGGAGCAGTCCATTCTAAGGTATTAGATTTCCATGGATTCATTACTGATTTTTTACCGTAAAAAATACTACTAAAGAAATTGTACAAGAAAATCAATTGAAAAGCACCACCTATAAGAGCAAAAGTTGTAATTAAAACATTTACGTTTTGTAAGTCATCAAACAAAGGGAAGTTAGTATTAGTATAATAACGTCTTGGTAAACCAGCTAAACCGATAAAATGCATAGGGAAAAATACACCGTAAGCACAAATAGCAGTAACCCAGAAATGAATGTAACCTAAGTTCTTATTCAACATTCTTCCAAACATTCTTGGAAACCAATGATAAATACCAGCAAACATTCCATAAAGCGCACTAATTCCCATTACTAAGTGAAAGTGAGCAACTACAAAATAAGTATCGTGAACGTTAATATCTAGCGTACTGTCTCCAAGAATAATACCCGTTAAACCACCAGTAATAAAAGTTGACACCAACCCTATTGAAAATAACATAGCAGGATTAAGCTGTAAGTTCCCTTTCCACAAAGTAGTAATATAATTAAAAGCTTTTACTGCAGATGGAATTGCAATCAAAAGAGTTGTAAAAGTAAACACAGAACCTAGGAAAGGATTCATACCTGAGATAAACATGTGATGACCCCAAACAATTGTAGATAAGAAAGCAATTGCAAGTATTGACATAATCATCGCTCTGTAACCAAAAATTGGTTTACGTGAATTTGTTGCAATAACTTCAGATGTAATACCTAAAGCAGGTAATAATACAATATAAACTTCAGGATGTCCTAAGAACCAAAACAAGTGTTCAAATAAAACAGGTGAACCTCCTTGATAATGCAATACTTCACCAGCAATATATATATCAGATAAGAAGAAAGAAGTACCGAAACTTCTATCAAAAATCAACAATAATGCAGCCGACAAAAGTACTGGAAACGAAACAATACCAATAATCGCAGTAACAAAGAATGCCCAGATAGTCAAAGGCAACCTTGTCATCGTCATACCTTTAGTTCTTAAGTTAATAACCGTAACAACATAATTTAAAGACCCCATCAAAGAAGAAGCAATAAACAATGCCATAGAAACCAACCAAAGTGTCATACCCATACCTGATCCAGGAATAGCTTGTGGTAAAGCACTTAATGGAGGATAAATTGTCCAACCAGATGATGCAGGACCAGCTTCAACAAATAACGAAGAAATCATTACGATACTAGAAACAAAAAACAACCAATATGAAACCATGTTCATGAAACCTGATGCCATATCTCTAGCACCAATTTGAAGTGGTATAAGAAGGTTACTAAAAGTTCCACTTAACGCGGCGGTTAGTACAAAGAAAACCATTATGGTTCCGTGTATGGTAACAAGAGCAAGGTAAATATCATTTGCCATAACTCCATTTGGAGCAAATTTATCACCTAATAAAATATTAAATATTTTAAAAGATTCTTCTGGCCATGCTAGTTGCATTCTAAACAACATCGACATACCAACACCAATGATTCCCATAATAATACCTGTTATCAAGTACTGCTTAGCAATCATTTTGTGATCTATACTAAAAATATATTTAGTAATAAAAGTGTCTTTGTGGTGGTGTTCGTGTTCGTGATCTATAGCGTGATCGTGACCTTCTGCTGACATATATTTATACTTTAAATTTTCTTAATAATTATTTAATTGCCATTACAGCAACATCTTCTTTTTTTGCACTACTACTGTCAACTGACTTTGTATCACCTGTTGTAGCTGGAGCAACTAACGAAGCTTTAACTTCATTTACTACAGTTGCTTTATCTTTTAACCAAGCTTGATAATCTTCTGGAGTATCAACAATAATTTTCATTTGCATGTTGTAGTGTGATGCACCACAAATTTTATTACACAATAAAAGATAATCAAAAGTGTATGGATCAAGACCTGGTTCACCTTTAGCAATTAATGCCTCACTTTTCTTAGCTCTTAAAGCATTAATATTAGCAACTTTTTCTACCATAAAAGGTAATTCTCTATATTCTGCAGTTGTATAAATAGGCTCAAAAGCAAATTGTGTAACCATACCAGGCACGCAGTTCATTTGAGCTCTAAAATGTGGCATATAAGCAGAGTGCAACACATCTTGAGATCTCATTTTAAAAAGAATTTTTTTCCCCTTAGGAATATGTAATTCAGTTACTACAATATCATCTTGTGAATAAGGATCTGCTAAGTCTATACCAACAGCATTAACTCCTTCAATATATCGAACATTGGCTTTACCAAGAACGTTATCTTCACCTGAATATCTTGCTTTCCAGTTAAATTGTTGTGCATAAAGCTCTATAACAACTGTATCTTCGTCTTCATCAACAAACATAATGTTAGTCCAAGCATACAAACCATACAAGATTAAACCGGCTAATACTACTGCAGGGATTATGCTCCAAACAGCCTCTAACTTATTATTATCAGCAAAAAATAAAGCTTTTTGACCTTCTTTACCGCGGTATTTAAAAGCAAAATAATGAACTAAAACCTGAGTAATTGCTTGAACAATAAAAATAAGTATCCAAGTAATGTTCATTAAATTATCAACTTGACCACCATGCGCTGATGCAGGAGTATGCAATACTAAAGGACCCCATTTTATTAAACCGTAAATGGAAAAAATATAGATAAAAGCTAGGAAACCAAACATTAAATAACCTTGAATATTGTTATCGTTATCAGTTGCGATTTCTGTATTATCTGAAGTAGATCCAACTTGCGTTAGGTCGAAGATTTTAGTCAATTGCCATAAAGCAATAGCTAATAAAACTAAAACTATAATTACTAACAAACTTGTCATCTGTTTTTTTCTTTAAAAATTAATAATGAAAATGTTTACTTTCCTCAATAAACGGATTTCTTTTTGCTAGCAGAGGGGATTTAGATAAAGTAGTGAACACTACATAAATAAATAAACCTAGGAAGAAAAGGATTGAAGCTATTTCAGATACTCCTATAAACCAACTGTCACCAACCGTACCTGGCATAATCATATTGAAAAAATCTACATAATGACCCATTAAGATAATAACACCAGCCATAACAATAACCCAAGATATTCTCTTGAAATCTGTATTGATCAATATTAACAATGGGAACAAGAAATTCATAACTACCGCTCCAAAGAATGGCAAATTGTATAATTGAATTCTAGTTATAAAATAAGTTACCTCCTCAGGAATGTTTGCATACCAAATTAACATAAACTGTGAGAACCACAAATAAGTCCAAAAAACACTTAAACCAAACATGAATTTAGCTAAATCGTGAATATGACTGTTATTTACAAATTCTAAATAACCTCTTGACTTTAAATATAAAGTCACTAAAGCTATTGTAGTTACACCACTAACAAAGAAACTTGCAAAAACGTACCAACCAAACAAAGTACTGAACCAATGTGGATCTATTGACATAATCCAGTCCCAAGACATTATAGATTCAGAAACAATGAAGAAAACAAGAAACATTGCTGAAAGCTTAAAGTTTTTCTTGTACAACAAATCATCTGAAGCCTCATCTTGTGCAAGACAATTTTTTCTAGAATAGAATTGATATAGACACCAACCTGTCAAAAATATAGCCGCTCTAATAATCCAAAAAGGGAAATTTAAAAAACTTGTTTTATTAGCAATTAATTTGTCAGTAGCAACTACTTCAGGATCAAGCCAAATAAAAATATGATTAAAATGTAAACCACATAAGATTAATAAAACAAAGAAAATAGCAGCTCCCACAGGTAGGTAAGATGTAATACCTTGCATAACTCTGAAAAGAACAGGAGACCAACCCGCTTGTGCAACTTGTTGGATTGCATAAAAAACTAAAACACCTAATGAAACAAGCATAAAAAATATACAGGCAACATATAAAGCAGACCATGGTTTATTTTGCAATTGATGCAAAACATGATTCAAATGCTCAGTGTGTTCATTATCTGTAGAAACTTCATGTTTTTGTGACGATGCGTTAGCTTCAGTATGGTTTACCTCTGTTGAACCATGAACTTCATGAGAATTTGATTCATTGGAACTTCCATGTTCTTTTTGAACAGCGTGTGTACCATGACTATCAGCAGCAAGAAGCTCTTCAACTTCTTTAATATCTTTTGGTGCAGTGTAAAAACCATAACCTATACCTAATAAACCAATGGCCATTAAGACAAAAGAAATAGTTTTTAATTTACTTGAAAATGTATACATATCTATTACGATCAGTTTGTTCAACAATTATAATTCACTTTTTAGTTTCAGAACATAGTCAGTAACTAACCAACGCTCTTGGGGACTCAACTGATTTGCATGTGAACCCATTGAATTCAAACCATAAGTTATAACATGAAATATACTACCCTCAGTAATAACTCTGTCTTTATAACTAGGTACACCTAGGAATTTTTCACGCTCAACTAATTTACCCTTACCGTTACCAGATGCACCATGGCAACTAATACAATAAATTTCAAATAGTGCTTTACCTTTCTCAAGATCCCTACCTAAAGAATCAAGAGGAGATTTCAAATTGGCTTTCGCCAATTCATAACCAGCTGTAGTATTTTCATACTCATAAGGTACAAAACCTCTATTCAATGAACCTTTTGCAGGTAATTGTGCTTCTTGACCATTTTTAAACGCATCAGACTCTGAATAGGTCTCATAACCTAAAGACTCATACATATTTGGAAAATACTGATAGTTCGGTGCCTTATTATCATGGCAAGATGAAACTAAAATTACGATACCAAATAATAGTGCTATTTTATATATGCTTTTCATAACTATAATTAATGCTTATCTATTACTTTAACTTCAACCGCACCTGTATTTTGAAAAAAAGAAACTAATTCTTCTTCGTTATCATGTACAGCAACTTCCATTAAAAAATGGTCATCTGTAGTTCTTACATCTGGATTCTCAGCTTCTTTGAAAGGCCATAATTTACTTCTCATATAAAAAGTAATAACCATCAAGTGAGCTGCAAAAAATACAGTAAGCTCAAACATAATTGGCACAAATGCAGGCATATTTTCAATATAACTGAAGCTAGGCTTACCACCAATATCTTGAGGCCAATCTTGAATCATAATATAATTCATCATAGCAGTTGCTACCGAAATTCCAACACATCCATACAAGAAAGCACAAATAGCTAATCTTGTAGGGGCTATCCCCATAGCTTTATCCAAACCGTGAACAGGAAATGGACAAAAAACTTCTTCAATATGATGATGAGCTGCTCTAGTCTTCTTTACTGCGTCCATCAAAATATCATCGTCATTATAAATGGCGTATATTACTTTATTACTCATGATGTGAATCTTTATTTGCTTCTCTTGCGCGTTTGTAATTATCTCCAGTTGCTTTTAAAATAGTTTTAACTTCAGCTTGTGCAATAACAGGGAAAGTTCTTGAATAAAGAAGGAACAACACAAAGAAAAAACCAATTGTACCTATGAAGATACCAATATCAACAAAGGTAGGTGAAAACATAGTCCATGAAGATGGTAAATAATCTCTATGTAAAGAGGTAACAATAATTACAAATCTTTCAAACCACATTCCAATATTTACAACAATTGATATTATGAATGAAAACATAATACTTGTACGTAATTTTTTGAACCACATAAACTGAGGTGAAAACACATTACAAGTCATCATTGCCCAATAGGCCCACCAGTAAGGTCCAGTGGCTCTGTTTAAGAAAGCATATTGTTCGTACTCTACTCCTGAATACCATGCTACAAAAAGTTCAGTTATATAAGCAACACCCACGATAGAACCCGTAATCATGATTACGATATTCATTAACTCGATATGCTGTACAGTAATATATGCTTCTAAGTTTGAAACTTTTCTCATAATGATCAACAAAGTGTTAACCATAGCGAAACCTGAAAATACAGCTCCCGCAACGAAGTATGGAGGAAATATAGTGGTATGCCAACCTGGTATAACGGAGGTAGCAAAGTCCATCGATACAATAGTGTGTACTGACAATACAAGAGGAGTAGCTAAACCAGCAAGAACAAGAGAAACTTCCTCAAAACGTTGCCAATCTTTTGCTCTACCACTCCAACCAAAACTCAAAATTGAATAAACTCTTTTATTAAAAGGAGTTACAGCACGATCTCTAAGCATTGCAAAATCTGGCAATAAACCTGTCCACCAGAAAACTAATGATACAGATAAATAAGTTGAGATTGCAAATACATCCCAAAGTAATGGTGAATTAAAATTTACCCATAATGATCCAAATTGATTTGGTATTGGTAAAACCCAGTAAGCCAACCAAGGACGACCCATGTGAATGATTGGAAATAAACCTGCTTGAATAACCGAAAAAATAGTCATTGCTTCAGCAGAACGGTTAATTGCCATTCTCCATCTTTGACGGAAAAGTAAAAGTACCGCTGAAATAAGTGTACCAGCGTGACCAATACCAACCCACCAAACAAAGTTAGTAATATCCCAAGCCCAACCTACTGTCTTGTTTAAACCCCATGTACCAATACCTGTAGATACAGTGTATACGATACACCCAAGTCCCCAAAGGAAGGCTATTAATGCAATTGAAAATACAATCCACCAATGTTTATTTGCCTTACCTTCAACAGGTGCGGCTACGTCTACAGTTACATCATGATAAGTTTTATCACCTATAACTAAGGGTTTTCTAATGGTTGCTTCGTAGTGAGACGACATAATCCTTTATATTGATTCTTAATTAATTTTTTTTGTACTAAGTATTTCTAACTTTAACATGATAAATCACATTAGGTTTAGTTCCAACATGTTCTAATAAATGATACATTCTATCATCAGCTGCAAGCTTTGCAACTACAGCATCTTTATCATTTACATCTCCAAAAATCATAGCTCCTGTAGAACATGCATTTGAACATGCAGTTTGGAATTCGCCATCAACAATTGGTCTTCCTTCTCTTTTGGCTTTAAGGATAGTTGCTTGTGTCATTTGAATACACATAGAACATTTCTCCATAACACCTCTTGAACGAACGTTAACATCTGGATTTAAAACCATACGACCTAGATCATCATTCATATGATAATCAAATTCACTGTTTTTGTTATACAAGAACCAGTTAAAGCGACGTACTTTATAAGGACAGTTGTTAGCGCAATAACGTGTGCCAACACATCTGTTATAAGCCATGTGGTTTTGACCTTGACGAGAGTGTGAAGTTGCAGCAACTGGACAAACAGTTTCACAAGGCGCATGGTTACAGTGCTGACACATAACAGGCTGGAAAGAAACTTGAGGATTATCTCCTGCTTTTTCCATTTCGTTAAATGTAGACAAAGAACTTGTTAAACCAGCAATATTTTCTTTTCTTTCATTATCTCCCTCAAAAGTACTTTCTGATGAGTAATATCTATCAATACGCAACCAGTGCATATCACGACTTCTTCTAACCTCAGATTTACCTACAACAGGAACGTTATTTTCAGCATGACAAGCGATAACACAAGCTCCACAACCAGTACAAGCATTTAAATCAATTGAAAGATTAAAATGATGACCTGTTGAACGATCAAATGAATCCCATAAATCTACTTTAGTTGCCTCAACTTCTTTATGATCTAAAGAAACCATCGGTTGTTCATTCCATATGTGAGCATCTTTGGTATTGAATATTTCAAGAGAAGTTTCTTTAATAATATCACCTCTACCCATTAATGTCTTTTGACCTTGAACACAAGCAAACTCATGTTCTCCATCAGCTTTAGCTAATGTAATAGATTGAACATTATTGAAACCTTTATATAAAGAGTAAGCGTTTAAACCTACCATCATTTCTTCTTTCAAAGCAGCTTTGCGACCATAACCTAAAGCTAAACCTACAGTTCCAACAGCTTGACCAGGTTGTACAATTACAGGTACATTTTCAAGTTTTAAACCATCTGCAGTCGTAATTGTAGCATAACTTCCGTTTAAACCTCCGTTAGCAACAATCTCATTAGACAATTCATATTTAATTGCATCAGCATTAGATACAGTTACATAATTATCCCAAGACACTCTTGTAATAGGATCTGGAAACTCTTGTAACCATGGGTTATTTGCCTGCTGACCATCACCTAAACCTGTTTTGGTATACAATACTAACTCAAGACCTTGAGACGCCTTAGTAGCAGCTAACGCATTTGCAGCAGCAGAATAATCAGCACTTCCCGTACCTACAGTTGGAACAGTAGAAACAAAAACACCATCATGTAATACTTTATTCCAAGATGATCCTGAAATAATTGAAGAACTAGTATTTTTAATATAATCATAAAAAGAACCTGCAGTTCCGTTTAATGATAACAAAACATCTTGAAATTGTTTTGTATTGAAAAGCGGACGAATAGTTGGCTGAGTCAAAGAATAAGTTCCTTTAACCAGACTTAAGTCATTCCAAGATTCTAAATAATGAGGAACAGCAGCAGCTACTGTAGACAACAAAGCCGTTTCATCTTCTTTCAATGAAAATGCAACTGATGTTTTAACTTTCTTTAAACCTTCTTGAAAACTTACGCTATCTGCTAAAGTATATACAGGATTCACACCACTCATGATAAGAGTATGAACTTTCCCAGCTTTCATATCAGATATTAATTGAGATACATTAGATGCTGAACCTTTTCTAATTTGTCTTAAACCTGCAGTAACAAATGACTCACTAGCAAGAGCTTGATTAATCGCCAAAACTAGTAATTGAGCATTTTTATCTTGAATTCCAGAAACTAAAACACCTTTACTTCCAGCTGCTCTTAACTGTTGTGCAGCTTTGGTAACTTCTGATTTAAATTTATCTTCAAGTTTAACCGAAACAGAAGAACCTGTTACAATATTATATATGTGAACTAAAGCTTGCTTTTGGGCTGAAACAGACATTGGCAAACGCTTGTCAGCAGCAGCTCCAGATAAAGTCATATTAGACTCTAATTGGAAATGACGTGACATTTTTCCAGCTTTTGGTATTCTACCTTTAGCATAACCAGTATCAAAACTTCCTCCTTGCCAGTCTCCAAGGAAATCAGCTCCTACAGAAACAATCAAAGAAGCTTTAGAAAAATCATAATCTACTAATACTCTTTCACCATAAACCAATTCAAAAGCATCAAGAGCTTCGGACTCTGATACCGCATCATAAACTACATGCTTAGAATTAGGATTTTTTGAAACGAATTCAGAAATCAATCTTTCAGTAGAAGGACTTGCTAATGTATTTGTTAAAAAAACAACCTGTCCTCCTTTAGCTTTTGCTTCTGCAATACTTGATTTAATCTTAGCATCAACAGCAGACCAAGTTGAATCTTTCCCATCAATCTTTGGTTCTTTAAGACGCATACTATCATACAAAGATAAGATAGATGCATGAATCCTTGCATTTGCTGTGAATTTAGCACCAGCAATAGTATTGTTGTCAATCTTAATAGGACGTCCCTCTCTGGTTTTCACCAAAAGATTTGCAAAATCAAATCCGTCAAAAACTGAAGTAGCGTAATAATCCGCAACTCCAGGAATAATTTGCTCAGGTTGAAGAACGTATGGTATTGATTTATTAACAGGACCCTCACATGCAGCCAAAGTAGCAGCAGCAGTACTAAAACCAACGTACTTTAAGAAATCACGACGTGATGTTGAAGAAGATGATAATGCATCACTATTTCCTAAAAATTCATCAGTAGGAATTTCTTCAACAAATTCGTTATTTCTTAGCGCCTCAACAATAGAACTATTTTGGTCTAGTTCCTCAACACTTTTCCAGTATTTTTTGTTTGATGACATATATAAATATTAAAATCTTAATAATTTGATTAATAGTGGCATTTACCACACTCTAAACCACCCATTTGTGCGGCAGTCAACTTATCTACACCATATTTTTTAGAAAGCTCTTCATGGATTTTAGTGTAATACTCATTACCCTCCATTTTAACCTCAGTTTTTCTATGACAATCAATACACCATCCCATTGTTAATGGAGCAAACTGTTTTTGAATTTCATATTCTTCAACAGGACCGTGACATGTTTGACATTCAATTCCTCCAACAGTTACGTGTTGTGAGTGATTAAAATAAACAAAATCTGGAAGATTGTGTATACGAACCCATTTTACTGGCTGCGTTTTCCCTGTATACGTTTGTGTTGCTTGATCCCAACCAACAGCCGTGTATAACTTTTGAATTTGCTCATCATAAAAAGCCTTACTGTACTCTGGAGTGGCAGTTGTCTCAGCAACTTCAGCAATGTTTTTATGGCAGTTCATACATATATTAAGTGATGGAATACCTCCGTTTTTACTTACACGTGCAGCTGAGTGACAGTATTTACAGTTTATTTCATTATCACCAGCATGAATTCTGTGTGAGTAATGTATTGGCTGTATTGGCTCATACCCTTGATCAACACCTACCTGCATAAAGAAACCATACACATAATAAGCACTTGTAAGAAGTAAGAAAATAACAGTTACCAAAATCAAAAATTGATTTTTAGCAAACGCTTGCCAAATTGGAGTTGTTTTAGCTTTTGGCTCAACTACTATCCCGTTTGCTTTTGCAACTTTAGAAAGAACTTTGTTTACTAAAACTAACATTACCACCAACACCACTAATACTAGTGCAAGAGCAGCTAATATAAGATTGTTTGAAATACCGCTATCAGCAACTGGACCACCAGGAACAGCAGTAGCACCACCAGCAGCTGGAGCAGCTACTTCAGCTTTAGGCTCAGAAGTGTAAGCTATAATGTTATCAATATCAGCATTTGATAATTGAGGAAACGAAGACATTACTGACTTGTTGTTTTCTTCAAAAACCTTAACAGCTTGAGCATCACCTGATTTAATAAAGTCTGAACTGTTTTTTACCCACTTATAAAGCCATGCCATTTCGTACTTACTAGCAATACCTCTAAGTGCAGGCCCTGTAGCTTTAGCATCTAACTTGTGACATGCAGCACAATTTGCATTAAACAATTCTTTACCTTTAGCAGCATCTCCACCAGAAGCAGCAGCAGGAGCCGCGGCCGCATCAGGAGCAGCAACAGCGGCAGCTTCTTGAGCAAATGAAGTGAAAGAGAAAATTAACGATAAGGCTACGCCTAAAAATAATTTTCTTGTGATCGAATTATGGTTACCCACCTTTTTCATATAGTATAATGATTATCTACTAAAAATTGGCACAGTCTTTACTAATAGACTTAGAAGGACTGCTCCTTTGTTTAAAATATTGGACAAAAATACGATATAAGAACTATTCTCAAAACCCTAAAATAGTCTTAATTTCAATTTATATTTATTCTAAATAACGTATTTGATTTGGTATTAAACACTAAATATTAATTTTGCATAAAAACATACACATTATGAGAATTTTAAGCCTGAAAGCTTCACTTATCGCCCTTATTTCAACAGCATTTTTTCATTCGAAATCAACTGCACAACAGCAAAATATTTCCATAAAACAAGACTCAAAATTTGAGCAATTGCTTACAGAAAAAAGAAAAACAAATCAATCAAACACTGTAAATGACCGTTTTAAAATTCAAATTTACAGTGGCGATAGTGAGAAAGCAAAATCGACATTAAATGAATTTAGACAAGAGTTTAATGACATTGAGGGAACCATCGTATTCTTTGCACCAAATTATAAAGTTTGGATAGGGAATTTCAAATCTAGAATAGAAGCTGAAAGACATATAGTAGCTATCAAAAAAAAGTATCCAAATCTCAATTTGATTCGTCCCAACAAATAAAGATTGTATAAAACTCTTAAACACATCCACTAAAGCCGTTCTTTTTGAATGGCTTTTTTTTATACACAAAGAAGTAAAAAAATTTAATTAAAAGAGCATAGGATTGTAAAATTACAAAACGCATAAAATGATAGGTATTACTGAATATCATTAATAAATTTAAACCTCTTCAATTACAAAATAGCATTTTATAAAAAGTACTAAAATAAAAAAATCCCGACGAATCGGGATTTTAAAACTATAATAGAAAAAATTATTTCAATTTCTTTTTAACAGCAACTTCATGGTAAGATTCAATAACATCACGTTCTTCAATGTCATTATATCCTTTAATTTGAATACCACAATCGTATCCTTTGGCTACGTCTCTAACATCATCTTTAAAACGTTTAAGAGCTAATAACTCTCCAGTGAATACAACTACACCATCACGAATAACACGCATCTTGGCATTCTTAACAATTTTACCATCCATAACCATACTTCCGGCAATAGAACCAACCTTAGAAATTTTGAAAATCTCTCTAATCTCAGCTGTACCAAGGATTTCTTCTTTCATTTCAGGAGCTAACATTCCTTCCATTGCATCTTTCAAGTCATCGATAGCTGCATAGATAATAGAGTAATAACGGATATCTATTTCTTCTTTGTCTGCTAATTGTCTTGCATTTCCAGCTGGACGAACATTAAATCCGATAATAATTGCATCTGAAGCAGAAGCCAACATTACATCAGTTTCTGTAATTGCTCCAACACCTTTATGGATAATATTAATTTGTATTTCTTCAGTAGATAATTTAGAGAACGAATCAGACAATGCTTCAACAGATCCATCAACATCTCCCTTAAGGATAATGTTCAATTCTTTAAATTGACCCAATGCTATTCTTCGTCCGATTTCGTCTAATGTAATATGACGTTGAGTACGTACAGATTGCTCACGCATCAATTGAGAACGTTTTGAAGCAATTTGTTTCGCTTCTTTTTCGTCTTCAAAAATATTGAACTTATCACCCGCTGTTGCTGCTCCATCAAGACCAAGAACTGAAACCGGCGTCGAAGGACCCGCAACAGTTACAATGTTCCCTCTTTCGTCATGCATAGCTTTAATTTTACCATGATGCTTACCAGCCAACATATAATCTCCAATTTTCAAAGTTCCGTTTTGAACTAAAATCGTAGAAACATATCCTTTTCCTTTGTCCAAGAATGCCTCAACAACAGTTCCTTGTGCCGCCTTGTTTGGATTTGATTTTAAATCTAAAAGTTCAGCTTCAAGCAATACTTTTTCTAATAATTCTTTAACACCTGTTCCTACTTTCGCAGAAATGTCATGTGATTGAATTTTTCCACCCCAATCTTCAACAAGTAAATTCATACCTGCTAATCTTTCTTTTACTTTCTCAGGATTAGCATTTGGCTTATCAATTTTATTGATAGCAAATATAATAGGAACCCCAGCTGCTTGAGCATGGCTAATTGCCTCTTTAGTTTGCGGCATTATATCATCATCAGCAGCAATCACAATAATAGCAATATCGGTAACTTGAGCACCACGCGCACGCATCGCAGTAAACGCTTCGTGACCCGGTGTATCTAAGAATGCAATTTTTTGTCCATTATCTAAAGTTACTCCGTAGGCACCAATATGCTGTGTAATTCCTCCAGACTCACCTGCAATTACGTTTTCTTTACGAATGTAATCCAGTAACGATGTCTTACCGTGATCGACGTGACCCATTACCGTTACAATTGGCGCTCTAAAAACTAAATCTTCTTCTCTATCTTCAACAACCTGAATTGCTTCTTCGATATCAACAGTGATAAATTCAACTTCATAACCAAATTCATCAGCAACAATAGTCAACGTTTCTGCGTCAAGACGTTGGTTCATGGTAACCATGATTCCAAGTGACATACACGTACCAATAACTTTGGTAATTGGCACATCCATCATGATTGCAATTTCACCTACAGTTACAAATTCAGTAACCTTAATAGTTTTACTTCCTTCGTCTAAAGCTCTTTGCTCATCATCAGATTTCTGACGGTGTGTATCCCTTTTATCTCTTCTGTATTTAGCAGCTTTAGATTTACCACCTTTACCTTGTAGTTTTTCTAAAGTCTCTCTAATTTGATTTTTAACTTCTTCTTCTGTTGGCTCAACTTTTGCAACAATTGCAGGTCTGTTTCCTTTTACGAAACCAGGTCTTGCACTTCTATTTGCATTAAATCCACCACCACCAGTGTTAGGCGTAATTTTATTTGGATTTGGAGCACCTGGAACAGCAGGAGGCCTTGGCGCACCTGGTTTAGGAGCTATCCTTTTACGTTTATTCTTATTGGCATTAGCTGCCGCAGAACCTGGAGCACCTGGTTTATTAGGTGTAATCTTTGGCTCTTCTTTTTTCTTTTTAGGCTTATTAAATTGTGATAAATCAATAATCTGCCCTGTTAGAGTAGTACCAGATAATTTTTGGTATTGAGTGGTAATAGTTTCGTCAGCAGGAACCTCTTCAGATTTTACCGGTTCAACTTTTTCAACAACCTTAGGAGCTTCAGGTATTTCAGCTACAGGTTCCTTTGCTACTTCTTTAGGAGTAATTACAGGTTTTGATTCTTTCGCATCTGAAGTAATTTTAGTATCCAAAGGTTTCGGAACAATTTTATTTTCTGCTGGCGTAATCTTTACAGCAGGAACCTCTACACTTTTAGGTGCAGACTCTACTTTTGGCACTTCTTTTACAGGAGGGACAATTGCAGCTTTTTTTGGATTTAAATCAATCTTACCTACTTGAACAGGTCCAGATATCACCGCTCTTGCTTTGATAACTTCCTGTTGTTTTGCTCGTTCTTCATCAAGCTTACGTTTATCCTCGATTTCTTTTTCTCGCTCTAAACGTAATGCTTCCTTCTCTTTTCTTTTCTCTTCTCCCACTTCTTTAGAAGCTTCTTTATTCCCTTTGTCACCAGCAAATTGACCGCACAAAACATTGTATATATCGTCAGAAATTTTTGCGTTTGGATTTGCATCAATTGCAATTCCCTTATCTTTTAGATAATCCACAGCTCTTTCCAAAGAAATATTCAATTCCCTTAAAACTTTGTTTATTCTAATAATTCTCTCTTCAGACATAAAACCTTTTTATATTTACCTTTTTTGTTATTCCTCATTTTACTCCTATTCGATACCTACCGAACTAGATTTGTTGTAAAATGGCATGTTTATAGTTGAAGACCTGTTGACTAACTGTCAAATTCCTCTTTTAATATTCTCATTACATCTAAGATTGTTTCCTCTTCTAGATCTGTTCTTCTAACTAAGTCATCTACATCTTGGCTCAAGATACTTTTTGCAGTATCCAAACCAATTTTAGCAAATTCCTCAATAACCCAATCCTCAATTTCATCTGAGAATTCAGTTAACTCAACGTCATCCTCATCAGCAGTAGCACCAGCTACATCACCCTCACGAATCACGTCTAATTCATATCCTGTCAATAATCCAGCTAATTTAATATTGTGTCCTCCACGACCAATAGCCTTAGAAACCTCTTCTAATTTCAAGAAAACTTCAGCTCTTTTAGTTTCCTCATTAATTTTAATTGAAGAAACTTTTGCTGGACTTAGAGCACGTGTTATTAACAATTGAATATTACTAGTATAATTGATAACATCAATATTTTCATTTCCTAATTCACGAACAATACCATGAATTCTAGAACCTTTCATTCCAACACAAGCACCTACAGGATCAATTCTATCGTCATAAGAATCTACAGCTACTTTTGCTTTTTCACCAGGTATTCTTACCACTCTTTTAACCATAATTAAACCGTCGAAAACTTCAGGAATTTCTTGTTCAAATAATTTTTCTAAAAACTTCTCAGAAGTTCTAGACATAATTATTTGCGGTTTATTTCCTTTCAATTCAACACTTTCTATAATTCCTCTAACATTGTCACCTTTACGGAAAAAGTCAGATGGGATTTGTTTTTCTTTTGGAAGCACAATTTCATTCCCTTCATCATCTACTAAAATAACAACTCTAGGGCGTACATGATGTACTTCGGCAGTATAAATATCACCAATTAAATCCTTAAATTGCTTGTAAAGATTCGTATTGTCGTGTTCGTGTATTTTTGAAATCAAGTTTTGGCGTAAAGCAAGAATAGCTCTACGACCTAAATCAATAAGTTTTACTTCTTCAGATACTTCTTCACCAATTTCAAAATCTGGTTCAATCTTTCTAGCTTCTGTTAAAGTTATTTCAAGGTGATCAAAGTCTAAATCTTCATCCGCAACGATTACTCTTCTTTGCCATATCTCCATATCTCCTTTGTCAGGATTTATGATGATGTCAAAATTATCATCTGAACCGTACTTTTTCTTCAATGCATTTCTAAATACATCTTCTAAAATTGCCATAAGCGTTACACGATCAATGAGTTTATCATCTTTAAACTCTGAAAATGAATCGATTAATGCTAAATTTTCCATGCGAATTCTTTAATTAAAATGTTACTGTAACAATTGCTTCTTTTATGTCTACGTAAGAAACTTTCAATTCTTTTTGAACTGTCTCTTTCCCCTTACCTATTTTCTTTGGCTCTCTTGCTTTCCAAGACAAAATTACAAAATCATCATTAGCATCTACTAATTCTGCTTCAATAATTTCAGTATTTGTCTTCAAAATCAAGGTTCTACCAATGTTTTTCTTGTATTGCCTTACTTGCTTTAAGGCTGACCCAACTCCAACTGACGCTACTTCAAGTGAATAGTCCTGCTCTTCTCTATCTAGCTTGCTATCTATATATTTACTCACATCAATACAATCTTGCAAGGCCACTCCTTGATCCCCATCAAGTGCTATAATAACTTTAAAAGCATCTGTAACCACTAGGTCAATAAGAAATATCGAAGGCTTTTCTAATAAGCAATCGGCCAAAACTGAATGTAACTTTTCTTTAAATGTCATATTTTTATAAAAAGAGGGGACTATTCGTCCCCTCATTATCTAGTTTTTAATAAATAACGGTGCAAATATAGTGTTTTTTTACAAATTAAAATAATTGACTGCTTTAAAAATATTTCTTATCTTTAATATCAAGTTAAAACAACTTGTTGATTCCCATAATTTAACACTTTTATAATTATGAAACATATTTTAGTACCAACTGATTTTTCTGAGCAAGCTGAATACGCATTAAAAGCCGCTTCTATTCTTGCTAAAAAAAACAACGCCTCCATTTATTTATTGCATTTACTTGAACTTCCGAGCCAAATGAGCGACGCCGTTTCTAGCGGAAAAAGCATTCCCGAAGTAATCTTGTTCATACGAAAAGCAAATGAAAGACTTGAAAACATAAAATCTCAACCTTACCTTGAAGGCATTAGCATAGAGAGCAGTGTTCAACTTGAAAAAGCATTTGCAGGAATCTTATCTTTTAATGAAAAAAATGAAATCGACTTAGTTATTATGGGCTCACACGGTAGTTCAAATACAGAACACGTCTTTATTGGCTCAAATACAGAAAAAGTTGTTCGCCTTTCCAAAGCTCCCGTTTTGGTCATAAAAAAAGATCCAAGAGAATTCCAAATCGAAAAAATAGTTTTTGCATCTGATTTTTCGAAAGAAACTAAAAAACCCTTTAAGAAACTACTAAAATTTAGTCATGACACAAATGCAAAACTTCTTTTAGTCATGATCAATACTCCAAACAGTTTTAAAACCACTCAAAAAAGCGATCAAATTCTAGAAAAATTCCTTAGAAAATATGATTTAGAAAACTACTCCACCCATGTTTACAACGATACCAATGTTGAAAACGGAATAACAAATTTTGCCGAAAGTCAAGGAGCCGACTTAATTAGCATTTGCACACACGGCCGAACAAGATTATCTCATTTTTTTAGCGGCAGCATTAGTCAAGGATTGATAAATCATGAATCCAGACCTGTTCTAACTTTTAGAATATAAAATTAGAAAATAGTACAAACAAAAAAACCTCTCAATTGAGAGGTTTTTTTTTAAGTTGGTCTACTAGGACTCGAACCTAGAAAGACTGCACCAAAAACAGTTGTGTTACCATTACACCATAGACCAGTAAACTGCTTTGCTGTATTATTGCTTAGCGAGTGCAAATTTATACTATTTTTTAGTTTGCACAAATTTTTTTTACATTTTTATCAAAAAAAATTCATTCCATTTTAAAAAAAGCTCTTGATTTAGTCGAAAAATATTCATAATCAACACGTTATTAATTAGAGATAGTTTTTTAGAAAATAATGTTAATGCTATGTGGGTTAAACAAAAAAACATTTTCTTTGTAACTTAAATAATATAATATTTGATACATGGATAAAACAGCATTCAATTTCAACAAATGGAATACGATCATTGGTTGGATTACTTTTGGGATAGCATTGATAACATATACTTTGACGGTTGAACCTACCATGAGTTTTTGGGATTGCGGAGAGTATATTGCTACAGCTGCAAAATTAGAAGTGGGTCATCCGCCGGGCGCTCCTTTGTACCAAATGATTGGGGCCTTTTTTGCCATGTTTGCTTTAGATAATACCAAGATTGCATTGATGGTAAATATGGTATCTGTTTTTTCTAGTGCCTTTACTATTTTGTTTATGTTCTGGTCATCATCAATGATTTTGAGAAAAATTGTTGGTCGATTTGCATCAACACCTTCATTAAATAAAAACAATGACGTTGTTGTTTTAGGAAGTTCGTTTGTAGGAGCATTAGCCTATACCTTTTCAGATAGTTTTTGGTACAATGCCGTAGAGGCCGAAGTGTATGCTATGGCTTCCCTTTTAATTGCATTATTGTTTTGGCTTGGCTTACGCTGGGAACAAGATATGGATAAACCAAGAGGTAATAAATGGTTACTCATTATTTCACTAGTAGTTGGGCTTTCTTTTGGTGTACACTTTATGGCCTTATTAACCATTCCCGCAATAGGTTTTTTATATTTCTTTAAAAATTATGAAAAAGTAACTGTTAAGAGTTTCATTATTGCGAATGTTGTAGTGATTTCTATTTTGTTGTTCATCTTTAAATTATTGCTACCACTTACCATGGCTTTCTTTGGTAAAACTGAGGTTTTTATGGTAAATAATTTAGGATTACCCTTTGACTCTGGGACATTGTTTGTAGCCTTGTTAATAGCTGTTTTGTTTTATTTTGGTTTGCAATACACCAAGAAAAAACAACTAATTACATACAACACTCTATTGCTTTGTGTACTTTTCATCCTAATTGGTTTTTCTACCTGGATGATGCTACCTATTCGTGCCAATGCAAATACAGTAATAAATGAAAATAAACCATCGGATGCTCGCGAAGTTTTAGCCTATTATAACAGAGAGCAGTATGGCGTGAATCCTCTTTTTTACGGCCCTCAATACACTGAAAATTTTGCAGGCTTAGACAAGGATAATCCGTACTTAGACAAAGCACCAAACTATGAGCGAGATTATAAAACTGGCAAATATGTTATTGTAAATAATTTTAAAAACGCAGAGCAAAATTCAGATAATAATCACAAAACTATCTTACCAAGAATGTGGAGCGCTGATCATATTGAGAATTATATGAACTTCTCAAATCCTCCGGCATTTAGACTAAATCCTGATTATCCTTATGAAGAAGATCTTGCCAAATATGGTATTGACCCTAGCCAATTAAGCGAAGAAGATTATAATAAAGCCATAGCCCAACTGAAAAATGAAACTGAAAAAATTGTAAACGAGTTCAGACAAGCGTATGCGCAACAACAAATTGACAATGAAGGATACGTTAAATTCTTAAAAAGTTATGGCGACTATTTACTTATTGACAAACCTACCACTGTTGACAATTTAGGTTTTATGGTTGAGTATCAATTTGGCTACATGTACTGGAGGTATTTAATGTGGAATTTTGTTGGAAGACAAAATGATGTGCAAGGAAGATACGATTATCTTGATGGAAACTGGTTGAGTGGTATTTCATTTATTGATGAACTACATTTAGGAAGTCAAGAAAACTTACCCTCGGATGTGGTAAACAATAAAGGTAGAAACGTATATTTCTTTTTACCTTTTATTCTAGGACTTATTGGTTTAATGTATCATGCCAATAAAGATTTAAAGAGCTTTTACGTTCTACTTGCCTTATTTCTTTTTACAGGAATTGCTTTGAAAATCTACCTAAACGAGAGACCATTTGAACCGAGAGAACGTGATTATGCTCTTGTAGGATCGTTTTATGTATTTGCTATCTGGATTGGTTTTGGCGTATATGCTTTATATGAGAGCGCGCAAAAATATCTAGCCCCAAAAATTGCTGGCCCGCTTATTATATGCGCAAGTTTACTAGCAGCTCCTGTATTAATGGCTTCTCAAAACTGGGATGATCATGACCGTTCAGGCAAATCTACTGCTGTAGCTATGGCAAAAGCATACTTAACATCATGCGATCCTAATGCTATTTTATTCACCATTGGAGATAACGACACTTTCCCTTTGTGGTATGCCCAAGAAATTGAAGGCGTGAGAACTGACATTAAAATTGTAAATACTAGTTTGTTCATGACGGATTGGTATATTGATCAAATGAAAACCAAAACATACGAATCAGATGCATTGCCGATTTCATTTACGCATGATCAATACGTGGGTGACAAACTGGATTATGTGGCATTTATCCCCAAAATCGATACCAGATGGGATGTTAAAGATTTGATTGATTTTATAAAAAATCCAAAATCAACTGTTGAAATGCAAAACGGACAAACGATTCATTTTTACCCTACTAACAAAATCAGAATCCCAGTTGATAAAAATATTATTATCAAAAATAAAGTTGTTTCGGCTCAATACTTTGATTCAATAGTTCCATATATTGACATTGATGTTAGCAAAAATGCCTTGTACAAAAACCGATTGATGATGCTAGATATAGTTGCAAATAACAACTGGAAACGCCCTATCTATTTTAGTGGTGGCGCATTTGATAACGAAGATTATATTTGGATGAAAGAGTACCTTCAATTAGAAGGAATGGTATACAAACTGGTTCCTGTTAAAACTACTTTACCTAAAGATGCTAGCCCACTAGATATGGGACAATTGGATTCAGATAAAATGTATGATATTGTTATGAAATGGGAATGGGGTAACGGAGAAAGTACTACCATTTATCATGATCCTGAAACTAGACGCAACAGCATCAACTACAGGTCATACCTGTCTAGATTGATGAACCAACTTATTAAGGAAGGCAAAACCGATAAGGCAAAGAAAGTTATTGACCTAGCAATGACTAAACTTCCAGTGGAATATTTTGGTTACTATTCTCTTGTAGAGCCTTTTGGTGAAGGATATTATAAAACGGGTGAAAAAATAAAAGCACAACAATTACTGGATAAATTAACTCAAAAGTACCGTGAGAATCTTAATTATTATGGCGGTTTAAAAGCTAGTGAGCAGTCAAGTATTGTGATTCCTATTGTTACAGATATTGAGCGCTATAGAAGCTTGCTTAAAGTAATGAAAGAGAATAATGACTTAGAGTTCTACAACAAGCACAGAGCTACATTTAATACCTACATAAAAATGTTTGAACGTTTTGAACGTGATAGAGAATAAATAAAATAGTACTTAAAATAGCGGCAATCTTGTCGCTATTTTTTTTAACTTTCTTTGAGATGAAATTTTACTGGGTAAAAACTAATAAACTAATTAAGACTCTATTATCAAAATGGATTTGGGACATACCAAGTACGGAAAAAGTGGTATATCTCACTTTTGATGACGGTCCCACCCCCGAAGTAACGGTATGGGTACTTGAGGAGTTAAAAAAATACCATTTTAAAGCTACCTTTTTTTGTATTGGTGATAACATTCATAAATATCCCGAAATATTCAAAAAAATTATAAGTGATGGTCATGCAATAGGAAATCACACCTTCAATCACTTAAACGGATGGAAGACATCAACACAAAACTATATAAAAAACACAAAACATTGTCAAGAAATAATTGACGAGAATATGCATTACAATTCTGATTCTAAAATATTTCGTCCGCCTTACGGCAAAATAAAAACAGCTCAATCTAGAGCTTTATTAAAAATGGGCTACAAAATAGTAATGTGGGATGTATTAAGCGCTGATTTTGATAGAAACATTACAGAGCAAGAATGCTTGAACAATGTAATTATGAACTTGCAGCCAGGGAGTATTATTGTATTTCACGACAGTATAAAAGCTTTTGAAAAACTAAAATACGTTTTACCTGCAACCTTACAATATTTAGAAGATAATAACTATGAGACGAAAGTTTTATAAGTTGTAACGATTAATATTGTTCTTGAACAATGCTAATAAGAGTATTTGCATCAAGTTCTCCAGATTGCCTCCAGATCATTTGGCCTTGCTTGTAAATCATCAACGTTGGAAGTCCTTTAATACGGAGCGCATTTGCTAATTCTTGGTTTTTATCAACATCTATCTTTATCACTTTTGCTTTATCACCAAGAGCAGCTGCTACATCTCTAATAACGGGATGCATGGCTACCGAAGATTCATTCCAATCCGTATAAAAATCAATTAATACTGGGACTTGCGTATGTAAAAGTTCTCCAAATTTTGACATAAACCTTAATATTTAGTTTTCTAAATGTAATAAAAGAGATTGATAATATACAAATGTAACATTTTTAACGAATTATGCCACATTTACAGCTTTTTTTAGTTCAATTACTGTTATTTCTGGCATGATACCAACTCTTCCAGGATAGGCATGAAAACCAAAACCTCTATTTACATAAACATACCTACCAACATTTTCGTATAAACCCGCCCATTGTTCATATACGTATTGCACTAAACTCCATTTGAAATAACCTGGGATTTCAATACCAAATTGCATTCCATGAGTATGGCCTGAAAGCGTAAGTTGAAAATGTCTTTTATCGTGCTGAACTACCTTATTCCAGTGTGAAGGATCATGACTCATGAGTATTTTAAAATCTTGTTTTTGTAATGATCCTGATGCTTTGTCTAAATCTCCAGCTTGTTTAAAATTGTGCCCCCAATTTTCAACACCTACAAGAGCTATTTGATCCGCGCCTTTCTTTATAAAAGTATGCTCATTAAGCAATAAATTAAAGCCTATTTGTCCGTAAAGCTTTTTTATATTCTCAAAGTTCTCCTCTTTTTCTTGCTTGGTTTTCCAAGTTACATATTCCCCATAATCATGATTCCCTAATACAGCGTATTTTCCGTACTCGTGTTTATTGATATTGTTAAACGTTTCTATCCAAGGATGCATTTCTTTGGCATGCGTATTTACGATATCACCTGTAAACAATATCAAATCTGAGTTTTGAGCATTAATCAAATCAATTGCGTGTTGTATTTTATCTGGATTGTCAAAACTACCACTATGAACATCTGATATTTGCGTAATCGTAAATCCATCAAAAGCATCTGGTAAATCCGGAAAAAAAATACGTTGCTTGATAACTTTATAATTGTACTTACCAACTGTAATACCATATATAAGTGAAAGAAAAGGAACCGCAGCAAGACCCAATCCTATTTGACTCACAAATTTTCTTCTTGAATTAAAAAAATCTTTGTTTTCATCATAATTTGTAAAATATTTCAAAGTTCCCACACCTAACCTATACAGATCTTCTCCTAAAAGTACAATTGTAAAAATAATTTTAGGAAGATAAACCAAAAGCAACAACGCCATAGTGAACATTGTTTTTTGTGTTTGTCCTACGCTCCTATCAAATTGCATTAGGGCATAAACAATGTATATTGAAAAAGCAACACTAGCAATTTGAATACTATATAAAACAGACTTGTTTTTGATTATGGTTTTAAAAACTTGGAAAGTATAAATCTCTAAAACCAAAAGAAACAAACACAAAATAACTACACGAAAGATCATTACCAATAATTTTTAGGCAAAATAACAAATTAAGGAATCATAATAAATTTTTATTAATCAAAATTTAACTAAAATATACTAGTTGCATCTTAAAAAGTCATTTAAAAAAAATAAAAGCTGAAATATTCCTATTTCAGCTTTTAAAAAATTATATGAAGTTAATAAGTAATAAAACTAGATTTACTTTAAAGTCATGTTAAATGAAAAAGTATCGATATTAATTTTTGTACCGGTATTGATTCTCTTTAACCATAATTCAACAGACTCGTTTTGATTTAAGGTTACAGAACCTGTAACTGGGAAAGCTTGTGTAAAGCCACTATTTGTATCAATATACGTTTCAGTTGATGGAAGCGGTGTAATTGTACTTCCATTTGAGCCAACTTTTACAAAATAAAACACATAGACAGCATTAGTTCCTGCTGTTGATTCTATGAAGGCAATTGATGAGTTAACTTGAAAGGAACGTGTTTTTTTTCCTCTGTAAGTAAGTCTACCAGTAGTACTTGAACTAACTCTTAAAAGTTCATCGGTTGTAGTTACGTTTGTATTTACCTTATAACCTACATTTTGCGTAGTAGCTGTAGTTCTTGTAGAAGTTGTGTTACTGGGATCGTATAAATTTCCTGTAGCAGATGCATCTGTCTCAGTAGGAATACCTGCGCATCTCACATTCCAATTATTATCAAAATTATAGCCTGTATAAGTTGCAGGTGTATACCCATTTACATACTTCCCTGTAGAGAGCGTACCCGTAAAAACAACTGATTCCATTACTCCATCACCCGTTATAATAGGGTTTGCACTTACATCGACCCCAACCGCTGCACCATTTACTTCACAAAAACCACCTTGTTTTTGGATCAAAGAAAATGTACCGGTGAACCTTTCAAAAGTACCTGCATTATTTCCAAACCATGCCGTATTGCTCAAAAGCACTCGTGTGTTATTAGTATAGGTAATACCTGTAGTATTTGCGGCAAAATTCACGAAAGATAAAAATACCAATCCAAAACCACTGATTGTGCCGACATTGGCAGAGTTTGCAACAATAGCATCTCTAAAAATAAAACTTTGAGTATTGCCACTTGCCACCAAATTAAAAACAGCACTCGTTCCAGCAATACCCAATGTTTTAATAGTGCCTCCAGATGCTCCATCAAAAAGAAACCCACTAGATTTAATGAGTAAATCTTCATTGGCGTCTAAACCTACCAAATAGGCATTATTCAAATCAATTGGAAAATTGACGTTGATAATACCATTTATTTCATAATACGTGCCACTATCGAGAACATATTTTACACCACCGCCAGCGGCTAATTCAGTAGCTAAAACAGTAGCTAATACATCCGTAGATTTAATACGTTTAAACTTCAACCTTCCATTAGCATCACTATTGATAAGATTCCAAGAAGTTATTCCTTGATTGTAATGGTATAATGATTTTAGATTTGTATCATAAACCATCAACCCATCGGCTGGAGATGCAATTGCTAAACGCTGTGCGGTAGTCATCCTTGGCGTAAGCATCCCTTGAGTAGTTGAGGAAACGTCAAGAACTGAACTTGCATGAGGTGTTGTGGTTCCTATACCTACTTGAGCGTACGTTGTTAGAGTAAGTATTAAAAAAAAGAAAACATAGATTGGTGTGAATTTTAAGGTGGTGTAATTTTTTGTCATCACATTGAAATATAATGTTAATAAAATAGTTAGTTTTTATTTCAATCAAATTTATTTTTTTTATCGACAAATTGCAAATAAAATCGATTAAATGCATCTATTTTATTTTAATATAATCTTTAACTTACTTTTTATATAAAAACAAATTATTAAAAAATTATAGATAAATTTTTATCAAAAATTTAAAGACGAGACCAATTCTTATTTAAGATGTCCCATATGGCTTTAAAAAAATACGTCTCTTTTAAAATAAAAAATACCCTTTTAGATATATACCCGCATTTTGATTTGTAAAAAATGATATGTGGTTACTAACTTTATCAAATCAACTCCAGTTAAATTTACTCTCAGCACTACTAGGATTTATTTTTCTGTTAACGCATGATGTGAAAAAGTATAATCCCTATTATTTGAAAGAACAATTTATGAAAGTGCTACGAGCTTCGAAACGAACTCACCTGAAAGTACAATACCAAGAAAGACACCTTGCTCCTAAACATAGAAGTACAATCACTAACACACCCGAATTACTTGAAAACATAAAATTCTTTTTATTTAAATATCGCATTATGAAACGAAGAAACAACATGCAAGATTACCCTTAAGCAGAGTAGTAATATTTGGATTTTACCTTTGATTAACAATTTTACGAGTTACTTTTTGTTTATTTTTCTGTAAAAAATCATCACCAAAGAATGAATATTTAGACAAACACCAATTTACATTCTTCAAGTTTTTCGATAAATATACCAACGAAGCGTCATAAGTATTGAACAAAAAAAAGCTGAAATAATATTATTTCAGCTCCATGTAATTTTAATAAGTAAATGCAAAAGAAATTGAAAGAAAGGACTACTTCACTATCATGTTAAATGAAAAAGTATCGATATTAATTTTTGTACCGGTATTGATTCTCTTTAACCATAATTCAACAGACTCGTTTTGATTTAAGGTTACAGAACCTGTAACTGGGAAAGCTTGTGTAAAGCCACTATTTGTATCAATATACGTTTCAGTTGATGGAAGCGGTGTAATTGTACTTCCATTTGAGCCAACTTTTACAAAATAAAACACATAGACAGCATTAGTTCCTGCTGTTGATTCTATGAAGGCAATTGATGAGTTAACTTGAAAGGAACGTGTTTTTTTTCCTCTGTAAGTAAGTCTACCAGTAGTACTTGAACTAACTCTTAAAAGTTCATCGGTTGTAGTTACGTTTGTATTTACCTTATAACCTACATTTTGCGTAGTAGCTGTAGTTCTTGTAGAAGTTGTGTTACTGGGATCGTATAAATTTCCTGTAGCAGATGCATCTGTCTCAGTAGGAATACCTGCGCATCTCACATTCCAATTATTATCAAAATTATAGCCTGTATAAGTTGCAGGTGTATACCCATTTACATACTTCCCTGTAGAGAGCGTACCCGTAAAAACAACTGATTCCATTACTCCATCACCCGTTATAATAGGGTTTGCACTTACATCGACCCCAACCGCTGCACCATTTACTTCACAAAAACCACCTTGTTTTTGGATCAAAGAAAATGTACCGGTGAACCTTTCAAAAGTACCTGCATTATTTCCAAACCATGCCGTATTGCTCAAAAGCACTCGTGTGTTATTAGTATAGGTAATACCTGTAGTATTTGCGGCAAAATTCACGAAAGATAAAAATACCAATCCAAAACCACTGATTGTGCCGACATTGGCAGAGTTTGCAACAATAGCATCTCTAAAAATAAAACTTTGAGTATTGCCACTTGCCACCAAATTAAAAACAGCACTCGTTCCAGCAATACCCAATGTTTTAATAGTGCCTCCAGATGCTCCATCAAAAAGAAACCCACTAGATTTAATGAGTAAATCTTCATTGGCGTCTAAACCTACCAAATAGGCATTATTCAAATCAATTGGAAAATTGACGTTGATAATACCATTTATTTCATAATACGTGCCACTATCGAGAACATATTTTACACCACCGCCAGCGGCTAATTCAGTAGCTAAAACAGTAGCTAATACATCCGTAGATTTAATACGTTTAAACTTCAACCTTCCATTAGCATCACTATTGATAAGATTCCAAGAAGTTATTCCTTGATTGTAATGGTATAATGATTTTAGATTTGTATCATAAACCATCAACCCATCGGCTGGAGATGCAATTGCTAAACGCTGTGCGGTAGTCATCCTTGGCGTAAGCATCCCTTGAGTAGTTGAGGAAACGTCAAGAACTGAACTTGCATGAGGTGTTGTGGTTCCTATACCTACTTGAGCGTACGTTGTTACAGTAAGTATTAAGAAAAAAACAACTTGCAACACTCTTTTTGGAAAATATTTTTTTTTCATGAAAAAAATGTATTAAAATATTAAAAACCACAACTTTATTTGATTTTAAGCTTGATATAAATTTAAAACAAATTATCGATTAAATGCATATTTAATCGATAAAACGCACGGTAATACCTGTCGACAGAAATAAAACCTACGTTGAGTAAACATTCATTTCTTCACAAAAGATATTTAACAATAAAAATTAACCACGAAATTTGAAAAAAAACACAAAAACACAAAAACATAAATATTGAAAAGCTAAGGGTCATAATCATACAAGTTTTGTACTTTTGAACTTTACAAAAAAAATTATGTCACAACAAAAACGTCTTTTTCTTCTTGATGCTTATGCATTAATATTTCGTGGGTATTATGCTTTTATCAAAAACCCACGTATTAACTCAAAAGGCATGGATACTTCTGCCATTATGGGTTTCATGAATTCATTGATGGATGTCATCAAACGTGAAAAACCAGACCATCTTGCGGTAGCATTTGATAAAGGAGGAAGCGCTTTAAGAAACGACCTTTTCCCAGAATACAAAGCAAATAGAGATGCAACTCCCGAAGCGATAAAAATTGCGGTTCCTTATATTCAAGAATTACTCAAGGCCATGCACATTCCTATTATTGAGGTGAGCGGTTATGAAGCCGATGATTTAATAGGAACAATTGCTAAGCAAGCTGAAAAAGAAAATTACAAGGTCTTTATGGTTACACCTGATAAGGATTTTGCACAACTAGTATCTGAAAACATTTTTATGTACAAACCAGCCCGAATGGGTAATGGTATTGAAATTTGGGGTGTCCCAGAAGTATTAGCAAAATTTGAAATTGAAAGACCTGAACAGGTCATCGATTTCTTAGGCATGATGGGCGATACGGCAGATAACATTCCTGGTTTACCTGGCGTAGGAGAAGTGACCGCAAAGAAATTGTTGAAAGAATTTGGCAGCATGGAAAACCTTTTAGCAAATACTGATAAGCTAAAAGGAAAAATGAAAGAGAACATTGAAGCCAATAAAGAAAAAGGATTGTTGTCTAAAACATTAGCAACCATATTACTGGATTGCCCGGTGGTTTTTAATGAAAATGACTATGAGCTATCTAAGCCCGATGTAGAAAAAACCGATGCCTTATTCAATGAACTAGAGTTTAGAAGAATGGCTGAGCAATTTGACGCTATTTTTAAAAGTCCATCTCAACTTGAACAAAATAGCAATGCTCAAACAGATGCCAAACTATATAAGAAGCAAACAAAGAATGAAGATCAATTTGATCTTTTTGGATCGAATGATCAAGACGCTACATCAGATGAAAATCGAAATCAATTTTACAGTACGCTAACAAACACTGAACATTCCTATCAAATTATTCAAGGTGATTTAGGTCTAAAATTACTGTTGCAAAATTTACAAAAACAAACTTCAGTATGTTTTGACACTGAAACTACTGGACTTGATGCACTGCATGCAGAACTTGTGGGGATATCTTTTTCATATGAAAAAGGGAAAGGATTTTATGTTCCGTTTCCAGAAAATCAAGAAGAAGCACAAGCTTTAATAGAAAAATTTATTCCGTTTTTTGAAAATGAAAGCATTGAAAAAATTGGTCAAAATCTAAAATACGACTTGAAAATTTTATCCAATTATAAGGTAGAAGTAAAAGGAAAGTTATTTGACACCATGATTGCGCACTATCTTATTAATCCTGATATGCGTCATAATATGGATATCCTATCTGAGACCTATTTAAAATATTCACCTCAATCTATCGAAGCTTTGATTGGAAAAAAAGGAAAAAATCAAAAATCAATGCGTGACATAGCACTTGAAGAAATAAAAGAATACGCCGTTGAAGATGCCGATGTAACTTGGCAACTTAAAAATATTTTCACCCAAGAACTAGAACAAACCGAAACCAAAAAGCTTTTTGAAGAAATAGAAATCCCATTGGTAAAAGTACTTGCCGATATGGAAAAAGAAGGTATACGGGTTGATGTAGATTTTCTTAAGTCGCTTTCAAAAACACTTGATGAGGATATCAAAATATTAGAAGCGAGCATTTATGAAACTGCAGGTGAAAAATTCAATTTGGCCTCACCAAAACAATTAGGAGATATTTTATTTGACAAATTAAAAATTGGTGGAGTTAAACAAAAGAAAACCAAAACAGGGCAATATGCTACCGGCGAGGAAATACTGAGCTACCTTGCCCCAGAAAACCAAATTGTAAAGGACATCTTGGAGTGGAGACAATTAGTGAAATTGCAAAACACCTACGTAGATGCCTTACCAAACCAAGTAGATACAGTTACAAAACGCATCCATACAGATTATATGCAAACTGTAGCAGCTACTGGACGATTGAGTTCTAATAACCCTAATTTACAGAACATCCCAATACGTACCGAGCGTGGTCGCCAAATTAGGAAGGCGTTTGTTGCAAGAGATGACAATCACACCCTAGTATCTGCCGATTATTCACAGATAGAATTGCGCGTCATTGCAGCTTTGTGTGGAGAAGAAAATATGATAAAAGCGTTTCAAAACAACGAAGACATTCATAAATCTACGGCATCAAAAGTATTTAACGTTCCGCTTGAAGAAGTAACACGAGAACAAAGAAGTCATGCTAAAACCGTAAATTTTGGGATTGTTTATGGTGTATCAGCATTTGGACTGAGTAACCAAACTAGTTTGACCCGAAAAGAAAGTGCCGAATTGATTGAGGCCTATTACCAAACGTATCCAAAATTAAAATCGTATATTCAGGATCAGGTAGACTTTGCTCGTGATCATGGTTATGTGCAAACAATACTTGGCCGTCGTAGGTATTTAAAAGATATCAACTCTCAAAACGCCATCGTTCGTGGTGGTGCAGAACGAAATGCAGTAAACGCTCCTATTCAAGGAAGTGCTGCCGATATTATCAAAATTGCAATGATCAATATTCATAAAAGGTTAAAAAGTGAAAACTGGAAAAGCAAAATGTTATTGCAAGTTCATGACGAACTCGTATTTGATGTGCATAATGATGAGCTAGAAAAAATACAGCCCATGATTAAACATGAAATGGAAAACGCCTTTCAACTTGTTGTGCCACTAGAAGTAGAAATTGGCACCGGTAGAGACTGGCTAGAAGCACATTAATAAAATATACCGCAAATAAAAAATCTCTAATTAAGAAATTAGAGATTTTTTTATAAGGTTTGTAATTTACTATTCCTTTTTAAGGAACAATTAAAAATTATAATGAGCTTTCTAAATTGCGACAGCTTTTTTATTGCTTAAAATTTTGTACGACCAGAAAGCTAACAGACCCAAAGGTTGTAAAACAATTAGCGAAAGAATAAGAAGCAATTTAGTTACTGAAGACACTGTTGTTAAGTTTGTAACCGTATACAAGGAGTATATCCAGAATACAAAATAAAAAACCACGAGAATCATAAAAAGAATTTCTAACATAATTTATTTTTTAAAGTAATAACCATAACATCAATAAATACATGAAAGGTTATTTTATAGAATAAAGAAGTAAATTTAAAAAAAAACTAGAAAGTTCAAAATATTCAGTTTAAAACTTTCTTTACTCTGATCATTTTTTTTTGTTTCAACAAAAAACTAACTGTTATATAAAATATAAATTTAAGGCTAAATTAATGTTACAGCACTTTTTTAGTCGACTCTCTTTCTTTTAATTTCGTTTTAATAACTTTTGTTTCATAAGGAAGATGTTCCTCATCTGACTCTAATCTATTAATGAGTAATTTCGCTGCTACTTCTCCTATTTCTATACCGTGCTGACTTACCGTTGTTAAACTAGGCGAAAGCCTTCTTGAGGCTAAAATTCCGTCTGCAAAACCTATTATAGAAATATCTTCGGGTACTTTAAATCCTTTTTTTAATGCAACTCTTAATGCCGCAACTGAATCATTCTCATCCAATGCAAAAATTCCATCTATTGGATTTTCAAATATAGAATCGATTTTATTTTTAAGATCAAGCTCTGAGTCGGTTCTAATTATAATATTTGTATTAACCGCAATACTATTGTTAGATAGTGCTTTTAAGTAGCCATCAGCTCTTAATTTACCCACACTCAAATTATCAATAGAAGATAACAAGGCAATATTTTTGCAGCCAAGATTCAAAAGTTGTTGGGTAGCATTTAAAGCCGAATCAAAATCATCTACAATTACTTTATCACACTCTACCCCATCCGCAATTCGATCAAACATCACAATAGGAGTTCCATCGTTGATAATGGTAGAAAAATGTTGGTACTCTTGCGCTTTTTGAGCTTCCTCAGATACAGACACTATAAAACCATCAATAGTACCATTACTCAACATCTCTAAGGTATGTGCTTCTTTATCCAGAGACTCATTAGAAATACACATAATCACATTATACCCTTTTTCATCAGCAATTTTCTCAATACCACTAAATACTTTGGCAAAAAAAGAATTAAGAATATTAGGGATAATAACCCCTATAGTCTTTGTTTTTCTATTTTTTAAATTTAAACCGATAACATTTGGTTTGTAATTTTTAAGCTTCGCATATTCTTTAATTTTAACCTTAGTTTGCTCACTAATCTCTGGGCTGTCGTTTAATGCCTTAGACACAGTAGATACGGAGACATTGAGTTCCTTTGCGATTTGTTTTAAAGTTGCTTTGGCTTTCATATTAAGAATTAAGTATAAAGTTAAAGTACAAGATAGTATAATTTCTAAAAAATTCAATCAATTGACAAAAATAACGCATTAAGTTCAAAAAAGTAATTGTTGAACAAAAAAAATACACATATACAAGTCATTAAATAGTAGAATAAAATCAATTTATAAAATAGGATTTATAAAACGTAAAAAAAATATTAATATACATTTGATAATCAGGGACAAGCACATATCAAAATAATCTTTTAAGGTATTTGTATTTAAAATAATTAATTGTACTTTTGCAACCCCTTTATTGGGGATGGAATGTTTAATTAAAAAAATATTATGGACGCATTAAGCTACAAGACACAGTCAGCAAGCAAAGCCACAGTTACAAAAGAGTGGATTGTTGTAGATGCAGATGGTCACAACTTAGGACGTCTTGCTTCAAAAGTCGCAATGATTTTAAGAGGTAAGTACAAGCCAAGTTACACACCACATGTGGACTGCGGAGATAACGTAATTGTTATCAACTCAGAAAAAATCAACCTTACAGGTAACAAAATGGATGAAAAAACGTACATCCGTCACACTGGTTACCCAGGAGGTCAAAGAACTTTAACTGCTAAAGTTTTGCAATCTAAAAACCCTGCATTATTAGTTGAAAAAGCTGTAAAAGGGATGTTGCCTAAAAACAAATTAGGAGCAGAGCTTTTTAGAAATTTAAATGTTGTTGTAGGATCAGAGCACAAACAAGGAGCTCAAAAACCTAGAACAGTTAACCTTAACGATCTTAAGTAATGGGAGTTATTCACAAAATCGGTAGAAGAAAAACCGCTGTTGCACGTGTATACGTTTCAGAAGGAACAGGAGTAATCACGGTAAACAAAAAAGCATTTGAAACTTACTTCCCAACTGCAACTTTACAGTACAAAGTATTACAACCAATGTCTATGACAGAAAATGTAAGCAACTTTGACGTAAAAGTTAATGTTTACGGAGGTGGTTCAACAGGACAAGCAGAGGCTGTAAGAATGGCATTAGCACGTGCAATGTGCGAAGTTGATGCTGAAAACAGAGGAATCCTTAAACCACAAGGTTTATTAACAAGAGATCCAAGAATGGTTGAACGTAAGAAATTCGGTCAGAAGAAAGCTCGTAAGAGATTCCAATTCTCTAAGCGTTAATATTCAATCTGGTTATTTTTCAGATTATCAAGTTCAAATGCTGGTATTACTATCAGCTTAAACTGAAATATGTTAAAATAAATTTAGCATAAAAATTTAAAAACACAGTTGTTGTTGCTCTCCTACCGAGGTAGGAAATAGTTTAGCATCTAAATAAGTCGAAAGTCTTAAAGGCAACAGCCTTAAGTCGTATCAAAGAAGCTTATTGCTAATCAACAGAACGTAAACTAGAACAAAATGGCAAACAAAATAGAAGTTAAAGACTTACTAGAAGCAGGTGTACACTTTGGACACATGACTAGAAAATGGGACCCAAACATGGCTCCTTACATCTATATGGAACGTAATGGTATTCACATTATCAATCTATATAAAACTGCAGCAAAAATTGAAGAAGCGAATGAAGCTTTGAAAAAAATCGCTGCATCAGGTAGAAAAATATTATTTGTTGCTACCAAAAAACAAGCAAAAGATATCGTTGCTGAAAAAGCAAAAGCTGCAAACATGCCTTACATCACTGAAAGATGGCCTGGTGGAATGCTAACTAACTTTGTAACTATCCGTAAAGCTGTTAAAAAAATGGCTACTATTGATAAAATGAAGAAAGATGGTACTTTCATGACTTTATCTAAAAAAGAGCGTTTGCAAGTTGATCGTCTTCGTGCTAAATTAGAGAAAAACTTAGGTTCAATCGCTGACATGTCTAGACTACCGGCTGCATTGTTCGTAGTAGATATCAAAGCTGAACACATCGCTATAAAAGAAGCACAAAAATTAAACATTCCAGTTTTCGCAATGGTTGATACTAACTCTGATCCACGTGAAGTAGAGTATGTAATTCCTGCAAATGATGATGCTTCTAAATCAATTGACAAAATTTTAACTTTAGTTACATCTGCAATTATCGAAGGACTTTCTGATAGAGGTACTGAAAAAGAAACTGAAGCTACTGCTGAAGTTGCTGCTCCAGCTACTGAAACTGCAGAAGCTCCAGCTGCAACTGCAACTGAAGAATAAATCAAATTTTGAATTCCAAATTTTGAATTCCAAATTCCAAAATCAGAAAATAACTATCTGATAACATTGGAATTTGGGATTTAAAGATTGGAATTTTTACTTTTAACATTAAAATTCAAAATATTATGGCAACAATTACTGCTGCAGACGTAAACAAATTAAGACAAACTACAGGTGCCGGAATGATGGACTGTAAAAAAGCTTTAGTTGAAGCTGAGGGAGATTTCGATAAAGCAATCCAAAACCTTAGAGAAAAAGGTCAAAAAGTTGCTGCTAATCGTTCTGACCGTGAGTCTTCTGAAGGAGCTGCTGTTTCTTTTATCAATGCTGATAACACTAAAGGAGCTATCATCACTTTAAACTGCGAAACAGATTTCGTAGGTAAAAATGAATCTTTCGTAACTTTGGCTAAAGAATTAGTTGAAAAAGCGATCAATTTCTCTTCTAAAGAAGAATTCTTGGCTTCAGATTTCAACGGAATTACTGTTGCTGAAAAATTAATCGAGCAAACTGGTGTTATAGGTGAAAAAATCGAAATCGGTGGTTTTGAAATTTTAGAAGGTGCTTTTGTTGGATCTTATGTTCACGTTAACAAAATTGCTGCATTAACTGCTATTTCTGCTGCTGTACCAAATGCAGAAGTTTTGACTAAAGACGTCTCTATGCAAGTAGCATCAATGGGAGCTGATACATTATCTTACAAAGATTTTGATCCTGCTTTTGTTGAGTCTGAATTAGCTGCTCGTATTGCGATCATTGAAAAAGAAAATGAAGAAGCAAAACGTTTAGGAAAAACTTTAAAAAATGTTCCTAAATATATTTCTTTCTCTCAATTAACTGAAGAAGTTATCAAACAAGCTGAAGAAGATGCTAAAGCTGAATTGAAAGCTGAAGGTAAACCAGAGCAAATTTGGGACAAAATTATTCCTGGTAAAGTACAACGTTTTATCTCTGACAACACTACTTTAGACCAAGAAAAAGCTTTACTTGATCAAAACTTCATCAAAGATGATAGTAAAAAAGTAGGTGATTATGTTAAAGGTTTCAATGTTGAAATTACAGGTTTCAAAAGAGCTTCTTTAGGATAGCTTTCTGTCTCTAAAATAATTAAAAATAGGCTGTTTCACGTTGTGTGTGACAGCCTGTTTTTTTTTGAGCAAATAGCAAAGCTGCCTAAATCAGCCTTTCCTATACTATAGAAATATAATTTTACATCAGCAATTACACTAAATTAAAGCACCAACAAATCTATAAAAAGCTCCCACTACTAGTGTGTATTCTAATACATTTTATTAAATAAATCAGCTTATTTTCCTTATTGTTAACATGGTTAGAGCCTAATTTGAGATTGACAACATTTTCAACTCAATCCGATTATGCACTGTTTTTTACTTTAAAAAAGAACATTCCTAACTCTCATCAAAAAAACGAAAACGTTTTCATTAATTCGAAAACGTTTTCGAGTTTTTAAAGTGTTTTTTTTTATTCGTTAAAATATACATTTGATTTTATTAAACTAATATAATTACAAATCAAACAATTTAACAACCATGTACACGAGTAAAACAGTGCTGAAAAGATTTGTATTGCTAGCAGCTATTATGCTATTCAATATTTCGTTTTCGCAAAATGCAACACTATCAGGAACCGTTTCTGATACATATGGTCTACCAGTTATTGGGGCTAATATTATTATCAAAGGAGGTCAAAAAAGTACTATCACTGACAGTGATGGTAAATATAAATTAGCAGGTTTAAAAGACGGAGACGTAATTCTTATTGCATCGTCAGTTGGATATAAAAAACTAGAAACAGCAGTCCGTATCAGCACTGCAACAGTTCAAAATTTAGTGCTCACTGCTGAGGAGAATGTTTTAGATGACGTAGTCATTACAGGAGTTGCAAACCCAAAAACAAAGATTAAATCGAGTGTTTCGATAACATCATTAGGAGCACTACAAATTACACAATCAGCACCAAGATCTACTGCAGAAATTTTTAGAACCATTCCTGGAATTCGAGCAGAATCATCAGGAGGTGAAGGAAACTCAAACATTGCAGTGCGTGGTGTGCCTATTTCATCTGGAGGATCTAAATACCTTCAATTGCAAGAAGATGGTTTACCTGTGTTACTTTTTGGTGATATCTCTTTTGCAACAGCAGATATTTTTACAAGATTCGATGGGAACATTTCAAAAATAGAGGCTATTAGAGGAGGTTCGGCTTCTACATTATCTTCTAACTCTCCGGGTGGTATCATCAACTTTATTAGCAAAACCGGAAAAGTTGAAGGTGGATCTGTAAGTACCACATTAGGATTAGATTATGATACATTTAGAACTGATTTTGATTACGGAACTTCAATAGGGAAAGATTTATATTTTCACGCAGGAGGTTTTTACAGAGTGGGTGAAGGACAAAGAAAAACAGGTTTCATAGCTAACAATGGTGGTCAATTTAAATTTAACATTACAAAAGAATTTGAGAATGGATCAGTTACGGTTTACACAAAATTCTTAAATGATAGAGCTGCCGCTTACATGCCAATGCCTGTGCAAGTATCAGGTACTAATGCAAACCCAAATTGGGGAAGTATTCCTGGATTTGACGCTACAAATGGTGCATTACAATCTGTATTTTTAAATCAAAGTTTAGGTTTAGGACCTGATGGAAACATCCGAAGAGAAAAAATATCAGATGGTATGAATCCGATCTCTAAATCTATTGGAATTAGTGCAAATTTTGAACTAGATGGCGGATGGAAAATTACTGAAAACGGACGTTACTCATCAAACAGCGGTGGATTTATAGCTCCATTCCCTGCAGAAGTAGGTAGTGCTGCAGCAATTGCAAACTCTTTTGGAGCTGGATCACAATTGCGTTATGCAGATAACGGATCAGCATTTAACAATCCAAACGGATTAGTAGCAAGAATTCACATGTTTGACACGCAATTAAACGACATGAGTAACTTTATGAATGATTTGCGTATCAACAAAAAGTTTGAAAATATAGGGATAACTGCTGGTTTCTTTAAGTCTATCCAAAACATTTCAACTTCATGGTTGTGGAACTCTTACCTTCAAGAAGTATCAGACAATAACCCTAGACTTATTAATGTCGTAAACGCAGGTGGACAATTGCAATCAGAGAATGGTTTATATGCTTACGGAACACCATTGTGGGGTAACCTTGCTAGAAACTATGACACACAATACAATACCTCTGCTCCCTATGTGAACGTTTCAATTGATGCTACAGAAAACTTATCTATTGAAGGTGGATTGCGATATGATCTAGGAAAAGTTACAGGATCGTTTGCTGGAGGTACTTCAGGAGCTTTTGACATCAACAACAACGGAAACATTTCTGTACCGGAACAAAATGCATTTGCTATCAATACAGCAAACACAACTGCGGTTGATTATGATTACGACTATGTATCATACACTTTAGGGGCTAATTATTTATTGAACGCTCAGCAATCTGTATTTGCACGTTTAAGTAGAGGTGCATCTGCAAAAGCTGACAGAATTTTATTTTCAGGTTTGAACTACCTTGACGGAAACAGAATCAATGCTTTAGATTTCTTAACTCAAGCGGAAGTAGGTTACAAACAAAAAGTTAATGGTGGTTATGTTTACGCTACTGCATTTCATTCTAAAACTGATGAGCAAGGCGGATTTGAAGCAACATCAAACACTATCATTCAAAACAATTACAAGTCATTTGGTTTAGAGCTTGAGTCTGCTTACAAAGTAAACGAAAACTTTAATTTCACAGGTGGATTAACTTACACAAAAGCTGAAATTACATCAGGTAGCAACAGTGGTAATGAACCTAGAAGACAGCCAAAATTAATGTATAACGTAATACCAACGTATAAATTTGGTGCAAACAAAAACACTTTAGGATTGAGCTTCATTGGGCAAACAAAAGCATTTGCACAAGACTCTAACCAACTTGTTATGAATGGATTTGTAATTATCAACGGATTTGTTGAAGTTGAAATTGCAAAAGGATTATCTATCAATGTTTCTGGAAATAACTTGTTAAATACTTTAGCAATTACAGAGACAGAAGAAGGTGCTATTACTAACAATACTGTAAATTACGTAAGAGCAAGACCAATGCCAGGAAGATCAATCTCGACTGCATTGACTTATAGATTTTAGTTCGTTTTTAATTAGTGGTTATCGCTCTCACATGTGCAATGTGTGAGAGCAATTGTTTAAAAATCTACATCCATTTTACAGCTGTAAAAAAAGGTGTAGATTTTTTTTTGTAAAACACATGAGTAAATTAATGCTAACGTAAACACTTTGTCTTAACTCTTTAAAACCTATACTCCATTTTTAAGAGGGCATATCTAGGTTGTAAACGGTACTCGGTTTGCGAAATATTGATATCAGAAATACTGTAATTGCGGAAATTTTGGGTATTAAACAAGTTATTTCCTGAAAGGAAAATAGTGAACTTATTTTCTTTAACAACATAACGCGCCTCTAAGTCCAGAAAATAATATTTATTATTTTCTTTGTTTAAATTACCAAAAAAATAGAGCTCTGACTGTAGTTATATTTGGAACCAATATGATAATTAAAAAAAACTTTGAAACAAGAACGGAACTCCAAACCATAATTAGCATAAAAGTTTTTTAGCTACAATATCGACTTTCTAATATTGTCATTTATTTATTAAATTTGGCAAAAGTTAATTCTATGTTCAAAACCAAAAAAGAACTTGTCTTCATCATCCTTGCTGGGATATTTATCACTAATGCCGTTACTGCTGAATTGATTGGTGGTAAACTGATCCAAATAGGTCCGTTTGTAATGAGCATCGGCATTTTGCCTTGGCCTATTGTGTTTTTGACTACAGATTTAATTAACGATTATTTTGGCGAAAAAGGAGTAAAAAAATTATCCTTGATCACTGCTGGATTAATTGCGTATTCGTTTATTATTTTACTGCTGGCCATGAGTATTCCAGCCGCTAAAGGCATTAGCCCAGTAAATGATGCTCAGTTTACCGCCGTTTTCGGTCAAAGTATGTGGATTATTGTGGGCAGTATTATTGCTTTTCTTATATCACAATTAATAGACGTTACTGTTTTTTGGTTTTTTAAAAACCGAACTGGAAATAAAAAAATATGGCTCAGAGCTACGGGTTCCACCATCATTTCACAACTGTTTGATTCCTTTATCGTGTTGGGAATTGCATTTTGGTTGCCCGGCAAAATCAACTTTGAAACCTTCCTTACTTCGGCCTTAACTGGCTATACTTTTAAGCTAGGCACAGCCATACTCTTGACTCCGCTAATTTACCTAGGTCACTACATGATAAAAAATTATTTAGCCTCCGAAAAAGAATGATTATAACTGATAAAACACGTTGCGGCTGGTGTCATTCCAGCGATTTATACATGAAATACCATGATGAAGAATGGGGCGTTCCCGTATATGATGACACTACTCTATTTGAATTTTTAATTCTTGAAACCTTTCAAGCAGGCCTAAGTTGGATTACCATCTTGAACAAAAGAGAAAATTTCTACAATGCATTTGATGCTTTTGATTATAAAAAAATCGCCCAGTATTCTGATGATAAAATTCAAAATTTATTACAAGATGCAGGTATCATTCGCAACAAACTCAAAGTTTATTCGGCTGTGACCAACGCTCAAAATTTCATTACAATCCAAGAAGAATTTGGAAGTTTTTCGCAATACATTTGGGCTTTTGTAAATAACACACCGGTTAACAACTCCCCAAGAAACTTAAAAGAAGTTCCTGCTACTTCACCAATTTCTGATGCTATAAGTAAAGATTTAAAAAAACGCGGCTTCAAATTTGTAGGTTCCACCGTTATGTATGCCTTTATGCAAGCCACAGGCATGGTCAATGATCATGTAGAATATTGTTGGAAACGAAATTCATAATTTATAATTTAAAATTCATAATTTTCATTACATTTGCTTCACACTTTAGGGGTGTCTACCACGGTAGGCTGAGATTTTACCCTCTGAACCTGATCTAGTTCATACTAGCGTAGGGAAAAGTAAGATGACTTCATTGTACCATAATTGGGTACCGTCGTAGCCATTCCTAAAGTATACCTATATACTAAATTCAACAGGAATGGAACTAAAAATCAACAACCAAACAAAACATTTTGCCGCCAAGAGCCTAACGGTTCAAGCACTTCTTGACTTGGAAATTCCCGTAAAACAAAACGGAATTGCTGTGGCCATTAACAATACCGTCATTCCAAAATCCAATTGGAATTTGCATCTCATACAAGAAACCGACACCATTCTTATCATCTCCGCAACTCAAGGAGGATGAGGCGGCTGCTCGAGCACAATCTAATTAAGTTAATAGGAAAAAGAAAAAACAGCACGCAGATTCAATAGATTTAAACCGATTTTTCTGCGTAAATCCGCTAAATCTGCGTGACAAAAAAGCAATTATTTAACTTAATGACCTTGTGCTCGAGCGGGCTATCCATTACAAGTCCGCAGTGACCATCCTATAAAACACAGTCGCCATTAAAGCTTCCTTACGGTCGCTTCACTGTCTCCTTGTTTTATTAGTCTGTTCACTTTACGGGCTTTCCATTACTATCCCTAGCAGAAAAAAAATACTTAACACAATCCTATTACTAATGAACAACGAAGAAAAAATATCTAGAACCCCGTTTCCAAATTCGAAAAAAGTATACATCGACGGAGAAATTCATCCCATAAAAGTAGCCATGCGTGAAATTTGGCTCGCAGATACTAAAATGTCAAATGGCAGAATAGAAAAGAATCCACCGGTAACAGTTTACGACACTTCAGGCCCTTTTACAGATCCTAATTTTGAAATTGATATTCGCAAAGGATTGCCACGCATCCGCGAACAATGGATTTTAGACCGAAATGATGTAGAAGAACTAATCGAAATCTCCTCAGAATACGGAAAATCACGTTTAAATGATGAAAAGTTAGATCACTTGCGTTTTGAATATTTACACAAACCAATGCGCGCCAAAAAAGGAGCCAATGTTACCCAATTATATTACGCCAAACAAGGTATCATCACTCCCGAAATGGAATACATCGCCATTCGTGAAAACCAACGCATCGAACAACTAAACGAGCAAACAAAAGCAATGCAATGCCAACACGCTGGAAATAGTTTTGGAGCAAATACACCAAAAACTAAAATCACGGCTGAATTTGTTCGTAGCGAAGTAGCCAGAGGTCGTGCTATTATCCCCAACAATATCAACCATCCCGAAAGCGAACCAATGATTGTAGGACGTAATTTTTTAGTGAAAATTAATGCCAATATTGGGAATAGCGCAGTCACTTCAAGCATCGAAGAAGAAGTAGAAAAAGCGGTTTGGGCTTGTCGCTGGGGTGCTGATACCATTATGGATTTATCAACCGGAAAAAACATTCACGAAACCAGAGAATGGATTATCCGTAATTCGCCCGTGCCAATTGGTACCGTGCCTATCTATCAAGCTTTAGAAAAAGTAAATGGTGTAGCCGAAGATTTGACTTGGGAAGTTTTCCGTGATACCTTAATCGAACAAGCAGAACAAGGCGTTTCTTATTTCACCATTCACGCTGGTGTTTTATTGCGCTACATTCATTTAACGGCTAACCGTGTTACAGGAATTGTTTCTCGCGGTGGTTCTATTATGGCCAAATGGTGTTTGTTCCACCATAAAGAAAACTTTTTGTACACGCATTTCGAAGAGATTTGCGAAATCATGAAACAATATGATGTTGCCTTTTCATTGGGTGACGGACTTCGCCCAGGTTCTATTGCCGATGCCAACGATGCAGCACAATTCGCCGAATTAGAGACGCTGGGTGAACTAACAAAAATCGCTTGGAAACACGACGTACAAGTATTTATTGAAGGACCTGGTCATGTACCAATGCATATGATTAAAGAAAATATGGACAAGCAATTAGAACATTGTGATGAAGCTCCATTTTACACTTTGGGGCCATTAACAACTGATATTGCTCCAGGTTACGACCACATCACTTCTGCCATTGGTGCGGCAATGATTGGCTGGTATGGTTGCGCCATGTTGTGCTATGTTACTCCAAAAGAACACCTTGGTTTACCCAACAAAAAAGATGTAAAAGATGGTGTGATTACTTATAAAATTGCCGCACACGCAGCTGATTTAGCCAAAGGTCACCCAGGTTCACAATACCGTGATAATGCTTTGAGCAAAGCCCGTTTCGAATTCCGTTGGGAAGACCAATTCAACTTGTCATTAGATCCAGATACTGCTCGAGAATTTCATGATGAAACCTTGCCTGCAGACGGTGCAAAAGTGGCTCACTTCTGCTCAATGTGTGGACCAAAATTCTGTTCTATGAAAATTTCTCAAGAAATTCGTGACGTTGCCGCGGCCGAGAAAGGAATGGCAGCAAAATCAGAAGAATTTATTGAACAAGGAAAAGAAATTTATATTTAGAATAATTGAAAAATTAAATGATTTAACAATTTAAAAATTCTTGAATCTAAACCATTTTAAATCTTTCAATTTTTCAATCTTTAAATCTAAAAATGATTTTAATCACAAGTCCAATTCAAATAGCAAACGAAATCCACACCATACACGCTCTCTTTGAGAATGGATTGGAGTTACTTCATATTCGGAAACCTGATTTTTCAGAAACAGAAATGAAAACATTTGTATCAAAAATAAAAACAGCTTTCAGACACCAATTGGTTTTGCATAGTCATCATCAATTAGCGCCAGAATTAGGAATTGATCGCATTCATTTTACAGAAAAAAACAGAATCGCAACATCCGAAAAGCATTTAAAAAAGTGGAAAGAAAAAAAATTCAGCCTCTCCACCTCTATTCATCAAATGTCGGATTTTGAAGAGCTATCAAGTGTTTTTGATTACGCATTTTTCGGCCCTGTTTTCGAAAGTATTTCAAAACCTAATTATGTTTCAAATCTGGATTTCAAAAAAGAATTAAAACAAAGAAAAAATAACACAACTGCATTGATTGCTCTTGGAGGAATCACATACGAAAATATCAAAACTGCATTAGCATTTGGTTTTGATGATGTAGCACTTTTAGGTAGTATTTGGAACAACAACCATTCAATAGAAAATTTTAAACTATGTCACGACCTTTTGTAGTAAGCATTGCAGGCTTGGATCCTTCAGCAGGTGCAGGTCTTTTGGCAGATGTAAAGACGTTCGAGCAACATCAGGTGTATGGCTTTGCAATTAGTACAGCAAATACCATTCAAACCGAAAATGAATTTGTAGCCATACAATGGACAGATTTCGATTTTGTTTTGCAATCTGTTCAAACAATATTTAATACTTACAATATAAAAGCCGTAAAAATTGGAATTGTACCCTCTCTGGCATTTTTAAAAGGAGTTGTTTTTCTGATAAAAAAGATTTCGCCAGAAACAAAAATAGTTTGGGACACCGTTTTAAAATCGACAACAGAATTCGATTTTTTAACTATTGAAAACCAAACTACTTTGACTGAAATACTGAAAGAAATTGATTTGATCACTCCTAATTACAATGAAATTTTACAATTATCTTCTAAAGAAATTAATGCCGAAACAACAGCTATTTTACTTTCAAAACATTGCTCCGTTTTGTTAAAAGGCGGTCACAATCCAAAAGAAATTGGCTTTGATTATTTGTATTTAGAAAATGAACATTTGAAACTAGCACCCAATACTACTAAAATTTTCGATAAACACGGTACAGGTTGCGTGCTATCTTCCGCCATTACAGCTCATTTGGCTTTAGGACAAGAATTAAAAACGGCTTGTATCAACTCCAAAAAATATATAGAAGCCTACTTACAATCTAACCCCACAAAACTAGGATATCATTATGTACCATAAATTACAATATATTTCTCAAGGAAACACCGTTGAAGAACAATTGTCCAATATTCGCAAAGCATTAGATAATGGTTGCCAATGGATTCAATTGCGTTTCAAAACCCAAAATAGTATCGACTTATTCCATTTAGCAGAATCGGCAAAAATTTTGTGCGATGTCTATACAGCAACTTATATTATCAACGACAATGTTCATTTAGCAAACCAATTAAATGCTGACGGAGTTCATTTAGGCTTGAGCGATATGAAAGTTGCAGCAGCAAGAACCATTTTAGGCAAAACAAAAATAATAGGAGGAACTGCCAATACGTTTGAACACGTATTGCAAAGAACTGCTGAAAATTGCGATTATATTGGTTTAGGGCCGTTCCAATTTACAGCAACAAAAGAAAAATTAAGTCCCATTTTAGGGTTAGACGGTTACCGCAGCATTATCGAAAAGATGAAAGCAAAAAAAATACAAATTCCCATTTATGCCATTGGAGGAATTCAGCTTAAAAACGTTGAAAGCATAATGGAAACTGGCGTTCACGGAATTGCTGTTTCGGGTATAATTACCCAAAGTGAAAATCCATCCGAATTAATCACGCAACTAAACGACAAACTATATGTTACCATTTAAAATAGGAGATAAAACCTTTGAATCGCGCTTGTTTTTAGGAACAGGAAAATTCGGCTCCAACCAACAAATGGAAGAAGCTATTTTGGCATCCGGAAGTGAATTGGTTACCGTAGCCCTAAAACGTATCGATTTAGAAACCGAAACCGATGCGATTTTAGCCCACCTCAAACATCCACGTATTAATTTATTACCCAATACTTCGGGAGCAAGAAATGCGAAAGAAGCCATTTTTGCAGCGCAACTAGCAAGAGAAGCTTTGGAAACCAATTGGCTCAAACTAGAAATCCATCCCGATCCAAGGTACTTGTTACCCGACCCGATTGAAACCCTAAAAGCAACAGAAGAATTAGCCAAATTAGGTTTTATCGTTTTGCCTTACATTCATGCCGATCCTGTTTTATGCAAACGTTTGGAGGATGCCGGAACATCAGCGGTAATGCCTTTGGGTTCGCCAATTGGAAGTAACAAAGGCCTGAAAACCATCGATTTTTTAGAAATTATCATCGAACAATCTAAAGTCCCTGTCATCATTGACGCAGGAATTGGAGCGCCTTCTGATGCCGCAAAAGCAATGGAATTAGGCGCTGATGCTGTTTTGGTAAACACCGCTATTGCTGTTGCTGGAAATCCAAAACTGATGGCTGAAGCTTTTAAGGAAGCGGTAATTGCAGGACGAAAAGCATACGAAGCACTATTGGCACAAAAGGTAAATCGTGCGGTGGCTTCGAGTCCTTTGACGGCATTTTTATACGAGTAATTTTTAAATTGGCACGTAGATTTTACAGATTTACGCAGATAAAAAGTGAAACCAGATTTAAAAAAATCTGCAAAATCTGCGTGTAAAAAATACAATCATTTTTAAAGAAATTTACTATATTCAATTATCATTAATTCAAAAATTCTATAAAATGACAGAAAATGAAATTTCATATCAAATAAGAGGAGCAATTTTCAAAGTTTATAACACACTAGGTCCAGGTTTGTTTGAATCTGTATATGAAAGTGCGTTATACTATGAATTAACTAAATTGGATTTAAAAGTGGAGAGACAACTTGAAATTACCATTCCTTATGACGAAATCATATTAGATGTTGCTTTCAAAATTGATTTACTAGTTGAAAATAAAGTAATTATTGAATTGAAATCTGTGGAAGATTTAGCACCTATTCATTATAAACAAATTACAAATTATTTAAAATTGACTGATAAAAAACTGGGATTGTTAGTTAATTTCAATACTGTCTCGATTTTAGAGGACATCAAGCGGATTGCTAATAAAATATAATTACAATAAAATGGCACGCAAATTTTGCAGATTTACGCCGAGAAATTAAGGACTGGACATAAAAAAATCCGCGAAAATCTTTAAAAATCTGCGTGCCAAAAAAAGCAGCTTAAACAAATGAACACATTTATATCGGTTTTTGAACAATACGACTGGGATACAATTCAAACCAAAATCTATCAGACAACTACCAAAGAAGTCGAGCAAGCTTTAGCCAAAACCAAACGCAATCTAGATGATTTCCTGGCTTTGATTTCACCAGCTGCCCAACCTTATTTGGAACAAATGGCGCAAATAAGTCACGAATTAACCAAAAAACGTTTTGGCAAAACCATCCAAATGTATGCTCCTTTGTATTTGAGCAACGAATGCCAAAATATTTGTACCTATTGCGGCTTTAGCCTGGACAACAAAATCAAACGAAAAACTCTGACTGAAAGCGAAATCACACTGGAAGTTGAAGCCTTGAAAAAAGCAGGATTCGACCACGTTTTATTAGTAACTGGCGAAGCCAATTATACCGTAAACATCAATTATTTTCTAAAGTCTGTAGCTCAAATAAAAAATGATTTTTCGACAATTTCGGTAGAAGTGCAACCTTTATCCACAGAAGAATACGAACAATTGCACCAAGCTGGAGTGTACTCCGTTTTGGTATATCAGGAAACCTATCATCGGGATGTTTACAAGCAATACCACACCAAAGGGAAAAAATCTAATTTCGATTTTCGTTTAGAAACTCCAGATCGAGTTGGAACCGCTGGAATTCATAAAATAGGTTTGGGCGTTTTGTTAGGATTAGAAGATTGGCGCACTGATATTTTTTTCAATGCTTTACACTTGGATTATCTCCAAAAAACGTATTGGAAAACCAAATACACGGTTTCTTTTCCACGATTGCGTCCAGCGGAAGGAGTGATTCAACCCAACTTTATTATGGATGACAAAGATTTGACGCAGTTGATTTGTGCTTATCGGTTATGGAATGAAGATTTAGAGATTTCTATATCGACTCGCGAGAATGAAAAATTCAGAAATAATATTATTCCGCTTGGTACAACAAGTATGAGTGCTGGATCCAAAACCAATCCTGGTGGTTATGTGGTGGATCCTCAATCTTTGGAACAATTTGAGATTAGTGATGAGCGTTCTGCTTCGGAAATTGCGGCTCTAATTTCTAGCCATGGATACGAACCCGTTTGGAAAGACTGGGATAGAACATTTAGTCAAATGTCATAACGTCGAAAGAAATCGACGATACTTTATAGTTTAACTTTTCACTTTCCACTTTAAGACTTTCAAACTTTAAGACTTAATAAAATGAGCATCATACAAGAATTTTTACGATACAACCGACAAACAATGTTGCCCGAAATAGGTGACTCAGGCCAAGAAAAACTCAAGCAAGCAAGAGTTTTGGTCATTGGTGCTGGCGGTTTGGGCTGTCCTATTTTACAATACATTTCGACCGCAGGAGTTGGAACAATTGGCATTGTTGATTTCGATAAAATAGAAATTCACAACTTGCACAGACAAATCTTGTACACCGAAGATCAAGTGGGCTTATCAAAAGCGTTGATTGCCAAAGAAAAATTAGAAGCATTGAATCCTTTGATTAAAGTATTAGCTTTTGAAGCGAAACTAACTGTTGAAAACGCTGTTCAAATCATCCAAGATTTTGATGTGATTGTGGATGGATCAGATAATTTTGCCACTCGTTATTTAGTGAATGATACTTGTGTAGCTTTGGACAAACCCTTGGTTTATGGCAGTATTTTAGGTTTTGAAGGACAGTTAGCTGTTTTTAATCATAACGGAAGTAAAAACCTTCGAGATTTATTTCCAGAGCCTCCCAACCCAAAAGATGTACCAAATTGCAGTTTGAATGGCGTGCTGGGCACTTTACCCGGCATGATAGGAACGATGATGGCACACGAAACCTTAAAATTAATTATAGGTTTACCAACTTTAAAAAATGAATTGGTATTATATCAAACTTTAGATTGGAGTTTTACCAAGTTGCAGTTTTAATCCTCTTCCCAACCCTCTCCAAAGGAGAGGGAGACTATGGATAAAAAAATCCCGTGAAGAAAGAAAATTCAAAATGGGAAAACTACTGTGCACCATTCAAAATATCCATAAACTCCTCGCGAGGGATTTCTCTGCAACCTAAACTTTCGAGATGCGGGTTGTATACTTGGCAATCGAGCAGTTTGTAATTTTCTTTTTTCAAGTTGTTTACCAAGGCAATAAACGCCACTTTGGAAGCATTAGAAACTAACGAAAACATGCTTTCGCCGCAGAAAACATGACCCAAATCAACACCATACAAACCGCCAACTAAGATATCATCTTGCCAAACTTCTACAGATTTTGCAATGCCTAATCCGTGAAGTTTGCAATAAGCATCAATCATATCATTAGTAATCCAAGTTCCGTTTTGACCGTCGCGTTTCACTTTTTGACAATGCGAAATAACATCTCTAAAATTTTGATTGAAGGTAACCGAAAATTCACCTTTATTGAGAATATTGCGCATGCTTTTGGAGATTTTCAGCTCCTCAAGAAACAAAACCATTCTAGGATTTGGCGACCACCAAAGGATTGGATCGCCGGTTTCAAACCACGGAAAAATACCACTTTTGTAGGCTAACTGCAGGCGTTCTGGAGATAAATCACCACCAATAGCAAGAATTCCATCGCGATTGGCTTGGTTCACTTCGGGAAATTGCAAAATATCAGAAAGATAATGCATGATGAATAAATTATAAAGAAAACGGTAGGAATGCTCAAAAAAAATCCAAATTCCAATATGAAGAAAGCTTCAACTTAGAATTTGGATTAATATACTTTGGAATTTTATTTTAGAACGGCAAATCGTCTGCTTCCTCTTCGTTAAAACTAGTTGCTGGTGCAAATGTTTCTGCAGATGGCATAGGTGGCATTTGCTGAGCAGAAGGACTTTCCGCTTGTAATTTTCCTATTCTCCATCCTTGAATAGTGTTAAAATAAACCGTTTCACCTTGTGCATTTGTCCACTCTCTTCCTCTCAAGTTAATGTCAATTTTTACAGCTTCACCTACTTGAAAATTATTCAACAAATCACATTTATCTTGAACAAACTGAACCGAAATATGTTGCGGATATTGCTCATCAGTTGTTACTACAACATCTCTTTTTTTGAAACCTCCAGATCCAACTTCTTTAGTTTGATCGATCATTTTAATTTTTCCTGTTACTTCCATCTTCTCTATATTTATTGTTATGCTCTATTTTAAAGTATCGGCTAAAAGGACCTTCCATGCCGAGACTACATCATTATCGTTAAGGTATTTTTTTGCCGTAAGATGCATTTTTTCAGTATCATCTGAGCTCAAAACAGCTTTAACTGCAAAATTTTGCTGTACAAATATACTAACTTCTTCGGTTGTAGGCAAGGCTTCAACATTTCCTAAAATCCCCAAATCATTTCCGTTAAAAACCTTACTTTCTTTTATAAAATTTGGAATAGCATCTACACCAATTCCTAAGGTAGCTAGTGGTTTTGGCACTTCAAAAAGTCCTTGATTGGATCTAGAATACCAATTGCCGCCTAAGCGCGAAACCAAATCAATTTTATGTTGATCAATAGCTCCATTTTCATCTAAAACTGCATTGTCAATATGAATTTTCACAACCTCACATAATACTAGATTTCCAGCACCACCTTCAGTACCCAGCGCAATAATTTGAGTAACCTTACATTCAAACTGTACCGGAGATTCTTTTACTCTATACGGCTTAACAATATGAGAGGGAACTGGTGTAAGTCCTGATTTTACAAACTCATCTACCCCATCAGCATACTCTGTGCTGGCTAACGAAATTTGTTGAACCATATCATAGTTCACTACATTGATCACTACTTCTCTGGTAGCTTCGGCATTGATCAAAGTGTGTTTTATTGAGTTGTCTCGCACGCGGCGTGCGGGTGAGAAAATAAGAATCGGTGGATTGGCACTAAAAACATTAAAAAAACTAAACGGAGAAACATTGGCATTGCCATTTTTATCCATCGTACTGGCAAATGCAATAGGTCTTGGACCTACTGAGCTTTGCAAGTAGCCTTGTAATTTTGCTGTATCGATAGTTTTTGGGTCAATTGTGATCATAATTCAAGTTACATTTGAGATACAAAAATAAGCAAATCGATTGAGTTATGAACTTTACACTCTAAAATAGCAGAACAAAAAGTAGGATGAATGTCTCGAAAAAAAATCTGAAAAAAAACTAAAATACAAGCGCATTTATTTCGTTATATTTAGCATTCAAATCCATTAGTATGCAGTTTTCCGAAAGAAGAATTAACACCCGCTGGGTAATTATTTTCGCATCGTTTTTTATCATCACCTTAATTCTCTGGAATACGTATACTTTTTTTCAAATTTTCAAGAATGAAGAGCGCTTGAAAATGAATCTTTGGGCGCAGGCCCAAAAAACATTAATTAACGCCGATGAAAATACTGAGGTTGAATTGCCATTACAGATTTTTAGCAATAACACTTCTATCCCAATTATGCTAACCGAAAATGACAGCATCATCAATACGGTTAATATTGAGGATGACAATTTGTTAAAAAGCAAAAAAGCTATCTCAACACTAAACACCTTAAAATCAGAAAATGATCCCATTGTTATAGAATATGTTCCTGGGAAATTTCAAAAACTATATTACGGCAACTCTTCCCTATTAAACAAACTAAAGTATTATCCCCTTGCGCTGGTATTAATAATTGTTCTTTTTGGGGGATTAGTGTACAATTACTACCGCAGCACAAAAATGGCAACTCAAAATAAATTGTGGGCAGGAATGGCAAAGGAAACAGCACATCAAATAGGCACGCCATTATCTTCTCTTATTGGCTGGGTTGAAATTTTAAAATCTGAAAATATTGCTGAAAGCACTACCCAAGAAATCGAAAAAGATATTGAACGTCTGCAAACCATTACAGATCGATTTTCAAAAATTGGTTCTGAACCCAAACTGGAGCTTACAGATATTGTGCATGAAACTCAAAAATCATATGATTATTTACAATCTCGATTTTCAAAACAAATTCAGTTTTCATTTAGCGCTCCTCATGCAACTATTAAGGTTATGCTTAATCCAATTTTATACAGCTGGACCATAGAGAATCTAGTTAAAAATGCCATTGACGCCATGAAAGGTAAAGGAAATTTACAACTAGTAATTGTTGCTGATGCCGAAACTGTTAAAATCAATATTACCGATACCGGAAGCGGCATCCCTAAAAAACAGTATCAAACTATTTTTGAACCCGGATTTACCACTAAAAAAAGAGGGTGGGGACTTGGACTCTCATTAACAAAAAGAATTGTAGAAGAGTACCATAAAGGAACCATTAGAGTATTACAGTCGGAAATTGGTAAAGGCACTACGATGCAAGTGAGTTTTAAAAAAAATAATTTAGTTTAACGGAACGCCAAACCAGGTAACTTTAGAAAACATTGTTTTTCTGACTATTTTAGACTTGCTCAAATAATTTTTTACAAACAACGAGTGTTCCTCGGCTTGCGCCAAAGCTACACCAATTGATTTTTTAATTGCTTCCACATTAGAAGTGTTTTGATTACCAACAGATCCCACGCTGTAAATATTGTTCTGGCAATTGACTAGTTTCTCTTTTGGTGTTTCAATCATGTTGCTAATTTCAGCATCGGACAAAGCTGGCTTAAACTTATTGTTTCTGTAATAAATAAAATCATTCAATAGAACAATTGCCAGATTCATTTCATTCACAATCGTGTTCAATTTTTCAATATTTGTATTTTGTCGTAAATAAGTCAACTGTTGTTTTTTTGCTTCATAACGCTGCAAAATCATGGCGTTTTTCAATCCATTTTTCTCTATTCTTTCTGCCGAAGCAAATAATTTATCCGCTTCAGATAATGCATTATATTTGGTAATTTCATTCTCAAAATCAAAGTATTTCTTGGTTTTATTGATTTGAATTTTCCCTTCATAAAACTCATTATTGGTAATTGGATAATTCGAAAATTGCCACAAATAATCAAATGGAATGTGGGAAGCAATTATTGTAGAAGGACCTGCCTTAAAATAATAATTGTTTAGTTTTTTTGAAAACTTACCATTATTTACAAAGCCAGAACCCCAAGTTGGATCAAATATATACCACTTTTTATCAACTTTTGCAGCGATCCAAGCGTGGGCTAAATCACTTATTTTTCCGTTTTGCTTTGTATAACCTTCAATGATATAGGATTGAATTCCTGTTTTTTGCGAAAGCTCATTGAAAACCACTGCATAATGAATACAAACTCCTTTTTTAGTTCTTAACGTCTTTGCGATTTGTTCTTGTTCGGTTTCATTAAAATTTACGGTAAACATATTGGCAACATCATAGCTGATATTGGATGTAGTCCAATAAAAAACAGCTCTAATTTTATCCGTTTCTGTTTTGAAATTAACGTTGATATAGTTTGCAATTGCTTGCGTAGAAGTTGTTGCATTAGCAGGAATTGCCACCATTTTAGCATCAATCACAGTATAGCCAGGATTTACTTGTCCAAAATTCAACAAAGAGAAAAAGAAAAAAAATAACAAAAAAATGTTTTTCATAGTATACAGTGTAGGCTTCATAAAACAAAAAAGAGAACAGGTTTGAACCTATTCTCTATTAAACGAAAAGCGTACCAAATTATTCTATTGATACAACTTTTATAAATAGGTTTTTATGCTTGCCGCCAAAGCTTCAAATTCTTCTTTGGTTAACGTTACTTTATTTTGAAAACGCATTTCATCCATTTCATTCAATGGAATCAAATGAACGTGCGCATGAGGGACTTCGAGGCCAATGACTGCCATACCTACCCGTTTACAAGGCACTGCTTGCTCTAAAGCGACCGCAATTTTTTTTGAAAACTGCATTAAGCCAATATACAAATCGTCATCTATTTCAAAAATTTTGTCGATTTCTTGTTTTGGAATACAAAGCGTATGCCCTTTAGCATTAGGGTTTACGTCTAAAAATGCCAAAAAACGATCGTCTTCAGCGATTTTATAACATGGAATTTCTCCTTGAATAATTTTGGTAAAAATACTTGGCATGGTGCTGAACTATTAGTGAATAGATGTATTAATCGCGTGATATTTCAAGAATTTCAAACTTCAAGACACCGTTTGGCACCGTAATTTCTGCAACTTCCCCTACTGATTTTCCTAGTAAACCTTTACCAATAGGTGACGTAACGGATATTTTTCCAGTTTTCAAATCTGCTTCACTTTCAGCCACTAATGTGTATTTCATTTCCATTCCGTTGGTTTGGTTTTTGATTTTCACATTCGATAATACCAAAACTTTAGAAAGATCTAAATGGGATTCGTCAATTAATCTAGCGTTTGAGTGTACCTCTTCTAATTTTGCAATACGCATCTCAAGCATACCTTGTGCTTCTTTGGCAGCATCATACTCAGCATTCTCAGATAAATCTCCTTTGTCTCTAGCCTCTGCAATATCTGCTGATGCTTTAGGACGCATCACGCTTTTTAGATAATCTAATTCTTCTCTTAATTTCTTTAATCCTTCTGCGGTGTAATACGATACTGTACTCATAATTTCATTAATTATATAAATAGAAAAAATCCCATCGGGACGGGATTTCTTTCCACAAAGATACTACTATTTTTTTTCGTCTATAAATATATGTTAATCATATATAATTCAAAGTTAAATAAATTAAATTTGTTTCACTAATACTTTGACACTAATTTAAAATGAAAAAAATTCATCTCTTATTTGCATTGATTCCCTTGATCTTTTCTTGCAGTGATTCTGGCGTTAACAATAACAATCCCTTTATCCCTAATTATACTTTCAGCATGGACCTAAACTTAAATTTACCCACCTACTCTAACCTAAAATTCGTTAGTAATGCAGTTTATATTTCTGGATTAGGAGCAAAGGGAATTTATGTGTTTTGTACGGCACCGGGTAACTATAATGCTTTTGACGCAGCCTGTCCCAACCAAGCTTTGAACTCTTGTTCTAATATGACTCTAAAAGGAATCAATGTAGTTTGCGCTTGCGATAGTAAAGAATATAGTTTGTTTACTGGTCAAGCTCAAGGCGGTGCTCAATATCCTTTGAAACAATATCGAGTTCAAGTTAATGGAGATGTATTACGTGTATACAACTAATTATAATTTATAACTTACGGATAGCATAAAAATCCTTCGCAATACAAAAGTGGTGCGCTGACTGATTAGATAATCTGAAAAGGAAAAATCGTTTTTTGCCTTGTTATCCAATAGATTATTAACTATCACTTCGAAACTAAAAGGACTGTTCTTTTTTTGATAACGCAACGAAGTATTGGCAATGTCGTAAAAATTACTCTGCTTGTTGCTATTGGTGTTTTTAAGATTTTCGTAACTGCATTTGAACGTCCAAAATTTTGCGATGGTAATGTCAAAATCAAATGTAATCGCATTGGTCTGAAACTATTTAAACCAATCCATTTTTATATGCAAGCGCAGGTCAAAACGGTACTTTTTTTTGCTGAAAGAATCGAATAGATTATAGTTCGTCTCGGGATTATCGCTCAAAACATAAGCATTAATAACTAAAAATCCTGACAGCGAACCATCAGGATTTCATCCAATAACAAACAATTCAATTCATTAAAATTTCAAAGTCATTCCTACTAAGAAATTAATTCCTGCTTGAGGATAATAACCCGCTCCTTCAATTGTTGTTACTGATGGAGGATTTGAATAATCATCATCAAACGTATAAAAATACCCGTTTGATATGTATTTGTAATCGAAAATATTATTTACCAAACCATTTATCATAACCGATTTAAAAACCGATTTAGGTTTCCATTCATACGACAAGTTCAAGTCATTTACGAAATACGATCTCAATTTAGACCTTTCTGAATCTATGTTACCCATGTACTGCTCGCCAACAAATTTTGACAAAAACGAAACTTGTAAATTACTCACAGGCAGAAACGTGATGATATTTCCAGCAATAAAATCAGGCGAGTAAGCAATATTTGTATTTCCTAAAGATGTCAAAAATCCATCTCTACTAAAAAAGAAATCTTTATTCTTATTCGTACTAATGGTCATATTAGGCCTAATAATTAAGTTCTCTAAAACTGCTATTATAGCATCGAGTTCCAGACCTAAACGATAACTATCACCACTATTTTTACGAATAGGTGCACCTACATCGTCCAAGGCTCCTGTTAATATTAATTGATCTTTGTATGCCATATAATACACATTGGCATTCAGTTTTACCTTTGCCGAATTGTGACGCAATCCCAACTCAAAATCATTTAATTTCTCTGGTTTTGGGCTTCCGTTTTCATAATCGGTTCTATTCGGCTCACGATTGGCTCTCGCATAAGAAGCATACAATTGATTATTACCGTTGATTTCATAATTCAAACCCGCTTTTGGGTTAAAAAAAGTAAAATTATCATTCACTAAACCAGTTTCTGCGGCATTAGCTTTGTAGTGTACATTACGCAATTGCAAGTCTCCAAATAAACTAAGTTTATCTGCAATTTGATAATTTGCTTTAGCAAAAATATTTCCATCTGTTTTTGTTGCAAAATCATCATAATAACGGTCCCCTAATTCAGATGTTGATGCATAACGCGCCCAAACTACGTTACCAAAGTGACTGCCTTCGTATTTATTATAGCCTCCACCTAGAATCACGTCCCATTTGTCCTGCTTATAAGTAGCCGAAAAGGTGGTCCCGTAAAAATCGTTATCCAACCATTTTTGACGAATCAAATCAGTTTTATTGATCGTGGTTCCTCCTATTACGATCGGTGTCAATCCGTACTCAGCAAACTTGGCGTTTTCTTTATAGTTCTCATAATAGCCTTTTCCTTTAGAATAAAAAACAGCTAAATTAGTATTCCAAGATGCAGATACTTTTTCGTTCCAATGCAACTGAAAATGATCTTGCTGGTAATTATCGGTTTCATTATTGTAAAACCTAGTATTCCCAAATTCATCAGTATACATCCCAGCCGTATTAAAAGTTCTATCGTTTTTCAACACATTTAGATCCTCTAATCCGTTCCATGATTGATAGGTTTTTTCTTTTCCTCCAAAAGCCAAAGCTTTAATCAAAGTAGTTTTACCCACATAAGTTCCTTGCAGGAAAAAAGATTTTAAATCAGAAGAAGCTCTATCAACATAGCCGTCAGACTTCAGTGCCGAAACTCTACCTGCTAATTCAAAATGATCGTTTAATAAACCCGTACTGAATTTTACAGTATGCTTTCGAGTATTAAAACTCCCAAAAGAATTCGAGATCTCACCATTGCTTGCGTTAGCATAACTATCCGTAAGCATATTTAGGCTTGCGCCAAAGGCACCTGAACCATTTGTAGAAGTTCCTACACCGCGCTGCAGTTGCAAACTTTCAACTGATGAAGCAAAATCTGGCATATTGACCCAATACGTTCCATGACTTTCGGAATCGTTATAGGGAATCCCGTTAATCGTAACATTCACACGAGTGGCATCACTACCACGCACTCGTATACCGGTGTAACCAACTCCATTTCCAGCATCAGAAGTTGTGACTACAGATGGCAAATAGTTCATCAAAATAGGAATGTCTTGACCTAAATTTCTAAACTTAATTTCCTTTTTGTTGAGATTGCTAAAACTTACCGGTGTTTTTGTAGTAACTCGTACTGCCGAAACCAAAACGGCATCAAGTTGATTGACTTTAGTGGTGTCTTTTACTTGTGCAAAAGTGAAAAAAGAAAAGAGAGAAAAGAAGATAGAAAATAGACGAGTCAAAGATAAGTTTGACGCCTTCGACTGTGCGCTTTTGCGGCTTGTAAAATAAAATAAAGTTTTCATCCGTAAAAAGATTACGAATAAAAGGGGGAATTATTCTTTTTTGTTTTAATTAATAAAATGATTTGTTTCTATGACAAGACAGTAGCGTGCACTCTAAATATTTTGTCAATTTTCCGTAAACAGCATTACCTGTTCCCGTTCTTTGGGTATGATCTCAGCTCGTTATTTAGAGCACCCCTTTGAGACAGTGCAAAACTAATTATAAAATGCGAATTACAAATTATGAATTGGAATAAATTTTAAAAATCGGGATTTTCTATGATTTTTTTGGTTTGCATTGTGATTAAAACCATGACTATAGCTCTGGTTTCTTTCGGTTTTTTTTAATTTCAGAAGTGCTCTTTTTATCCTTAATTCTCTTTCTAATGACTGATTTTGGGATTCTTGTGGCTTTCCGTTCCTTGGGTACAAACAACGCATCAGCAATTAGATTTAAGAATCGCTTGGTTACAATATCTTTGTTTCGAATTTGGCTCCGATCCTCATCACAGTTCAATATCAAAATTCCCTCAACCGTCAATCGTGATTTTAAATTTTCAGCTACAAGTACTTTCTCTTCTATAGTTAATCCTGTAGATTGCATCAAATTAAATGAAAGCACCACTTTTGAGGATACTTTATTCACATTTTGTCCACCCGCACCACTACTTCGTACTGCTTTGTAATTTAATTCCGCTACTATTTGTTGTTTATCCATTACTTGAAAGCTTAAGGTTGATGTAAGGGTTTTAATAAATCATTTACTGTTTTCACTGGATTAAAAGTGATCAAAGGCACTTGAACAAAAACAGTTAGCCAGTTGGCCATAGCTCCGTTCCATAAACCTGGCAACTCATACCCTTTGATAGCGATACCAGCAGCGTTTTTTTCGACAACAAAACCGCTATTTGGATCGATAAATTGAGTTAAATCAAATTTTTCATTCTTGTAATTCTTTATTCCGCACACTAAATCAACTGGATTAAAATGAGTAGCTGCTTGTGCAATGTTTCTTTGCTCTTCATTATTCAAATCAACTTGAGAACTCTCCACAATTTGCAGAGAAATCCCTCCATCATTATCCCGAACCCAAAAAGGTCCTCCGCCTGGCTCTCCTTCGTTTTTGACCATACCACAAACCCGAATTGGCTTGTTCAAAATGACTTTTAAAATCTCTATTTTTCGTTCAAGAGGTTCAGTAAAAAAGTCTGTAGTTATGGTAACATTCAACTTTTTAGTGATAAAAAGGACCATGTTTTGCAAAACTTCTTTGTCAATAACACCTTCCTCTAAAACTCTCAAATACTTAAAAACATCTTGCTGTAAGAGTAATAAAATGCCCGCTAAGCCTTTTTTATAAAGGGTAATTTTATCAATATTATTTTGAATAACGTTATCTATATTTTTAATAAAAACAATGTCAGCCTCTAAATTATTTAGATTTTCAATTAAAGCGCCATGTCCTCCTGGCCTAAACACCAATTGGCCTGATGCATCCCTGAATGGCTTGTTATCAAGAGTTACCGCAATGGTATCCGTACTTTGATTTTGATAAGAATAACTCACATCGACGGGCATACCAGAAAGCTTTTCGACTCTAACTTTACTAGAAGCTGTAGTTATTTCAAAGTAATGTTGATGCAATTCTGAAACTGTAAAATGCAAACTAGAACCTTTATTTGAGCTCGAATAGTGCGTACACTCCAATAAATGCTCCTCAATAGGAGTTGCGATATGCGTTTTGTAATCGTGAAAAGGAAGAACGCCTTTTGGCTTGTTTGCAAAATCAAAATCATCTGAGGACAAGAGAACTTTAACAAAATAGTAGTTTTTTAAACTGCGATCCAAAGAATCAAAATTTTCAAATTCCTCTTTTAATTTGGCATCAACTGCTTCGAAAAAAGGAAATTTCTCCATTCCCACTATAAAAATAGAAAGTTCACTAGCTTTTTTACGATTGATGTAGGCGTTAATAGATTCATTTTTATAATCAAAGTCGTTTAAAAATTCATTCAAAAATTTAAACATTCTACTGGCTGCACCTGATGCAGGAACAAACTTATTTAGACTTAAATTTGTTTTATGCGCATCAAAAAAAGCAGCTTTTTCTTGAAACTCTATATCTGATAATTTCAAAATACCGCGAGATAATTCTGCTGGGCTCACTAAATCTATCGGCGCAATGCCGTTACGGAAAAAATTTAATTGAGCTTGAATATTTTGAATGGCTATTCCATGCTGGTATATTTGTACAAAATCAGCTGTTGAAAAACCTATTGATTTAGCTAATCTCAAATCATCAATAATACGGATTGCCTTATTTAGCCTTAATTCTTGATCTCCTGATAGCGTTATAAAAGGTTTTTTGTGCTCAAGCAAGGCTTGTTTAAAGACCGCAAAGACCGATTCTCTGCCCTGAGGTTTATCCCTTAAATCATCTTTTTCCCAAGGCACATCAATGTCTGTGAGAAAAATAAGTTCGTATTCATGTTGGCATGCCGCTTGGTGCAATCCAGGATCACAATAATTATAGTACACCTCCGAAAAAACCTTAGTAACCATCAAATTAGTATCACAAAAAAGATATGTATTTGCTTTTAGCGCAAGTTCATTTTCTAATTGAACTTGGCCAACTGCAATAGGAATCATGTCTTCAAGGTCACAAATTTGTTGTTTTTCGTCCCATTTTTGCTGCAAATAATCTCGGGCAAACTCAGGTACCCATTCTGTTTTATAATATGCCGCAAGTTGCCTCGCCAATGTAGTTTTGCCAGTACTTTCAGGACCAAATAAAGCTACCTTGCTTATTTCTGTAGCTCCGTTTGAGCGTTGTTTGAGATTTTCTTCCATTCTAAATAGCCAAAAATGGCAACTACTGTAAATACTAAATATTGAAAACTAGTAAAAGTATAACCTTTTGCAAAATACAACGGAATCGAAATTAGATCCCCAATAATCCAAAAAATCCAATTCTCTACTTTTCTTTTGGCCATAAGCCACATTCCTACAAAGAAAATTCCAGTGATAAACGTGTCTACATAAGCGTACCATGTAGTAAATTTATCAAAAAAATAGTACACTAATGTTACAAAAGCCACTGTAAATATAAAAAGAATAATGGCAATTCGTTTTTCAGAGCGTGAAATTTTTGAAATTGGGAAAGCAACAGTTTCCCCTTCTTTTCTCGTCCAATGATACCACCCGTAAATACTCATTATAAAATAGTAGCCATTGATCATCATATCGCCCCAAAGAACCCATTTCCATAATAAATACACAAATATTGAGGTACTTATTAAACCCGTTGGGAAAACCCAAATATTGTCTTTCTTAGCACACCAAACACTCAATAAACCAAAAATAACAGCAACAATTTCTAGAAATATATCTAATGTTGGGTACTCACTGTACTGTGAAAAAAAATAATCTACCATTAATTAAGGATTAAAAAAATTCAAATCATTTTCAAAAGCGGTTCCAATGACCACCAAATCTGCACCAGCGTTGTAAGCACGTTGAATTCCATACAAATCTATAATTCCTCCTCCAACTAGCAATGGAATCTCAATTTTTTGTGCTACTTTTTTTATCATTTCCATCGGCACGGGAAGTTGTGCCCCGCTTCCCGCTTCCAAATAAATGAGTTTACTACCAAGCATTTCACCTGCTAGAGCGGTATTCACAGCTAGATCTAAATCATCACGACTCAATGGCTTGGTTTTGCTAACGCGTTCTACGGCTGTTTCATTTCCACTTTCAATTAAAATATAACCCGTAGATATGATTTCTAGTTGGGTTTGTTTCAAAATAGGTGCTGCAGTTACTTGATGTCCTATCAAATAATCCGGATTGCGACCCGATAGCAAGGATAAAAACAAAATAGCATCTGCTTTATCTGAAATCTGCGTGGGATTTCCAGGGAAAAGAACAATTGGAAGGGTACAATCTTGTTTAATCCTAACTATCAATTCATCAATGATATTATTATGTACAAGGCTTCCGCCAATGAAGATATGAGTTGCTGGTGATTGATTGATTTTTGATATTAAAATCGCTACTGTGTTCCAATCAATTTTATCAGGATCTAGAAGGATCGCTAATAATTTTTGATTTTTAGTTTTGGCTTTTATTATTTGGGCGTATAAGTTCTCCATAAGTTTTACCGCTAATTCGCAAATTTACGGCTTGTTTTAATTTTCAAATGCGTAAACTAGAGTAAAGTCTTCCATCTCTTCAAAACAGATTTTGAAATCTTGAATCACGTTATCAAAATGCAATTGCGCATTAGCCTGCTTATTTTCTAACTCAAAAGGATTTACCTGAATATGATCCTTAAAACTGATGCCTTTTTCGTTTCTGATTTTAAAAATGGCTTCTTTTGCACCCCAAATAATGGTTAATTTCGGAATGTAATCTTGGCTTTGTTCAACTAGAAAACTTAGTTCAGCATCACAAAATTTAGAAGCAATACTTTTTATTTTTTCGCGCTGCAGTTCGATATCAATACCTACTTTTTGATTGCTAATAATAATCGCTGCAAATTCATGCGAATGTGTAATAGAAATATGCTGACCATCCTTCAAGTGCGGTTTTCCAAAAGCGTCGTAATACAAATCAAAATCCGTGTAACCAGCCTCGTGCAAGAGCATACGAACACTTAAAAAAGCACGCTGGTGCAACTCCGACTTCATAGACTCTAACCGAGCTTGGCTTTCGGGTCTTAATTGAATTTGGCTTTGCAAGTATGCGAGCGACTCTGTGACTTTCCAAATAAGCATTCGAGTACCCAGTTGTGGGCGTGTATCTTGATATAAAGGCATGTTAGTAACTTGATTTATAGCCCCGATTGCAACGGAAATCCTTTTTTATCCGCTTCTTTAGCGGGAAAAAAGATTGCAGTGAAAAGCGGGAAATAGCTCCTAAAAACGAAAATGAACGCCAAGAAACTTTTTATTTTATTGATTTTTAAAAGTTTACACCGCTAAACATTTCATAAATAGAAGTGAATGTTTTTATAATCCTAAGATATTATGTAAATTTGCAAAAAATTTTCACCCGATGCTCTACAGCAATCGGACGAAGTAATTACAAATATACTATAAATGAGTACAGCAACTATGCCTTTCGTGGCTTTCAAGGTTAAAGACATTTCCCTAGCGGCTTGGGGAAGAAAAGAAATTGAATTAGCAGAAGCTGAAATGCCAGGTTTAATGGCGCTTCGTGCAGAATATAAAGACGAACAACCTTTAAAAGGTGCTCGTATTGCAGGATGTTTACACATGACGATTCAAACTGCAGTTTTAATTGAAACTTTAATTGCTCTTGGAGCTGAGGTAACTTGGTCTTCTTGCAACATTTTCTCTACTCAAGATCAAGCTGCTGCTGCAATTGCTGCTGCTGGAATTCAAGTTTACGCTTGGAAAGGATTGAACGAAGAGGATTTTGACTGGTGTATTGAGCAAACTCTTTTCTTTGGTGAAGACAGACAGCCATTAAACATGATTCTTGATGATGGTGGAGATTTAACAAACATGGTTATTGACCGTTACCCACATTTAGTTGCTGGCATCAAAGGATTATCTGAAGAAACTACAACAGGAGTTCACAGATTGTACGAAAGAGTAAAAGCGGGAACATTACCAATGCCTGCTATAAACGTTAATGACTCGGTTACTAAATCGAAATTTGACAATAAATACGGTTGTAAAGAATCTGCAGTTGATGCAGTACGTCGTGCAACTGATGTTATGCTTGCTGCAAAAAGAGTTGTAGTATGCGGATACGGTGACGTAGGAAAAGGAACTGCTGCTTCTTTTAGAGGTGCTGGATCTATTGTTACGGTTACTGAGATTGACCCAATTTGTGCTTTACAAGCTGCAATGGACGGTTTTGAAGTTAAAAAATTAGATACTGTTATCGCTACCGCTGATATCATTATTACCACAACAGGTAACAAAGACATCGTTTTAGGTTCTCACTTTGAGAAAATGAAAGATAAAACTATCGTTTGTAACATCGGACACTTTGATAACGAGATCGACATGGCTTGGTTGAACACCAACCACGGAGCTTCAAAAGTTGAAATCAAACCACAAGTTGACAAATATACCATTGCTGGAAACGACATTATCGTTCTTGCCGAAGGTCGTTTGGTAAACCTCGGTTGTGCTACAGGTCACCCAAGTTTTGTAATGAGTAACTCATTTACAAACCAAACTTTGGCTCAAATCGAATTGTGGAAAAACAGTGCTGCTTACAACAACGAAGTATACATGTTACCAAAACATTTAGATGAAAAAGTAGCTATGTTGCACCTTGCTAAACTAGGCGTTGAATTAGAAACTTTACGTGACGATCAAGCAGCTTATATTGGTGTTGAAGTAGCTGGTCCATTCAAACCAGAGTATTACAGATACTAGAAATGTTTTTGATTTAAGTATCGAGGCCTCTGTTTAGGTCTTAAATTTTTAATTCATATTTCAAACCCGATAGATTTTAAAAATCTATCGGGTTTTCTTTTTTATTTCTTACACTTTCAATAAAAACAATAAAAACAAATTTTTGATAAAATTTTTCTTAATTTCGAAAATTAATTTTCAAAATAGATGCAAATAAACTAACCACATGAGAAAATATTTAATTTTAATACTGTTTACAGTCATACCATTTTTATCAAATGCACAAATGCCAAACTCGCCAAGAATACAAATGGCTCAAAGAAATCAGCAATGGACAAATCAGCAAAACTTAAAATGGAACAATCGAATGATGGGGAAGTCAAATTCTCAAACCGAAATAGCAGAAAAAAAAATTGCCAAAGAAGAACAGAATAGACAGAAATTAGAAGAAAAAATAACACAATTAAGTTCCGATCTAGAAAAACAAAGAAATCAGTTAGCGGCGCTTGAAAATCCTACTAACAACAAAAATGATTCTTCCGAAAAAGAAAGCGAAAAAACAAAAGAACAAATAACTAAGACCGAAGAAAAACTTAGTAAAACAAAAACCGAACTCGAAGCAAGTTCTAAAAAAATTGAACTTTTAAAATTAGTCGGAAAGTTTTCTGTAACAAATAAAGAACAACTTAATAAATAAGTACAATAATAATTTAAAATTTTGAGGACCAACCATCCCTTTAAAAAAGACTTTCAGTAAAGATACTATTTCAGATTGACAAGAAATACAGGAAATTTATATTAGGACTATTTAATGGGATTACAAACTAGAACACTACAGATACTAGTCCTATTTTGTCATTCTGACGATAGGAAGAATCCAAACCCTTGCAGCAATGCGAGGTTTTTTTGTTTTTGGGCATGACCCGTAGTCTCGTCCAAAAAGACGAGACTACGGGTCGGGCTATACGCTGTATCTTTTTTGCGCTGCGCTCCATAAAAGGATGCCGCTGCTATCCCTCATGCTGTTAAGAAGACTTTTTTTAATAGAAAGCTTTTTTAAAAACTATACTAAAGCAATTTAATATTGTAGTTTTACATAAAGAACAATACCAAAAAACCATTATGACTCCCATTAAGCCCTACTTAGTTATACTTTTAATAATTGTTTTTCAAAGCTTAGCTGCACAAGATAATGATCGAAGCGCCTACCAAACTCAGCTGTATAAATTAGCAATAAAAACGAGTGAGAGCGGTGATTATTTAGAAGCAATAAAAACTTTTGCAATTAGCAACAATATAAATCCTAAAGCCGAAATCGCGGCTTTTGCAATTAAAAAAGGTGATTCCTTAAAAGGAATACTACGACAAAACAAAATCAATGAACTAATTGGCAAATGGAAATGGATCCCAAAAGAAGGCAATTGGGCAATACGAGAAGATAATTTAGTTGGCAAAATGATTCATATTACTACAGAAGCAATTCAGTTTTTTGAATTGTATAAAAATGCAAAAGAATGGAAACTAGTACAAACCGACAAGATCCGATTTTCAGAAAATCCAGAATCGTATTCCTTTACAGAATTTTTGAATTCTAATAATGAAATTTGGGATTATAATATTAATTCAACTACCGGCGAATTAAAAGCATATTATATAGGCGAAAAAATAGACAATAATTATACTGAATTAGTATGCGGAAATCCAGAATTATTTTATTTTAAATTACAATAGTTAAAAACCTTATGACTAAAAGAAAAGACAATCAAATACAACATCTTTTTCTATTGTAGATTTCAGTTCTTGGCTTCTTGCCTTCAAAAGGTCAAAAACGTTATATTAATTAAATTTTAAACCAAGTTATACACCCGATTTACATTTATATAGCATTTAATACAATCAAGCTAAAAACAAAAAAACCATTTCTTTCGAAATGGTTTTTTTAAATAATTGAGAAAATCAATTATGCTTCAACTTCAAATGGAAGGATAGAAACATAAGATTTGTTATCTCTTTTCTTTTGGAAGAAAACAACTCCATCTACTCTTGCGTGCAGTGTGTGATCTTTACTGATGTAAACATTAGCACCTGGATTATGTTTTGAACCTCTTTGTCTTACGATGATGTTCCCAGCAATAGCAGCTTGACCACCAAAAATCTTTACGCCTAAACGTTTTGATTCTGATTCTCTACCATTCTTAGAACTACCGACACCTTTCTTGTGAGCCATGACGTATTAGTTTTATATTGTTATTATTCTTGAGTATCTTCTTTTTTAGCTTTGGTTGCTTTTTTCTTAGGAGCCTCTACTTCTTCAGTAGTCGCTTCTGCTACTGCTTTTTTAGGAGCTGCTTTTTTTGCACCTACACCAGTAATACCTTCAATTACAATTTGAGTAAGATATTGTCTGTGACCATTTCTCTTTTTGTATCCTTTTCTTCTTTTCTTTTTGAAAATGATAACTTTATCTCCTTTTAAGTGTTGTAACACTTTAGCTTCTACTGAAGCACCTTCTATAGCTGGGGCGCCTAAAGTGATTGCTCCGTTATCATCTAATAAAAGAACTTTATCAAAAGAAACTTTTGAACCTTCTTCATTAGTCAAACGGTTTACATAAACCTTTAAGTCTTTGCTTACTTTGAATTGTTGCCCTGCTATCTCTACGATTGCATACATACTGAATTGTTTTAATAATTTTTAAGGTTGCAAATATACACTTTATTTTTTATCCTGCAATTCGTACTCTAAAAAATATTTCAAACCTCTAAACACCTGATTTACTTTTCTTTTCAAGGCCATAATCTCTATTATAAATCAAACAGATGTTAAAGTTTATTTGGGTCGCATTTTTACTGTAACAAAATAAATATCTGCACTACTAATTATCATATTAATAAAATTATTAACCTTATGAAAAATTCATTAATGGCTTTAGGTGCTTTGTTTATGCTAGGAGGAGTCGCTTCTGCGCAGAAAGTAGCTTTTGAGGAATACAAATTAGACAATGGCTTACATGTAATTTTACACAATGACCCATCTGCACCTACAGTTATCACATCTGTGATGTACCATGTGGGAGCCAAAGACGAAAATCCAGAACGCACTGGATTTGCTCACTTTTTTGAACACTTATTATTTGAAGGAACCGAAAATATTAAACGTGGTGAGTGGTTTAAAATCGTAACTGGAAATGGAGGAGTTAATAACGCCAATACTACAGATGACAGAACGTATTACTATGAAGTTTTCCCATCAAACAACTTAGAGTTAGGTTTATGGATGGAAGCCGAAAGAATGTTACATCCTGTTATTAATCAGATAGGTGTTGATACTCAAAACGAAGTAGTAAAAGAAGAGAAAAGACTACGTGTTGACAATCAACCTTACGGCAACTTTTTAGCCGAAGTAAAAAAGAATATTTTCACAAAGCACCCATACCGTTGGGCAACTATTGGTTCTATGAGTCATTTAGATGCTGCAACACTAGAGGAATTTCAAGCCTTTAATAAGAAATTCTACGTTCCTAATAATGCGGTTTTAATTGTAGCAGGAGATTTCAAAAAAGAACAAGCAAAAGAATGGATTCAAAAATATTTTGGACCAATACAAAAAGGAACTCCAATACAAAGAGAAACATTTGTTGAAGAACCAATTACGCAAACTATAAAAGCAAAATACGAGGATGCAAACATCCAAATCCCTGCTATAGTTGCTGCCTACAGAACGCCATCTATGAAAACTAGAGACGCAAGAGTATTAGATATGATTTCATCAATACTAAGCGATGGAAAAAGCTCTAGATTATACAAGAAAATTGTAGACGATAAGAAAATGGCTTTGCAAATAGGTGCTTTTAGTAATAATCAAGAAGACTACGGAAGCTACATTATTTATGGCTTACCACAAGCACCAAATACTGTTGAAAATATTCTTGCTGAAATTGATGCCGAGATTGTAAAACTTCAAACTGAATTGATCTCTGAAAAGGATTTACAAAAACTACAAAACAAGTTCGAAAATCAATACGTAAACAGCAATTCAACAATTGATGGTATTGCAGATAATCTTGCAACCTATTATTTATTGTACGGCGATGTAAACTTGATCAACACCGAAATAGAAATATACCAATCTATTACTCGTGAGGAAATAAGAGATGTTGCAAAAAAATATTTGAATCCAAACCAAAGATTAGTTTTGGATTATGTTCCATCTAAAGACAAAGCTCAAAACTAAGATATCTCATTATGAAAAAATCAATATTAATTATATCAAGCTTGTTCTTAACCATAATTATGCAAGGACAAATCATCCCACAGCCAAAACCTGGAGTGGCTCCAACAATAAAAATTGGAAAACCACAAACATTTGAATTAAAAAATGGTTTAAAAGTTATGGTAGTTGAAAACCATAAACTACCACGTGTATCCTTTAGTCTTACCTTAGATAACGACCCTTACACTGAAGGTGATAAAAAAGGTGTGTCTGAAATGACAAGTGCTTTGATAGGCAGCGGAACTTCAAAAATTTCTAAAACAGCTTTTAACGAAGAAGTTGATTTTCTTGGAGCAAACATCAATTTTAGTTCTAATGGTGCATCAGCAAGTTCTCTTTCAAAATACGCAGGACGCGTATTAGAATTAATGGCTGACGGCGCTTTGAACCCTGTTTTTACTCAAGAGGAATTTGATAAAGAAAAGGCAAAATTTATTGAAGGATTAAAGGCGAATGAAAAAAGCGTTTCAGCAGTAGCTGGAAGAGTTGTAAATGTTCTAACCTACGGAAAAAATCATCCAGCTGGTGAGTTTGTAAGCGAAACTACGGTAAAAAATGTAACCCTAGAGGATGTAAAAACAAATTACAACACCTATTTTGTTCCTAGTAACGCTTACCTTATTATTGTTGGAGACGTAAAGTTTAGCGAAACTAAAAAAATGGTTGAGAAATTCTTTAGCAACTGGAAAAAAGCAGTTGCGCCATCAATATCATATACTGATCCAAAGGATGTTCCTCAAACGCAAATTAACTTTATTGACATGCCAAACGCAGTACAATCAGAAGTTGCTGTGGTGAATATTTCTAAACTTAAAATGACAGATCCTGATTATTTTGCTGTTTTAATTGCAAACCAAATTTTAGGTGGTGATTTTAATAGTTACATCAACATGAACTTGAGAGAAGCTCATGGATGGACTTATGGCGCTAGAAGTAGCATTTATGGAGACAAAAGAGTTGGAACTTTCAACGCTTCCACTCAGGTGCGTAACGCTGTTACAGACAGTACAGTAGTTGAAATTTTCAAAGAATTAAAAAAGATTAGAACTGAAAAAGTTTCTGAAGAAATGCTAGCAAGCGTAAAAGCGGGTTATATAGGTAGATTTGTAATGCAAATTGAAAAACCTCAAACTGTTGCTGGTTATGCTTTAAGAATTCAATCACAAGGTTTACCTGCTGATTTCTACGAAAACTATATTAAAAACATCAGTGCCGTAACTGCCGATGATATTTTAAGAGTAGCTAACAAATATTTCTTAGCAGATAATAGCCGTATCGTCATAGTTGGTAAAGCTGCTGATGTTGCTGCTGGATTAGAAAAACTAAAATATCCAGTACAATATTTTGATAAATATGGTAATCCAACTGCAAAACCAGAGTTAAAGAAAGCTATTCCTGCAGGAGTTACAGTAAAAAGTGTTCTTGACAATTACATCAAAGCTATTGGCGGACTTCAAGCCGCACAAGCAGTAAAAACTATCGTGATGAACGGTAGTACTACAATTCCACAGGCTCCAGCTCCATTGAGTTTTGTTTCAAAAACTGATTCAAAAGGAATGTTAATGGTAGAGTTAGCTATGGGAACGATGAGTTTAATGAAGCAAGTGGTAAATGAAAAAGGAGGTTACGTGATGCAACAAGGACAAAAACAAATTCTTGAAGGCGAAATGTTAAACGATATGAAAGCAGAAGCTACTCCATTCAAAGAATTAACACTAGCATCAAAAGAAGGTCTTACATTGGTAAACATTGAACCAATTAATGGTAAAGATGCATACGCAATTAAAAATGGTAAAACTACATTGTTCTATGATGTGGCTTCAGGTTTAAAAGTAGCTGAATCAGTTGTGATGGAGCAAGGTGGTAAAAGCATGACTAAAACTACCTCATATAGTGATTATAAAGAAGTAAAAGGCGTAAAAGTTCCTTTTAATATGATTCAAAATGTAGGTTTTGATATTGACATTAAAATAAGTGATGTTAAAATTAACGAAGGAGTACTTGCTACTGATTTTCAATAAATAAACAGCGCATAAATAATAAAGGTTGTCTAGCAATAGACAACCTTTTTTTGATTCAAAATTTCTTGGGCGTGACCCCATAAAAAAAGGGACCTACTCAGCAATACCGGCTAGTTGGTCCCTTTTTTTATGCTGTCGGGCAATACGCGCTACTTCGGTAGCTTGCTACTTTCCCTCACGCAAAACCGTCATAAGAACAATTATTTTTTAGCAGACAAATACACTCCTATTAAAACAATAAAAGCACCAAAAAGCTGCACAGGTGTCAACATTTCATTATCTAACAATCCCCAACAAAAAGCAACAACAGGAATTAAATACGTTACTGATGTCGCAAAAACAGGCGACGACATTTGAATCAATTTAAAGAAAAGAATATTTGCAAGTCCTGTCCCTACAACCCCCAAAATCATAATAAACAAAATAGATTCCTGTACCTTAAGTTCGCCCACCTGCGAAAAGAAATTGGTAAACAATAAAACGGTAAAAGCTGGCACCAAAAGCACAATAAAATTTCCCGTTGTAATACTCAACGGACTCAAATCATGCAAGTATTTCTTAATTAGATTTACATTTACAGCATAACAAATAGAAGCTATCAAAACTAGAATTGCGTAGTAATAATTTTGCTCAGGATGATGAAAAGCACCGTTCAAAATCAACAAAGCGCTACCTATAAGTCCTATTAATATCCCAAAGGTTTGATTTCTTTTAAACTGTAAACCAAAAACGAGTGCGCCAATGACAAGCGTATTCAAAGGCGTTAAAGAATTCAATATAGAACTCACAGAACTATCAATTTCTGTTTGTGCAATTGCAAATAAATAGGCTGGAATAAAAGTACCAAACAAAGAGGTTAACGCAATATACTTCCATTTGAATGAAGGTATTTTAGCAGCGCTTTTAAAACCAATAAAAATTAAAAAAATGGAGGCAAATATAATTCGAAGTGAACCTAATTGCATGGCTGTTAACCCTACCAATCCTTTCTTGATCAAAATAAAAGAACTCCCCCAAACAAGCGCTAGAACAACAAGATACACCCACTTTAACTGCTTTGATTCCATATAGATAATTTTACTCCAAAATTGTACTTTTTTTATGAATTACGCCTTCATTTTTTAATTAATTTTGTAAACACATTTAGAAAATAAACTTTTAATAATAACGTCATGAATTTCAATAAATCAATACTTGCATTATTGTTTGCTTGCACCCTTTTTGTGGGATGTAAAGAATCAGAAAACAAACAACCAGGAACTGAAATTGCTGCTGATGCTGAAGGCAAAAAAGATCCAAACGTAAAACCAAAGAAAATTGCCGCAGCAAATTTACAAACCGCAAGCTTTGCAGTGGAAGGAATGACCTGCGCTGTAGGTTGTGCTAAAACCATTCAAGAAGACTTGACACAACTTGATGGCGTTCAGGAAGCCACAGTAAATTTTGAAACAAAACAAGCCAAAGTAACCTTTGACAAAACCATTCAGTCACCTGAAAAACTGACTAAAGTTGTAGAGGCAGCCGCTGATGGTAAAACGTACAAGGTAAAAGATATGAAATCTTAAACGCTTCATATTAAAACGAAAAAATCCTCATAAAGAGGATTTTTTTTGTTGATAGAGGTTACGCTTTTTTTGATATTATCAGTATAACCTAACTGTTATTTCCATTTTAAAGTTTCCATGAGGCGCTGCATATCATTTTTTATATAACTGGCTGCAGGCATAATTGAATCAAAATTGGGCTTGGCATAAAAGTATACGGATCCCGTTACAAAATGTCTCGTACTGTCTGTTACATAAAATTGTGAGTTTGTAGCAGCATTCCCATCCACTTGATAAAACATACCGAACACTTTCTTATCTGGATTCAAGTACGGTTGCTCCAAAATATCATCTGCTTTTATAACGTGTTTAAAAGTTAGTGTTTGCGCATCTCGCAACAACACGTTGATGTTATTACGAACAGGATTATAGGTCAAAAAAATGGTCGCTTTCATTTTAGGATACGTAATGGTAAAACCACAATTTTTTTCTTTTTTAATGATTGCCTCCGAGTTCATCTCAAATCCAAAAGGACATTCATTGGCAAAATTCACATAAGTAGCCTCTGGGTAATCCAATCGTAAAAAGCCTGCCGGTTTCGGTAACAACTCCTCTTTGCAACTGAATAAAACTGTAACCAATAGTATTAACGTGATGCTAATTTTTATTTTTTTTAAAATCATTATCGAATTTTATTTAAAAGAAACTATCCTATTTTATTTTCTCAAAACGGCAAGTCATTAATAGGTAGCGTCTTATTTTCGGGTTCAAAATTAGTGTTTTTTGAATCATCACCTGCAGCTGTAGATTTATTGTTTTCACTTTCTTTTTTTGTAGTAAGAAAAGTGAATTCAGTCACTTGAATTTCCATGGTTTGCTTTGTACTCCCGTCTTCTGCTTGCCATTGTCGTGATTTAATCCTGCCTTCAACATAAATTTTATCTCCCTTAGAAAGGTATTTTTCACAAAGTTCAGCGGCTTTGTTACGCACTGCAAGATTGTGCCATTCTGTAGAAGTTATTTTTTCATTGGTAGCTTTATTGATGTACACTTCATTAGTAGCCAGCTGAAACCTGCCTATGCAATTGCCCCCCTCAAAGTAGTGCATCTTGATGGCATCACCAAGATAGCCTATAAGCATGACCTTATTTAATGTTCCGTTCATTGTGATTTGTGGTATGTATCAAAGGTACATTTTTTTTGGAAACGGTTTAAAACAATTCTTTTTCAATAAAATTATGAATAACAATTGGGAACGGAAAACTTCGCAAGGTTTCAATATCTATTGCGTTTTCTAAAGTTTCTTCTACTTGAACCTTCCAAAACCTAATATATAAATGCTGGTGGGATAATTTGTGTAACACACTCTTTGTGTTGTACTCATATATAATAGGTTTTGATTCCTCTTTGCCATACAGTTGTTGAACATATTCATTCACACAATCAAAACCTTCCTCTTTATCCGTTTCTAAAACTGGAAACTCATATAGGTTGTGCCAAATTCCTTTATCAGTACGTTTTTGAACTAAAGCATTACTGTTAGCATCTTCAAAAACTAAATAATTAAAGTAGCGATTTCGTACTTTGAGCTTTTTTGACTTTACAGGCAATTGGTCAACTTTCTTTTTTTGTAAAGCGGCGCAGCTATCGTTAAAAATACAAACACCACAATCAGGACTTTTAGGTACGCATTGCAAGGCACCAAACTCCATTATGGCTTGATTAAAAATTGCAGGATTGTCCTTTGGCATCAATTCAAAAGCCAAAGCAGAAAATTTATTTTTGGCTGCAGCCTGAGCAATATCCGTATCCAGATCAAAATAACGAGCCAATACTCTAAAAACATTACCATCCACTACAGGAACCGCTTCGTTATAAGCAAATGATGCAATTGCAGCAGCCGTATACGTGCCTACTCCTTTTAGTTTTAAAAGCTCATTGTAATTTTCTGGAAACACTCCTGAAAGCTCTGTGGATATGTATTGAGCTGTTTTGTGTAAATTACGTGCTCTAGAATAATATCCTAATCCTTGCCATAATTTTAAGACTTGTTCCTCACTTGCAGCGGCCAAATCAAAAACAGTGGGAAATGCTGTAGTAAAAGCAAAAAAATAGGGCATTCCTTGAGCTACACGTGTTTGTTGCAACATGATTTCTGAGAGCCAAATCTCGTATGGATTTGTAGTATGACGCCATGGCAAATCACGTTTGTTTTGTAAATACCAATCTATCAGTGTTTTATAAAAAATCATGTTTTAATTATTTGTTAGCAAAAGTAAAAGTTTATGTAATTAAAATTTAATGAATTAGCTTGAATTATTGTTTTTTAAATTCCTATATTTGCAAACTCAAAAAAATAGTACAACATTATAAATAGGAAAGAAAATGACGAAAGCAGATATCGTAGCAAAAATTTCAGAAAAATTAGGTCTTGAAAAAGGAGATGTACAAGCAACTGTAGAGACCTTTATGAATGAAGTTAAAAATTCATTAGAAACTGGCGACAATGTATATTTAAGAGGTTTTGGAAGTTTTATAGTGAAGACTAGAGCTGAGAAAACAGGTAGAAATATCTCAAAAAATACAACAATTAAGATTCCTGCACATAACATTCCTGCATTCAAACCTGCAAAAGTATTTGTAGAAGGAGTGAAAACAAATAACGAAGCAAAATAATAATATTAATCATAAAATCGACAAGACATGCCAAGTGGTAAAAAAAGAAAGAGACATAAGGTAGCAACTCACAAACGTAAAAAAAGAGCGAGAGCTAACCGTCACAAGAAGAAAAAGTAGTTTTAAACTACTTTTTTCTTTTTAAAAGTTCATTGAAATTGAAAATCCAGTCAACAGCATACAGTCTCCGTAAGCAGTTCATATGCAAACTGAAACTGTATCCTGTAAACTGAAATTTTCTCCGGGTACAATACCTGTTAAAATATTGTTTAATCCATCCTTACTTTAGCCGTCAGCAGTTAGCCGTGAGCATTTAGCCAACTTATTAAGCTAAAAGCCAAAAGCTAAAAGCTAAAAGCTTTTTGTTGGGATAAAAATTTACAAATGAATAAAGAATTAATCATTAGATCTAGTTCTGAAGCCGTAGATTTTGCCTTATTAAAAGATGGAAAACTAATTGAATTACACAAAGAAGAAGAAAAAAGTAACTTCCAAGTAGGCGATATTTTTATTGCTAAAATCAGGAAACCAGTTGCTGGACTCAATGCAGCTTTTGTAAACGTAGGCTTTGAAAAAGATGCCTTTTTACATTATCACGACTTAGGTCCTAACCTCTCTTCTCAACTGAAATTCATAAAACTTGTAAGCGCAGGTAAAATAAAAGATTTCTCCCTAAAAAACTTTCAGTTTGAAAAAGAAATAGACAAAGATGGCACCATTACTGATGTTTTGAATGCCAATCAATCTGTTTTAGTACAAGTCGTCAAAGAACCTATATCAACCAAAGGACCAAGAATTAGCGCTGAGCTCTCTCTTGCAGGAAGATTTATAGTTTTGGTTCCGTTTTCTGACCGCGTTTCTATTTCACAAAAAATAGAAGACAAAAAAGAAAAGGAACGCTTGAAACGATTAGTGCAATCTGTCAAACCAAAAGGATTTGGTGTTATTGTTCGCACAGTAGCCGAAGGCAAAAGCACAGTAGAATTAGAAAAAGATTTGCAGAACCTGCTAAGCAGATGGACTGCAATGTGTAAAAAATTACCAACTGCTCATCATCCGTCAAAAGTACTTGGAGAACTCAACAGAGCTTCATCAATACTTCGAGACGTGTTTAATGATACCTTTAGCGGTATTCAAATAGATGATGAAGAGTTGTACAACCAAACAAAGGATTACTTGCAAGAAATTGCACCATCCAAACAATCAATTGTAAAGTTCTATCAATCAAAAGACACACCTATTTTTGAGAAATACAACATAGAGCGACAAATCAAGACTTCATTTGGAAAAACAGTTTCCATGAGTAAAGGAGCTTACCTAATTATAGAACACACCGAAGCGTTGCACGTTATAGACGTAAACAGCGGAAACCGTTCTAACAAAGCCACCAACCAAGAAGATACTGCCATGGAAGTCAACATGATAGCCGCTGCCGAAATCGCTAGACAATTGCGTCTGCGAGATATGGGTGGCATCATAGTAGTTGATTTTATCGATATGTCTAATCCTGAAAATCGCAAAGTGTTGTTCGATTTCTTAAAAGAAGAAATGAGCGATGATAAAGCCAAACACAAAATCTTACCTCCTAGCAAATTTGGATTAGTTCAAATTACACGTCAAAGAGTAAGACCAGAAGTTAATATTAAAACCAGAGAAGAAGATCCAAACAATGTAGAAGGCGAAATTGAAGCGCCAATTCAAATCATTGATAAAATTTCTTTTGATCTAGAAAGAGTATTAAAAAACCACAATCAAGTTGTTCTTAACGTTCATCCGTTTGTGGCCGCATACCTTACCAAAGGTTTTCCATCATTGCGTTCAAGATGGTTTCTTGAGCACAAAAAATGGGTGAAAATTATACCTCGTGATGCTTACACGTACCTAGAATATCATTTTTATGACAAAAAAGAAAATGCTGTCATAGAATAAAACAAACTCCTCAAGAAATTGGGGAGTTTTTTTTTGCTCTTTTTTTAGGAGCTTTTTCCAGCTATACGCTATATTCCCGATCAAAAAAACTACGGCCAAAAAAGCCTTTTTTTTTAAAATCGGGAGATGCCGCTGCTATCTGGGCTAAAATACCCGAGAACTTAGACCTCCTTCTTCATAACATTATGTTTACTATTTCATCGACTTTTAATAATCTGATTTTCAATAAGTAAAAACAGTAAGGGTTTATTTTTACTACTACTAATTACTTAACGATGAAAACACTTTTAAAAATAATAAACAAAAACAGACTTTTCTATAGCAGCTGTTTAGCATTGACCACAGCTTGTATATTTTTTTTAATTTGTTATTCAAAGGCCGATACTTTCATAATTATGAATGGATTCCATACATCTTTACTAACTATAATTTTTCAAAATATTACGTTTTGCGGAGATGGTCTTTTTATAATAATAGTGTTTACTATTATAATGATTTCTTTCAAAAAACACAGAGATTTAGGTGTTGTTTTATTAATTAGCTATTTAAGTTCTGGACTTTTGTCACAAGTAATAAAGCAATTTGTAACGTCTCCAAGGCCTAGTGTTTATTTTGAATCCCTTCATTATGCTTATTACCTAGACACTTTTTCAAATTGCAGAATAGGCTTTCGAAGTTTCCCTTCGGGGCATACTGCCTCAGCCTTTGCGATGGTTACTGTTCTTACTAGTTATTTCAAAAAAAGACATGTTTGGGCTCTTTGCTTACTGTTTGCAGTAGCTATAGCCTATTCTAGAATTTATTTGGCTCATCATTTTCTAATTGACGTTTTGGCTGGAGCACTAATAGGAGTCTTATCAGGAACTTTAAGTGTTTTATGGTTCAAGAAAAAAAGATTCAAAATCAAAAAAATTGTAAAACAATTTCAAATAGCGATTCATAATTCTAAAACACAACATAAACCAAACATTAATGGATCTTATTAAATTTTTCAAATTTGGGTTGGTTGGGTTTTCTGGTTTAGTAATTGACTTTGCAATAACGTGGATTTGTAAAGAAAAATTATTGTTAAATAAATATCTTTCCAATTCATTTGGATTCTTATTTGGTGTTGTAAACAACTACTTTTTGAATAAATATTTTACTTTTCAGAACAATGATAATCACGTAGCAACTCAATTTCTAAGCTTTTTGATTATTTCAATTATAGGTTTTTTATTAAACACTTCATTCCTTTATTTACTTCAAAAGAACACCAAAATCAATTTTTATGTTTGCAAAGCGATTGTAACTATAATTGTTTTCTTTTGGAATTTTACAGCTAACTCATTGTATACCTTTACATTATAATGACAGAAAAACAACAATTAGTTTCAATCATAATTATTGCTACGCTTGTTAGGTGTATTATTGCAATGTCAATTGGATTAGGCAATGATGAAGTGTACTACCTCACATATGCACAACACCTGCAATGGAACTATTTTGATCATCCACCAATGGTTGCATTATTGATCCGTCTAACTACTTTTGATCTCTATTTCACAAACGAACTATTTGTTCGACTAGGAGCAATCGCTCTCGGAGCTATTAACACTTACATAATTTATGATATCTGCAAAGGAATCAAAAATAAAAAGGCCGGTATAATAGCTTCTTTATTGTATACTAGTTCTTTATATTCTAGTATAATTGCTGGTGTCTTTATTCTTCCAGATTCACCTCAATTATTTTTTTGGCTGATTAGTGTTTACTTTCTAATTCAAAATGTTTCAGGGCAAGCCAATCAAAAAAAACTAAATTATTCTCTTATTTTATTCGGTTTATTTAGTGGATTATGCATTATGAGTAAAATTCACGGTGTTTTTTTATGGGGAGGTTTTGGATTGTATATTTTAATTTATAAAAAAGATTTACTTAAGAATGGTTATCTTTATTTAGCATTTCTAATCACTTTACTCCTGATTTCACCAATATTAATTTGGAATGTAGAGAACCATTTTATTACGTATACCTATCACAGTCAAAGAGTCACCATTAGCAGAGGAATTAACCCTTTGAGCTTTTTCAGAGAGTTTTTGGGAGGCGTTTTATACAACAGTCCAATCAATTACTTTTTAATACTTATTTCATTAATTGCCGTTTGGAAAAACAAAATTGATATTGAAAAACCCATAAAGAGGTTACTTCTTTTCTTGAGTTTACCTTTAATTATACTATTACTTATCCTCTCCTTCTTCAGAGAAACCCTACCACATTGGTCTGGCCCCGCTTTTGTAACGCTATTAATACTTGCTTCGTGTTATATTTCAGATGAAATAGAAAAAAGTAAAATTACATTTCCATTTTGGAGAAAATCAGTTTATTCCTCTTGTATATTGATTTCTGTAATTACGGTAGCAGGAATTCTAACGATAGATTTCTACCCAGGAACGATTGGCAGCAAAGATGAAATATCCTTGGGAAAAAAAGACTTTACACTGGATATGTATGATTGGAACTTCTTCAAAACTGAATTTAAAAAAGTTCGAAATAAAGACCTACAATCAGGTTTGTCAGAAACTACATTCATTCTAAACAACAAATGGTTTCCGGGAGCACACATTGACAATTATATTGCACAACCTCTGGGTTTAGATTTTATTGCTCTAGGAAAACTGGAAGACATTCACACTTACGATTGGTTAAATACCTATAGAAAACAGCTTAAAACTGGAGATGATGCTTATTTCATAACCGTTTCAAATAGTTTTAGCGATCCAAAAGAGCTTTATCAAAAGAGTTTTAAAAAAATCAATGCTCCTGTAGTCATCAAACAATTTAGAAATAAAAAACCAACACGAAATATGCTGGTTTATTTACTTCAGGATTATACCGGAGAATAATTTTTAATTATAAATTTACTCTTTTACAATTTCTATTTTTCTTCGAATTTCGTTTCCAAATTCATCCACCACAGTGATGTAATGAAATCCTGTCGTTGCCGAAATAGGCATTTCATGGAAGGTTTTGGTACTGCCTTTGAACACATTATCAACATACCAAAAAAGTTTACTATCCCTTTGAGAATGGGCTACTTTTAAAATCACGGGCTGAACTTCGCTATTAAAATTCTTAGTAAGATAAATTTTGCTATTGGTTTTTGGATAAATAAAATCCATTGTAGCCGTTTGTGTTCCCATACAATCATTTCGAAACGGTGGCAAAGGCAAATACTCAATATGCTGACTTTTGTAATACCATGCCATCACAGGGGGCAAAGCGAACCAGTTTTTGGTCACTATGTTTTCTATGTTTTCGCAACTGCTGTTCACTTGAAATTGCAATGATTTATCCAAATGTACCGTTTTATGATACGGACAAATGGACGTATTTTTTCCTTTCTTCGATACTAATTGTTTTATTTTCGGACAACCGTCTTTGGCCAAATGACCACTCAAACTACACACCTCAACTTCTTCTAAATCCTTAATTGGCGTATCAAACCATCGTTGTCTAGGCAATAAATTAAAAACATCAAATAAAATCGGTGCTGCGCTAGTAACTCCCGTCAAGGTAGGTCTGCCCTCGCCTGTTGCATTACCCACCCAAACGCCTACAACGTATCTTGAATTAGTACCTATCGCCCAAGCATCCCGATTCCCAAAACTTGTTCCCGTTTTCCATGCTATTTTTAGTGAACTGTCATAGAATTTCCAAGCCTCATCTCCTTCGGGACGATTGACTTGTTCCATTGCGTTATAAGTGAGCCAAATCGATCCTGCGCCCAAGATGTTCTTTTGCTTGGTTTCATCACCAAAATCAACTTGAAAATCATCATCGTAATTCAGTTCAGCAAATTCATTAGCTCTATAATTCCCTTGATTTTTATTGAAATAATTTAAGGTCGAAGATAAACCGGCGTACGTTCTACACAAATCCCATAAATTACTTTCGGCACCACCCAAAATAAGTGACAAGCCATAATGATCAGGCGGTTTTGAAATATCCCGCAATTTGAATCGCTGCAATTCTTCATAAAATTTATTCACTCCAAAATCCTGTAGCATCAATACAGAAGGGATGTTCAACGATCGCGCTAATGCCCGATGCGCTGGAACCGCTCCATCAAATGTCAGGTTGAAATTTTGAGGTGTATAGCCCGCAATCTGCGTCGGGATATCTGCAACTAAGGTATTCGGCAACAGCTCTCCATCATCTAGCATACCAGCGTATAAGAGCGGTTTTAGAATACTTCCTGTACTTCTTGGTGCATCAATAATATCGACATCTTTTTGATGATTACCGTCCGTAGGCGAGTTGCCCAAATAGCTCATCACTTTTCTATTGGAAACATCGATAACCAAAATAGCCAAATTATGTACTTCATTTTGCTTGTATTGATTGTAATAATATTTTGCAATTTGATTGACTCTATTTTGCAACCCAATTTCTATTGTCGTTTTCACCCGAGTCCCTTCTTGATTCTTGGCAACACGTTGCAATAAATGAGGGGCAATTTGAGGTAAATCATACGGTTTTTGAGGCAACGGTTCGTCTATCGAAAGCTCGTAAGTTTGCTTGTCAATGACTCCCTCTTGGTTTAATTTCAACAAAAGTCGGTTGCGCTTGCTCAATAATTTGATTTGGTTTTTTCCGGGATAAATCAAACTAGGCGCATTTGGCAAAACGGCCAAAGTAGCACTCTCAGCCCAAGACAGTTGATGGGATTGCACGCCAAAATACCGCCAGGAAGCCATTTCGAGACCTACCACATTTCCGCCAAAAGGAGCGTGAGCGGCATACAATTCCAAAATTTCGTTTTTAGAATAACCCATTTCTAATCTCGTAGCAAGAATGAGTTCGATTATTTTCTCAAAATAGGTTCGCCCTTTTCCGTTTCTTGACAAGCGAATGACTTGTTGCGTCAGCGTACTTCCTCCACGAACGACTTTGCCTGCTTTTCTGTTTTGCTGAACCGCATTGACCATGGCCACTGGATTGAATCCAGGGTGTTTATAGAAATATTCGTCTTCAAAATAAACGATACACTTCTTGAATTTATCGGGAACGCTGTCTTGTGCAGGAAACCGCCATTGCCCATCGAGAGCAATTTTAGCGCCAAGCAATTCTCCTTCTTTACTTTCAATCACTGTTGAATAAGGTTCTTGAAACAAAGTTCGTGGCAACGAAAAATAATAAACCACCAACAGCAAAAAGGCTATTGATGATTTAATTTTATTTGTTTTTATCCAATTAATGATGCGTTGTAGGAACGCTATTAGTTTGTTTTTCAAAGTGATTTTTATTTAACCGTAAGAATGGCAAAGTATTTTACTGATTTTAAAAACATCATATAGTTACTGTTTTATCTGCGTGACATATTTTCACGCAGATTTCGCAGATTTACGCAGATTTTGATACAAGCCAAATACCTTATTCAAATCCCTGTAAAATCCGTTACATCAGCGTTATTTGCATGACAGATTTTATCGCAGATTTTGCAGATTTACGCAGATTTTTTTGAGCCAAACACCTTATTCCAATCTGTTTAAAATCCGTTGCATCCGTGTTATCTGCGTTCCATTTAGTATTACTTCACCACTTGTACCCAAAACCCTTTCGTTCTGGCCAAAAACGTATTGTCATACATCGCTTCGCACTGCAAGCCTGGTAAATAGTACGTTCCCAAATATGAAGCATTCAGCAATATTCTGAACGTTTTTACTTCTCCAGCTTTCAATCCAAAATAGAAATTAGTTCTATCATCGCGAATATCAATATAATCCGCTACGTTATTGGTGGCGTCTCCATAATCCGTGAAACGAGTATTTACAATTTCGAAACCAGAAGGCAAAATTTGTGACAAAGCCACATTTTCTACACGTTCATTTTTTAGGTTTTTCACTGTTACCTCAGCAACAAATTCAGTTCCTTGATTGATTTTAGACACATCGATAACGCCTCCTTTTCTATTTTTGAAAACAATCGAAGCCGAAACATTACTCTGAATCGCCTTTTCTTGTCCAATTGGAAGAATTCCAGTATTCAGCACACGAACATACAATCTATTCTTTCTGTTGTTTTTTAGAGTCACACTATTTAAACCCGTTTTGACAACTAAACTTCTGTCTGCAATGGTTTTTGTTGTTTTTACTGATTGTGCTTTTCCGTCTTTACTGAACTGGACATCGATTCCTTTTGGACCATTGCTTACAGAAAATTTAGCCATAGCATACAATCCATACGCCGTAGTTTGCGTACTCATCCATTGGTCACTTGACATATCTTTGGCCAATTTTGTTGCCATTGCAAATGCTTTTTGCTTTTGCCCAAGCAATAACAATGTTTCTAGAGCCATGGCACGATTCCTATCAGCAGATCCGTAATAGTAATAATTATAATTCGAATTATCATCTATAGAAGTATTCAGCAACAACGATAAACCTGCCGATTTTTGTCCTGCCAATACGTAAGCCGAGGCCAAACGCAATTTACTTTCGTTCGAAATTCCTTTGGTTTCGCGCAATCTGTTCATCGAAGACAAATCGGGAGCTCCTGCCAACGCTAATGTGTATAAGCGATACGATTGCGCCAAATCATTTCCATAACTCGGCATAAATCGCCATTGTTTGGCTTCTTTTTGCTGATACGAAATCCATTTTGATTTGAAATTGATCGGCAAGAAATACCCTTTTTTCTCAGCTTCAATCATAAAATGTCCTGCATACGAAGAACCCCAATCATCGGCAACGGTTCCTCCTTGCCAGTATGCCATTCCACCATTCGATAATTGAAAACCTCCCAAACGAGTAATTCCTGCGGTCACATTTTTTTGAATTAATTGCTGACGCGTAGCATCCAAATCGACAATATCATTTAAGTACAATTGTGGAAAAACCGACGAAGTCGTTTGCTCCACACAACCGTGAGGATATTGAATCAGATATTGTAATCGTCCGTTTAAATTGATCGTTGGCATCGAGGAAACCTCCAGTTTTGCCTTATTACTTCCCGAAACACCAAACGTTTTCCACGAAATAGTTTTAGTACTATTCGGTTCCAGAATCACATCAGTAAACGTATTGGTCACTGGATTCGGATTGGTCATGTCAATTTCTACATCATACACGGATTTCTCCTTGCCCGAAGTCGCAACGATCTGCACTTTTCCAATTCCGGTTACAGAACCTACGGCCAAATTGAAATAGGCCATTTTTTCGTCAGGCTGAGCAAATGACAATTTTTGAGTGGCAATGCCTATAACTTTTAATCCGTTGTTCGTTTTAATCTGAACCGTTACATTCTTGATGTTTTTTTCCATGGCAAAAATGGTAACTGGAATCGTCACTTTCTCGGATGGAGAAATTTTTCTTGGCAACGAAGCCAAAACCATCAAAGGACTGCGAACCGGAGTTGCTTTTTCGGCACTTCCATATGCACTTGAAGTTGCATCGCCAGCCACGACCATTGTTTTCACTGAACCAATGTACTTCGGTAATTTTACTTGATGGGTTTTCGTTTGTCCTTTTTCTAATTTAAAAGGTCCCATATAAATCACAACCGGTTTGAAACGATTGGCTTTTTTGGCTTTTCCACCACCCAAATCTTGGTCACCACCAATACTGAAAATCTGATTTACTTTTCCGCCATACGCTCCAATCACATCGTCGTAAATGTCCCATGTTTTTACGCCCAAAGCTTCACGAACATAGAAACTATCCCAGGCATTTGGCGCTTTGAAACGGGTTAAATCCAATAATCCTTCATCAACAATGGCAATGGTGTAGGTCATTGCTTTTCCAGATTGTTCACTCACTTTTATAGCGAATGATTGCTCTGGACACAACACATCAGGCATTACTAATTTGGGAGCTAAAATGGTGTTTTTATCAACCACTTCAATGGGCACAATTCCATACATGCGGATTGGCAAATCATTTTTGGTGGAAGCGTGTGGTTGTAAAAGCGTAATATTAAAATACACATTTGGAGCCATAGCAGCCGTAATCGGAATGGTAACTTTAGTTTCTCCTTTTTGGGTCTTTGCCCAAAGTGTTTGTACTACTTTCGAACCATTTTCAATAGAAATAAAAGCTCGTCCTCCTGCACTAGATGGGAACGAAATTTGAGCATTTTCACCCACAGCATACTTCTCCTTATCGGTTGAAAACACTAACATATTGGCCGTAGCAGCATCCGTATTTCTAGTTTTTCCAGACCACATTGGCCAATCGATATTTACCGTTAAAGCCGTTGCGTGTCCGCCAACAGCATCAGAAACCCGAATCATATAACGTCCCCATTCTTCATCCGTCAAGGCAAAACGGACATTTCCTTTTCCGCTAGCATCGGTATTAATTGTAAAAGTTTTGTACGAAGTCGTAGCATTATCCGAGTTATAATTCGATAAATTATCACTAGATGCATCCCACCACCAGCGCCATTCTACTTTATACACTTTTACTTCCAGGTTTTTAACCGACTTTGGTCTTCCGTTTTCATCGACCGTAACCACATCAAATTGGTTCGTAGTACGGGTTTCTAGCATTCCGTATTTGTTAAGCTCAGGTGACTTAATCCCCACATAAGTAGGGTACGGCGAGTAGGTCGTCGCTATAACATCAGTACTAAAATCGCCACCTTCTTCATACACTTTGGTAATAAACGACGCTTTCAACATTCCAGGTGCTTCTCCTTGTATTTTCGGGTCTATCGTAGCATTTGCTTTTCCAGTGGCATCTAATTTACCTGAGAAAACGGTAACTTCTTCGGTGCTGAATTTTCGAACCAAATCATCAAAAATATACTTGTCATAATTTTTGAAAGTCGTTATTTGTTGCGAAAATTTGGCTTGCATTTCTACATTCAAATTTTTGGCCACAGCGCCATGAAGCCAAGCTACTTCAAGGTTGCTCGTATTGGGATAAGCCGAAGAAAGTATAGCTCGTTTGAACGTGTTTTTGATTTTCAAACGATTGGGTTTAATCGTTTCAATTTTGATACTTTTATAAAACTTCGCACCACCCAAACTAACCATTGCTTCCCAATTTCCAGTAGGAGCATCATTTGCTGTTGGAACTGTAAACGCATAATGATTCCATTCATTCGATTTTTGAACCGTTTGATAGGTTACTTTTCCATTTGGATCAGCTAGTCTAAATTTGATAGGATGTCCTAGTGGAATTTTATTCGAAGCATCATTCAAAATGAAAGACAAATACAAATTATCCCCAGGACGCCAAACGCCTCGTTCTCCATAAATGAATCCTTTGAGTCCTTTTTGTAAAGTCTCGCCAGACACATTAAAATTACTCACTGACAGTGAATTCCCGTCGTCTAATTTAACATAAGTAGACTCCGTACCTTGCGTTACAATAGCAAAATAGGCAAATTTATCCAACTGAAAAGTCGCAATTCCATCGCTATTGGTAGTTCCTGTCGTTATTTTTTGCTGCTGAAAAGTATACAAATCTACTCTTGCATTTGAAACTGGCTCTGTGGTGACAATATTATTTACGGCAAACAAATACGATTTGTTTTCGCCTCTTTTAGCAATTACACCCAAATCAGTAGCTAGAATATTAGTTGCTATTTTGGCATTATAAAAATACGAACTTGAGCAAGGATCCTGACTTTCTCTCCATTCGTAATCATCGTAGTAATAATCATCGTAAGAGTTTCCGCTGTAATTAACATCACTCTCATCAACCTCTTCTTCCTCTTCGGTTGTATCCTCATCAGCGGTTTCGCATTTGTACAAAGAATATTTTTTCTTGTAAACAAACTCTACTCTATAAATCGCACCTGGTTCAGGAGTAATAACTTTAGATAAATCCAAAGCAAAAGTGTTCCACTTACTTAGATTTAGTAATGTATTTTCTTTTAAATTCAGAGTTGATTTGGCAATAGGTTGCGCCACTCTTTTTAGGTTTTGACTGCCATTGAGTTCGTTGTATTGCAAAAATTGCATGATGTTGTTTTTGTAAATTTTATACACTTTTACATCAACAGCACTCAGGTTTACAGCCTCAAAATTGAGTTTTAAGTTATTAGAACTTGGCAGAATTGTTCCGTTTTTTATAAAACGAATGCTTGGCTTTATTTCATCAAAGGATATTTTCTCGGTATAATTCTCATTTAACTTTCCACCGTATTCACTTTCTATTCCCTGAAAAACTTCTAACAACAGTTCTCCGGTAAGCTTTTGCAAATCCACAACTGGCTCAGGCTCAACAATAGCAACTTCTTCGGGTTCCTCAACCACAGCGCTATCAACGGCCACGGCCGAAGTATCAACAGTTACAACTGCTTCCACTGGTTCAACTGGTTCTGGAGCCACTTCAACAGGTTTTTGAACGGGTACTTCATTACTAAAATAAACTTTCAACACATTTCCTTGTGCAGAAAACTTTAAATTATTGGTGTTCTGAATGGCGACTAATCCTTTAAAATCTTGTCCTTTTTCTAAGGGTTCCGAAAAATTAATAGACAAGGTTTGACTATCCCCTTCTTGAATTTCGGTCTTAACCACTTTAAACTCTTTCAATGACGTGATTGGGAAATCGATAGTCCCTTTTTGATCGATATCAAAATCACTTCCGTCGTATTTTATCTCCAAATTGCTTTTAGATTCCAATCGTTGAATGCTGTCAATTCTGAACTTGAATTCTTTTCCAACTGCATTCGTTTTTTCGAAAACAATTTTCAAATCGCTTCCATTATGTTCAGCTTCAATCAGTTTTTTAGCGGTTTCCAAATCAATATTGTCTGCTGTTTTAAGTACTGCATTCAAGTATTGGTATTCTGGGCTGTAGGATTGCACATCGAGCGTGTTGACCACAAAATCTTGCTTAATCGTTTTTACCGTAAAGTTAAAATTGGAAAGTGTTTTATCTTTTTCGGTAACCTTTGGATTCAGTTGATCCAAATGCAAAGTCACTTGATATTCCGTACCTGATTCCAGCTTTTTTTCAGGAACAAAAGCAATCGTATTGCTCGAAAGCGCAATTACTTTTCCGTCTACACTTGGAGAAATCGTAAACAAATCGTTATCTAAAACCTCATTGACTTTCCATTCTTTTTTATCAAAAGCCAAAACTACCCTAATATCCGATTCTGAAGAGACAATTCCTCCCGTAAAACTGACGATAAACTCTTTGAATAGTGAAAAATCTGAATTAAAATCGGCGGCAGATTTTCTACCACACGCTTGAAACAAAAAAAACACACAAAACACGTAAATTAATCCTTTTGTTTTCACTTTTAGCTAGAGTTAATGGGTTATAAATTAAATTATTGCAACATCTCACAAGTAACACAATAACTAGATAGTTACCGTAATATTGTAGTAAATGTAGAATAATTAATTTGTTATTTTAAGAAGAAAATTCTTTGAGAGGAAATTATTTTTTAAAGGTATTTTTCAGGAGCTTTTTCCAGCTATTCGTTACAATCTTATGTGCCGTCCCGAAGTTTCGGGATTGGCACATAAGGATTTCCACTTCTATCTGGGCTACAAAATATCTTGAATACTCTACTTTCTTCTCACAGCAAAAAATCGTTTCATTAAATCAGCGGCTTCATTAGCCATGATTCCTTGTACAACAGTAGTTTTAGGATGTAGTTTTGTTCCTAGAGTAATAAAACCGCGTTGTTCATCACGAGCGCCAAAAACAATTTTAGAAATTTGGCTCCAATACAAAGCGCCGGCACACATCTGGCAAGGCTCGAGTGTTACATAAAGTGTACAACCTGTTAAATATTTTCCGCCTAGATAATTTGCAGCAGCAGTGATAGATTGCATTTCGGCATGTGCTGTCACATCATGAAGTAATTCGGTTAAATTATGACTTCGAGCAATGACTTTGTTATCAATAACAATTAGGGCTCCAACAGGAATTTCGCCTTTTTCAAAAGCCATTTCAGCTTCTTGCAAAGCTTTTTTCATGAAATATTCGTCGGTGAATGGGTTTATCATATGCTCCCTAACCCCAAAAGGGGAATAATTAAGTTAAATACAAAAATAGAAAACAAAATCGTAAATTTGCTTTTTATAAAACAATGAAAAACAGTTTACTTTCAAACATCAATAACCCAACCGATTTACGCTTGCTTGTCGAAGCGCAACTTCCTCAAGTAGCCCAAGAATTACGCAATTTTATTATCGATATTGTAGCCGTAAAAGAAGGTCATCTTGGCGCAAGCCTAGGTGTTATTGAATTGACAATTGCCTTGCATTATGTTTTTGACACCCCAAATGATTTATTGATTTGGGATGTGGGCCATCAAGCCTATGGACATAAAATCCTGACCGGCCGAAGAGAAAATTTTCATACCAATCGTCAACTCGGCGGTATTTCTGGATTTCCAAAAAGAAGTGAAAGCAATTATGACACCTTTGGAGTAGGTCATTCCTCAACTTCTATTTCGGCGGCACTTGGAATGGCAATTGCTTCAAATTTGAAAGGCGATTTCAACAAACATCACATTGCTATTATTGGTGACGCTTCTATTGCCTCAGGAATGGCTTTTGAAGGGTTGAATCACGCGGGAGTTACTGATGCCAATTTACTTGTAATTCTCAATGATAACGCTATTGGGATTGATCCTAGCGTGGGCGCCTTGAAACAATACCTCACTGCTGTAAAAGAGGGAAAAAACCCAAGGCAAAACAACATGATTAAGTCTTTGAACTTTGATTATTCGGGTCCTATTGACGGTCATGATATTTTTGCTGTAATCAAAGAATTGAAGCGTTTGCAAAAGATCAAAGGTCCTAAATTTTTACATTTAATTACCACAAAAGGAAAAGGACTGCAACAAGCCGAAGAGGATCAAGTAAAATACCACGCTCCTGGAAAATTTGATGCCTCAACTGGAGAAATCATTTCAAAACAAGAAGAAAATTTACCTCCAAAATACCAAGATGTTTTTGGCTTGACCGTTTTAGACTTGGCTCGAAAAAACGAAAAGATAATAGGAATCACGCCTGCAATGCCCTCTGGTAGTTCCCTGAAATTTATGATGGATGCGTTTCCAGAACGTGCTTTTGATGTAGGTATTGCAGAACAGCATGCAGTGACTTTGGCCGCCGGAATGGCAACACAAGGCATGATTGTTTATTGCAACATTTACTCGACATTTTTACAAAGAGCTTATGACCAAATTATTCATGATGTAGCATTGCAAAATCTTCCAGTAATTTTTTGTTTGGACCGAGCCGGTTTAGTGGGCGAAGATGGCGCCACGCATCACGGAGTTTTTGATCTAGCGTACCTGCGTTGCATTCCTAACCTAGTTATTTATGCTCCAAGGAATGAAATTGAACTTCAAAATATTTTATATACTGCCCAACTAGGTCTTGACCATCCTATAGCCATTCGGTATCCGAGAGGTCGGGGTATAATAAATAACTGGAAAGAAAAATATCTGGGTCATTATGATGTTATACCCATTGGCGTAAGCAGCTGTCTTGTATCAGGAACTCGAGTAGCGGTTTTATCTAATGGTACTATTGGTAATAATGTTACTTTGGCTCTAGCCAAAATAAAAAAAACAAATACCATTGCCCACTATGATTTTCCTTTTGTAAAACCATTAGACGAAAAAAGTTTACACCAAATTTTCAGTCAATTTGACTCTATCATTACCCTTGAAGACGGCACTGTAAAAGGAGGATTTGGTAGTGCTGTAATTGAATTTGCAGCCAACAATAATTACAAGTCACAAATTACTGTTCTAGGAATACCGGATGAATTTATAGAACATGGAACCGTGACGGAATTACAACAATATTGTAAAATTGACGTTTCTAGTCTTGAAAAACTTTTTTCGAATTATTAATTCCTAAAACCCCTGCTTCAAATGAATTCATTACGATACCTTATATTCTTTGTGTTTGCAATATCGCAATTAAGTTTTTCACAAGACACCATTCAAAATAATAAAATGTATTCCCTAGCTCCTGTAACTGCATTAACAAAAACAGATAAGATGGAACGCATACCGCTTAAAATAAGAACTAAAACACATTTATTGCCTTTTTCGTACTGGAGTAAAAAAAATAGTTTGGGTTTTGATATTTCTGAAGTAGCCTTTGTAAACTGGTCTGCTGGGGGAACAAGCTCAATATCTGGATTACTTAAAGGTAAATTTCATAGAAATTATTCCCGTGATAACTACAACTGGTCAAATGAACTCATTATAAAATATGGCTTAAACAAACAAGATGGTGTGGCCATTCGAAAAACAGAAGACGCTATTCAGCTGAATTCTACCTTTGGATACCGTAGAGACACACTCTCTAATTGGTTTCATTCTGCAAAATTTAATTTTAACACCCAATTTACAAATGGTTTTGCTTATCCAAATACCGAAAATGCCATATCAAAACCGTTCGCTCCAGCGTATATCTTTATGGGAATAGGAGCCGAAAATATTGATAAAGAAAAAAAGAGAACTCTTTACATCTCTCCATTTACTTTTAAAACCACCCTTGTTCTTGATCAAAGATTAGCGAACCAAGGTGCTTTTGGGGTTGCGAAAGCTACCTATGACGTAGATGGAAATTTAATTACTGAGGGAGAGAGAGCTAAGATGGAATTGGGTTTTCTGATTACCAATAAATACAAAAAAGAGGTATTTAAAAACATCAATTTAGAAAACAGACTAACCCTATACTCCGATTACATCAATCGTTTTGGCAATATCGATATAGATTGTGATCTACAAGTTGAACTCGTGGTTAATCAATATGTAAAAGCAAATATTGGTGCTCACGTAATTTATGATGACGATATCAAATCGAAACGAGAAATTGAAGGAATACAAGTCACCGAGGGTCCTAAAACACAACTACGCCAAGCAATTGGAGTAGGAATTGAATATGCATTTTAAATAAAAAATCCTGATAAGAAAAATTTATCAGGACTTTTTATTTAAGTAATTACTTTTAGTTTAATATTATTTTCTCTACATATTTTAATCCTTCTCCAGTAATATCAATCATGTATATACCAGCACTAAGTTGACTTAAATCAAATGATTTCTCATTATTGAATGTTACCTTACTAGCCGTATACACTAATCTACCATTGATATCTATCACTTTCACAGCTACTTGTCCATTATAATTGTTTATTCGCACTGTTACATTTCCATTTGATGGATTTGGATAAACACGCATAACATTCTCGTCATCAATATCTAATGTGCTTAATGTACAATTTGCTCCTGCAGCTGGAACTGTGAAATCTTCTACTTGATCATTTCCAATGTTCCTTCCTCCTGCTGATGCATTTGCTCCTAATCCTCTTGAGGCGAATACTTCCCATATCATGCAAAAATCTTTTCCGCCAGTACTAGCTTGATCAGCGGCAATAATTGCATTTCTTGCATCAACAAATGTTGGACTACAAGGCTGTAATTTTATCCCATCTAAGACGATTCGCATTACCTTGTTGTTTCCGCCATTACCTGTGTATTTGTTGTTATCATAACCATATTTGTTAATGTATGCCCAAGTTAAATCCCATAACATTGTAGCCCAAACTGAACCGACTCCATGGACAGAAGTTCCTTCAATACCGTTCGTTCCTACAGATTGAAAAAAATTAGTAGAGATATATGTCATTGGATTTGTGTCTCTATCTGTCGAATAAGGATAAGTCCTAATCCCAACACCGTCATTAGGCTGAGAAGAAACAAAAGTACCAATTCCTCTTTTAGCTTGACCAAAATCTCCAGGTTTAAGCTGCATCATTAAAGCAAACCAATCTGACCAACCTTCACCCATTTGATCTGCATTATTCAAACAACTTGAATTGTTTCGTCCACCAGCTAAACGAGTAGAAATTCCATGACCATACTCGTGAGCTATAATTCCATTATCGAAATCACCATCAGAATTTAGAAATGGCACAGATTGAAGCTGAATTTTTACATTTACAGGACCTAAACCCATTTCTGTAATCAAGTTATCACCTAAAGAACTACTTACACTTATAGCAGGTATAGTAATTGTCGCATCAGAACCCGACATTGATAATTCAGTGTCAGTATTATTTACAACAATTACAGCAATAGCACCAGCGTTTTGGGCTGCTTTGACCTTTACTGCAAAATTACAATTTCCACGTCTAACTACTACAATTTTTCCATTTAAAGCAGCTCTATTCAACGGAGCTGAACAAGCTTCAGATGTACCCCCAGAATTATCTAAATATAATACCAAATCAGATTGCAAAAACTGCGGAGAAACAGGCAAATCAACCCGACCAGGACTAAAAGAGTTTTGGCTTGCTACATAATTTCCGGCAATACTTTCCGGAGAAGTTACGATTAAGGGTTTGATTTCAGGACCTCTATTCCATAAAAACATTTGCATTCTACCTCTATTCCCATCTACAGGTGTAGAAAAATTAGCATTATTTAAACTCATTGTTGCAGCTAAGGAGCCATCTTGTGCTTCCGCATTTACGTAGTCATCTCCTGAACCACCACGGTCATAATTACTCTGTTGAAAGTTACCGCTCAGTTCATCAAATCCATATTGATACCAAACATCATGCATAACATTATTCATGTAAAATAAATTGGTATTTGCTGCGTCTATATATGTGGATGCATTAACGGTTGTACCACCATATGGAAAATCAAATACCAATGATGAACCACCATCAGGACTAAGACCTGTATCATCATTCGACCCCATGAAATCATCCTTAGCCCAAACATTGTTTCCTCTTGTTATAGTGTATTCAGCACCAGCAACACCATCAGTATCATGCCAGCCGAATGGAGATGCTGTACTGTTAGCAGGATTAGAGATAAGCTCAAACCCTCCATGACTTGGACTTGTAATATTAAATGGTATTACACGATATGTACCTACTGATGTTTCAGAACTTAACTTAGTATATAATTGTTTAGAAGGAATCCCATTGTATTTTATTATCGAGCTATTGTCAGAGGCAAATACTTGACCTTTATGAAAATTACAAGAAATTACAAGATCATTTTTTTCTAATAATACACCAGTAATCGCATCTATTCTAACGCTCCATAAATGATCATGCTGATTAGTATGAATATTGAAATCCCAAGCTAATTTTAGGTCTCCATTTATTTCTTGATGATACACTAAATTTGCTGTAACCGGTTCTGTTATTCCAATACCGTTACTAACTTTAAACTTATTTGTCCCAACGGTTTCTAGTATGTTAAATTTATCTTTAGCTATTATACCTAATTGGAAATATGCTTTTACAAGAGCATCTGTTACCGATAGTTTAGGTGTTGTCGCATTAACTTTTTTTGACACATTAGCAACTATCCTGCTATTAACATCTATTACTTGTTTATTCTTTATTGAGAAATTAGAAACTGCTCTAAAAATCTCTATTCCTTGATAACGCTGCACCACATAACAATTCTCTATTCCAGAAGTTGTAGTACCTCCTTCACTTTGAATGGCCCAGTCATTAAAATCTGAATTAGACAACGTTGTTCGGGAGGCGGGATTTTTTAAGTAATTTTGAATTATTTGGTTGTTTGATTGTGAAAAACCAACAAAAGACACCAAACAAATTAAATAAAGTAAATTTTTTTTCATAAAATCACGTAATTAGTTATAAATGCAAAACTAAATATTATAATTTAAATTTCGACAATTAAACCCTTTATTCTTTGAATTTTAACTTTTAGCAGCGGTTATTGTTTTATAGAACAACAATGCATTTCCATCAGTTAACAAGGAAATAAAATGACAAATATGTAACAAACGACCGTATAAATTGTCTTTTTCTAACTGATGCTTTTCTGGTAACATCTTTAAAATTAAGCTATCATAATTAGAGGCTACACCATTATAATTATTATCAAATGCGATAATAAATTTATCCAATAAGGTTTGTATGATTTGATAGCCTACAATTTCTTTTTCAATTACCTCACGACTTTGGTAGATTTTCTCGACACTGATCTTGATAATATCATCCATCTGAGCTTTGTACTTACTTTTATCCATTAAGGCATAAGGGAATTTTCCTTGCAAAATGAGCTCTTCATTTTCAACAAAAACCTTGACAGCATCGCTAATTAAACTTCCTATTGCTAAGGCACGCAAATAACTAATTCGGTCTTCTTTGGTCTCAAGGGTTTTGTACTTGGAAGTGTCAATACTGTCTTTAACTAATTTTATCAGGTATTCCAATGCAAAATCCTCCGAAACCAAACCAAGATTCATTCCGTCCTCAAAATCAATGATGGTGTAACAAATATCATCTGCAGCCTCAACGAGATACGCCAAGGGATGGCGTTCAAAACCAACATGTTCTCCTGATTTATTCGGAATCAAACCCATGTCATGTGCTACCTCTTGAAAGAAAGCTTTGTCTGTTTGAAAAAAACCATATTTTTTATCGGCAATATTTTTGGTTGGTTTTTTAGGCAAACTCTCTTTTGGATATTTCATAAAAGCTCCAAGAGTTGCATACGAAATACGAAGTCCTCCTTCTATTCCGGGTCTGCTTGCGGTAAGTACCGAAAAACCATTGGCATTACCTTCAAAATCAATTAAATCTTGCCACTCTTTTGCGGTAAGTTGGTCTTTGTATTTTTGTCCGTTTCCTATCGAAAAATACTCTCCTATGGCTTTTTCACCCGAATGTCCAAAAGGCGGATTCCCAATATCGTGTGCTAATGAAGCTGCAGCCACAATTGCCCCAAAATCATTCATGTGATAACCGTGTACTTCTTTTAAATGCGGGTATTTTGCGATGATTTTTTTTCCTACCAAACGACCCAAAGAACGGCCAACAACGGATACTTCCAGACTATGTGTTAATCTGGTATGCACAAAATCTGTTTTGGATAATGGAATAACTTGTGTTTTATCTTGTAAACTTCTAAACGCCGAAGAAAAAATGATTCGATCATAATCTACTTCAAATCCCAAACGGGTATCGTCTTGTTCTACACGCAATCGTTTGCCTTTGTCGCCTTGACGTTTAAGTGATAAAAGTTGTTCCCAGTTCATCATTGCTTTTTGTAATTTTCTAGTTTTAAAGGAGCGAATATAAAGAAAAAGAACCCAGCAGAAACAAAAAAAGCGGTCTAAAATGACCGCTTATATGAACCAAAACAAGATTAGCCGTTTACAATCTCGCTTTTGCTAAAAATTCATGCTTATTGACCACATAGGTTACTGATAATGTATCATGCCAACCTATTGAATTGTTGTTTAAAAAGGAAACGATTTCAATAGGAATGAATCGTACTAAAGTTCTGATGAGTGTACTTTTTAGGTTTGGTTTACTGCCATTAGGTTTTACAACTAGCGTTTTAGTGAAGTATTTCCCAAAAGTTCTAGACAAATAGAACTCCATAATGAAATAGTAAAAAAACATCACTATCATTCCAAACAAAGCGTTTTCTGTGGGTGATAAATTGATAATCCAATCTGCAACTTGATAATTCCCTGTTACAACTCCTATCCCGTTTATGAGCGCCCCAATCCCTATGGTGAACAAGTAAACAATAAACAAATCAATGAGCAAGTTTAAAAATCGCTTGGTTTTGGAAGCTAATAAATCCGCCGAAATAGTTAATGCTGTAGTTTCCATTTTTATTTTTTTTTAGGGTGTTTTGCTACTTCGTAAAGTAATGTAGCAGTCTTGTAGTTATTTGCATCTTGCATATCTACAAAGTTACACCCACCTACGACTCCTGGAGTTACACTATTTTAGGAGAGTGTTTCGAAATTCGCACTTTAAGGTTCTAAAACCAATCCTCTTGCGCAACTGCAACTAAGAATACGTATCACTGAAACTACCAAATGCCTTTTCAAAATACTCAATTCCTAGCCCTGATAGCAGTGGAAATCCTTATAAGCCGGTCCCGAAACCTCGGGATGGCGTATAAGATTGTAACGAATAGCAGGAAATAGCTCCAGAAATGAAGTCAAGATCCGCGCTTAAATTATCCGGCTTTATGTTTGATAAAATTGCTCTTTGCTTTCGAGTAACTTTTTTTCAGAAACGACAAAAGTATTTGAATAGTTATCGTGCATTCCTAAACTTCTACCTCTTAAAAATGTGAAATATTCAAATGGAACTAATCGCAATAAACTTCTACCAAAAATCGTAAGTAACTCTGGCTTTGAACCATCTTCGAGAACAACTACTGTTTTGGTGATAAACTTTGCTAAAGTTTTAGATGTAAAAAATTCAAAAGTCGAATAATAAACGAACATCAAAATAGAAAAAAAGATATAATTCTCAGCTTTACTGAACGATGAAAACCAATTGAGTAGTGAACCATCGCCAAACGGAATAAAAACCGCAACGAGATAAATCAAAAACTTAATCAACTGCAAAAAAAGTAAATCAATCACAAAATTAACGATCCTAATATTTTTAGATGCTAAAATAAATGAAGGGATTAGGTAATTATTTTCCATTTTTTTTCTAAAACTAAAAAACAGCTACCAAAAATGATAGCTGTTTTTATAAATATTAAATACTCTTTTTTTTATTTATGATCCACACATTTCACAATCTTCTGGACCAGCATTTTTGGCTAGTTCGATCATGGCTCTATATTCAGCTGCAGTCATTTCTACAGGTTCTGCTACAACCGGGATAGCAATGGGTTGTTCTTTAATAACAATAGGTTCTGCTTTTTTATCGTTGTTTAATGTAAATTTAATAGCATCAACGGCAGCTTTTGTTCTTAAATAATACATTCCAGTTTTAAGACCTGATTGCCAAGCATAAAAGTGCATGGAAGTTAATTTAGCATAATTAGCATTTTGCATGAACAAGTTCAACGATTGCGACTGATCTACAAAATACCCGCGCTGGCGAGACATATCAATAATATCTTTCATAGACATTTCCCAAACGGTTTTGTACAATTCTTTCAAATCCTGAGGAATATCAAGTGCTTGAACGGATCCGTTATTACGCATTAACTCTTGTTTCAGGGTTTCGTTCCACAAGCCACGCTCTACTAAATCGTGAAGCAAGTGTTTGTTTACTACAATAAACTCACCCGAAAGTACACGTCTGGTGTAGATATTTGAAGTATACGGTTCGAATGCTTCGTTGTTACCCAAAATTTGAGATGTAGATGCGGTTGGCATTGGCGCTACCAATAAAGAGTTACGAACACCATGCTCCATTACTTCTTTACGAAGCGAAGCCCAATCCCAACGTCCTGATAAATCAGCATCGGTTAATCCCCATAAATTGTACTGAAATTCTCCTTGCGAAATTGGCGATCCAACATAACTTGAATACGGTCCTTCTTCTTTAGCCATTTCCATTGATGCTGTTACGGCCGCAAAGTACATGGTTTCAAAAATTTCTTGATTCAGTTTTTTTGCTTCGTCACTTGTAAACGGCATACGTAACATGATAAATGCGTCTGCAAGTCCTTGCACACCTAAACCAATTGGACGGTGGCGTTTATTAGAATTCTCTCCTTCTTTAACCGGATAATAATTCCTATCAATTACTTTATTTAAGTTACGCGTTACACGCTTGGTTACGGTATAAAACAAATCGTGATTGAATGCTCCGTTTTCAACAAACATTGGCAATGACAATGAAGCCAAATTACATACAGCAATTTCATCTTTTGAAGTAAACTCCATAATCTCGGTACACAAATTCGACGAACGAATAGTACCTAGATTTTTTTGGTTTGATTTGCGGTTGGCTGCATCTTTATACAACATGTAAGGCGTTCCAGTCTCAATTTGCGACTCTAGGATTTTCTCCCACAATTCATGCGCTTTGATGGTTTTTCTACCTTTACCTGCTTTTTCATAATCAGTGTACATTTTTTCAAACTCTTCTCCATGCACATCATACAAGCCCGGACATTCGTTTGGACACATTAAGGTCCATAATCCATCTTCTTGCACACGTTTCATGAATAAATCCGAAGTCCACATCGCAAAAAACAAATCTCTTGCACGCATTTCTTCTTTTCCGGTATTCTTTTTCAAGTCTAGGAAATCAAAAATATCCGCATGCCAAGTTTCTATATAAATCGCAAAACTTCCTTTACGTTTTCCTCCACCTTGATCTACGTAACGCGCCGTATCATTGAACACGCGCAACATCGGAACAATTCCGTTTGAAGTTCCGTTAGTCCCACGAATATATGATCCTGTAGCTCTCACGTTGTGAATTGAAAGTCCAATTCCTCCTGCTGATTGCGAAATTTTAGCCGTTTGTTTCAACGTATCGTAAATACCATCAATACTGTCATCTTGCATCGCCAATAGGAAACAGCTCGACATCTGAGGTTTTGGCGTACCCGCATTAAATAAGGTAGGCGTAGCGTGAGTAAAGAATTTTTTCGACATTAAGTCGTAGGTTTCAATAACCGATTTCAAATCATCTAAGTGAATCCCAACAGATACACGCATCAACATATGCTGCGGACGCTCTACAATTTTACCATTTATTTTAAGCAAATACGATCTTTCTAGTGTTTTAAAACCAAAATAATCGTAGTTGAAATCTCTGTTGTATATAATGTGCGAGTCTAAAAACTCTGAATTTTCCATAATCACTTTATGTACTTCCTCAGACAATAATGGAGCGTATTGCCCATTTCTTGGGTTTACATAATGAAACATATCATTCATCGTCTCAGAGAATGATTTCTTAGTATTCGAATGTAAATTTGAGATCGCAATACGAGCGGCCAACTGCGCGTAATCTGGGTGCGCAATAGTCATTGAGGCAGCTGTTTCAGCAGCAAGATTATCTAATTCTGATGTTGAAACCCCATCATAAAGCCCTTCAATAACACGCATTGCTACTTTTACAGCATCTACTAAATCATTCAAACCATAGCATAGTTTTTTAATCCTATCTGTGATTTTGTCAAACATCACTGGCTCTTTGTGCCCGTCTCTTTTTACTACGTACATACTTTTTCTTTTTTTTTAAAACAGAAAATCCCTTCGCTGTTTTTAGTTATTTGTTTATTATTTCGCAGCATGAGCACCACAACTTTTGTGGCAACAACTACTATTGATGGGTACTGATTTGACATAAAGTTCAGTTTCTTTATTTTCGGGAGCTTATCCCGCTGTCATTCCAATCTTTTTAGTCCTGAGAAAAATCAGGACTAAAAAGGATTTTCCCTTCCATCGGGGCTAGGAAGGTAGTAGTTATAGTCAAAACCGATTAAAAATCGGCGTCGAAGGTAATTTTTTGTGCTTCTTCATCAGTGTTCATTACACCTGCTTTTTGGTATTCAGCTACTTTTTTCTCAAAGAAGTTGGTTTTTCCTTGCAATGAAATCATGTCCATAAAATCAAAAGGATTGGCCGTATTGTATTCTCTGTCACAACCTAATTCTACTAGCAAACGGTCCGCAACAAACTCCAAATACTGTGTCATCAAACCTGCGTTCATCCCAATTAACGATACTGGCAAGGACTCGGTGATGAACTCTCTTTCAATGTTCAAAGCATCCACAATGATTTCTCTAATTCTGTCTTTTGGTACTTTGTTAACCAAGTGGTGGTTGTGCAAGTGTACCGCAAAATCACAGTGAACTCCTTCGTCACGAGAAATCAACTCGTTCGAAAAGGTAAGTCCTGGCATTAAACCACGCTTTTTCAACCAGTAAATAGAACAAAATGCACCTGAGAAAAAGATTCCTTCAACGGCTGCAAAAGCAATCAAACGCTCCGCAAACGAATCTGATTCAATCCATTTCAAAGCCCAGTCTGCTTTTTTCTTAATTGCAGGAAACACATCCAAAGCATTGAACAATTCATCTTTCTCAGCTTCGTCTTTCACGTAAGTATCAATCAATAACGAATAGGTTTCGCTATGAATGTTTTCCATCATGATTTGAAAGCCATAAAAAAACTTTGCCTCAGCATATTGTACCTCGTTTACAAAATTTTCTGCTAAATTTTCGTTTACAATCCCATCTGAAGCAGCAAAAAATGCTAAGATATGCTTCACAAAATAACGCTCTTCATCAGAAAGTTTGTTATTCCAATCATTTAAATCCTGCGATAAATCAATTTCCTCAGCAGTCCAAAAACTCGCTTCCATTTTCTTGTACCATTCCCAAATATCATGGTGCTTGATCGGAAAAATTACAAAGCGATTTTTGTTTTCTTGTAAAATAGGTTCCACTTGTGTCATTGTATTGTTTTATTTTGTTGTGATTTTAACGAAATTCTATTCGATCTGGGGAGTACAAAGGTTGTGAAATATTGCTGGATATAAAAGCCAAACTTATTCACAATCGAGGCTAGTTTTTAACAACGAAAAGAATTCTCACTATTTGCTGTCTTATTTGTAAAAAATTGAAATTCAATAGATTATATTTCACAAAACGGCGTTAGCCACTGTAAAATATAGGGTTTAAGAAATTGAAATTGTGGGGTAGTTTTGTGCTATTTTGAATTGTTTAAGTGCTCTTGAGCAACAGTCTCTAGTTCTGCATACCAGTCTTCACCAAACTTGCGTACCAAAGCTTCTTTGACAAACTTATACACTGGTACTTCTAACTCTTGCCCAAGTGAACAGGCAGCATCACAAATGTCCCATTTATCATAATTTACAGCTGCAAACTCTGTAAAATCTTTTACCCGAACTGGATATAAATGACAAGAAACAGGTTTTTTCCAGTCGATGATGCCTTGATTGTAGGCTTGCTCAATCCCACATAATGCAGTTTTGCCGTCAAAGATGACATAAGCACAATCTTTATTGTCAATAAGAGGTGTTTCCAGTTCACCATCTGTTCCAGTTACCCAAGTTCCCTGCGCTTCAATAGCCGCAATACCTTGCTTGCGCAAAAAAGGTTTTACTTTTGGATAAATAGACTCCAGGATTTTTGTTTCTTCCTCGCTTAATGGCGCACCAGCGTCACCATCTACACAACAAGCTCCCTTGCAGGCAGTTAGATTGCAAACAAAATCTTTTTCGAGTAAGTCTTCTGAGACGATGGTTTTTCCTAGTTGAAACATGCTGCAAAGGTATTCAAAGAAATTTAAAAATGAAGCACTGAAAATCAAAAAAAAGAATTTGGCAAAAACGGAAGGCTTGACTTCTACTTTATAATTCAAAATATTTTTAACTTGACCTTAAAATAATACAAGATTGAACCCGCTAACCATCAAAAATGAATACTTTTGCATCATTAAAACCAATATTATGCAGCTAGACATAAGAGAAATAATTACCGTAAGCATGGTGCTTTTTGCCGTAATTGACATCGTGGGATCTATCCCTATCATTGTGGATCTTCGTGCCAAACACGGTCATATCGAATCTGAGAAAGCCTCCATCGTAGCAGGAGTCATTATGATTGTTTTCCTTTTTGCGGGAGAAGAACTTTTAAAGTTAATTGGAATCGATGTCAATTCATTTGCAGTTGCAGGTTCATTTGTTCTTTTTTTCCTTGCTTTAGAAATGATATTAGGTATTCGTATTTATCGTGACGAAGAAGCGAGTTCAGCATCTATTGTTCCGCTGGCCTTTCCTTTGATTGCTGGAGCAGGAACCATGACCACCTTACTTTCTTTACGTTCGCAGTTTTTTACTATTAATATTGTCATAGCCATATTCTTGAACATTATTTTAGTATACATCGTTTTAAAATCTTCTTCTAAAATTGAAAAGATGTTAGGAGAAAACGGACTTGGAGTGATCCGCAAGACTTTTGGAGTAGTATTATTAGCAATTGCTGTTAAATTATTTGCTGCTAATGTTAAAGGTTTGTTTCTTTAATATAAAATTTAATAATTTTACAGCCTAATTTTAATTGGTCACATAGAATTTACTTCTATCTTTTTCAGTACACTAAGATTTAAACAACAAACTCATTTATGAAAATTTTCACTAACATACTGGTATTTTTGGCACTTGCTTTAATCGTCTTTAATGTTACATTACTAGATTTTAAAAACCCATTTCAGGGAGAAAGCATCGTTGCGTTTATTGGTATTGCAGCCTCATTATGTGCTGTATTAATTCTTCTTATTTTTAGAGTTTCCAAAAAGATTGAAGAAAAATCAAACACAAATTCGTAATACAATAAATTTAATTTTGAAATACATTAAAGGATGCGCTTGATTTTTAGCACATCCTTTTTTTGGATAAAGAAATTTCTCATTTCCTTTTAGGTTATCCTATAAGCAAACCTAAATCTCCGATTATTTAAATTAATTTACAATCGATTTGATTATCATTCGATTACAAATTAAAGGAGTAATAAAACCAACCTTATCTTATATAGCTTGTAAGTGGGATTTCCATTTAAAACACTTCTAGTTCGAAATCATTTCAATTTTAATGCTTCTTTGAGCATAGTATCTTCTTTAAGAATAACTTCATAATATTTGTTCTCTCCAAACAATTGTCTTGCGTACTCTGCAGTAAGAAATCTTTTGACTAGGGATTTGCTTTTAGAAAATTGAATATCGAGTCCGTTATCAAGAATGAATTTTTGAAACTTATTAAAATAATAATCCGAAGTGCTAATTTTTTCTTGGAGCGCTTTATACGCAAGACCTTTGAACTCTTTTTTGTGAGAGTCTAAATCCTCAAAAACATAATTCCCCACAATACCAGACTGCAATAAATACCCTGTACTTTGACTGCTATGTTCTACCTCAATAGGCACAAAAACATCAGGAACAATTCCACCACCGCCATAAACTATCCTTCCCTTTTTAGTTTTGTATTTTAGAGTATCTGCTACTTTAATACTGTCTTTATCATACAACTCTCCATTTTCAAAACGGGTTTCTGACTCTTTAAAATATTCCTCTTTACCTTTTGCATACGGTTTTTGAATGGATCGCCCCGAAGGAGTGTAGTAGCGCGCTATAGTAAGACGAACCGATGATCCATCTGCAAAAGACATTTCCCGCTGCACTAATCCTTTACCGAAAGAACGTCGACCCACGATACTACCTCTATCGTTGTCCTGAATGGCTCCTGCAAGAATTTCACTTGCTGATGCGCTATTTTCATTGATAAGAATAGTTAATTTTCCTTTTTCGAATTGACCATTTGCTGTTGCAAAAGTTTTGGTCACTTTTCCGTTCTTGTTCTTGGTAAAAACAATAAGTTGCTCGTCAGATAGCAATTCATCCGTTATAGCAATCGCCTCCTCCATATAACCACCCCCATTATCCCGAACGTCAATAACTAAGGCCTTTGCTCCTTGTTTTTTGATTTTTCCTAAGCCTTCTATAAATTCATCATAAGTGGTCTCTGAAAATCTATTTATTTTAATGTAACCTGTAGTAGGATTAATTAGCATAGCCACATCAATACTTTTTAAAGGAATGACATCTCTTTTTATTTTAAATTTTAGTTTTTGTTTGGTGCTTTTTCTATAAACAGTGAGCTCAACAGCGGAACCAACTGTTCCTTTGAGTTGAGAAAACAAGCTATCAGAAGGGAGTTTTCTGCCATAAAGCTTTGTCTTTCCGGCGTATAAAATTCTGTCTCCTGCTTGAATTCCAGCTTTTGCCGAAGGGCCATTTTCAACAGGTTTTATGACAGCAACAGAATCTTTATACATATAAAAATTAACTCCAATCCCCACAAAATTTCCTTGCATACTCTCAGCCACTTCTTGCTGGTCACTAGGCGAAATGTATACAGAATGTGGATCAAGCTGTGCGAGAATATTATCAACGGTTAGATTCACAATAGAATCTGTATTTACCTCATCAACATATTCATCATCAATAAAATCTATGAGTTTATTTAGTTTGTTTTTAGCATTATTATCGCCCATAAAACGGGAGACATTGGGAAAATTCAATAAGCCGCCCAGCAGCACACCAAGAGCTAGTGTGGCAAATAAAATAAGAGGCAAATATTTTGTATTGAATTTCATTTATTCTTCCATTATAGGTATGTGCTCCACCTCCACACCTGCTTTTATCAAAAATTGTATTCCAGAATCATCTCTATATCCAGCGTGATACACTACTCTTTTTATACCCGACTGGTGAATTAACTTACTGCATTCTTTACATGGAGAAAGGGTAATGTACAATGTAGCACCTTCACATGATTGCGTAGAACGCGCTACTTTTAAAATAGCATTGGCTTCGGCATGCAAAACATCCCAGCGGGTAAGTCCTTCATCATCTTCGCAACAATTATCAAAACTACTTGGTGTACCATTGTATCCATCAGAAATAATCATTCGATCCCGTACAATAATAGCTCCTACTTTCTTTCTTTGGCAATAAGAAAGTAAACTCCATTCTTTTGCAATTCGCAAATAGGCTTTGTCGTATTTATTTAATTTTTTTTCACTCATTTTATCGGTTCCAAATTTCACTTTCAACAATCAACGGGATAACAACTCCTACAATAAAAGAGGACATTACCAGTGTCCAATCTCGTTTAGAGAATCTAAAAATAGTCTGCACAATATAAGAGAGAATCAATACCACAAAAACCACTATAATTTGTGCGGCCTCAATTCCCAAAGCAAACTCGGCTAAAGGCAACATTTTTGAGGCAGCATCGCCACCTAAAATAGATTTGAAATAATTAGAAAACCCCAAACCATGAATAATCCCAAAGAAAAGTGTGATAAAAAATATTAGGTTTATACTTTCTTTTTTACTGGACTTACCAGCCGTAAACAGATTGAACAATGCCGTAATCAAAATTGTAATGGGGATTAAAAGCTCAACCACATTTACTTTTATGGCTATAATCCCAAAAACAGAAAGCATCAAAGCCATGGTGTGACCAATAGTAAATAAAGTGACTAACAAGACAATTCGTTTCCAATCTTTAAACGAATATGGCACCGCCAAAGCTATTAAAAACAAAACATGATCATAAGCATGAATGTCTAAAACGTGTTTTAATCCTATTTGAAAATAAATCCAAAATTCTTGCATCACTACTAATTTAAGTTGCTAAAAGGGTTGTAAACTTACGATAAATTTTGAAAATCCTTCCTTAGAATATCTAATAAATTCAATGAAATCCAAACGTGAAATTCCTTGAAAAACGAATATAGCAAAGCAACTCAAGTCATAAATTCACCCTTAAAAGCAATACTCATAACTCCTGTACTATCAGAATAGCTTACTTACATCACAATCAACCTTGGCAACAAAAGAAAAAAAGGATAAATCCTCTAACACTAAATCACAAGTTTGAAATACTGCTATTGAAATATATAAATCTTACAAATAATGCAAACACTATTAACTTTACTTTAAATTAACAGGTTTACGATGTGTTAATCTTGGAGTAACATTTTGTTGATGAATCAACAATATTGACCTAAACTAAGATTCAGTTTCTTACGATAGTTTTGCATTCAAACAAACTAAACACAATTATCATGAATCAGCATTATTTAAAAAAAATAGCATTGTCATCCGTTTTGTTAGCTGCAGTAGTAGGCTGTCAAGACGACAAAAATGAAACTCCTACCGTAAACACGGCTATTAATTTTTCAAATGTTTCTTCGGTTCCAGCATTGGCTGTAGCCAAAGAAGGCTTCGAAAACTTACAGATAACATCTTTATTAAGTAGTTCAGATGTATTAACGCAATCACCAGCTTTTATCTATGGTGCTCAACCTGATGGTGCTGGATTTATGAAAGATCCTGCAAGCGATGGTTACATTATGATCACTAATCATGAAATTTTAAAATCTGTATCCAGAGTATATTTAGACAAAACACTTAAGCCGGTAAAAGGAGACTATATTGTTGATGCAGTGGGTGGGATGACTCGTTTGTGTTCAGCAACTTTAGCTTCACCAGCAATCCATGGATTTGGACCTTTGTTTTTAACTGCTGGAGAAAGTGGTGAGGAAAGTATGGTTCATGGTATTGACCCATTAGGGCTTACAAGTATGAAAAGCAGAACCGACCGAGTTTTACCAGCTTTAGGAAAAGCAAGTATGGAAAACGCCGTTCCACTACCTAAAGACGCTTACCCGGGGAAAACCGTTATTGTTATTGGAGAAGATCAATCTTATTCAACTTCTCACGCAAGTGCTGGCCAAGTAATTATGTATATGAGTTCAACTGTTGGCGACTTATCTAACGGTAAATTATACGCGTTAAAAAGAAACGATGGCAACCAAGTAGAAACTAGTATGAATGTAGGAACCTCTTTTGATGTATCTTTTGTAGAGATTCCAAATGCTAAAAACTTAACGGGTGCGGTAATCAACACAACGGTTAATAATTTAGGTGCAATTCGTTTTTCTAGAGTTGAAGATGTAGATTACAGAAAAGGATCTGCAAAAAACAATAGAGAATTGTACTTTACTGCAACGGGACAAGCAAGTTCAAACGCTCCAGTAGCGGGTTACACCATGTGGGGACGTGTTTATAAGTTAGTATTAAATGATACCAACCCACTTATTGGAAAATTAGAATTAGTTATTGAAGGCGATTCTACTCCAGGAACAGGAATTATCAATCCAGATAATATTACTGTGACTGAGAATTATGTGTATACACAAGAAGATGGAGATTCATTCTACACTGCCGCAAAACATGATTCTTATATCTGGCAATACAACATTGCATCTAAGGTTAACAAACCTTGGTTGACAATGAATCACAAAAGAACTGATGCAGCCTGGAATACAACTTACAACCCAGCTAATGAAATGCGTTTTGGAAGTTGGGAATATGGCGCAATGGAAGACATTTCAGATATAATTGGTGTTCCGAATACATTTATTGTAAACATACATCCACATACATGGCAAAAAGATGCTTTTTTAAATGCTGATGGTAGTGGATTAAACACAAACAAAGAAGGTGGTCAAACCATCATCATCCGAAACGTACAGCGATAATTACCTCAACTATTGATATAAAAAACAACCCAAATTTTGGGTTGTTTTTGCATTTAATACAATACACAACATGAAACCGCTATTAAAACTACTGCCCCTATTCCTACTATTTTTTTCTTGTCAAAAACAATACACTAGTTTAACCATTCAAGAAGAACTGTTATCTAATTTAGAGGAACTGAATCAAGAAATACTTGCTTTTGAAAAAGTAGCCGCCAAAAATCCAACTCAAAAACAACTACAAAAATCATTTGAAACAAGCCGCATTGCATATAAAAAAATAGAATGGGCTGTCGAATATTTTACGCCAGACCCAGCACGATTTATTAACGGACCGGCACTTGATGAATTGGAAGTAGAAGAAAACAAATTCTTATCACCAAGTGGTTTTCAAGTCATTGAAGAACTAATTTACCCACAATATTCTGCCAATAATTCCAGTACTTTAAAAAGAGAAATTGCCGTTTTAAAAGGTTTAATTGCACAAGTAAAAGAGCATTTATCCGTAATCACCATTAGCCCTGATTATGTTATTGATGCCAGCAAAATGGAAGTGTACCGAATCTTAACACTTGGCATCACCGGTTTCGATTCGCCAATTGCTAATCAATCCATCCCTGAAACTAAGGCCAGTTTATCTTCTTTAAAAGTTGTACTTGAAAAATTGAACACCAATAATTCAAAAACAAAAGTCTTACTTTTTGATTTGATAGATCAAGCCAATACCTTTTGCGATGCGAGTACCAATTTCAACACCTTTGATCGCGCTACCTTTATTAAAAAATATTTAAATCCAATATCAGAAAAACTAGTTCAATTTCAACAAGACAACCGTATTAAAAACGTTGCAAAGACAAATGCCATCAATCCAGATGCCAAATCGCTTTTTGAAAAAAACACCTTTAATGTGAATGCTTTTATTCCGTCAAAAGAATATGCGTATTCTAAAGCAAAAGCTGATCTTGGCAAAAAATTATTTTACGATTCGTCCCTTTCCAAAGATGGAAGACGCAATTGCGCCACCTGTCACATTCCAGAATTAGCATTCACAGACGGAGAAAAAACCAACCGATCCTTAACTGGAATTAGTTTGCCTAGAAATACCCCAACTCTTACCTATGCCTCTTTACAAAATGCTCAATTTTGGGATATGAGACAACCTGATTTAGAGAAACAAAGTCTAGATGTCATTCAAAACAAAGATGAAATGCATGGAAATTTAAAAGAAAATTTAACTCGAATTCAAAGCAATACAGGATATAAAAAATTGATTAAAAATGCTTTTCCTAAAACTATAAAACTAGAAGAATGGCAATTGCAAAACGCAATAGCAAGTTATGTTCGTTCTTTAAATAAATTCAACTCTAAGTTTGATAATTACTTTTCGGGCGCTTCAAATACTTTTTCGTATGAGGAAAAACTAGGATTTAATCTCTTTGCAGGAAAAGGAAAATGTGCGACTTGTCATTTCATCCCATTGTTTAATGGAACAGTCCCTCCTATTTACAAAAAAACAGAGCAAGAAGTAATAGGAACACCTCAAACTAAAAACGGAAAAATTATAGATCAAGACTTAGGACGATTTACACAATACAAAATGGCACAACTGAAACACGCCTTTAAAACACCTACGCTCCGAAACATTGCACAAACAGGTCCGTACATGCATAATGGTGTTTTTAAAACATTGGAAGAAGTTGTTGTTTTTTACAATGAAGGTGGCGGAGTAGGAAATGGCATCACTTTAGAAAATCAAACCTTACCCACAGACAAACTCAACTTGACTTTGGCAGAGCAAAAAGCATTAGTTGCCTTTATGAAAACACTTTCAGATGCTAAATGAGTTACACAAAGGCACTTTTAGGAAAATAGCAACAGCGCAATCTTACCTCAAAACAAGTGCAATCAACTCTAGTTTTTGAAAAAAATTAAACAAAAATTAAAATAGTTAATTTAAAAATAGATTTATCTTTGTAGGATATAAAATCAATAACTATGTCATTTTCAGATTTATTTGATAGCGAATTTAAGCTAAGAAACAAAGGTCACTTCGCCTCAATTGTTAGAGTTGCACTTACTGATGGGAAATTTTCACCAGAAGAAAAAGCATTTTTAGACAAACTAGCACTTCGCCTAGAAATATCAGCAATAGAGTATGAGGAAATTTTAGAAAATCCTTTGAATTACCCTATCAATCCACCGTATTTACACGAGCAAAGATTAGAGCGTTTGTATGATTTAGCACGAATCGTTCACGTAGATCATCATTTAGGAGATCAACAAGAAATGTTGTTGAGAAAAATAGGTGTAGCTTTAGGGTTCAACACTGATAATGTAAATTACATCATTGACAAAGCCTTAAAGCTTGTTGACAAAGAGGTAGACTCTGACACTTTCCTTGAGGAAATGCAAAATATGCACAAATAAATTACAGCTGTATTTAAATAAAAAAGCTTCCAGGAATACTGGAAGCTTTTTGCTTTTTAGTATTTGCTCAATTTAGCTTTATGCATGAACTCTTCGGCTTTTTCAACCATGTTATAGCTTCCACAAAAGAAAGGAACACGCTGATGCAATTCGGTTGGAGTAATTTCCATGATGCTTCCAAAACCATCTGAAGCTTTACCTCCAGCTTGCTCCACAATAAATGCCATAGGATTACATTCATATAATAAACGCAACTTACCATTAGGAGCTTTTGAACTAGTTGGGTAAATATAAATTCCGCCTTTGATAATATTTCTATGGATATCCGAAACTAAGCTACCGATATATCTAGAAGTATACGGTCTATCTTCCTCTTCTGTCTGACAGTATTTGATATAATCTTTAACCCCTTGTGGAAAATGAATGTAGTTCCCTTCATTGATAGAGTAAATATGACCGTCTTTTGCAAACTTCATATTAGGGTGTGATAAATAGAAAGTCCCAATAGCAGGATTCAATGTAAACCCATTTACACCATGCCCCGTTGTGTACACTAGCATGGTTGATGTTCCATAAATAACATACCCTGCAGCTACTTGATTGATTCCTGGTTGCAAGAAATCCTCCATTGTAACTGGAGTTCCTATTGGTGTTATTCTTCTATACACTGAGAATATAGTACCCACAGATACGTTTACATCAATATTAGAAGATCCATCAAGAGGATCCATCAATACCACATATTTATTGTTGTGGCTGTTATCACTTCCTTCAACAGTGATGAACTCATCGTTCTCTTCAGAGGCAATACCGCATACAATTTCACGGTTAATTAAGGTTTGAATAAAAACTTCATTGGCATAAACATCCAGTTTTTGTTGGTCTTCTCCTTGTATATTTTGCTCCCCTGCAGCACCCACAATATCAACTAATCCAGCTTTGTTTACCTTATAGTTTACTACTTTGGCGGCAAGCCTAATTGAGTTAATAATTCGGGATAATTCACCAGACGAATATTGAAAAGCATTTTGATTCTCTATAATAAATTCTCCTAAAGTCTTGTTGCGTTCTTCCATTTCGAAATCGTTGTAGTTATTTTGAAGTCACAAATATCGTTTTTTTTGTGAAAATGATTTCAATAATATGAACTTAGTTTACCACTATTGTATATTTGCTAAATAAACTATAAATTTTTTAGTTTTAAAGCTAATTTAATTGTGATTTCAAACAATTTAATTAAAATAACACAATAGAATCTTTGTAAGATTTTAAAAACAAGAAATAGATAAATATCCGTTAGATAATCCAATCATTAATAGATACAACTACGCCATGATAATAAGAAAAGGTACTCCGGCAGATATGCCTTCGGTTTTAGGTTTAATCAAAGAACTAGCATTGTTTGAAAAAGAACCAGATGCAGTTCTTATTACCGTTGAAGATTTAGTACGAGATGGTTTTGGAGCTGTGCCGCTGTTTCATGTTTTTGTTGCAGAGATTGATTCAGACTCGCCAGAAAGTACTTCAGAAAAGGAAATTGTAGGTATCGCCTTGTGGTACTACCGGTATTCAACTTGGAAAGGCAAAACCATTCACTTAGAGGATTTAGTGGTAAAGGAAAGCATGCGAGGAACGGGATTAGGTTATGCCTTATATTCTGAAATTTTAAAGCAAGGTAAGAAAGACCAGGTACGAAGAGTAGAATGGAATGTTCTAGACTGGAATACACCAGCAATTGATTTCTACGAAAAATCAGGAGCCAAAGTATTACGCGATTGGCATGTTGTACAAATGGATGAATTAGGAATATATCAATTTGTATCTGATAAATTGAAATAAAATATTCAAATTCAGAGTCATAAATAGGAAATTAAAAAATTAAAAATAAATAGAATTCTGATTTCAATTTAGAATTTAAAAATTGTGATTTAAGAAAATATGAGAGTATTCAAATTTGGAGGTGCATCAGTAAAAGATGCAGCAGGAATCAAAAACGTATACAGCGTTTTACAAACAGTGGGTTATGAAGATGTATTATTAGTCGTGTCTGCAATGGGCAAAACTACTAATGCATTAGAACTTGTCATAAAAAATTATTTTGATAAATCAACTGAATTAAATTCATCCGTTCAAGAAGTAAAAAAATACCACAATCAAATCTTGATCGATTTGTTTGAAGATGAAAAAAACGAAGTATTTGCTGCCGTAAATGCACAATTTAGTGATTTAGAATATTTTTTGGCACATAATAAATCTCCTAATTACAATTTTGTTTACGACCAGATTGTAAGCTTTGGCGAATTGATATCAACAACCATCCTGAGTCATTTCATGAATTTTAGGGGCATTCAAACACAATGGCTCGATGTTCGTAATTTTGTAAAAACTGATGCTACGTATCGAGATGCCGAGGTAGACTGGGACTTGACACAAGCTAATATTGCCAAAAATGTAAAACGACAAATCCTAAATATTACACAAGGTTTTTTGGGGTCTGACCCAAATAATTTTACAACTACACTGGGTCGTGAAGGATCTGATTATACTGCTGCCATTTTTGCCTATTGCCTAAATGCCGAAAGTGTTACCATCTGGAAAGACGTACCTGGAGTTATGAATGCTGACCCAAGATATTTCGAGAATGCTAGTTTATTAAACCAAATTTCATATCGAGAAGCTATTGAACTTGCGTTTTATGGCGCTACCGTGATTCACCCAAAAACGTTACAACCTTTACAAAAAAAAGAAATTCCGTTATTTGTAAAATCATTTATAAACCCATTACTAAAAGGGACTAGTGTTTCAAAAGGAGTGGATCTGGAGCCCTATTTACCTTGTTTTATTGTAAAAAGAAACCAATTATTAATTTCGCTCTCCTCTATAGATTTCTCTTTTATTATGGAAGAAAACATCAGTGAGATTTTTGCGTTGTTTCATCAATTCAAAATAAAAGTAAATTTAATCCAAAACTCGGCCATCAGTTTCTCTGTATGTGTTGAAGATAAATTTGATAATTTTAATGCGCTCAATGCCATTTTATCAAAAAAATTCAAAGTAGATTACGAGCAAAATGTAACCTTGTACACCATCAGACATTTTAATGATACTGCTGCAAAAACAGTTGAAGAAAACAAAATTGTTTTACTCAAACAAGTAAGCCGCGAGACCATGCAAGTGGTTACAAAAGAAGTTTAAGAATAGAAAAAAGGGAAATAACATGCTATTACTTCCCTTTTTATTTAGGAGTAGCAAGATAATACCACTGCATACTACCCGTTTTTTGAATACTTATTATCAAATTATAAATACTACTTTTGATTCCTGTGAGTTATAGTATTTATGCTAAAAAAAATCTTGTTTTTTTTTCTTTTGATTTTCTTTTCTGGTCTACAGGCGCAGGAAATCAACTACTTGTACAAAACAAAAAAAATAGCTAGAACTCAGGATACTCTTTATATTGAAAAAGAAAGTCTTAATCCGCACTTTTTTAAACTGCTTGACGCCAATGGTAAAAAAATAGACAGCACTTTTTTTGAAATTAATTTCACAAAAGGAATTTTACTATTAAAATCCCCTTTGCTAATAGAGCGGGATTCCTTGACCGTGCAGTATTTAAAATTTCCCGAGATACTCACTAAGGTATACCAAGTATTTGATTCGAATAAAATTGTGAGCAATACGGCGTTACAGGGAACCTTATACACCATAGATAAAAAAAACAATAACAAGACAGTTCCTTTTGATGGACTAAATACTTCTGGGAGTATTACCCGAGGAATTACCATCGGAAACAATCAAAATGCCGTTTTTGGATCAAACCTTGACTTACAAATAACAGGCAAAATATCCGACAAAGTAAGCTTGAGAGCCTCCATTCAAGATAGTAATATTCCGCTTCAAGACGGCGGGTATTCTCAAAAATTAGATCAGTTTGACAATGTTTTCATGGAACTGTATAGCAAAGATTGGAACATAAGAGCGGGTGATATTTTCTTGGAAAACAAAAACACCCAATTCCTAAACTTTAATAAAAAAGTGCAAGGTCTTTCTACAAAAATCCAGTTTGGAAATAAAAATTACAAAACCGATCTCTTTGCATCAGCAGCATTAGTGCGAGGACAATATGCAAAAAGTGATATCGTAGGACAAGAAGGCAACCAAGGTCCTTATAAATTAAAAGGACAAAACGGAGAGTTATATGTACTAGTGGTTTCTGGATCGGAGCGCGTATATGTAAATGGAACTTTATTAAAACGAGGTGAGAATAATGACTACACCATTGATTACAATGCGGGAGAGATTGTATTTACACCCCTATTCACCATAACCTCTGAAATGCGAATTGCTGTTGAATACCAATACTCTGATCAAAACTACACCCGATTTGTAACCTATGCAGGGGCAACACACGAGAATAAAAAATGGCGTTTAAAAGGCTATTTGTACTCTGAGAATGATTTAAAAAACCAACCCTTACAGCAAAACCTTACCCGAGAACAAGCACAAATTTTGACTCAGGCGGGTGACAATCCTCAATTGATGATAGCACCATCTGAGTATGCTGATACCTTTGATGAAAATAAAGTGCTCTATAAAAAAGTAATTGCAAATGGAGTAACTTTCTTTGAATATTCAAATGAGGATCAGCAAGAATTATTTAATGTCCGTTTTACACAAGTTGGCCCAAACAACGGAAATTATATAGTTGCAAATACCGCCACCATCACCCGTGTGTTTGAATATGTAGCCCCAATAAACGGAATCCCACAAGGCAATTACGAAGCTACCATTCAACTTATTGCTCCAACAAAAACGCAAGTAGCCACATTTATAAGTGAATACAACCCTAGTGATAAAACAATGATAGCAGTAGAAATGGGAGTAAGTAATACCGATAAAAATTTATTTTCAACGTTACAAGACAATGATAATAAAGGAGTTGCCGGAAAAATAAATGGACAGCAACGTCTTTTTTCAAAAAAATGGCAAATGGATGTTTTTGCAAACTATCAATTTATACAGCGCAATTTTAAATCTGTGGAACGTATTTACAACATTGAATTTGATCGTGATTGGAACATTGGTACTAATGGAACTGGAAATCAAAGTTTACTAGTTAGCGGTGTGAAACTAAATTTAAATCCTAAAAAAGAGACTTTAAAAAAAGGTTTATTTGTGTACCAATACGAGAAATTAGATTTTTCGGATACTTTTTCTGGAGGAAAACATGTTGTAAATAGTGCGTTCAAACTAAAAAAATGGAGTTTTAAAAATCAAGGAAGCTATTTAAGCAGTCAGTCAAACAAATCGCAATCTGAATTTTTTAGAAATCAATTCCAAATGCGTTATGATCACAAAAAAAACTGGATAGGCACAACCCTTCGTACAGAAGACAATAAAGAAAAAGACACTAATACGCTTCAGTTTTCGGCCTTGAGCCAAAAATTTAAAGAATACGGATTTTTTGCCGGTCGTGGAGACACTACCAAGGTATTTGTAGAGCTAGGCTATTTCAAGCGTAGCAATGACAGTTTACAAAACAACTTGATTCAAAAAGTAAATACCTCTCAAACCTTTGCGCTTAAAACAAAACTGATTCAAACTGCAAAAAGTGACTTGTCAATTGTATCTCAATATAGAGCGTTAGACTTTGAAGCAAACACACAAAAAAAAGAATCTACCCTCAACTCAAGGATTATTTACACCGATCGGTTTTTGAAACAATTATTGGTGAGCAACACTGTATTTGAGACCAACTCTGGTACGATTCCGCAACAAGAATTCACGTACTTAGAGGTTGCGGCAGGACAAGGAGTTTATACCTGGAACGATTACAATAATAATGGTATTCAAGAGCTACAGGAATTTGAAGTGGCGCCTTTTGTTGATCAAGCACAGTTTATAAGAGTGTTTTTACCTAACCGCATTTTTATAAAAACCCATCAAAATAAATTTTCTCAATCCCTTACGTGGAACCCTACGATTTGGCAAAACAATAAAGGATTTAGAAAATTCCTCTCTAATTTTCACAACCAAACTACCTTTTTATTAGATCGAAAAGTGAAAAACGATGGTGCAAATTTTGAGTTAAATCCGTTTTATAATGCTACTAAGAATGTTTTGGGTTTAAACTATAATTTTAGAAATAGTTTATTTTACAACAGAGGGAAACAAAAACATTCCGTTACCTATTCCTATCTAGAAAGTAAAACTACAAACCTATCATCCATTGGCTCCCAAGAAGTTTCAAATTATTCACATCAGTTGCAATACAATCATTTGTACCAAAAAAATTGGCTTTTTGGTGTTTTTACAAAAACAATACAATCTGCTTTAAAATCTGAGAATTTCCCAGAAAAAAACTTCAATCTTTCGGGTTACCAATGGACACCAAAAATTAGTTATCTATTTTCAAAAAATACCAGTTGGGACTTATTTTATGAATTGCAAAAAAAAGAAAATACTATCGGTGAGCAGGAAACGCTCAATCAAAGTCGTTTTGGGACATCATTTTCATTTGCTGGTACAAAAAAAATAACAATGAATGGCGAATTATCCTTGTATCAAAATAAATTTATAGGAAACGAACTTTCTGCAGTAGGATTTCAAATGCTTGAGGGACTACAAACGGGACAAAACTTAACATGGAGATTGCTTTTGCAAAAAAACATCACTCAGTTTTTAGATATAAACATCAATTATCAAGGCCGAAAAAGTGAAAAAAACAACGCCATTCACACTGGAAACGTTCAACTAAGAGCCTATTTTTAAGCAATTTTACGATATTGAATTACGAATTGATTTTAAAACATTTTTTTCGCTATTTTTATATTATTAAACAAAAAACAAAACCCCTATGAAAAAGTTATTAATGTTGTGTATGGCTTTTATTTTCTCTTTAAGTACTTACGCACAAGAAACAGCAACTGAGAAAAAAGCAACAAAAGCAGCTACAGAAAAAGCAAGTAAAGCGAAAGCTAAAGCAGAAGCGGCCAAAGAAAAAAAGGAAGCTGCTAAGGAAAAAGCAACTAAAGCGAAAGAAAAAGCCGCTGCAAGCAAAGAAAAGACAGAAGCAGTAAAAGAGAAAACTGCAAAGGCTAAAGCCAAAGCGGATGCTGCTAAAGAAAAAACAGAAGCGGTAAAAGAGAAAGCTACAAAGGCTAAAGCCAAAACTGCTGCAACCAAAGAAAAAACAGAAGTAGTAAAAGAGAAAGCAACAAAGGCTAAAGCCAAAGCTGATGCTTCTAAAGAAAAAACAGAAGCAGTAAAAGAAAAAGCAACAAAGACCAAAACCAAAGCTGATGCCACTAAAGAAAAAACAGAAGCGGTAAAAGAGAAAGTTACAAAGACTAAAGCCAAAGCTGATGCTACTAAAGAAAAAGTTGCTACTGCTAAAAAAGTAAAAGAAACCACTGAAAAAGCACCAAAAGTAGCTGACAAAGTAACTGGCGAATACAATGGTAAAAAAGTATATACTGGTCCTAGAGGTGGTAAATACTACATTAATTCTAACGGAAATAAAACCTATATTCAAGAATAAACAATTGTAATTACATAAAAAAGCTATCTCTTGGGATAGCTTTTCCTTTTTATACCCTTTTTAAAATTTGCTAATCTCCATTTTTAAAATGATTTTGATGATGCGTTTTAAAGCTAAATATAGCGTATTACCTTAATTTAATAGTTTGGTAATGTTTTACAAATACAAAAAAGAAGTGTTTCAATGTATCTTACACTTACAAAACATTTGATACAATTTTGAAATGAATAACAATAACAGCACTAAAACTATCTTAATTGCACCGCTTAATTGGGGTTTAGGACACGCCACTAGATGTATTCCGATCATAAAGGCATTACTGGAAAACAATTTTACTCCCATAATAGCATCCGATGGAGTTGCTCTAGCATTACTTAGAAAAGAATTTCCGGATTTGAAAACGTTAGAGCTGCCTTCGTACGAAATTGAATATGCAAAAAAAGGAAAAAATTTCAAGTGGAAATTAATTCAAAATAGTTTCAAAACATTAAAAGCAATCCGTACCGAAAGAAAAATTGTTCGGGGCTGGATTGAACAATATCAAATTGATGGTATACTATCCGATAATCGTCTGGGAGTTTTTGATAAAAAAGTACCATCTGTTTATATCACACATCAATTAAATGTTTTAACCGGAAATACGACTTGGATAACCAGTAAAATTCACCAATACATCTTTAATAAATATAAGCAATGCTGGGTACCTGATTATCCAGGAACCATAAACCTTACCGGTAATTTAGGTCATCTAGAAGTGCTAAACTCAAAAATAAAATACATAGGCCCTATAAGCCGTTTACAAAAAAAACTTGTCCCCAAAAAATATGATTTATTGATCATTCTCTCAGGTCCAGAACCACAACGAGGATTATTAGAAGACCATTTAAAAAAAGAAATTTTAAACTATCAAGGTAAAGTTATTTTCATTGAAGGGAATATTGCCCCACAACAAACTAAAGTTATAAAAGATAATGTTACCTACTTTAATTTCATGAATTCTGAAGAACTTGAAAATGTTTTTAACGAAAGTGAAATAGTACTTTGCAGATCTGGTTATACCACAATTATGGACTTAGTCATACTTCGCAAAAAAGCTTTTTTTATCCCTACTCCAGGCCAATATGAGCAAGAATATTTAGCCAAAAAATTAATGAAAGAAGGACTTGTCCCTTATGCAACTCAGGATAATTTTAAAATTAGTGATTTAGAAATCGTCCATAATTACAAAGGATTACCAAGGTCTGATTCCCGAATAGAATGGGCAACTTTATTTGAGGTATTTAATTCATAAGATTACAACAAGATAAAAAAAACCGACTTTGCAAGTCGGTTTTTTTTATCTTTGAATAGCATTTATTTATCTATTTTAGTTTTAGCCTTTTCAATTGTAAATGAAAATTCAGATCCTACTCCATAGGTACTATCAACATAGATTCTCTCTTCATGTGCCTCTATAATGTGTTTTACTATAGACAAACCTAGGCCAGATCCACCCTCGGTTCTTGCACCACTTTTATCAACTCTGTAAAAACGTTCAAAAAGTCTCGGGATATTTTTTTTCTCAATTCCTTCTCCGTTATCTGTAACTCTTACAATTACTTTATCATCAGTCAAATCTTCAATGCTTACCTCTGTCGAACCCTTAAGTTTTCCGTATTTAATAGAGTTTACCACGAGATTCATTACAACTTGTTGTATTTTATCTTGATCTCCATAAACCATTATGGGTTTATTGTATCGCATATCAAACATAAGTAAAATATCTTTCTTGGATGCTTTCATTTCAAGCAAATCAAAAACATTTTGAACCAGTTTTACAATGTCAAATTCTCCCATTTCAAGATTCAAATCTCCTATTTCTAGTTTTGAAATCATATCAAGATCCTGAACAATATAAATTAATCTTTCTACCCCTTTCTCAGCTCTTTCTAGATATTTCTTTCTAATAGTTTTATCGTTCATGGCACCATCTAACAAGGTAGATAAGTACCCTTGTACAGTAAATAAAGGAGTTTTTAACTCATGAGAAACGTTCCCTAAAAATTCTCTTCTGTATTCTTCTCGAACTTTCAAAGTTTCAATTTCTAGTTTCTTATCTGTTGCAAACTTTTTTACTTCACGGGTAAGTGTAGCCATATCTGTTGTAATAGGCTGGTTTCTAAAAGTGCTAGACTCTAGTAAAGATACATCATCATATATTTTTTTTACTTTTTTGTAAATAAACCTTTCTACTCTGTATTGTATCACTAAAAAAGAAAAAGTTGCAATTGAAAATGCAAAAAGAAGTGTGAATTGTAGGGAAAAACTAAAAAAAAGATAGGTCAAAAAACTAACTAACAAGGTAGAAAACAAAGTAATGTATAGCGCTGATTTTACAGCAAAACGGTATGTTTTTTTAAAATTTATTGTCATTTACACTTCAAACTTATATCCTACTCCTTTAATTGTTTTAAACAAATCCTCGCCTATTTTTTCGCGTAGTTTTCTAATGTGAACGTCTATAGTTCTTCCCCCTACAACTACTTCGTTACCCCAAACTTTATCAAGAATTTCATCTCTTTTAAAAACTTTGCCAGGCTTTGATGCCAATAAATAGAATAATTCAAATTCCTTTCTTGGCAGAGCAATTTCAATATTGTCTTTTACGATTTTATACTCTTCTCTATTGATTTCAATACCACCCACGTTGAGAGTTTCGCTATTTACTTCTTTTTCTTTTAACCTTCTTAACAATGCCTTTACCTTACTTACTAGCAACTTTGGCTTTATAGGTTTGTTAATATAGTCATCAGCACCAGCATCAAAGCCAGCAACTTGTGAATAGTCTTCGCTACGTGCAGTCAAAAAAGTTATTAAAACATTATTTAATTCTGGTATTTTTCGAATGTTTTCACAAGCTTCCATACCATCCATTTCTGGCATCATCACATCCATGATAATTAAATCCGGGATTTCTTTTTTTGCCACAGCGATTGCTTCTTTACCATTTGTAGCTGTAACAATTTGATACCCCTCTTGAGAGAGGTTGTATCCTACAATTTCGATTATATCTGGTTCATCATCAACCAGCAGAATCTTGGTGTGTTTTTTCTTCATATAGGTTCAAAAATTATTTTTGAGATGTAAATGTAATCATAAAACCAGCTTACGAAAGCTGTTAACTATAATTTAATATTGAATCCTTTTTGTAAACATAAACACAACATAAGGATAACAAGTGAGTAACTCCTGTTCTATATTATGACCGTTAATTTGCAAAAAATTATATAAAATGAAATTCAAGTTATTATTTTTCACGTTATTGCTTACAGCAATCTCTTACTCACAAAGTAAAGGTACCATTACTGGAACGTTAACAGACAAAGATGCTAATAATCAATCGTTACCATTTGCTAACGTATTTATCAAAGGTACAGCAATAGCAACCAATACGGACATTGAAGGTAAATATACCATAAAAATTCAACCCGGAAGTTATACATTACAATTAAGTTTTGTAGGGTATGAAACGGTAGAAATTCCTGTAACAGTAGTTGCAGATCAAACAGTAACAATCAACAAAGCGCTAGGTTCTGGAAGTTACAAGCTTGAAGATGTTATTGTAAAAAGTAAAGGAAGTAGAGAAAAGGCTACTGTTCTTTTACTAGAACAAAAAAATGCAGTTGTAATTAAGCAATCTATAGGTGCACAAGAACTTTCGGCAAAAGGAGTAAGCGACGTAGAAGAAGGACTTACTAAAGTAACTGGAATTACCAAAGTAGACGGCAGAGGTTTATTTGTAAGAGGACTAGAGGACAGGTATAACAATTTATTAATTAATGACTTAGCAGTTCCATCAAACAATCCATTCAAAAAAATTATACCTTTAGACTTGTTTCCAACCGATATAGTTGGGGTTATAGAAACTTACAAAACATTTAACACTAATTTATACGGAGATTTTGCAGGAGGAACTTTCAATATAGTTACTTCAAGAGGATCAAAAAACGTAACAAAAATTAATTTTGGAGCAGGATACACAACAAATAATAATTTACGCAAATTTTTAACATCTAAAGACGCAACTTCAACTGGAGACTTTTTTGGATTTTCAGGTAATGAAAGAGATTTTCCTAGCGTTTTAGGAAGCGTACCTAGCAACCGTGTTTTAACAGCTGATGAATCACTAAAACAGTTTGGCTCAGGATACGATGTAGAACAAAGTAAATCTCCATTGAACACCAGTATTGGTATTTTAAATTCAGCAAAGTTCACTGTAGGTAAAAACAATAACTCTTTGCAATACTTAATGTCATTTAATTTTGACAATAAATTTCAATATAGAGAAGGCGTTGATCGTTTTTTTAACATTGGACAAGGAATATATGACAACAATTTATATAACAAACAATATAAATACATCACCAATTCATCTGCTTTAGTTGGAGTAAACTATAAAACAGAAAGATTAGACTTAACTTCAAATACTTTTTATTTGAAATCTACAGAAAATATGATTCAAGATCAATTGGGGTACACCAATGCAGCTCCAGTTAACAACAATGCTTTTATCCGTTTGAATCAACTTACACAAACTGATTTCTTGAATTCACAACTTTTAGGAAATTACAAACTATCTAAAGACGACAGAAAAAATATTAAAGCGGGAATTTCATTTACAAAAACAAGTTTCCAACTTCCTGACAGAAAATCATACAAAGGAGTTTTACTAGATGATAATACAACAGCTATAAGTTATACTGGAAATAGTTTATACAGACAAACTTTTGATGTTGACGGAAAATTTCATGTTTCTGGTTTACTTGAATACAGTTGGAAATTTGGTCAATCTGATACAAAAGACAATCATAAATTAACTGTAGGATATAATTCATATGTAAACAGTATGGAATCTAGTTTCAGATTTTTGGTTTCCGAAAGACTAAGATCAAATGCAACCACTTTCAGCACAAATTCTCCTGATGGCACTCTAGCTACGGCTATATCAAATGGTGATTTTACTTACAGAGAAGGCACTAACTCAACATACAAAGCGAAGTTATTTGAATTTGTGAATGCAGGTTACTCCGATTTAGCTTTAAAATTGAGCGACGCTTCGGAGCTTAATGTTGGTGTAAGAGTTGAACAAAGCAGTAGAGAAACAAAATTTAGAAATCCAGGATCTTTCGATGATGCATTTCAGACAAAAACAGTAACAGGTCTTGACATTTTGCCATCGTTAAATATGAAATACAAATTTAACGACACTTCTAATTTAAGATTTGCAGCTTCAAAAACGATCACTAGACCAGTAATAATGGAGGCATATCCATTAGAATTTGTAAACTTAGATGGTACAATTGAAAACGGTAACACAAACATCATCAACAGCGATAATTATAATTTCGATTTGAAATACGAAATTTTCCCAACAGCAAAAGAATTAATGGCGGTAACTGCATTCTCAAAATTAATTCAAAATCCAATTGAAAGATTGTTTACACAATCTGCAGGTAGTGGAGGTCAGATAATTACTTATGACAACTCAGATAAAGCAGTTCTATTGGGAGCTGAAGTAGAATTTTTAGTTCAACTTGATCGTTTTTCTGATAAATTCAAAAATCTATCTTTAGGTTTTAACACTTCTTTAATGTATTCAAAAGTAACAATTAGTAAAAAAAATGCTGCTGAAACTAATCCTGACAGACAACTTCAAGGTGCATCACCATGGTTAATTAATGCAGACTTAAAATACGATTTTGAGTTTTCAAAAAATTGGACAAACACTGCATCTCTTGTGTATAATGTTTATGGAAAAAGAATATTTGCAGTAGGTACAAATGGATTAGACCATTATTACGAACAACCATTTAGTAAACTTGATTTAGTATGGAGTAACAAAATAGGTAAAAAATGGGATGCTAAATTTTCAATTGATAACATTCTGAATCCTTTATATAGAATCAAATTAGGAGAAGAAAATAAAATCACAATTATTGAAAAAGACTTAACCGTTAAAGATTTTAAAAGAGGAACTGGTTTCTCTATGAATGTATCATATACATTTTAAAATAACATTCTTAACATTAGAGTAATGTTTAAGTAGCATTTTGATTATGATTTGATAACAATTTGCATAGGCAATACACAAACATACAAAGTACTTTTACACCAAGAAATTAACATTAGAAAATTAAAAAAAAATTATTATGAAAAAGTTCGCATTAAGCTTAGCTTTTATTGCTGCAATCTTTACTTCTTGTTCAAGTGATGATACTACAGAAAATCCTGTAAAGACTCCAGTAACAGGTGAAATAACTGGTGATTTAACAGTTTCTAAAACGTATGCATTTGGTAATTATACACTTAAAGGTTTCGCAAAAGTTGCTTCGGGAGTAACTATTACATTTGAAGCTGGTTCAACTATAACAGCAGATCCAAGTAATGGAGAAGATGCTTTCGTGATATTGAATGGTGGAAAATTAATTGCAATTGGTACTGCTGCAGAACCAATTGTATTTACTGCAACAACTAAAACTCCAGGATCTTGGGGAGGTATAATAATGTATGGTGATGCTCCTATTGTAAACTCTGCTACTGCTGCTGCGCCTCAAACTGCTACTTCAGAAGATGGTTTAGTATTGCCTTATGGTGGATCTAATGCTACCCATAATGGTGGAACCTTAAAATTTGTTAGAGTTGAATACGCTGGTCAAGTTATTACTCAAAATAACAAAGAACAAAACGGATTCTCTTTCTACTCTGTAGGATCAGGAACAATTTTAGAAAACCTAGTTTCTTACAAAGGTAATGACGATGGATTTGAATTTTACGGTGGAACTGTAAGTTTGAAAAACGCAATATCTTATGGAAACTCTGATGATGCTTTTGACTGGCAAGATGGATGGAGAGGTCAAGAAAGTACTAACTGGTACGCATACCAAGAAGGTGCAGCTAATTACGGAATGGAAATTGAAGCTAAAGGTGTAAACAATGCATTTTTTCCTAAAGTAACGAACATCACTCTTAAAAGAGCGACAGGTACTGTTACAGAAGCACAAACAGAAATTCAATTAGATGCTATTCAGTTCAAAGCAGAAGGAAACGGTGATTACAGTAACATACTTATTGACGGTTACAAAAACCAAACAACACCTACAGTTAAAAATGGTGGAGTTTTACAAATTAGAGATATAACTACATACAACAATCAAGTAGTAGGTGGCAAAATAAAATTGACAAACGTAACTATCAATAACTCTGAAAATACATTTATCTCTGGAGCTGCAACATTTACAGTTAATGCAGCTAGCTTTAATCCTGCAACAAACTGGGGTGTAACAACTACTGCTACTGGAGCAAGCTTAACTGCTGGAAATTGGTCATCTGTTAATGGAGCAACATTAATCAAATAGCCTCCTGTTAAACTAATTCAAAATGCCTTTCACTATGAAAGGCATTTTTTTTGGTACACTATTTGAATTATTTTTTGTATATTTACTATTCAAATAAATCTGATGGCAAAAAACTACTTTTATACAGTTATTTTATTGGTCTTTTTATTCTCTGCCAGCACTTATGCGCAAGACAATAAACCGCAACCAAAACTTCAAGAAAATTCCTCTAGTATTGAGGGATTGAGCTTGTACCCAAATCCTGTGAGTAATGGTAAAGTTTACATTACCACTAAGAATGACCTTGATAAAGAAATCATAATTTTTGATGTACTCGGTAAAAAAGTTTTGCAAACCATGCTCAGCTCTAAAGAACTGAATGTATCTAATTTATCTTCTGGAGTATACATTATAAAAATTAATGAAAAAGAAAGTTCTGCTACTCGAAAATTAATAATTCGGTAATTCATTCGAAATATAAAATTACAGCTCCATTTTTTGGAGCTTTTTTTTTAATACCAAATAGCATCCGTTTTCTAAAGACAGATAAACAAACGACCTTTTTAAATTTTTCATACTTTTGCAAAAAAAATTCTTGATCACAACCACTGATATATTCACTATTTCTAGTCAAAAACAATTTGAAAAAATTGCTTTAAAAGTTTTTCGTTACCAATACGAAAACAACAAAGTATATCAGGAGTTTTGTAATTTCCTAAAAACAGATCCTCATAAAGTAAAATCAATACAACAAATTCCGTTTTTGCCCATACAGTTTTTTAAGAGTCATGAAGTAATTTCTAATACCGATGAAATTCAAGAAACCTTTACCAGCAGCGGAACAACCGGAATGATTACCAGCAAACACCTCGTTACTGATGTTACGTTATATGAAGAAAGCTACCAGAGAGGGTTTTCAGAATTTTATGGTAACATTGAAGATTATGTAGTTTTAGCTTTGCTTCCCTCCTATCTAGAAAGAGAAGGCTCATCCTTAATTTACATGGTCAAGGATCTAATAGAACTTTCCAATCATCCTGAAAGCGGTTTTTACCTCAACAATCACGACGAATTGATTGCTAAACTTAACGACCTTGAAGAGGCGGGTCAAAATATAATTTTAATCGGCGTCACCTTTGCTTTACTAGACTTAATTGAGAAACAACAATTTAAATTACAACACACCATCATCATGGAAACCGGTGGTATGAAAGGACGAAGAAAGGAAATGATTCGGGAAGAGCTACACGATCAATTATGTGAGGGTTTTGGCGTAGCAGCCATACATTCTGAATACGGCATGACCGAATTACTTTCGCAGGCCTACTCCTTAGGAAATGGCGTATTTGAGTGCCCTGCTTGGATGCAAATACTGGTTCGCGATACCGAAGATGCTTTGACTTATATTCCAGACGGAAAAACAGGTGGAATCAACGTGATTGATTTGGCCAACATCAATTCTTGTTCCTTTATAGCTACTCAGGATTTGGGCAAAAAAAATCCCAACAACTCTTTTGAGGTATTGGGACGTTTTGACAATTCGGATATTCGTGGGTGTAACTTGATGGTTCTTTAATCTTTATTACTTATTGTGAGCATGCGTACTTTATTTATGATACTTTTTTTATTCATTAGTTTATGTAGCAATGCACAAAACACAGATATCGAAGTTCAAATAGACTCCATAACACACCAAGATCCTTCTACTAGCGAACGAATCTTTACGATACATTACCACATCAAAAACAAAACAAAAAGTCTTATTTCATTAGTTTTAAATACTAAAGAGTTACGATCTAACATGTACAACGGTTCGTCTTGGATTCCCTCGTACAGGCTGTTTCAAGAAAAAAATATGATAGAAACGAATACTGTATTCGATTCTAAAAAAAGTGATGAAGTACTTAAAAAAATAATGCAAGACCTAGAAAATAATCGCAAAGGTTTAGCTGATTATTTACTGAAACAGCAAAAAGAATCAAAGATTAAAACCAGTAAAAAAATCATAGAAAGTATTGTTAAGTTCCAACCTAATGAAACAAAAAACTTTTCTGCAACATTGTCTTGGGATAAAAACCGGTATCACAAATTTGAAGACAATGAATATTTTTTAGACCAAAAAACAATTCATTATCTTGATTTGTTTTTGTATCTCAATAAAGAAGAATTAACCTCTACTCTGCTCCCAGAGGATTTAAAAATCATACTTAATGACCCCACAATCATTACAGGATGGATATACACTAACAAAGTAGAAATCAATTTTAAAGATTAAAAATAAAAATTCCCAACAACTCATTTAGTTATTGGGAATTTTTTATAATTAGAAAAGAGAATAATTTGTTTATATCCTTAAACAACTCTCACTACAAAATAATTTTTCTTTCCGCTTTGCAACAATACAAATTGATTGTTGATTAAGTCTTTGCTTGAAAGCACAAATTCTTCGGTAATTTTTTCACGGTTCACAGAAATAGAATTCGCTGTTAGAGCGCGTCTTGCTTCACCATTCGATTTTAGAAATCCTGTTTTTTCGTTTAAAACGTCAACAATATTGATTCCCCCTTCGATTTCGTTTCTGCTGATTTCTGCCTGAGGAACTCCGTCAAAAACATCTAAGAATGTTGCTTGATCCAATTGCTTTAGATCATCAGAAGTAGAATTTCCGAACAAAATATTAGATGCTTTAATCGCATTTTCTAAATCATCAGCTGAATGCACCATCACGGTAATTTCTTCGGCCAAACGTTTTTGTAACAAACGCATGTGTGGCGCTTCTTTATGTTTTTCAGTTAAAACTTCGATATCTCCTTTCGATAAAAAAGTAAAAATCTTAATGTATTTCTCCGCATCCACATCAGATGTATTCAACCAATATTGGTAAAATTTATATGGAGAAGTTCTAGCAGCATCTAGCCAAATATTTCCGCCTTCGGATTTTCCAAACTTGGTTCCATCCGCTTTAGTAATCAACGGACACGTTAAAGCATAGGCTTTTCCGCTAGCAATTCTACGCACTAATTCGGTTCCCGTAGTGATATTTCCCCACTGGTCACTTCCTCCCATTTGCAACGTACAGCTCTTTTCTCTGTACAAATGCAAAAAGTCATATCCCTGAACCAATTGGTACGTGAACTCAGTAAACGACATTCCTTCGGCAGCTTCTGATGACAAACGTTTTTTAACTGAATCCTTTGCCATCATATAATTGACAGTAATATGCTTACCCACATCACGAATGAAATCCAAAAAAGAGAAATTCTTCATCCAGTCGTAATTATTTACTAATTCAGCCGCATTTGGCGCAGCCGAAGTAAAATCTAGAAAACGAGCCAATTGTCCTTTTATCGCCGCTTGATTGTGACGTAATGTTGGTTCGTCCAATAAATTTCTTTCATTCGATTTTCCGGATGGATCACCAATCATTCCTGTTGCACCACCTACTAACGCTAATGGCTTGTGACCCGCTAATTGAAAATGTTTTAACAACATCACTCCTACTAGGTGACCTATATGCAATGAATCGGCAGTTGGGTCAATTCCCACATATGCCACGCGCATTTGTTCCATCAAATGTTCTTCTGTGCCCGGCATAACATCGTGGAGCATTCCTCTCCAAGTTACTTCTTCAATAAAATTCTTCATCTTTTTTAATCAATTTACTTTCTTCGGTTCAGCCAACATGGCTTGGTGATTACAAAGATAAGAATTTCAATGGCAATGGCAATTTCAACACTAATTTCTAATTTAAACACAAAAAATAGTTTCAAAAATCACATTCAGATTTCTAATTTGGCTGAAAAATGGTATTGTCCATGGCGTTGATTTTATTACTTTTACAATATGATTTTAGTCACAGGAGCAACCGGTTTAGTAGGCGCACATTTATTGATTCATTTAATTGAAAATCAAAATAGTGAAAGCAATACTATACGTGCAATTTACCGAAATATAGCATCGATAGAGAAAACAAAATCCTTATTTGCTTTTTATAAAAAAGAGTTCCTCTTGCAGCAAATTGAATGGGTTCCTGCAGATATAACCGATGTACCCTCTTTAGAAATTGCCTTTCAAAATATTAAAACCGTTTATCATTGTGCTGCTTTAATATCATTTGATCCAAAAGATGAAAATAAAATTAGAAAAATAAACATTGAAGGAACCGCAAACGTGGTGAACTTTTGCATTGCTTATGGTATAGAAAAATTGTGTTTCATAAGTTCAATAGCAACACTTGGGGATTTACTACCCCACGAAAAATACATTTCAGAAGAAACAGAGTGGAACCCAGAACAAAACCATAGCGATTATGCCATTTCTAAATATGGTGCCGAAATGGAAGTGTGGCGCGGACACCAAGAAGGCTTAGATGTTATAATTATTAATCCGGGAGTGATTCTAGGACCTGTACTAGATCACAAAGATTGGGAACAAGGAAGTGGCCAATTATTAACTCAAGTAAAAAAAGGACTAAAATATTATACAAAAGGCACCTCTGGATTTGTTGCCGTTACAGATGTTGTAAAAATAGTTGTAGCATTGATGCAAAGCACTATAAAAAACGAACGTTTTATTGTTATTGCTGAAAATATTACTTTTCAAGATGTCCTTAATACTATGGCCGATGCGCTACAAGTAAAGGGACCCAACACGCATGCAAGTCCATTTTTGATGGAAATTTTATGGCGTTTAGACTGGTTATCATCTGTTGTTTTTAGAACTAAAAGAAAGTTATCTAAAATCACTGCAAAGGCAACCTACACCCAAAACACCTATTCAAATCATAAAATCAAACAAACTTTAGATTTCAATTTTACTACTATAAAACCCTATTTACAATCAACTATTAAACCAATAAAGAAGATTTAATTTACTGTTGCCGTCTCTGTGGTCGTAGCAGTTTTAATTTTATTTTTTTTGGACTTAGCTTTCTTATCATCAATTTTAGCTTGAGTCTCTGCTTTTTTAACATCGGCTTCAAGACGTTTTACAACTTTCTCAAACATGGATTTGTACAGCTCATCATCATCAGCGTAATACTTTGTATTTTTCATATACTGTACACTATCTACCTTATACTTTTTAAAAATGAAAGCACTTGCATTAATTTTAAAAGAATCTATTGATGCCGGGTTTTGATATTTTATGGCTTCTAAAACCGATAAATCATACATAATATCTACCATAACATCTTTCTCTATAAGTTTTTCAGGTTCAGGAATGCCATTATGGTCTTTACAACTCAATAAAAGAAGAAAAAATATTACGGAGATACAGTGTTTAATCATGATATTTATCTTTCAAATTCTAAACGTTTTCCAGCACGAATGTCCTTTACCTTGAATGCATTGTAAACTAATTGCCCATTGACAAAAGTATGTGTAATTCTGGATTTAAATGTAAATCCTTCAAAAGGAGACCAACCACATTTAGCCAAAATATTTTCTTTTTTTACGCTCCATGGCAAACCCGCATTTACAATAACTAAATCAGCAAAATAACCTACTTTGATAAAACCTCTTTTGTGAATTTTGAAAATCTTAGCTGGATTGTGACACATTTTTTCAACAATTTTCTCCACGCTAATTTTACCTTGATGATGTGCTTCAAACATTGCTACTACTGCGTGTTGCACTAATGGACCTCCTGATGGTGCATCCAGATATGATTTTTGTTTTTCCTCTAGTGTATGTGGTGCATGATCTGTTGCAATAACATCAATTCTATCGTCAAGCAAAGCTTCCCACAACACTTTACGGTCTTGAGCTGTTTTTACAGCTGGGTTCCATTTAATCAAGTTTCCTTTTGTAGCATAATCATCATTAGTAAACCATAAATGATGAATACAAACTTCGGCAGTAATTTTCTTTTCTTCGAGCGGAATTTTATTGGTAAACAATTCCATTTCTTTTGCCGTAGAAAGATGAAAAATATGCAATCTCGCACCTGTTTTTTTGGCAAGAGCCACTGCTTTTGAAGAGGAAATGTAACACGCTTCTTCACTTCGGATTAAGTGATGGGCTGATACTGGTATGTCCTCTCCATACAATTCTTTATACTGAGCTAAATTATTGCGTATTGTAGTCTCGTCTTCGCAGTGTACGGCAATTAACATGGAAGTACTTGAAAATATTTTTTCGAGTGTAGCTTCATTATCTACTAACATGTTTCCAGTTGAAGACCCTAAAAAGATTTTGATTCCAGCAACATTTTTAGGATTAGTTTTTAAAACTTCTTCTAAATTATCATTTGTAGCTCCCATCATAAAAGAATAATTGGCAAATGATTTTTGGGAAGCCAAAACGTATTTTTGTTCTAATATTTCTTGCGTTACCGCATTAGGTACTGTATTAGGCTGCTCTATATAAGTGGTGATTCCGCCTGCAACGGCAGCTCTAGACTCTGATTCTATATCGCCTTTATGCGTAAGTCCTGGTTCTCTAAAATGTACTTGATCATCTATTGCCCCAGGAATTAAAAAATTTCCTTCGGCATCAATAATTTTACAATCAGAAGATTTAGCGCTAATACTTTCGGCTATTTCAACAATGATTTCATTTTCAATTAACACATCTCCTTCAAAAACTACTCCTTCATTTACAATTTTGGCGTTCTTAATTAAAATCTTATTCATATTCTGTTTTTATAGTGTGTTTATCATTTTTTTTAATCGCAAAGCAATTACACCAAATACGGCTTCAACAATGATAGAATTACTCATCTTAGATTGCCCTTTGGTTCTATCTGTAAAGATAATAGGAACCTCAACAATCTCAAATTTTTTGCAATAAGTGCGGTATTTCATTTCAATTTGAAAAGCGTAGCCCACGAATCGAATTTTATCTAAATTGATTTCCTCAAGTACTTTTCGTTTATAGCAAACAAAACCAGCTGTTGCATCGTGAATTTTCATTCCAGTAATCCATCGCACATAAACTGATGCAAAATAAGACAATAATACCCTACTCAATGGCCAGTTTACCACATTTACACCCGTTACATAGCGAGATCCAATTGCTAAATCGGCATCGCCAAAATGACAAGCGTTATAGAGTTTTTCTAAGTCTTTTGGGTCATGAGAGAAATCAGCATCCATTTCAAAAATAAATTCGTATTGATGACGCAATGCCCATTTAAAACCGTGTACATACGCAGTACCTAGGCCTGACTTTTTTTCTCTTTTTTCAAGAAATAAACGACCTTCAAATTCTTTTTGGAGAAGCACTACTTTGTCCGCAGTATGATCTGGAGAGTTGTCATCAATTATTAAAACATGAAAAAGCTTGTGTTGTGATAGCACAACTCTTATGATGCTTTCAATGTTTTCAATTTCGTTATAGGTAGGGATTATAACTATACAATCGTTCATTTTTTTCAACTAAATTCAGTGCAAAAGTAACCATTTTATGCCATTTCAACCTTAATAAAATTATAATAAAAAGAATGATATAAAAATTAGTAATTTTGCAAGGCTATGATTGAAACCGTACTTCATCCAAGAATCATTGAGAACAAAGATTGGGCTACAGCACTATTTGTTCTTTCATTTGCTATAATAGCAATCACTAAATCTGTATTTGAAAACCGATTTAGTGAATTTGCCAATCTTATTTTTTCTAACAAATACATTAAAGTTTATAGAGACAGCAGTCATTTAATGAGTAGTTTTACTGTTGCACTATTTTTTGTACAAATCATTTCGTTTGCTTTTTTTATTCAAATCGCACTGAGCCAATTTGGTTATGCTACAAAAACAGATTGGATCTTGTACATCCAAATTGTGACTTTTTTGATATTTTTTATACTATCAAAATATCTTATTGAAAAAATCATTGCTACATCTTTCAATATAGAGGAATTCATGGAGCAATTTAACCTTCAAAAAGTTACCTATAGAACGTATATAGGACTCCTAATACTACCTATTAACATTATTTTATTCTATTACGATACAATTTCAAGAAATTTTCCCCTAGCTGTAATTGCTACAATATTGATAGCCAATATACTAACTTATTTGATTTCAATAAAAAATTATCAAAATATAATATTCGGTAAGTTGTTTTATTTTATTTTATATCTTTGCGCCTTTGAAATAGCACCCTATTATTTTATGTATTATTGGTTTACAAAAGGGGTTGCTTAGAAAACGTTAAATATGAAAGTGAAAACAATTTTGGTGTCACAACCCGAGCCTAAAGTGGAAAATTCCCCTTACTTTGAACTTCAACAAAAGCACAAAGTAAAAATTGATTTCAGACCTTTTATTCACGTAGAAGGAGTAAATGCTAAAGAGATTAGATTACAAAAAATCGATCTTAATCACTACACCGCAATTATTTTAACAAGTAAAAATGCGGTAGATCATTTTTTTAGAGTTGCTGACGAAATGCGTTACAAAGTTCCCGAAGGGTTAAAGTACTTTTGTCAATCTGAAGCTATTGCTTTTTACCTTCAAAAATACGTAGTGTACCGTAAACGTAAAATTTACGTAGGACCAAAAGACTTTGCCGATTTATCCCCGCTGATAAAAAAATACAAAGACGAAAAATTCTTATTACCAGCCTCAGATCAATTAAATGCTGATGCACCAATAACACTAAACGCACTAAAGGTAGATTGGACTCCTGCCGTTTTTTACAAAACTGTAATGAGCGACTTATCTGATCTTGCTGATGTGTATTATGATGTATTGGCTTTCTTTAGTCCTACCGGGATAAAATCATTGTTTATGAATTTCCCTGATTTTGAGCAAAACAATACACGCATAGCTGTTTTTGGAAGTACAACACAAAAAGAAGCACTAGATCATGGTTTAAGAGTAGACATTCTTGCACCTACTCCAGCAACACCTTCTATGACTATGGCTTTGGAAAAATACATCACAGAGGCTAATAAAGGAAAATAATTTTTTTATGACATACATATTAAAGCCATTCAAAATCCGAATGGCTTTTTTCATATCACTACATTACCCATTACATTTCTTTACTTAATGTTACTAATACTGCTTATTATTGTAAATTTGGTTTTCGATAATAACAAAATATCATTATCCTATTTAAATTTATAAGCTATGAAAATAAATTCACTAGTAGTAGAAATCGATGGTATCGACAAAGAAATTTTACGCGACCTAATGGAGGATGCCCGAAAACCAATTCTTCAAATTGCGAATAAAATAGGAATATCAGGCGCTGCAATACACCAACGTTTGCGAAAACTAGAACAATCGGGTGTTATTTCAGGGTCCAAATTCACGGTAAACAATAAAGTACTCGGTTACAATACGATGGCTTTTGTAGGTGTATATCTAGACAAGGCCGCAAGAAACGCTGAAGCAGTGCGTGATTTAAAAAAAATTCCTGAAGTTTTAGAATGCCATTACACTACCGGAAACTGGTCTATATTAATTAAAATTATTTGCAAAGACAACGAACATTTGATGCACCTACTCAATACTAAAATTCAAGCTATTGAAGGCGTTTCTAGAACAGAAACGTTTATTTCACTAGACCAGCAAATAGATCGACAAATTCAACTTTGAGGAAAGTGAGATGTGAAAGTGAAAAGTGAGAAGTGAGATGTAAAAAAAAATCCAAACTCCATTAAAACTGGAATTTGGATTTTATAAATAGTTATGTGATAGTTGGAGAATTAATCTCTTCTTCCTCCCATATAAATTGAAATATAATAAAGCAAGGTCGCTATTGATCCTAATGCGGCTACAACATACGTTCTTGCAGCCCATTTTAGAGAATCTTTGGCACCAGCCTGTTCTTGTTGCGTCAGCATTCTTTTGTTTTCTAACCAAGCTAAAGCACGATTACTAGCATCATATTCTACTGGCAAAGTAACTATTGAAAATAAAGTTGTTGCCGCAAAAATAATAATTCCCACTAATAACAAACCCGGAAAAGTCTTGATCATTAAGATTCCAGCCAGTAAAATCCACTGCATATAACTAGAGGCTACGTTTACAACAGGAACAAGTTTAGAACGCATTGTAAGCCACTCATACCCCACAGCATGTTGCACGGCGTGACCACACTCATGCGCAGCTACGGCAGCAGCAGCGGCATTGCGCTGATTGTAAACGGCCTCGCTTAAATTAACTGTTTTATCAGCAGGATTGTAGTGATCCGTCAAACGCCCTGGAGTAGAAATCACTCTGACGTCACGAATACCGTTATCTGCTAGCATTTTCTCAGCTATTTCAGCACCTGACATTCCATTTTGCAAGTGTAATTTTGAGTAGTGTTCAAATTTGCTTTTAAGTCTTGAACTAACTAACCAACTAAAAAGCATTATTGCTCCAGCTAGAATTAAATAACCCATTCCCATATCTTTGTTTTTTATATTTTTATTAAAGTTAGTAAAGAAATAGCAAATTCTACACCATTTTTTGTTAATGTCAATTTGGCATCCGTTAAATAAAAGTCAAAAAAAATTCCAAACCCAATCGTGAAATTGGAATTTTGAATTTTAAATATTGAAATTGATAGGTTATCCCACCAAGTTAATTATTTTACCTGGAACAATTATCACCTTGTTTGGTGTTTTACCGTCTAGTTGCTTGATGGTTCTTTCGTCTTTCATAACGATTTCCTCGATTTGTGCTGCGGTTAAATCCAAAGGTAAAACTAGGGTAAAACGCATTTTTCCGTTGAAAGAAACTGGGTATTCTTTCTCACTTTCAACCAAATGTTTTGGATCAAAAACAGGGAAAGGAACTGCTGCTATCGAGCCTTCATGACCAAGTAAAGACCATAATTCTTCGGCTATGTGCGGCGCATATGGCGAAATTACAATAGCCAATGGTTCTAAGATAGCACGAGAATGACAGTTTTGAGTAGACAATTCGTTTACGCAAATCATAAACTGCGAAACCGAAGTATTAAAAGAGAATCCTTCAATATCCTCAGCTACTTTCTTGATGGTTTTGTGCAATGATTTTAAGTTGTCTTTCGTTGGTGCGTCGTTGGTAACAATCAAACCATTATCATCGAAATACAAACGCCATAATTTTTTCAAGAAACCAAAAACTCCCGAAATTCCTGCTGTATTCCAAGGTTTCGCTTGTTCCAATGGTCCTAAAAACATTTCATACAAACGCAAGGTATCGGCTCCGTATTCTTCACAAATAGTATCTGGAGTCACTACATTGTATTTGGATTTCGACATTTTTTCAACCTCACGGCCAACGATATATTTACCGTTTTCGTCTAAAAAAAATTCCGCATCAGCGTAATCTTCTCTCCAAGCCTTAAACTTTTGAATATCTAACTCATCGGATGAATTCACCATTGAAACGTCAACATGAAGAGGATTTATAGAAAACTTTACTTTCCCTTTTAAATAATTGATTATTTCTTCATTTGACATTGAATTAAGTTCTTCAATTATCAAAGGATCATCACCGAAAATTTCAACTAACTTGAGTTTATGCAAAGGAGGCAAAGATAATTTTAAATCTTTTAATAATTTTTCTTCTAATTCTTCATGAGAAAAGATATTATTGACTAATCCTTGAATATTACTTTTTGAGAAAAATTTATTTCCCCAATATTTAATACTCCTGTCAATTATAGTATTACCAATAGGTTGATATATTCTAACAGATAACCTATACACAAACGCACTCGTTCCCAAAATCATCCCTTGATTGATCAATTTTTTGAATGGTTCTTCAGTTGGCGCAAAACCTTTGTCTTTTAGGAATTTGTTCCAAAAACGAGAGTACAACAAGTGACCGGTTGCGTGTTCGCTTCCACCAATGTATAAATCTACACTTTCCCAATACGCAAGTGCTTCTTTGCTTGCAAATTCAGTTTCGTTGTGCGCATCCATATAACGCATCCAGTAGTAGCTACTTCCTGCCCAACCTGGCATGGTGTTCAATTCAAGAGGAAAAATAGTTGCATCATCAACCAAACTCGTTTCGACCACTTTATTGTTTACACTGTCCCAAGCCCAAACTGCAGCGTTTCCTAAAGGCGGCAAGCCGTCTTCGGTGGGTAAATATTTCTCAACTTCGGGTAAAATGATAGGCAAATGCTGCGCATCAATCATTTGCGGCAAACCATTTACATAATACACCGGGAAAGGCTCTCCCCAATAACGCTGGCGAGAGAAAACTGCATCACGCAAACGATAATTTATTTTCCCTTTTCCTTGGTTTATTTTTTCTAATTCCTCAATTACTTTTTGAGTTCCTTTTTTATAATCTAATCCATTTAAAAAATCCGAATCGACTAATTGAAACCCTTCTTTGGCTCCAAAAGCCGCTTCAGAAATGTCTTGATCAAAGATATTTTTGATGGCTGGCATTCCGTTTTGCCCTTTGAAGAAATTCGCAAAAGCATAATCTCTCTCATCGCCACAAGGAACCGCCATAACTGCGCCTGTACCATATCCTGCCAAAACATAATCGCCAATCCAAACTGGAATTGGTTTTTTCGTAAAAGGATGTTCTGCAAAAGCTCCAGTGAATACTCCAGAAATGGTTTTCACATCGGCCATACGTTCCCGCTCAGAACGTTTTGAAGTTTTTTCGATATAGGCTTTTACTTCTGCTTTTTGTTCGGCAGTAGTGATTTCCTGAACCAAAGGATGCTCTGGTGCCAAAGTCATAAAAGCAACCCCGAAGATTGTATCGGGTCTTGTTGTGAATACTTCAATGAAAGAGTCCTTAGTCCCTAGTTCTAAGTCTGAAATTTGCTTTTCACTTTCGACTTTCGACTTTTGACTTTCGACTTTAAATTTAACCATCGCACCAACCGATTTCCCAATCCAGTTTCTTTGACTTTCTTTAATACTTTCGCTCCAGTCGATATCATTCAAACCTTGCAACAAGCGTTCCGCATAAGCCGAAATTCGCATGCTCCACTGGGTCATTTTCTTGCGAACAACTGTAAACCCTCCACGTTCAGATACGCCATTTACAATTTCATCGTTGGCCAAAACCGTTCCTAATCCCGGACACCAGTTAACTTCCGTCTCCGCCAAATACGTCAATCGGTATTTCAAAAGGATTTTTTCCTGAGTATCTTTTGCGAAAGCGTTCCATTCTTCAGCTGAAAAAGGATCTATATTTTCATCACAAACTGCATTGACAGTTGCATTTCCTTCTTTTTCAAATAAAGCAATTAGGGTTGAAATATCCTCCGCTTTATCGCTATTTTTATTGTACCACGAGTTAAACAATTGAATGAAAATCCATTGTGTATGCTTGTAATAATCAGGATTTGAAGTACGCACTTCGCGACTCCAATCAAAAGAAAATCCTATTTTATCTAATTGCTTTCTGTAACCCGCAATTTGGTTTCCTTCTTTATCCACACCACCGTCAATGTTCACACGAGTTGTATCCTCTGGACGCTGACCCGTTTGAATGGCGTATTGCTCAGCAGGCAACCCAAAACTGTCATAACCCATAGGATGCAATACATTAAACCCTTGGTGTCTTTTGTACCTAGCAAACACATCAGAGGCAATATACCCTAGCGGATGCCCTACGTGTAAGCCCGCTCCAGATGGATAAGGAAACATATCTAGAACGTAATATTTAGGCTTATCAGCGTTGTTTTCGGCTTTGAATGTTTGGTTTTCTTGCCAGTATTTTTGCCATTTGGCATCAATTTCGTTGGGATTGTATTTCATTCCTTCTTTTATTGTTTTTTAATTGAGTCATGCTCTCGTAAACTCAAGTCATTTTTATAAGGTTCTGAGCAACTGAGTAACAAAGGTTCTAAGTTTTATTGCAATGACTATTTTTAGGTGCCAAATTTACGTTTATTGTACGAAAGTTAAAACTTTGAGCGTTATTAACTTTAAATAAAGAATTTCTTTATTATTTTTACCCAATAATTTCAATAAACTATGAGTTCTTCATTTGATAATTTTCAAAAACGCCGTTTAATTTCCTCTTATTTTTCAGTAGTATTAAGTGTATTTTTAGTCTTGTTTCTACTGGGAATCTTAGGATTATTTATCATTAATTCAAAAAAATTAGCCAACGATTTTAAAGAAAACATTGCTATGACTGTCTTCTTTAAGAATGAAGCTAATGATACTATTGTGAAACAATTTGATGCACAGTTAAAAAGTAGTCCTTTTGTAAAAACGTACAAATATGTAACTAAGGAAGCCGCTGCAAAAGAACATACTGATATTATAGGTGAAGATTTTATGACTTTCCTAGGTGAAAACCCTTTACAAAACTCTTATGATATTCATTTAAAAGGAGATTATGTAGTAAAAGACAGCATTGCAAAAATAGAATCTGGTCTTAGGAAAAATGTTATGATATCTGATATTGTTTATGACAAGCAACTTGTTAATTTAGTGAATGACAATATCAAAAAAGTAAGTATGTGGATCTTGATAGTAAGTAGTTTTCTTGCTATTATTGCCGTTTTATTAATTAACAGCTCTTTGCGTTTATCCATACACTCTAACCGATTCATCATTAAAACGATGCAAATGGTGGGTGCAACAAAATCTTTCATCCGTAAACCATTTGTAATGCGCAGTGTTAAACTGGGTATCATAGGTGCCGCACTTGCAGTATTGGCTTTGATAGGTGTTTTGATTTATGTAGAAACCAGTTTTCCTAACCTAGGAATCCTAGAAGATAAAGGACTTATTGCACTGGTACTAGTAGCGGTATTAGGCTTTGGGATTTTGATTACTTGGTTGAGTACTTATTTTGCTACACAACGATTTTTAAATTTAAGAACTGACGACCTTTATTAGCATTCAGAATTCAGGCGCAGTTCTCAGGTACAGAGTTAAGTAAAAAAAACAACAGCATTTACAAATGGAAGATAAAGATAAAAAAAATGAATTTTTGTTTGAGAAAGTAAACTACAAAATTCTATTAATTGGACTTGGAGTTATTGCTTTAGGTTTTATTCTAATGTCAGGCGGAGGAAGTGAAGACCCAACAGTTTTTAATGAAGACATCTTCAATTTTAGAAGAATTAGATTAGCGCCAACAACTGTTTTAATTGGTTTTGGGATAACCATTTATGCTATTTTAAAAAATCCAAAAAAAGCATAAATGAATACATTACAAGCTTTTTTGATAGCTATTATTGAGGGTTTAACAGAGTACCTACCAGTTTCGTCAACCGCTCACATGGTTTTTTTGAGTTCTTATTTTGGAATACAAGAAGATGATTTTGTGAAACTGTTTCAAGTTTCTATACAATTCGGTGCCATATTGGCCGTAGTAGCATTGTATTGGAAAAAATTCTTTGATTTTTCTAAATTTAATTTTTACCTCAAACTTATTTGTGCCGTAATACCTGCACTTGTCTTGGGGAAATTATTTGATGATAAAATAGAAGCCATCTTAGGAAATCCTATTCCAATTGCGATTGTTCTTATTTTAGGCGGTGTTGTTTTACTTTTTATTGACAACTATTTTCAAAATCCTACCGTTTTAAAGGAAGAAGACATTTCAATAAAAAAAGCAGTAACCATAGGTTTCTGGCAATGTCTTGCTATGATGCCAGGAACTAGCAGATCTGCCGCATCAATTATAGGCGGAATGCAGCAAGGTTTATCCCGTCATGCTGCTGCAGAATTTTCTTTTTTTCTAGCTGTTCCTACTATGATGGCAGTGACTTGCTATTCTGTTTTTTTAAAGACGTACGAGAGCTCACAAATGAAAGGTTATGAACTCATTTTAAAATCAGATCAAAACATTCAGCTCTTCCTTATAGGCAATGTGGTAGCCTTTATTGTTGCTGTGATTGCCATAAAGTTTTTTATTGAAATCATAAAAAAATATGGATTTAAGCCATGGGGATGGTACCGCATTATAGTGGGAGTGTTTTTATTAATTTACTTTTCGTATATAAAATAATTCCTATTGAAAACAGCTGATGAATACCTAGAAGGTCAAATTTTATTGATTGACAAACCTTTGCATTTTACTTCTTTTCAAGCGGTAAATAAGCTTAAATATGCTTTGATTAATAAAGTAGGTTTGCCAAAAAAATTCAAAATTGGCCATGCCGGAACCTTAGATCCATTAGCAAGTGGTTTATTGTTAGTTTGCACCGGAAAATTTACCAAACGAATTACAGAACTTCAAGGTCAAGCCAAAGAATATACGGGAACTTTTTTCATAGGGGCCACAACGCCATCATATGATCTAGAAACAGAAATTGATCAAACCTTCCCTATTTCTCATATTAACGAAGAATTAATTCACGAAACTGTAAAGCAATTTCTTGGCGAAATTGATCAAGTACCTCCAATTTTTTCGGCAATAAAAAAAGATGGCGTACGCTTGTATGAGCATGCCCGTGCGGGAGAAAGTATTGAAATTGCAAGTCGTAAAACTACCATACACGAGTTTGAAATTACCCGAATTGCTCTTCCCGAAATAGATTTTAGAGTAGTTTGTAGCAAGGGAACTTACATTCGTTCTCTAGCGTTTGATTTTGGAAAAGCCATGCAATCTGGCTCTCACTTAACGGTTTTAAGACGAACAAAAATAGGCGATTATGATGTAAAAAACGGCATTAAAGTTCTTGATTTTGAAGAAAGTCTTACCTCAAATACCCTTTAAATGAGGTTATTCATTATTTTATTATTGCTCCCTTTTTTTACTTTTTCCCAAAACAAAATACGTTCCTTCATTCAATTTGATGTTTCCATACCTATTAAAGGCAATCAAAACAATGGATTGCAAAACAACAATGAACAATCTAATAATAGCTGGTTTCTGCCAGATGGTATCAACAGTAAAATAGGCATTGGTTTAGAACCTAAGAAATGGATAGCACTAGGAATACACTCTGGAATAGACTGGAAATGGTCTGAAAAAATTGTTCTAGTACCCGTTTTTGCTAATCTTAGATTGAGCCCAAAAATCAGTGATGAAACTCGTATTGCATTACAACTTGGGCTAGGAAAAGGAACTGCTCTAGGCCGAGGACAATTAAATGGCACCTACAAAAAATTAAGCTTAGGCATTCAAACTGCTGATGATTTAGTTCTTTTTATAGAAATGAACCATTATGACATTGCTTTTAAAAATCAAAAAGAAACTGGGAGCATTAGTTTAGGATTGGCGTTGCTTACATTTTAAAATCTGTAACTGCTCAAAAAAGCAAAAACACATGACAAAAACTTTTTTGTTTTATCATGTGTTTTAATTTTTTAAGACCGAGAGTTTTAAACTATGTTGTACTAAAGGTCACCGTCATTAGTTAATAATTAGTCACACCTTTTCCACCAAAAAGTAAAAAAGATAGGTAATCATAAACCCTTTCTAATAATTTTTTCATAATAATGTTTTTTATTGTTAGACAACATACAAACACCTATAAAAAAAGCAAACTAAAAAGTAGACTTGGTTAGCAATGAGCAAGTTACAAATATTTTTTTGATTTAAAACTTAAAAAAATCAAAAAAATTTCAAATCTGGTTCATGCATTTAGTCACACGTTGATTTTACTGCACTAGAGTCTTTGATTATCCAAGTCACGCATTAAGTGTACCAACTCGTTTTGGGTAGAATTACCTTTATCATGATGGTACCAGAGTTGTAAATTTGTTTTGAGAGTTTCATCAATAACACCAAACTCTTTTTTGTACTCTAAAACTAAATCAGTTGCCGCTTGAGGTCTTGGTCCCCAATGTCCTAATACACCACCCGTACCTTTTTTAATAATTACCAAAATAGGAATGGAACGCGCTTTATTTGTTAAAAAACAATCCATAAAATCTAGGTTTTCATCTCTAAGAACAATTTTTAAATCAATCTTGTCCGTTGCTTCGGCCATTTTATGATATATGGGTAAAAGTTGAGCAGCATCGCCACACCAGCCCTCAGAAATCACTAACCAAATGTACTCCTCTTGTAACGCTTGTAGCTCTTGAATGGTCCTTTCAGTAAGTGCAATGGTTTTATCAAGGCGTTTCATTCGAGTCTCATTAAGTTCGCTATAATGCGTTAAATCTATAGACTGTGTAGGTCCAGTAGACTTTTTTTCTAATAATAAATCGGTAATCTTTTTTCTATATTCAGTATATGAAAAGCTATTGAACAAGGCTTTGGCTACAGGAATTTTCATGATATTTAATTTGTTTTTACAAAGCTACCACAAAAATTGATTTTTAAAGTTGATATATATCATTCTACATTCTCTAAAAAAGAGTAATTTTAGCACAAATAGTGAATATGGATCTCAAAACAAAATCAATAGGACTTGTTCTTTCGGGAGGAGGTTCAAAAGGTTTAGCACACGCAGGTGTTATAAAATTTCTAGAAGAGCAAAAAATAAAACCCAGCCAAGTAGCCGGTACCAGTGCTGGATCTATTGTAGGAGCACTCTATGCTTGGGGTAAAACACCCGAAGAAATTTTAGAGTTTTTTAAATCTATTTATCTTTTTCATTGGAAACACTTAACTTTTAAAAAAGCGGGATTGATAGACTCAGAGTCGTTTAGAGTTTATTTTGAATCCATTTTTAAAGATGCTACATTAGGTGAGATGAAAATTCCAGTACAAATTACAGCCACAGATATGGTAAGAGGCAAGCTCAAAATTTTTGGACCAAGTACAAAGATCGTAGATGCCATATTGGCCTCATCAGCATTTCCTGGAATTCTATCTCCATATGAAATTGATGGTAATATTTACAGTGATGGCGGCATACTCAACCATTTCCCTACAGATATTTTACAAGGACAATGTGAAACCATAATTGGTATTTATGTAAGTCCTATTCAAAAAATTGAAGCTAAAGATTTACGCTCTATCAAAGCTGTTACTACGCGAGCCTTTGACATTCTCTCGGCTAACTCTAATATTCACAAATTTAACATGTGTGATTGGGTAATTGAACCAAAGGATTTATGTCTTTACAGCACCTTTGAAACTAGTAAAATTAAGATGGACCAAGTATTTAATATTGGCTACCAAGCTGCAAAAAAATCCTTTGAAAAACTTAGTTTATAAATTACAATCAAGATTATATTAAAAAAAAAGAAAATTCTATATTTGCACCAATCAACGCAACACACACATGAAATACAAAAGAATTCTACTGAAATTAAGTGGGGAAGCTTTAATGGGCGACTTACAATACGGAATTGACCCAAAAAGACTTGCTGAATATGCTGACGAAATCAAGCAAATTCATAACAAAGGAGTAGAAATTGCCATTGTAATAGGTGGTGGAAACATTTTTAGAGGGGTAGCCGGTGCCAGTGCAGGAATGGACAGAGTACAAGGAGATTACATGGGGATGCTAGCAACGGTAATAAACGGAATGGCATTACAAGGCGCTCTTGAAGAAAAAGGAATGAAAACCCGTTTGCAAACAGCCTTAAAAATGGAATCCATTGCAGAGCCTTACATTAAGAGAAGAGCTGACAGACACCTTGAAAAAGGTAGAATTGTAATTTTTGGAGCTGGAACAGGAAACCCGTATTTCACAACAGATACCGCTGCTGTTTTAAGAGGAATTGAAATCAATGCTGATGTCATACTTAAAGGAACTCGTGTTGATGGTGTGTATGACTCTGATCCAGAGAAAAATGCATCAGCAGTAAAATTTGATTTTATTTCTTTTGAAGATGTATTGAAAAAAGGATTGAATGTAATGGACACAACGGCTTTTACACTAAGCCAAGAAAATAAATTGCCTATTGTAGTTTTTGACATGAACAAAGTAGGGAACTTGCTCAAAATTTGCGAAGGAGACAATATAGGAACCGTAGTTAATATATAATAGACAGTCACAAGGAAAACTGCTACAATGGCAAAACCGTACTGAGACTGAAAACTGAAAACTGAAAACTGAAATTATGACTGAAGAAATTGATTTTATATTAGATAGCACACAAGAATCCATGATAGGATCTATTGCTCATTTAGAAAAAGAATTCTTAAACATTCGTGCCGGAAAGGCGTCACCTGCTATGTTAGGAAGTGTTTTTGTGGATTATTACGGATCAGCAACACCATTATCTCAAGTATCAAAAATCAGTGTTCCTGATGCTAGAACCATCACGTTACAACCCTTTGAAAAAAACATGTTACACCCTATTGAAAAAGCAATTATGATTGCTAATCTTGGGTTTAACCCAATGAACAACGGTGATGTTATCATTATAAGTGTTCCACCCTTGACAGAAGATCGTCGTAGAGATTTAGCCAAACAAGCAAAATCAGAGGCCGAAGATGCTAAAATAGGGATTCGTAATGCGCGTAAAGATGCCAATACCGACATCAAAAAATTAGAAAAAGACGGTACCTCAGAAGACATTTGTAAAAGTGCCGAGGAAGAAGTTCAAAACTTAACCAATACGTACATCAAGAAAATAGATGAACTATTAGTCGTTAAAGAAGCCGAAATCATGAAGGTGTAAACCTTTCTTACTAATAATTTAAAACCGCCTTGTTTATTGATAAGGCGGTTTTTTTTATGGTTAAATATCACCAAAAGTGGGTATTGTAGCTTGTGTAATATTTCTTATTTTTATACAATGAAAACTAACTAAAAAATATGAAAACAAACAAACAAACAAAGCGAATCGAGAGATACAAAAATTTGATCAGAAACTATACCTTTTTGAGGGTACTGTTGATAAGCCTGATTATCTGTAGTAGTTGCAGCAAGGATAATTATGATAATTATGACACAATAAAAGGAGCTAATAACGTTATTTATGAAATTCCAATTGCAGAATTAAAAACTGATAACGTTTTCAAAGCTATTTTTTCAAAAAAATTCAATAACAGGTCATTCGAAAATTTCCTTGTTAATGAAAATACTTCCAAACTTAAATCCACTAATGAGTTTTTCTTTCCAGAAAAAAATGCTGTTGTTTCCAAAACAGATTCTTTGATATCATATACCATGTTGATTAAAAGAAATGGTGAAAAAGTTAATTATTTTGAAAATTTAGTGATTCAAATAAATTCAAAAAATCAATATTCTGCAAATATAATAAGGTATTATCCTAAAAGTTTTGAAATAAATCAAGAGCACAACTCCTTTTCATTAATCGCTGACAAACAACTAGTACCCCTTAATCAAGAGGCTGGAAAAAAAATAAAAAATTCGATGCGCTTAGAAAATCAAACCTGTATATCCGTTAGTTATCCTATTTGTAATCAAGGTGGCAAAGACCACATTGCAGGAGAAAACTGCACAAAAATTTACAGGGATGTAAGTAATACTGTTTGCTTTGAAACTGAAATAGGAGGAGGAGGAGATTATGATGGTACATGGGGGTGGAATTTTTCTAACAGCATAACATTTCCTGGTTCCGGAGATGCTCTTGAACAAGGTGATAATCCGTTTACCATTACAACTGCTCCTATTGATCCAAGATTAGATATTGGTATAGAAGGTTCTATAATATATGACGAAAGTTATGATACTTTCCTTTCTCAAATTTTTTATAATAATTTAGGAGAGTTAAAAATATGGGCTGATCAAAATCGAGATCTTTACAATTTAATTCTTTACAGTGTTATAAATGATCAGTGGTCCTCTAAAAGTTTAAAATTCGCTAATTTAGCAATGAAATTTTTAAATGACAACTCTGAGGTAACTTTAGATCAATTCAAAAACTGGTTTATGGGAACACCAGAAGGACAAGATGGCGAGTATGACGCAGCTTTTTGGGAGAATCCTAACTTGACATTTCAGCAACAGAGTTTACCAAGTTACAATAATTATGTAAATAATATGGCTCGTTTTGCTGATGGTACTCTTATGAAAGGAGCTGATAATATTTATACACTAGTTGGGGGTAAAGTCCTTGAAGCAAGATTAAAAGACAAAGATGGAACAGAAAACACTTGTGCTTTAAAAGTTTCTATAGCTCTTGTCAGGTCCGATATTGTTATTCCAAATTTGCCAGGTATTACACTTGAAGGCAGTGACGAGTTTTCTGGTAAATTCTTTTTCCTAAATGCCAAAGAACTTAATGCTTGGATGCGTAAAACCTTTGGCACAAATACTGGAATAGGAAACACACCTATAAATGATAAACACCTTTCTTATAACGCAGCTGATGGAGGACAAAACGGTGAAGATTTTCCAAATAAATTAAAAAACATACGCGGTATATATTCCATGATAACTACTGAAGATTACGATAAAAAAGGGGCTTCTGGCCATGCCGATCTTTTATTTACCAATATTGCAGGTTTCGGCACATGTGCATTTGATTGCTTTTTTAATTTACCAATACAAAGAATAGACTTATGGATATTAAATTAACTACAAATTTTTTTAGCAGATGCAATAACGATATTTGTATTCTCAAGAACAAACTGAAAGGCCTAGTGCATATTCTTATATTTATGTTTTCTTTTTCTATCTATTCCCAAGATTATATAAAAAGAGATTCCATAAAATTTAATAGTCAGAACTATAATTACACACATGTTAGCTTCGGATCAACTAGTCACACAAAGTACTTTAAACTTATGACTTGTTCCGATAGTAATCTTAAACAAATTCAACAAACTATTATTGATTGCACAAAAAAAAATAAATTAGAATATACTGAATTTTATATTTTGGACCTTCCTTATGATACTGTAAAAAACATACCAGACAAAGACATTTTATTTGCTTTGCTTTTTAAAATCGATCAGCATAGGATGTCATTAAATTTATCAACTGTAACAGTCAAGCAAAAATATAACATAATCGATGACAAATTCAGCTATTTTCCAGACGAATCACGTGAGAAATTTATTGATTACAAACTAAACATTTCAGAAAATGAAGTCTGTATATTTTTAAAAAAATAAGTTTTTCAAATGCCACAACCCTCGCGCGAGCGTCCCGCTCGTGATGCCATTTATGGATTGATCTAATTTTGGTTTTAAATAGTGTTTAAAAATTAAAGTATGTTATAATATGGATTATATTCACGAGAGTGACGCACACGAGCTGGGTGTATATAAATGTTGGTATTAAATTAGGTGATATAGAGTTTGGGATAAAACAAAGAAAATTAATTGAGATATTGGTGAACAAACAGTCAGGAAAAATAGAATTTACTTCAGTACAAAATATTAAAAACAAATAAATATGGAAAATTTTTTAGATGTAGTAATAAGTTTTATACCAACTTTAATTACAATAATTCTGACTTTTATTTTCGTAGTACTATTTATTAAAATAAAAAAGTATATTAATATAAAAACAGAATATTATCAATTGAAATTAAACGAGCTTAAAAATAGAACTTAACTAAGAAAGGTAAACTACTTGAAAGGAATATAAGTTAAACCAGCCTAGCAAAATCACATAACTTTGCGAATTTAAAAGCCTTTAAAAAACGTAAATATGATAAAGTTTTCTAGACTTTTCCAGTGGCACATTTACTATTATTTACTTTATTACAGTAGTAAAACACTATAAAATAGCGTTTTGGTTATTTTGTAGCGTTTTTGTTTTAGTTAACAGTGAACTTATGAACTGAAAAGTAAATCTCTAGATTTTAGAATACTTTTTTAGAAAAAGTCAGGAGACTTTTAGTAAGTTTACGTATCATGAATCCTTTAAATATTTACGAAGTCATGAGACTTGGTAGAGCTAGAACTTCTAGTTGTAAAAGAAGCCGAAATTATGCAGGTTTAAACCTGATTTGTAAATACTACAAAACCGCCTTGTGCAAAACGAGGCGGTTTTGTAGTATTTATAAACTAGTAGTTAGATTAATTTAATGCTAAACTAGTTTAGAAAAAAAGAATTCACGGCTACCTATCTTTTCACAACACTCACTGCTGTTCCCGTTATCATTACAGTGATTAATCCTTCGCCGCTTTTGAGCTCTACATCTACTTGAATTCCAACAACTGCATTAGCGTTCATTTTTTCGGCATTTACTTTTAGGTTGGCAAATGCCTTCTCTCTTACTTCTGCTATACTTTCACTGATTCCGTCATAATATTTTTGCATGCTAAAAGTTAGACCCATTTTTTGCATGTTTATGGCTGTTCCAGACACTATGCCGTTATACTCTAATATTTTGTAATCTTCTACAGAATTAGTTGTCGTTAAAATCATAATTATAAAGTTTAAGTTGGTTTCTTTATTAGACTACAATTTCATACTCTTGTTACGCAATACCATCTGATAAAGCTCTAATTTATATTGGCAAACTAAAATACCACAGTTGACTTAGATTTTATGGCGTTACAATTGTAAAAGGAGTGCTTCTTTGAAATAGAACTACTTCAGTTTTGTGTCTAAAAGTAGGATTGAAATTCATTAGAAAACATCAATTCATTCCCTCTCCAAAAAGATAATATTCTAACTTTATTTTAAACAAAGTTCCTTCTATTAAATCTTTAACAGCATTTAATTCCTCCATAGAAACGGCCAAATCAATTTGAGAACAAGGTGTTTTCAACAAAAACTTATGGCACTTGTTTTTTAGTTCACAAGAGGCGCAGCAGTTGTTTTGGAGGTAACTCTCGTCAATACAGCACTTAAACAATTGCAATTCTTGTGGGGTAAAATAAAATCCCGTTTCTCTAAAAATCAGTTGAACTTTGTCCCATAGAACTGCATTGTCTTTTTTCCAGTAAAAAGCGCTGCCTAAATTATTACGATAGATCTGTTTTATTTCTTGCATCTGTATTCTGTTTGACACAAAAATACGCATTATTTATATTTATTCTAAATAATAAAAGCTAAAAAAAAATAAAATAGTTTGAGAATGATAATGGGAATCGTCTTTTAAATAATGACTAGGAGTTACTCATTTCAAAAAATTATTCTTCGCTCTTTTCATGATCTTCAACATCTTGTTGCAGGTCTAATTTTCTAAAAGTTGGCGATACAATACCTGTCAAGAGAACAGTAATTAAAGTCATGCTTCCGCCAAAGACCACTGCGCTCACAGTTCCCATCAGTTTCGCAGTTAAGCCGCTTTCAAAAGCACCTAATTCGTTTGATGAACCTACAAAAATTGAATTTACAGCCGCTACACGACCGCGCATGTGATCAGGAGTTTTCAATTGGAGAATGGTTTGACGTATCACCACCGAAAATCCATCGAAAACACCACTTAAAAATAAAGCCGCAACAGACAACCAAAAAATAGAGGATAGTCCAAAAACAATGATGCAAATTCCAAACGCAAAAATGGCTACCAATAATTTCATTCCCGCATTTTTTGTAAAAGGAATGTATGCTGAGATAATCAGCATTAAAAAAGCGCCAACAGCGGGAGCAGCTCTCAAAACACCAAATCCCTGCGGTCCTACTTTTAAAATATCCTGCGCAAATATTGGTAATAGTGCTACAGCACCACCAAAAAGGACTGCAATCATATCCAGCGACAAAGCTCCTAAAATGGTCTTGTTGTTGAAAACAAATTTCACACCTTCTTTTAAACTTTCCATGACAGGCTCACCAATTTTTGGATTCAAAATAGGTTTGGTTCCAATTTGAGACAAAGCCAGTAACGCAAAAAGCGAGCAGCCTAAAACAATACACATAGACCAATGAACGCCAATCCAATTTATTGAGAAACCCGCTACTGCAGGCCCTAAAACCGAACTAATTTGCCAAACAGAACTGCTCCATGTAGCCGCATTTGGGTACACTTTTTTAGGAACAATCAAGGCCAAAAGAGAGAATATGGTTGGTCCCAGAAAAGCACGAACTAATCCACCTAAAAACACACAAAAGTAAATGGAATTTAGAATGGTTTGGGTTGCAAAATCTTTTATAAAAGGAGGCCACGTCAATAAAAACAACCCCAAACTGATGATTGCAAAACCCAATATACATTTAAAAAGCAATCCTTTTTTCTCCTTTTGATCTACAATATGACCCGCAAATAAGGCCATTCCTACTGCTGGAATAACCTCCATTAAACCTATTATACCCAATGATAAGGGACTTTTAGTCAAACTATAAACTTCCCATTCTATGACGATAAACTGCATCGACCAGCCAAAAACCATCGCAAAACGGAGTAATAAAAAAATATTAAATTCTCTATAGCGTAATGCGGAGTACGGATCATTTTGTTTCATCGATTCTAATTTTGTGCTTTAATATCTCTTAGACGTAATTGCAAACTTACTTTGCCATTCCATTCATTTTCATCGATACAATACACGGCTTGAAAAGGTTTTTGATGTGCAGTTAATTCGATTTTGTTTCCTAAATTAAACCCAATGGCTGCCAAACCTTCGGTCCCGAGGCTTAGAGATTGTTTTACAAAAAGTTTTAAATGATCGTCTTCTTGTCCCATTGTTTTTCCATAGCCTGTGTCTTTGATGTTTTGAGTTAGGAAAATGGGAGTCATATTTTGTGGACCAAAGGGTTCAAATTGTTTGAGTATTCGAATAAGTTTTGGCGTAATATCCGTAAAATTAATTTCGGCATCAACAGCAATTTCTGGAGTTAACAAATCAGGATGAATCGTATTTTTAACTTCTTTTTCAAAAGCATCTTTAAATTCCTGATATTTTTCTGGAAGCAATGTCATGCCTGCTGCATACATGTGACCTCCAAATTGTTCCAAATGTTCGGCACAAGATTCAAGTGCATTGTATACATCAAATCCTTTTACAGACCGAGCCGAAGCAGCATACTTATCTCCACTTTTAGTAAAAACAAGTGTAGGACGGTAGTAAGTTTCTATCAATCGAGAAGCAACGATTCCAATCACACCTTTGTGCCAATCTTCTTGAAAAACAACCGACGTAAAACGTTCTTGTTCCCCTTTATTCTCAATTTGTTGCAGTGCTTCTTTGGTAATTAATTTGTCTAAATCCTTACGTTCCACATTGTAGGATTCGATTTCGGAGGCAAATTGTTGTGCTTGTTCAAAATCAAATTCGGTTAACAATTCCACAGCGTGGTTGCCATGTTTAATGCGACCTGCGGCATTAATTCTGGGTGCAATAATAAAAACTACATCGGTAATGTCCAATGTTTGTTTTTTTATTTGGTGAATGATTGCTTTAATTCCTGGTCTAGGATCACTGTTTATAACCTGTAAGCCAAAGTATGCCAAGACTCTATTTTCACCAGTCATAGGAACAATATCGGCAGCAATAGCTGCTGCTACAAGATCCAAGTACGGAATCAAATCAGTAATACTTTGCTCTCGGTTACTGCCTAACGCTTGAATAAGTTTAAAACCTATTCCGCAACCACACAACTCGTCATAGGGATAGGTACAATCGTCACGTTTTGGATCCAAAATTGCAACTGCATCAGGCAAAGAATCGCCTGGTCTGTGGTGATCACAAATGATAAAATCAATATTTTTTGCCTTAGCATAATTGACATGATCTATGGATTTAATACCACAATCTAATGCAATAATTAAGGTAAATTCATTATCATCAGCAAAATCAATACCTTTAAATGACACCCCGTAACCCTCATCATAGCGATCAGGAATATAGGTAGCCACATTGGGATAAAAGGATTTTAAATATGAGGATACTAGCGAAACAGCAGTAGTGCCATCTACGTCATAATCACCAAAAACCAGAATGTTTTCACCATTTTCAATCGCTGTTTCAATTCGAGACACTGCTTTATCCATGTCTTTCATCAAAAATGGATCGTGTAAATTGTCTAAACTTGGACGAAAAAAAGCTCTAGCTTCCTCAAAAGTGGTGATGCCACGTTGCACTAATAAAGTCGCCACAAAGTCTTCTACATTTAAGGCTTTCGCCAAATATTTCACAGTCTCCTCAGGTGGATTTGGTTTAAGAGTCCAACGCATATTGATGTTTAATTATAAATTTGAAATTTCGATATGAAGTAGTATCGAAAAGGTAGTTTAGCTGTTTTATTTCAATGTTAAAGCACTGCCGTAAAAAGCGATACCGTCCCAGCCCGTTTTCATAAAATTGCGAATGTTTTGATGATCAGTCGCGTCAGGATTTCCTAAAACATCTTCAAAATAGTAAGCGCCAAAGCAAGCCAAAGTTGCTTCTGGAGTTAGTTCCTGCATTTCTGCAAAAGCAAATATTTTACAAGAACCTGAGTTTTCACCAGCAGCATTGTGTTGAGTACCATTCTCAAACGCAGTGGGTTCAAAATCATAATGTTGCTCAATAACTGCAATGGTATCTGCAAATGAGATTGATTCTGGCGTTGTATTTAATTTTTCTAAAAAAGTGTTGATTGTCATAATCAAAAATATTAAAATTGAGATGAAATAGTTTTTGCGGCAGCTACCGCACCATCCATATAACCTGGGTTTTGCAAAGCGGTTTCTGAACCGGATAGATACAGTTTTCCGTTCAAAAGCGGTTTTTGAAAAGCCATGTGACCATTGTTTTGATGTGCTAAAACAAGTTGGTCGTAAAGATGAAATGTTAGAGATTCTTCTCTCCATACCTTTTCATGATAGGAAACATAGTTTGCTGCTTCAGGACCAAAAAAAGTTGTCAATTGGGTGATTACTTTTTGTTGGCGCTCTTCTCTAGAGAGTACAGATGTTCCCGCATTTAAAAAGCCTTTTAAAGCAAAGCCGGAATGATCAAAAGAAGTGTGGTCATACATTTCCTGAATAATACTTGCTTGGCTGAATAGCGTGCCTGAGTAATTTTGCACCCTCCAAAAAGGAGTTGTATAGGCTACTGCAAATTTAATACTTTCGCCCATCCACGTATGCGTTTTCTGGGCTACTTGAACTAAATTATCGGGTAAATGGGGTTCAAAAGTTATGGTATTAATCCCCAAATTAGGAGGAACAGTACTGATAACTTTGTCAGCTGAGTAGTTGTTCCCATTGGTATCTGTTACAACCAATTGATTGCCTTGCTCTTTTATTGAGGTAACTTTCGTTTTTGTATTTATATGTTCGATGCCAACTTTACTGATGAGTTGCTCAATCAATACCTTGGTTCCACCTTCTATTCGGAACGAAGGTTCTTCAGCCTCTGAGATTTCGAATTTTTGCGGTGGTACAAAGGACATCGTTTCAAATAAGGAAATACCTTGATTATGCTGTCTGAAATAGGGAATATTGAATTCGTGAACTAATGCTAAGAGATTGCGGTGTTGGTTCCCAAACCAAGTTGCACCCATTTCGATGGTGACTCCAGTTGTGGCAGTAACGGTTTTTATGCGGCCACCTATTCGATCATTCGCTTCCAAAACTAGAACCTCAATTCCTTTTTGCTGCAGTAAAAAAGCAGTATACAAGCCACACAAACCTGCACCAATAATGATTACTTTATCCTTACTCATGTAACTCCTCTCCTGAAAATTTACTCTTTTTAGGTTCTTTTGTCACAGGCTTACCTGCAACAACAACCACGATTTCCCCTCTTGGTGCTGTTTTATCAAAATGTGCTGCAACTTCTTTAACCGTACCACGCACATTTTCTTCATGTAATTTTGATAATTCTCTGGAAACACAAATTTGACGGTCTTCACCAAAATAGGTACTAAACTCTACTAAAGTTTTTACCAATTTATGTGGTGAGACATATAAAATCATCGTTCGCGTTTCCTCAGCTAATGCCAAAAAACGGGTTTGACGCCCTTTTTTATCAGGCATAAAACCTTCAAAAATAAATTTATCATTAGGTAAACCACTGTTTACTAAAGCGGGTACAAACGCCGTAGCTCCAGGTAAACACTCTACTTCAACACCGTTTTCTATGCAAGCACGCGTTAAAAGAAAACCAGGATCAGAGATGGCTGGCGTTCCCGCATCAGAAATTAAAGCGATGTTTTCACCCGCTTTTAATCTTGAAATAAGGTTCTCAACAGTTTTATGTTCGTTGTGCATGTGATGGCTGTACATGTGCGTGCCAATTTCAAAATGCTTCAACAATTTGCCGCTCGTACGCGTATCTTCAGCAAGAATCAAGTCGACTTCTTTCAGTATTCGAATGGCTCGAAAAGTCATGTCTTCGAGATTGCCAATGGGTGTAGGAACGATATATAATTTTGACATGGTCATTAAGGTTGCATACAAGCTATTGCTTGTAATTGTTCAAATTGATTGCTCATGAAGGAGCTGGATTTACAAGAATTTCTTTTCGATGATATCCATAAAACGGTCTTCGTAATCTTGTTTCCCAACCCAATTGTTATAATCCGGTTTCACCATTTCTTGAACGAAATCGCGAGTTTCATAAAAAGAATTAAAGGAATTTAACTGACTTAAAACTCTGTTGTAATCTTCGCTACTGTTCCCAAAAAGATGCTTGATAAATGCCAAACGGTCATTCAAATCGATATTTATTCCTTTAGCTAGTTTATCGTTTAATGAAACTGCTTTTACAGCTGGTATTTCATTTGTACTTTCTGCAACTGTCTCTGGCGTTGTAACTGGTTTAGCAGCAACTTCCTCTTCTATTTCAAGATGCTCTATTGCTGGAGTATTTTCAACTGCTTGTTTTTTTACAAAAAGCGTATCATGGTAATCGCCTCCTAATAAATCCTGAAAAGAAATCTGAATAGGCTCTTGATTTACTTTTTTAGGAGTTTCTGCAACCGGTTCTATCTCATGTGAAAGTTCAAATGCTGGCTTAAACTCTGCTTCAATTACTGGCTGCTCTACTTCTATTTCTAAATCGGTTGAGGACTCTGGTTCTGGAATTTCTTCGATAATTTCTTCCTCGGCATCTGTATTGGTTTCTTCGGGAGCTACTTCTACAACTTGTTCCTCAACTGCTAGCTCTTGTTCTGGTTCTTCTAGTACTGGTGTTGCTTCTTCTAACAGTGTCACTTCTTCTGGAACCTCTTGATTTACTTCTGGCTCAGGAACTAGATCTTCTGTAGGTTCAACAGTACTTGTATTTTCGTTATCAATTGCAACGATTTCATTTTCAATAGGTGTATCAAGTTTTTCAAAAACTTCAACTACTTGGTCTGTCATTGCAGCAAGTCCAATAGTTGGTTTTACATCCCCAAAATGCTCTTCAACAAAGCGTAAAACAGTAAGTTTTTCATACAGTTTTTGGGTCTCAAAATACAATTGATTGATATCGGATTTGTTTTTTAGCTGTAATATTCGGTGTGCAATACTGATCAAATCGGCTTCCAATTTCTTTTTCATAACTGTTGACATTATAGCGTTTTAGGTAATTTTTATTGTTTTGTAATTTGTTTTGGGTGCTTTGTTGCGTTGTTTCAAAACCCGTTTCTAGAAATCTGACACTTTTATTTTTTTGAAATAAGTGTTCCCGAATCTCGGATTTGATATAAATTGTATACTTTTGAAACGACGTAAAAGTATAAAATTTTTAAGTCTAAAATTCTATTACAAAGTAATAAAAACTATTCATTTTTTAAGTCAGAAAAAAACAAAATGTTTCTCGAAAATACAGTAAATCACAAAGAACAATTTGGTTGGATCGAAGTCATTTGTGGCTCCATGTTTTCGGGTAAAACCGAAGAGTTAATCCGTCGTTTGAAAAGAGCGCAGTTTGCCAAGCAAAAAGTAGAAATTTTCAAACCATCAATAGACACGCGCTATGACGAGGAAATGGTGGTTTCGCATGATTCCAATGAAATTCGCTCTACACCGGTTCCTGCTGCTGCAAATATCGCAATACTGGCACAAGGTTGTGATGTGGTGGGCATTGACGAAGCACAGTTTTTTGATGATGAAATTGTAAAGATTTGTAATGATCTTGCAAATCAAGGAATCCGAGTGATTGTTGCAGGATTGGACATGGATTTTAAAGGAAATCCCTTTGGTCCCATGCCTGCTTTAATGGCAACTGCAGAGTATGTAACAAAAGTGCATGCGGTGTGCACTAGAACTGGAAATCTAGCAAATTATAGTTTTCGTAAAACCGATAATGACAAACTGGTGATGTTAGGTGAAACCGAAGAATACGAACCTTTAAGCCGTGCCGCTTATTATCATGCGATGCGGAAAGATCAGGAGAAAAAATAAGGGGAATTATTCTTTTATAAAAAAAAGGGGAAGTTTGTTTAAAACAAATTTCCCCTTTTTAGTATTTCTAAGTCAGCAATTCTACATTTTCTTCCTCATTCTTGCCACAGGAATATCCAGTTGTTCTCTATATTTTGCAATGGTTCTTCTCGCAATTGGATACCCTTTTTCTTTTAGGATTTCTGCTAATTGATCGTCTGGTAATGGTTTTTTCTTGTCTTCTTCTTCAATGGTGTTTTGTAGAATTTTTTTGATTTCTAATGTCGAAACGTCTTCACCTTGATCATTTTTCATGGCTTCTGAGAAGAATTCTTTGATCAATTTAGTGCCATAGGGCGTTTCTACGTATTTACTATTGGCCACACGTGAAATGGTAGAAATATCAAGACCTACCATATCAGCAATATCTTTTAAGATCATCGGTTTCAACTTGGTCTCATCGCCATCAAGGAAAAATTCTTCTTGATAATGCATAATCGCATTCATGGTAACAAATAAAGTTTCCTGACGCTGACGGATGGCATCAATAAACCATTTAGCCGAATCCAGTTTCTGCTTAATAAACTGCACTGCATCTTTTTGCTGCGCTGATTTATCGCGGGAATCCTTATAGGTTTGCATCATTTCCTGATAATCTTTGGAAACATGCAGCGATGGTGCGTTACGTCCATTAAGAGTCAGTTCCAGTTCGCCATCTACAATTCGAATAGCAAAATCAGGAACCACATTTTCGGTCACTTTATTGTTTCCGGTAAATGAACCGCCTGGTTTTGGATTCAGTTTCTCAATTTCATGAATGGCTTTTTTAAGCTGTTCATTTGACACACCGTATTTTTGAAGTAATTTGTCGTAATGTTTTTTAGTAAACGCATCAAACTGATTTTCGATGATATCGATAGCTAAATCAACGGATTCAGTGGGTGTTTTGTGTTTGAGTTGCAACAAGAGACATTCTTGTAAATCTTGCGCACCTACGCCTGATGGTTCTAGTTCGTGGATAACGTGGAGCATTTTCTGCACCATTTTTTCATCGGTATAAATACCCTGGGTAAATGCCATATCATCAACCATATCCGCTATACTACGGCGGATATAACCCATATCATCAATACTTCCAACCAAAAATTCAGCAATTTCGCGCTCTTCATCATTTAAGATAAAAGTATTCAACTGATTGATTAAATCTTGGTGAAAACTAATTGGCGCAGCAAATGGTGTTTCGCGATCATCATCATCGTCACTGTAATTGCTGGTTTGTGTTTTATAATCCGGTGTTTCATCGTTGCTTAAATACTCATCTATATTGATATCTTCGGCATCAATTCGTTCTGATTCGGCATCGTCATAATCATCGTAATCTTCGTTTTCGAACTCATCTTTTTCGTATTCATCTTCTTCCTTCCCTGATTCCAGTGCAGGATTCTCGTTCATTTCTTCTAACAAACGTTGTTCAAAAGCTTGCGTAGGCAATTGTATTAACTTCATCAGCTGGATTTGCTGTGGAGATAATTTTTGTGATAATTTTAAATTTAAGAATTGCTTTAGCATAAAAAAAGGTACTGAGTTACTGAGTAACAAAGTTACTAAGTAATGTATTTTGACGAATTATAATTATTTTTTGTTTTTCTATTTTAAACTTTGAACCTTTGTGGCTTAGAACCTTAGAACCTTTTAATTAAAATTCCGCATTCATTGGTGTTCTTGGGAAAGGAATTACGTCACGAATGTTGGTCATTCCTGTTACAAACAGTACCAATCTTTCAAACCCAAGTCCAAAACCAGAGTGAACCGCTGATCCAAATCTTCGAGTGTCTAAGTACCACCACAATTCTTCTTCATCAATTCCTAAGGCTTTCATTTTTTCGACTAAAACATCAAAACGCTCCTCACGCTGAGATCCTCCTACTATTTCTCCAATTCCAGGGAAAAGGATATCCATAGCGCGAACGGTTTCTTTTCCTGGTTCTGTATTGTCATTCAAACGCATGTAAAACGCTTTGATATTGGCTGGATAATCAAACAAAATTACCGGACATTTAAAGTGTTTCTCCACCAAGTAACGCTCGTGCTCACTTTGTAAATCAGCTCCCCATTCGTTGATGATATAATTGAATTTTTTCTTTTTGTTTGGTGTAGAATCTCTTAAAATATCAATAGCTTCCGTATACGAAACGCGCTTGAAATTATTTTCTAAAACAAAATTCAATTTTTCTAGCAAAGCCATTTCGCTGCGCTCAGCTTGTGGTTTTGATTTTTCTTCTTCTAAAAGTCTTCCTTCTAAAAATTTCAAATCCTCTGAACAATTGTCTAAAGTATATTTTATCACGTACTGAATAAAATCTTCAGCCAAATCCATGTTGTCATTCAAATCATTGAACGCCACTTCTGGCTCAATCATCCAAAACTCGGCAAGGTGTCGCGAAGTATTTGAGTTTTCAGCTCTAAATGTTGGTCCAAAAGTATAAATCTGACCCAAAGCCATAGCAAAAGTTTCTCCTTCTAATTGTCCAGAAACTGTCAAGTTGGTTTCTTTTCCAAAGAAATCTTCTTTGTAATTTACTTTCCCGTCCTCGGTTCTTGGTGTTCCGTCAAATGGCAAAGCCGTAACTTTAAACATTTCACCAGCACCCTCAGCATCAGATCCGGTGATGATAGGCGTATTCACATACACAAAACCTTTCTCTTGAAAATAGCTGTGAACGGCATAAGACAGTACAGAACGAACTCTCATAATAGCTCCAAAAGCATTCGTACGCACACGCAAATGCGCATTCTCACGCAAGAATTCTAGTGAGTGCTTTTTAGGCTGCATTGGGAATTTCTCCGGATCAGAGTCTCCTAAAATTTCCAATTTTGTAACCTGAATTTCAAATTTTTGACCTGCTCCTTTGCTTTCTACCAAAGTTCCCGTTACAGATACTGCAGCTCCAGTTGTAACACGTTTTAAAGTTTCGTCTGGCGTATTTTCAAAATCCACCACACATTGAATATTATTGATAGTTGAACCATCATTCAACGCGATAAATTGATTATTTCTAAAAGTTCTCACCCATCCTTTTGCATTTACTTCATGAAGCGTCGTTGTACTGTTTAGTAAGTCTTTAACTTTTGTATGTCTCATTTTATGTGAATTGTTGATATTAAAAATTGTCTCGTGACTGAACTGCAAATATAAATGATTTGTTTGAAAAGTCCTTGTGTAAAATTCAGGAATGAGGAGCTATTTCCCGCTATTCGCTTTATCTTTTATCCCGTTCTTAAAAACGAGATAAAAGGATGCCGCTACAAACGCAGTTCACTGAATACCTATGTAATTAAGAGTACGGTGAAGTAATTGGTGCTAAAGAGTATCGGAATTGACAAATCTCTAATTAATTAAAAATTTGGCTTACTGCCTAAAATACAAATTAAAGTTTAATTTTTAGCCTATTGTGCTTGTTGTTTTATCTTTTCAAGGTAAAATGTCCTTTCAAAATTCTACCATCTTCTAGTACTACCGTATACCAATAGTCATCAGAAGGCAAAGGTCGCCCATTAAAGTTTCCATCCCAACCTTGATTTAAGGGATCTAATTTGCTTATTAATTTACCATATCGATCAAAAACATGAATAATTGTTTTAGCATTAAAGGTATTGTTGACGCCTTTTATATTCCAATAATCATTTAACCCATCTTGATTTGGAGTAAAGAAATTGGGTATTCCAAGTATTGCTACTTCTTGCAAGGTAATACCGCAGCCATTTAAGTCTTTTACATAAACCGTATGCATTCCTGCACTAACATTAGTAAAAAGATTTTCTGATTGATAGTAGCTATTTTCGTCATCCAAGGCATATACATAGTCACCTGTACCCGTTGCGGAAACCTGGATACTATTAGTAGAAGTAAGATCCTCTATTTTTATGTTTTCTATTTTAGCAATATTAGATGCAGAAACTATAATTATTCTAGTTCTAGAACATCCGTCAACACTAGTTGCTTTCGCGGTATAGGTTCCTGTTTTGTCAATTGTTAAAGTATATTCTGTTTCGCCGCTGATGATATTTCCGTTATAAGTCCACTCATAAGTGTAATTATCTATTAATAATTCATCAACAAGGGCAGCATTGATTACTTTGGTAGAATTCCTAATATTGCTGCAAAGTCGTTCCTCACCAGTCAAGTTTATTGGCGGTAATGAATGAACTACAAATGGTATAGTCATTGTTGCTTTACAGTTCGCATTATTTGAATTAATTACCTCTACTCTTATATTTTGTGAGCTGGTTACAAACGGGTTGGGCAATGGACTTGAAAGTAAATTATTACTAGCATCATAATACTTGACTATCATTCCTGTTTGACCTCTCAAAATGGTATTTTGAAAGGTCGAAGTGTCAAAAGCATATTTTCCGTCTTGCTGTGTGGGATCGATTTCATCATCGCAAACAATTAATAAATTGGACGGAATAGGAGAGGCTTCTGGTAAATCCGAAACCACGAATTCTAATTTTGTTTCATAGGAACAAGCAGTCATTGAATTGTTGGTTGCCTCTACTTTTATTATTTGCGAACGAGTTACAAAAGGATTGGGTAGCGGACTTGATAAAGAATTATTGTTTTCATCAAAGTATTTCAAAGTGAAGTTAGTTGAACCATTCAATAATCGAGTTTGAATTGTAGAGGTGTCAAAAGCAAAAAAGCCGTCGTGGTTGTCATCACATTGTATTTCCTTAATAGGTTGCATTACCGGTATTGATTCAACAGTTAACTGAATAGGAGAACCTAAACCCAAACAATCATTGTTAAGTTTACTATCAATTCGAACATAAATTTTTTGTGAATTGAGATACCCTGTATTTCTGTAATTTACAATATCTAAAATTGAATTTTTTTCTATTAAAGCATCATTAAGATTGCGATAGTAGGTAATGTCTAGTTGCTGTCCTATAGGAAAAAGATCTTTTATTTCCTTATTTACACTACTAAAATCAAAACTAGAAATACCGTCTGTATTGGTACCCAAAACGGCATCATCACAAACTGTAAAATTTCTAACGAAATTAATCGGAATTTGCGTTGTAGAAACTATTAGGTTTATTGTTGCAATTTTAGAACAGTCATTGGAGTTTGAAATTCGTGCATAAACTATATCGTTATTGATTATTTGATTGCTATAATTAGTGGGATTAGTTATTGGGTTGCGATTATTTTGTGCATCAATTTGTTTTGAAAAAAAAGTGATGCTTTCGTTTGTAGCATTAGCTGTTATTTTTGGGATTGCTTCCTCTAAATTAAAAACAGTAAATCCATTAATATCATCGTCACATTGTTTTAAATCAACATTTTGATTGATAGTAGGTAATGCATTCACTTGTATGTTGAAAGATGTTGTTGCAAAACAAATTGGATCATTTTTGTTATACATTTTTACATAAATCGTTTCCGTTGCATTGGTATTTGCATAAGATGATGGCGCTGCAATATTTTGCGTCAAAGCAATGTCTTTGTAATAACTAAGTAAAAACTGAGTCGCTGACTGTCCCTTTAAAATTGTTGAAGATTTTTGAGTTAAATCAAATAAAACACGTCCATCAGTATCATTGCCAATGCTCGCATTATCGCAAACTACATAGTTTGATATAGCAGTGGAAATTTCTGGAATAGGTCTTTCATTAACAGAAATTGAAAATGAAGTACTGCTTTTACAAGACGGATTAGCTTTGTTTGTTACTGAAGCAATTATCGTTTGTGGTAAGTAGGCTGTTGTGTTTGTGTATGTAGATGGGCTATTTATGGCTAAATTATCATTATAGTCAGCAGCATTAACATAATAATCAACCTTATATAAATTGGGATCTTGACCGTTAAGTATTACAGCATTTTGAGATGTCAAATCAAAAGCATGAAAACCATCATTATTGTTATCACATATTGAGATATTTTGTGGTTGAGAGGCTGAAGGAACTTCGTAAATAACAATGTTTTTAGTTTCTGTTATTACACCTGTATTCGATGTTGCTTTTACGGAAACGGTGTAATTTCCTATTGATGAATAAAAATGATTAGGATTGAGATCAGTGGAGGAATTGCCATCACCAAAATCCCATTGCGCGGCAATAATTTCTCGATTGCTATCTAATGAAAAAGAAGCGCTATCGCCCAAACAGTTATTTTGTATTTTTATGGTGACTTGAAGATTAGATGGTGTAAATTGAGGAAGACCAGCATACGAGAGTCTACCCTTCAGGTCAACAGCTTTTAATTGAAAATTGCATCCAATACCCAAAACATTAGGGTTAGCAATAGCGCTTAAATAAGGAACTAGGTCATTGGCTACATAGATTTTCCCGTCAGGAGCTAACTGCAAGGCAAGTGGGCTAGATTCCCTGTAGATTGTAGTAACTAAATTGATTTCAGAACTGGGGATATTAGTAGCTGTTAAATCATATTGGTTCAGTTCATACTTCTTAGGAATTTCATTTCCGGTTGTTAGGTATGCAATTTTTCCAGATTGTGAAAATTCTACACCATAAGTATTTGGTTTATTCGTAATCAATCGAGGATTACTAACGACACCAGTTTGGTTATTAAAATTAAACAGTTCGGTTAAACTTGATAAATTAGCACAAATTAATTTATCACCTGTTGGAGCCACTTTCATGCTTCCAATAGCATCTTGAGCTCCTGCTACTTCCACACCAGCACTACTAATAACTGGGATAGAATTTACTCCTGAGTTATCTACAAAGAATGAGTAGAAATTATTACTTCCATATCCATGAGTAATGACCCATACTCCCTCTCCCGTTCTATTTAATGCTGCTGTTAATTTTTCAGTAGTTGGCGTGAATAATAGAATATTTTTATTGGAAGTAACAGCTCCTAATCCCCCATTTAAAGATAAATCTACTTCAGAATACTTTATTCCTTCATTACTCCCTTTAGCATCACAGGTGAAAATATAATAAATCGTGGAAGATTTAGGCTTTTTTACTATTATAGCAGATTGTGTGCTGGTATTATTACCTCTTAGATCGCTTCCATTTTCCATCAAGAGATGGCTTTTATTATAAACAGATACACCATCAGTATAGAATAACAATTGACCAGCACTGTTTGATATAGTTGCAGAACCTTCATAAGTAGTCTGTTTTCCGTTAGTTAATGCAACTGGAGTACCGCTGTTAAAATCTAATCCTGCACGTTCACCAAAATACCAAATATTAGCCTCGCCCTGAGCATATATTGATAGAGAAAATGAGAATAGCAAAAACACAAAAAATTTATTCATAGCATAAATCTAAAAAAGAAATTAAAAGTACATTTTATTTATGAGTTAGTGTAAAATTTGTAGGAATATTTGCTTTGTCAATTTTATAATAATGCTGAAATACACACAGCAGGTATTAATTTTAAAATTAGTTTTTTTTATGTTTTAAGAGTTTACGCTACTATTTTACATTAAGTGATTTTCGCTCGTAAGGAATTATAAAGTATAGTTATGCTATGAATATTTAAAGTATTGACCATTCAAGTTTCAAAATATATTTAAGTTAATCAGGAGCTGCTTCCCGCTATTTGCTTTATCTTTTATCTCGTTCTTAAAAACGAGATAAAAGGATGCCGCTGCTATCGGGGCTAGGCCATATTTTAATAAGAATATTTTACTTTACTTTTGTCGCTTTGAGGAGCGAAAAATATGAGTTTGGTAAGCAATTTGCAAAGATTCATACTTCCGCAAAATAATAAATTGTGTTTAAAAATAATGATCATGATTCTTGTTGCATAATCTATTAAAAAAAGCTAAAAACCCAGTTTTATTGAATATTTGCATGCCACATTATGGTTATTCAAAGTTGAAAAATTCACTAAGAGGTGGCTTCATCCCAAATGTAATGATGCAAAAAAACCACATCTAAAAAAGATGTGGTTTGTATATTAGTAAGTAAAAATTTTCTAATTAGTTGTAATTTAGCTTGACATTGATGGGGCTACTCTTAAATGGACCACTTAAAATAGTAATAGTGCCTTCAAAAAAACTATTTGTTGGAAAATCATTAAAATAATTTGCATTTGCCTTTTTGGGTACATCAAAAGTTATTTGAGTCCCCGCTTCATTTATCTTAAAATCCGGTGAGTTATTAGCATATACATCAAATATGTAATGACCTGTTCCTTTAAAATTAGTAAACGCTAGCCATAGTGGCACTCTCACTTTAAGTAAGCCCTGAGATGGTAAAGCATCTTCATTTAATAAATACCTTAAATTTGTTCCGGTGATAATTAATGACTCGCCCGAACTTAAAACAGTTTTGTTTACACCAGTAATTACCGGCTTTTTTTCTGCAACAACCAGCAAGTCATAACTAAAGTAAGTCGTTGTTCCATTTATATTTTTTACAGCTAAAAAGTAATTACCAGGATTTACAGCTGTCGGAATTTTAAAAACTACTTTGTTGTTCACTATTGAAAAGTTGATACTGCTGTTCACAAACATTTCTCGATTTTCAAGTGTTACACTCTGTATTCCAGCTCCAATAGCTAAATCATCAATAGAATACGTTGCACCCTGAAAAAACAGAATATTATTGTTGCTCGGTGTTGGTTCAAAATGATAGGAGGTGATTGATTCGTGTTGTATCGAGTTAAAAACAGTAGGAACAACTTTAAAAGTTTCCGAGAATGTTTGATTGGAAATTTTATTTTTGACAATCAAGGTATAATATCCTGAAGGTAATGTTGCAGTTTTTAAAAAGATGCGTTGCGCTCGACTAGAAGTATTATTGTAACCTGAGCCAGTTTGTTCTATTTTACTTATTGAACAATCAATACTGTTATTGTCATTTGCCAGACTGATGTCCCAATGTGACAAATCAGTATCAAAATCTAAAGCCAAAAATGAAATTTCTGATGGTTGCGATTTTTGAAGAAATACATCTTGATCCAAGTCAAGAAAGCGAAATGTTTTGGTGCTTGTAGACTCATCTGAACTGCTGCATGCTACCAAAAATAACGATGACAAGAAGAGAAGTAAAAATTTTAATTTCATAAGATTATTTTTTTTGGCGAAAATATGTATTTTTTTACAAAATCATCAAAAAAAGTGGTTATGCTAATCTTTTATAATAAATACGATTATTTTTTCCAGATAATTATGATTTAAGAGTAGCATTGATAGACGATCAAATCATAAGTGAGATAGTGGTACTTTGAAAGTTTTCCTTAATCAAATTAAAAACTTGATTAACCTACAAACACTTTGTATTTTTGCGGCATGAACGACAATTTTGTAACAGAGTATTTCGGCATTGGCATCCAAAATGGTAAAACACCTGAAAATCTTGGTGTATTGTGGCGCACCGCACAAAACCTGGGTGCAAGTTATATTTTCACCATAGGAAATCGATATGCCAAACAAGCTTGTGATACGCACAATGCTGTAAAATCTTTACCCTATTTTCATTACGAAAATTTTGAAGATTTCTACAACAACTTACCCAAAGGCGCTCGCTTAGTAGGCGTAGAACTTGATGAACGCGCTACAGATTTAGAAACATTCGAACACCCAAGGCGCTGTGTTTATTTATTAGGAGCTGAGGATAACGGACTCTCTAAGGCTGCTATCGCCAAATGCCATCATTTGGTCAAATTCAAATCAGAGAAAAGTTTGAATGTATCTGTTGCAGGCAGTATTGTACTTTACGATCGTGGCCTTGCAAAACCAAGATCATAAAGCATAAAGTGAAATTCAAATAGTGATATAGTTTATTTTTTTTGTTCTAATTCGTCAATTTCTGCATCACTAGGTTCAATGATGTCAATTTTAGGCTCAATAAAATCTTGTTCATTTGCCAATGTTTTATTTAAGGTGAGCACTAAAGCAGGTAGTAACATTAAATTAGACAGCATCCCGAACAATAATGTCAAGGAAATCAATCCTCCAAGGGCAATTGTACCTCCAAAACTAGACAACATAAATACCGAAAAACCAAAGAACAATACAATAGAGGTATAAAACATACTCAAGCCCGCATCCGTAAAAGTGGCATACACTGATTTGCGAATCTTCCAGTTGTTTTTCTTTAGTTCTTCTCGATATTGCGACAAGAATCGGACGGTGTCGTCTACTGAAAGTCCAAACGCAATTCCAAAAACCAATATCGTTGACGGTTTTAATGGTATATCCAAAAAACCCATCAATCCAGCGGTAAGCATCAACGGAAGTAAATTTGGAATAATAGAAACCAAAACCATCTTGAACGAACGGAACATAAATGCAATTAAAAGTGCCGTTAACAAAAAAGCAAATGCTAGCGAAGAAAGTAAATTATCTAGCAAGTAACCCGTTCCTTTTTGGAAAACCAAAGCTTTTCCTGTAATGGTTACTTTATATTGATTGGCCGGGAAAATCTTGTCTGCCTTCTTGCGAATTTCAGCTTCTATTTTAGCAATCTTATCGCCACTTTCATCACGCATGAAAGTAGTAATTCGGGCATATTGACCGGTTGCATCCACATAGCTTTTCATCACATTATCTTTCGAATTTTTAGTCGAATTTTTAGCATACGATAAAATAAAAGATTGTTCCTGTGAGCTAGGTAATTCGTAATAATCGGGATTACCGTTGTAATACGCTTGCTTAGAATATTTAACCAAATTGACAATAGAAATGGGCTTAGACAATTCTGGAACCTCATCAATAGCTTCCTCAAGTTCCTCCATTCGCTTCAGGGTAGACAATTTCATAACCCCTTTTTTGCGCTTGGTATCAATCATAATTTCAAGTGGCATCACTCCGTCAAACTCTTTTTCAAAAAAAACAATATCCTCAAAAAAGGCTTCTTTCTTAGGCATGTCCTCTATTAAACTTCCCGAAATTCGCATTTCATATATCCCTATAATGCTCACTACTAATAACGATACAGCTACTACATAAATAGAAAATCGATTGTATTTTACATTTCTTAAAATCCAATCCATGAAAACTTTAACGTAGTTGCGATCCAAGTGCTCAATGTGACGCTCTTTTGGTGCTGGAATAAAACTATGAAAAATAGGGATTACTATAATGCACAAAAAGAAAAGCGCCATAATATTGATAGATGTTACCACTCCAAACTCTAATAACAATTGATTGTTTGAAGCAATAAAGGTTGCAAAGCCTATGGCTGTTGTAAGATTAGTCATTAAAGTTGCCATTCCTACCTTTGTAGTAACACGTTGTAATGCTTTAGCCTTATTATGGTGAATTTTATATTCTTGATGATACTTATTGGTCAAGAAAATACAATTCGGGATTCCAATTACGATGATTAAAGAGGGAACTAAGGCCGTTAAAACCGTAATTTCATAATTCAACAATCCTAAAAACCCAAAAGACCACATCACACCAATAATTACAATAATCATAGATATTAAGGTGGCTCTAAAACTTCTAAAAAAGAAAAAGAAAAGCAATGAAGTTACCAGTAAAGAAGCACCTATAAAAATGCTAATTTCATCAGTAATGGTCTTTGCATTTAAGGTCCTGATGTACGGCATCCCCGAAACTCGCAAATCAATTCTTGTTTCTTTCTCAAAAACTTCGACTGCAGGGACTAGTTTCTCTAAAATAAAATCTTTTCTAGCAGCTGTGTTTACAATTTTCTTGTCCATGTATACCGCAGAACGAATACTTCCTGATCTTTTATTAAATAGCAAACCCTCATAGAAAGGCATATCATTGATAAGCTCCTTTTTAATGGATTGTAAATAGGCAGGATCTAAAGTTCTATTTTGGTCAATAAAGGGAACCAACTCAAAGGTTTCCAGGGATTCATTTTTTTGAAGCTTTTTTAAATCATTAAGAGATACCACAAGATCTACAGCGGCATCATTTTTTAAAGAATTCATCATTCTAGACCAAGAAGCGAATGCCTTTGGGGTGAATATAGCATCATCTTTAACACCTATAATGACAAGATTCCCTTCTTCTCCAAATTTATTTAAAAAAGCATCGTACTCAACGTTTACAATATTGTCATTAGGCAATAAATTTGCTTCAGTAAAAGTAAAATGAATATTTTTCCATTGTAATGCTAAAAGTGCCGTAATTATAGCAATAATAGACAGCATTAAAATTCTATTTCTAAGGACAATACGAGCAATTAACTCCCAAAATCCCAAACTAAACCACTTGATCATATTTCCTATTTATCGGGCACAAAGGTAATTAAATCGACTACAAATCGTGAGGTATAATCAAAAGTTTTTCTTGTGTTTACTGGATTTTAACGGTTGTTTTTTATATTTACAATTAATTAATTTTAAACTGTAAAATTTATACATTTGGTTTTACCATCTTTGTCATAATTAAAAAAATAATTTGTATCCACAACACTATGAAAAAATATAAAAACTCAATTTTTTACTTTGTTGTGACTGGCGTGTTTCTCTTTTTGATGTATCTCATTATCAATAAAGGAAAAACACTCGAAGCTAATGAAACAATTGTATCCCCAATTAGTGACAAAGGATCTTGGGGTGATTTCATTGCCTCTATGCTTCATAATTTTCAGGATCCATTAGCCATATTATTAGCGCAAATCATAACTATCATTCTAGTTGCACGCATATTTGGATGGATTTTCAAAAAAATTGGTCAGCCCTCCGTAATAGGAGAAATTATTGCAGGTATTGTTTTGGGACCGTCTTTATTGGGTTTATATTTCCCTGAAGTATCTGCTGCATTATTTCCAGTCGCTTCTCTAGGAAATTTAAAATTTTTAAGCCAAATAGGACTTATCCTTTTTATGTTTGTAATAGGTATGGAGCTGGATTTAAAAGTCTTAAAAAACAAAGCTAACGAAGCCATAGTAATCAGCCACGCTAGTATTATTATTCCGTTTACGCTAGGTATAGGACTCGCCTATTTTGTTTACAATCAATTTGCTCCAGAAGGCGTTAAGTTTTTATCTTTCAGTTTATTCATGGGTATTGCACTAAGCATCACTGCTTTTCCAGTACTAGCACGTATTGTCCAAGAAAGAGGCATACACAAGACAAAATTAGGCGCTATTGTAATTACTTGCGCAGCAGCAGATGATATTACTGCTTGGTGTATTTTAGCAGTAGTAATTGCAATTGTAAAAGCGGGAACATTTGTTAGTTCACTATACATTATCATGCTTGCAGTACTATATGTTGCAGCAATGATCTATATCGTAAAACCTTTCTTAAAGAGAATTGGAGATTTATATGGAACTAAAGACAGTATTGTAAAACCTGTTGTAGCTATCTTTTTTTTGGTATTAATTGTATCCTCTTATGCAACTGAAGTGATTGGAATCCATGCTCTTTTTGGGGCTTTTATGGCAGGAGCTATTATGCCAGACGTACCTAAATTTAGAACCATATTTATAGAAAAAGTAGAAGATGTTGCCCTAATTTTACTATTACCATTATTCTTTGTATTCACAGGATTAAAAACCGAAATTGGTCTTTTAAACGATCCCTTTTTATGGAAAATAACTGGTTTCATTATTCTTGTGGCGGTTGTAGGTAAGTTTTTTGGAAGCGCACTAGCAGCTAAATTTGTGGGGCAAAGTTGGCGCGACAGCTTAACCATTGGCGCCTTGATGAACACCCGAGGATTGATGGAGTTAATTGTATTGAACATAGGTCTTGAACTAAAAGTACTTACACCCGAAGTTTTTACAATGATGGTTATTATGGCACTCGTAACTACATTTATGACAGGACCGGCACTAGATCTTATTAATTATATTTTTGACACAAAAGATGGTCCCGAACAAGCTGAACTATCAGATGATTCCAAGTTTAAAATACTGATCTCTTTTGGGAACAATGAAAAAGGAAAATCACTGCTACGAATTGCAAATAGCTTAGTAAAAAAACAAAAAAACACTGCTGTTACCGTTATGCACCTGTCTCTGAGTGATGAAGTACATAGTTTTAACCTAGAGGATAAAGAAAAAAACAGTTTTCACCCTTTGGTTGAAGAATCTCAAATTCTAAAACAAGAAATCACTACCATTTTCAAGGCAACTACTGATATTGAAACCGAAATTGCCGATGTTGCTAATCAAGGAGATTATGATTTATTGCTAATAGGTTTAGGAAAATCTATTTTTGAAGGTACCATCCTTGGGAAAGTGATTGGGTTTACCACTAGAATCATTAACCCTGACCGTTTAATAGATAAGTTTACAGGTAAAGAAGGCTTGTTTGAAAATTCACCATTTGATGAGAGAACAAGACAAATCATATCCAAAACCAAAATGCCTATTGGAATTCTTATTGATAAAGATCTACAACAAGTAAACCAAGTTTTCATACCTGTTTTTAGTTCCGAAGATTATTTTTTAATGGACTATGTTCAAAAATTAATTTACAATAATAATTGCAAAATTATACTCTTAGATGTCAATGGAAGATTAACTACTAATTTTGTGATGAATAGCGCCATCCAGTCACTAGAACAACAATTCCCGAACAACATCAGTGTTATTACCGAAAAGATTATCAAAAAAGATTTCTTAGATCAGCAAGATTTAATGCTTATTAGCCTTGAGAGCTGGAAAGCACTTGTTGATTCAAGAAGTACTTGGTTGAGTGGCGTTCCTTCGGTCTTAATTGTTAAGCAATAATTATGAATTGGGTCTTACTGGTAATTGGAGGTCTTTTTGAAATAGGTTTTGCAACTTGTTTGGGCAAAGCCAAAGAAAATTCAGGTACTACAGCAATAGTATGGTTGATAGGGTTTTTAGTGTGCTTATCCATAAGCATGTTATTACTTTATAAAGCCTCACAGACATTACCCATAGGAACTGCTTATGCCGTCTGGACAGGAATTGGCGCAGTAGGAACCGTTCTTGTTGGGGTTTTTATATTCAAAGAACCCGCTGATTTCTGGAGGATATTTTTCATCACCACCTTAATAAGCTCCATCATTGGATTAAAATTAGTATCCAGTCACTAATATTTACATGACTGTTAACCCAATTAGGATGGGAAATGATTACTTATCGTACTTTTTAATTTCAAAATTCTCACCATCAAAAACGCCATAGGTAAAATATACAATCCAATCTCCTAGGTTGACATACTCTGCATTTTCACCTACAGAAACTTTCATCGGTAAATGGCGGTGACCAAAAATAAGGTAATTGTAGTGCTTGGTTTCTAATTTTCTTTTGGAATACAGAATAAGCCATTCTTTGTCTTCGCCAAGAAAAGTCACATCTTCATCACCTGAAATCAGTTTGTTTTTGACCGATAAATATTGTGCCAATTTCACGCCAATATCCGGATGCAACCACCTGAAAAGCCATTTGAAAAACGGATTGGTAAACACTTTTTTCATGCGTTTGTAACCCTTATCACCAGGGCCTTTTCCGTCTCCGTGGCCAATAAGGAATGTTTTATCTCCAAAAGTGTATTCTTGATTGTCATGAAAAACAGGAATATTCAATTCCTTCTGGAAATAATCGGCCATCCACAAATCGTGATTTCCCACAAAGAAATAGATAGGAATGCCACTATCTCGCAGTTCTGCAAGTTTACCCAAAACACGGATGAAACCTTTTGGGACAACCGTTTGATATTCGAACCAAAAATCAAATAAATCGCCTAATAAAAAAAGAGCTTCGGCATCACTTTTAATTTCATCAAGCCACGCTACAAACTTTTGTTCTCGTGGATAACTCAGCTCAGGCGTAGGAGCACCAAAATGTTGATCAGACGCAAAATATATTTTTTTGTTGTTGGGTAATTGCATGAAGTTACAAAATGGATTTTACATTATCACTGGCATACCATTCTGCAAAAGAGGATTCGGTCTCTTGTAATTTTAAAGAAAAAAGCGCAATACCTTCTGGAAGTCTATTACTGATGCGTTGCGCAAAATCAATAACCATGTTCTCACTTGTGGGTTGATAATCCACCAAAATTACGTGATGCCCACGGTTGATCAACTCATTAGCCAGCTCAATATGAGGTGTTGTTCCGTTAAAAACGGTGGCGTGATCAAACTGATCTACAATTTCTTCTTTTACAATTTTCTTTAAATCCGTAAAGTCAATTACCATTCCGAATTTCACATTAGAACGGTCAGTAATTGGAGACCCAATTACCGTTACTGACAATTTATAACTGTGTCCGTGTACGTTTTTGCATTTGCCATCGTAACCATACAAGGCATGCCCGGTCTCGAAACTAAATTGTTTTGTAATTCTGATATTGCTCATCGGAGTTTAATTTTAAGGCAAATTTAGTGATTTTTTGACTTGTAGTAAAAGCTTTGTTCATCAAACCACTTGAATGCTAATAAAACCAAAAGTTTTAAAAAACCATACCGTAAAATGGCACGTTAAATCCGACCAAAATTTACAATAAATTAACATACCGATTGCGTTGTCAATATTATTAGTAATATATTTGGCCTTCAAATATTTAAAAGTAAATAATATGAGAATACGCGCTCTGTGATTATAGAATGCCTATCCTTATTTTAATTATTTGAATGAAACTAACTAACACTTATTTATTACTTTTTCTATGAAAAAAACTTTACTCAACAATGTTTTGTTTGTGTTACTCACCTTTTTGGGCTTGAGCCTGAGTTCATCACTTAACGCACAAACTACCTACACGTGGAACCAAACAGGTAGCGCCTCTTTTGGTCTTGCAGCAAACTGGTCCCCTAGCAGAGATACGCCAGCAGCAAATGATATTTTAGTTTTCAATAACGGTGCTACAACTACCGTAACCGATGTACCTACACAAACTATAGGAGGTCTTACAGTTGCGACAAATACTAATGTAACTTTAAACACATCAGCTACACCCGCAAAAATACTAACCATCACTAACGGTCTAAGCGGAGCAGATTTTTCTGTTGAAAGTGGTTCTCAACTTAACGTGGCCATTACAGGAGGTGCTTTCCCTTTGACTATTGCTATTGGCACAGGAGCAACTGGAATCGTTGCCGGTTCTATGACATTTTCAAGCGCAACAGCAAATACTACAAACACCATAACTGCTGCTGATGCAAGTGGTTTAACTTTCACAAATGGTGCAACACTTACGCAAAGTACAAATAGTACAGGTAACATTTTTGGTAGTGGAACAAGCAACAGTGTTATATTTGCAAGTGGATCTACTTTTATTCAGGCAGCTGGTTCAAACCCTTTTCAAAAAACTCAACCTGCATCAGTAGTAGTTTTTCAAACAGGAAGTTTATTTAAATTAATTGCAAATCAAGGGCCAGCTTTTTCTGGAAGAACCTATGCAAACCTTGAAATTGCAGCAACTGGATTTAGTCAAAATTCTACTGGAACAGGGGCTTTATCCATAGACAACCTTACAATTACCACAGGTGCTCTTAACATAAATCTTACCTCAGCAGTTTCAATAAAAGGAAATATTAGTGTTGCTGCAGGACAAACATTATCTTTTAATCCTGCAACGGCTGTTGGATCATTAACTTTTAATGGTACAAATGCTCAAACCATCAACAATGCAGGTACACTTAATTTTAATGCAAATACAAATGCAATCATAGCAAATACAAACGGAGTTACTTTTAACCAATCTCAAACATTGTTAGGAAGTACTACTGTAAATGCTGGGGCTACATTAGCAACAAACGGAACCCTTACACTTTCAGGCACACCTTCTATCAATGGGACACTACGATTAAATTCAACTGGATTACTTGCAGGTGCCGCTCCTACTTATGGTGCTGCGTCAAGTCTAGTATACAATAGCGTTATTGGCGGTGCCAATGTAGGAAACGAATGGACCGGCAATGCAACAACAGCTGGGGTTGGGATTCCTAATAACGTGACTCTAAACAGCAGTAGCATCAACATCAACAGCAATAGAGGTCTTGCTGGTAATTTAACCATTGACTCTGGAAGTACAGTAACAGTGAAATCAGGAAATAATCTTTCTGTGGCAAATAATTTATTTAATAACGGTACAGAATCTTCATTCGTTCTCGAAAATAATGCAAATCTTATCCAAAATGGGACTACCGATACCAATACTGGCGCTATAACTATCAACCGAAACGGAGCTTCACTAATGCTTTTAGATTACAGTTTATGGTCTTCACCAGTAAACGGTCAAAAATTAAAAGCTTTTTCACCAAGTACATTAGATAATCGTTTTTATACTTACAATCCAGCTTCAAACATCTACGTACCCGTTGCTACTCCAGCTACTACTGATTTTGTACCAGGAAATGGGTATTTAATTCGTGTTCCAAATGATCATCCTGCCACTCCAACTATCTGGGGTGGAATCTTTAGAGGGGTTCCAAACAATGGAAACATATCTGTTTCTGGTTTGACTTCAGGAACTTTTAATGCAGTAGGAAATCCGTATCCATCTACCATTAGTGCCGATGCTTTTATCACTGCTAATAACCTTACAGAACCGTTGTATTTTTGGAGAAAAACAAATGCTGCTGCAGGAACTGCTTACGCCACTTATACAATGGCAGGAGCTGTTGGAACACCAGGTAATGGCGGAATCACGCCAAACGGAACTATTCAAGTAGGACAAGGATTTATTGTAAAAACAACTTCAAATGCTGTTGCATTTGCCAATACAATGCGTACTGCCAATACTGCAAACCAAATACTAAGAACTACTACAACTGAGAAAAACAGAATTTGGTTGAATCTATCTAAAGGCACTGAACCAGTGAACCAAATGATGGTTGCTTACATGGATGGCGCCACTAGCGAAATTGACAATACATTAGACGGAAGATACATTAATGATAATGAAACTGCTCTAACCAGTTCTTTAAAAGGAGAAGAATTTATTATTCAAGCCAAAGGATTACCATTTGATTCTAGTGACATTGTTCCTTTAAGTTTTAAAACAGAACTTGCAGGTAGTTTTACCATTGCTATAGACAAGGTAGACGGTTTGTTTTTAGGTAACCAAGAAATTGTACTTAAAGATCTAAAAGCAGGAACAGAGCAAAACCTTAAAACAGGTTCATACACATTTACCAGTGAAGCGGGCACTTTTAAAAACCGTTTCGAAATTGCTTTCAAAAACAACCAAACTTTAGATATCAACACTCCCAACTTTGATGAAAATTGCGTAATGGTCTTCAATCAAAATGGAACTTTAAACGTATCTACAGGAAAAAATGCTATCAAAAACATCCGTGTTTTTGATATAAGAGGCGTTTTAATTGCAGAACAAAAAGACGTAAATTCAAATAAAGCAAGTATCAAAAACGTTACGGCAAGCAAACAAGCTGTTTTAATCCAAATTACTTCAGAGGACAATAAAACGGTAACTAAAAAAGCTATTTTTTAGGCTGTAGCCAATAAAAACAGATACTAGAATTAAAATTTTAAAATTAAATCATGAAAAACATAGTAATACAATTTTATATCGTTGCTTTTTTTATACTCTCTAGTGTTACTATGGTAGCACAAACTCCGGGAGACACTGATGGTACAGCCGATGGACTAGAAGGAACTGATGCTCCTGCAGCACCAATAGATGATTACCTTTTGCCAATGGCACTAGTGGCTATTTTTGCAGGGTACAAATATTCTAAAAACACAGCTCAAAAAACAGTTTAAATAGAGTTGATTTTAAAACTGTAACCCAATAAAAACCCCCGAAAAATAATTTTCGGGGGTTTTGCTATTTTATATTGAGATACTAAATCATGAATTTAAATGACTCGTTATTTCATTCTATTTTTTAAACTGTGCCAAAGCATTTTTTGTAAATTCAGACAAAACCAACTTCCCCGAAATAGCGGCACGATCTAATAAAAGTGTGTCCCAATGTTGCGTTCCTTCCCAAAGTACTTTTTTCATTTCCAGCAATGCCTGAGGATTATAACTTGACAAAGTGTTGCTAAAGTTACTTACTTCAAGATCCAGCTCCTCTATACTGTCACAAACTACGGCATATAGCCCTTTTAATTTCGCCCATTCAGCCGACTTCCACTCTTGTGCCGCCAAAGTCATTTCAGACGTAGCTGTTTTTCCTATTTTTCGGGTCACAGCAGGTTCAATTACAAACGGCCCTATTCCTATAGCAAGTTCTGATAATTTAATTGCAGCATGCTGCGTAGCCATCACGTAATCACAAGCCGATGCAATTCCTACTCCACCTCCCACTGCTTTCCCATGCACTCTGCCTATAATAAGTTTAGAACAGTTGCGCATGGCATTTATCAAGTTTGCAAAACCAGAGAAAAAATGTGTACCAGCGACCTCATCTTGTACCGCAAGAAGTTCATCAAAAGAAGCGCCTGCACAAAATGCTCCAGTACCACTACTTTGAATCACAATTACAGACACATTTGTTTTTTGGTCTAATGTACTAAATTCAGCTGTTAAACGATTTAATAGTTCTCTTGGAAAGGAGTTACTCGAGGGATGACTAAAAGTTACCGTTGCTACTCTATTATTGATGCTGGTCTCTAAGGAACCCATTGCGTTTTCAGAAATCATACTTTTTTTTGGGTAAAGTTAAAAAAAGTAATGCGGAATTCATCAACTCCTTGTAAGAATGAATTTGTCTTTAAAATTTGTTTTTTGGTAGATTTAAATAGTATATTTGCGCACTCCTTGGGGGATTAGCTCATTTGGCTAGAGCGCTTGCCTGGCAGGCAAGAGGTGATCGGTTCGAATCCGATATTCTCCACCAGTAAATTCAAGCCTTACAGCAATGTGAGGCTTTTTTTATTTATCATCTCCTTTAATTCTAAAAATATCAAAAAGCTTGTGTCATTTTCACAATAACGACTTGTGCTACTATTTTTTTAATAAATACTTACATTGTACTTCAAAAAAAGAAAATACATACTTGAACATAACAATCAAATTATGTAACCGAATTATCAACTAGAAATATAGGAGCAAAAAATATGTTATTAATTAAATACTTTGTTGCCAAAGAATTGAATAAATTCTGTTTAATGTTAAGGTTTTAGTACAATAACTACTTCTAACATAAATTTTTCATCAAAATTCTACATCAAATCTTATGAAATTATATTTTTTTGTTTAAACCATTTGGATTTTTTTATCTTAGCTATTTGTATAATATCTATAGGTAACAAAGTTTAGTAAAACCTTTTAGGTTAGGGTTTAAAGACAATATAAAAATCACTAAAAATGGGTATAGGAATTCCGAAAAATATTTTAGTTATTTAAGGAAATTTCTTTTGAAAGATATTACAAGCTAACTTACATAATTCCAATACTAAATCATTTTGCAATTTTAGAGTTTTTAGAAAAGACAAATTAAATTACAGTAACGGAAATAATAAATCATTAAAAAATTAAAAAATGCCAATTAACTTACAAAAGGGTCAAAAAATTGACATTGGGTTATCAAAAATCTCTATAGGATTAGGTTGGGACCCTAATGAAGGCACAGGTCATGAATTTGATTTGGATGCATCTGCCATAATGATTAACGGTGACCGTAAGCTTCTCGGTGAAAAATACTTTATTTTTTATAACAATTTAACCTCTCCTGATGGTGCATTAGAACATACCGGAGATGACCCTACTGGCGGAAATAGTGACGGGGATGATGATGAGGCAATAAAAGTTGACCTTAGCAAAATTGATGAAAATGTTCAGGAAGTACTTTTTGTAGTTACTATTGAGGATTTTGAAAGAAGAAAACAAAATTTTGGCCAAGTTAGAAACTCCTATATCAGGATTGTAGATGATGCCAATGGTCAGGAAATTGCTAAATATGAATTAAATGAAGATTTTTCTATAGAAACTGGTGTTGAATTTGGAAGATTGTACAAACGTAACAATCAATGGAGATTTGAAGCTTCTGGTATTGGATATAGAGCAGATTTAGGTTTTTTTCTAGAGAAATATTATTCGGGGGAAATAATAAAATAATATACCAAAACTAACCAGTCAAACATAATCGGGACATTACTGTTTCGATATTTTAAATGAATATTTTGAAACTAAACTATAAAAAATACAGCCATCTTTCTTTTGATTTGTGGCTCACATTAATAAAATCTAATCCTGAATTTAAAAAAAAGAGAAATTTACTATTTAAAGATTTCTTCGAAATAGATTCACCTATAGAAAAAGTAAATGAGGTTGTTCGATATTACGATGTTTTGTGTAATAATATCAATGAAAAAACAGGGTTAAATATAAGTACTTATGAAATTTATTATCTAATTTTAAACGCTCTAGACGTAAACTTGAATTCAAATGGAACAGAGAAATTAGGAGAATTTTATAATGAAACAGAGGTTTTGTTTTTAAAGAATAAACCTGAATTGATTTATCCAGACATTAAGCTTCAGTTTGAAGAGATTTTGGCAGAGGGGAAAACAATTAATATATTGAGCAATACCGGATTTATAAAAGGGAAAAGTTTAAAAAAGCTGCTCTCATATTATGAATTAACAGATTCTATTTCTTTTCAAATTTATTCTGATGAGGTAGGAATTTCAAAACCCAACAACGAAATTTTTCAGTTAGTTTTTAATGAAATAAACAACTCTAAAAAAGTATTGAAAAATGAAATATTGCATATTGGAGACAACAGTATTGCAGATTATAATGGCGCAATCAATTTTGGGTTTGAAGCGCATCTAATAAAAAATTAAAAGTGAATAAAAATTATAGCTTACATAAAATTATTGAAAAAGATAATTGCCCGTTTGAAGAAAAAGAATACAGCCGGTTTAAATTTGGTGACAAATTCTATGCAGAAAAATTTGCAAAGGAACTTTTCGAAGGTTTTGTAAATCAATTCAGAGATTTACTACTTTCTGATAAAGAAATTGTTATTTTACCAAGTCCATATCTGTCTATACCAACTGCATCAAATTTTTTATGCTATTATTTTAAAAAAGAATTAAATAGCTTTTTATTTAAAAATGGTAAAATGGCAAGTATCGAATCAAAAATTTATCGAAATCAGACTTATGTTACGGATTATGGAAATTTAGATTTTAATGAAAGAGTCAATTTAATATCTAATGATACTTACTACGTTGATCGAAATTTTATTGAAGGTAAGCTTTGCATTTTTGTTGACGATATCAAAATCACGGGTAGTCATGAACATACAGTAAACAAAATATTGAATCAATATAATGTAAATGGAGATTTCATCTTTATTTACTTTGCGGAACTTGCAAATAAAGATATTCATCCTAAAATAGAAAATCATTATAATTATTTTGATATCAAGACTGTTGAGGATATTATTTCAATTATCAATAGTGACTATTTTCAATACAACACAAGAATAGTAAAATTCATTTTAAGTCTAAATGAAGATGAGTTTGGTTTCTTAATTAGTAACATCTCTTCCCAAAAAAGTAACGAGTTATTTCATTTGGCAATAAGTAACAATTATCACCAAATTTTAGATTATAAAACAAACATTAATGTAATAAAAATAGATTAAACTATGGCTATCAATTTACAAAAAGGGCAACGCGAAAATATTAACGCACCAAAATTTACAATAGGTTTAGGATGGGATACTAATAATAGTTCCACAGGATCAGGTTTTGATCTAGATGCTTCGGTTTTTATATTAGGTGACAACAGAAAGATCATATCCGATTCTCATTTTATATTTTATAATAACCTCAAATCGCCGGACGAATCAGTTATTCACACAGGTGATAATTTAACCGGAGACGGCGAAGGTGATGATGAACAAGTAAAAATTGACCTTACAAAAATAAACCCTGCCGTAAAAGAGATTTGTATTGTAGTTACAATTCATGATGCTGTCAATAGAAAACAAAATTTCGGTCAAGTTAGAAACTCATTTATTAGAATTGTAGATGATAGCAATAATACAGAAATGGTTAAATACGAATTAGAAGAAGACTTCTCTATTGAAACTGCTGTCGAATTTGGAAGAATTTATAATAAAGATGGACAATGGAAATTTGAAGCAATGGGGGTTGGAATGAAAGGTGGATTAGAAGATTATTTAAATAAATATAACTAATAAAATGGCAATTAATTTAGAAAAAGGGCAACGTATAAATCTTGAAAAAAGTAACGGGACCAAATTACAAAACATTTGTGTGGGTGTAAATTGGGGTGCAATTGAGAAAAAAGGACTTTTTGGAACCAAAAAAGAAGCTGTAGATTTAGATGCAAGTTGTGCTATTTATGATGATAAAAAGAATCATATTGATTCTGTTAATTTCAAAAAATTAATTTCAAATGACCGGGCTATTAAACACAGCGGAGATGATTTAACAGGAGATTTAAATGGAGATGACGGTTTAGATAACGAGGTTATCACTTTAGATTTTTCTCAGTTAACACCTGCAGCAAACCATGTTGCCTTTTTTATAAATAGTTTTAGAGGACAGGATTTTAAAGATATTCCTTTTGCATCCATACGTATCTATGAAGGAACCCCAACAAGAGTTACCCAAGAATTTGCACGTTTTGATATTGCAAATGACGCAAATTTTGCAGGAAATGTATCTATGGTTTTAGGGGTTTTTTATAAAAGAAATGACGAATGGAAATTTAGTGCAATTGGAGTACCAACAAGCGATAAAAAGCTAGAGCAGACTATTGTTACAATTCAACAGAATCATTTATAAAATCAGTCATGCTAGAAAATCAATTAGTTCCTCAAGAAAATACTTCTTTGATTGACAAAGATGGAAATGTAAACTTAGCGACAATTACTGAAGCTGATGCAAATAATTACAAATCTATTTCGAATCAGTTAAATGAAAACGATGCCAATTCGATTCTAAATTACGGTGCGGAAATTCAAAATTCGATTGCAAAACAAAGTGATACTTTTTTAACCAATGTTAGAACATATAATTCTGGTGAAGTAGGAACTTTAATTAACGATTTGTTGACAGAATTAAATTATGTAGATGTAGATCAGCTTGATCAGGGACCGTTTAAAAAGTTCCTTTCTAAAATTCCATTGCTGAATAAATTAGTGGTTGATGTAAAAAAGTTGTTTCAACAATACGATAAGATTACTGTAAATATTGATAAAATCAGTAATAAAGTAAAAGCAGGAATGATTAACTCGGTTAAGGATAACAGTGCTCTTCAAACCATGTTTGACGGCAATGTGGGACTTATTCATGAGATGGAAAAACATATTATTGCAGGTCAGATTCGATTTAAAGAATTAAGCGAAGATCTTGCTGTGATGGAATCAAATCCTGCGCAGTATCAGGATTATCAAATAGCTGATAAAAGAAATTTTATCAATCGTCTGGACAAACGTCTTGCGGATATGAAAATAGTGCGTTTCATCATGCTACAGTCTTTGGCTCAAATTCGTGTTGTTCAAAACAACAACACATCAATTGCAGAAAAAGCGCAGTCTATCCTTACTACAACAATGCCTGTATGGAAAAACCAGCTTACCCTTGCAGTGGCACTTCAAAGACAAAAACAAAACATTGAAATTCAAAGAAAAGTATCCGAAACCACGAATACTATTTTGCAGAAAAATGCTGAGATGTTGAAACAAAACAGTATTGAAGTGGCTAAAGAAAATGAAAACACAATAGTGTCTTTAGAGACTTTAAAAATGACAACAAAATCATTAATAGACACTTTAACCGAGGTAAAACAAATTCACGATCAAGGCACAGAAACAAGAAGACAGCTTGATGCTGGATTACAAAGCCTTGAAGCAGAATTAAAAAAAGGGGTTATAAGTTAATATAGTGTAAGGAAATAATTGAATGCAAGAGGAAGAGGAAAGGTACGTTCAAATAATAAAAGATAGTAACCGAAAGCTGGTGGTTTTAAAATTGTTGTCCAATTTCTTTAACCACAAGGATTTTGTTGGCGTTTTGGTAAGAACAAAAGTCATTCATTCTCTTTTTCAAAAAAACCAGACATTAGACATAAATAAATTAGAATTATTTCACATACAATTTACCAGCAGCCTCATTGATTTGTTTCAAAAAATCAAAAAATCAAAAGAGCAGCAGTACACTCTTATTTCAGACGAAATTTACATCAACAAGGATATTATTTCGAAACTGAAATCTGAAATTGGAGAAGATAAATTCACTGAGAAGTCAAAAGAACATGCTCAAAGAATGTCCAAAAAAATTGAACAGCTGTATCAAATTTTGGCATCAGATAACCAAAGTATTTTTGATTGGAATGAAATCATGTCTTTTTCAGATGCAATAAAATCTGAATTTTATAGGGAAATAAATATTGAACAGTATGAAAAAGTAACTGCCGTTAATAGGAAATTCTATGAAAATAAGCATGTTAGATTTGAGAAAAAGCTCTTAGGTAGATTGAATATATTGAAGTTTAAAATTAAGTTTTTGTGTGGTTTAGTCTGTAATAATGAAATCATCGAAGTGTATGAATTTAGAGACTCTAATGATAAGTTCGTTTTTGTAGGGAATGAAAAGTCTTTTTATTTCATTGAAAATAATATTGAAAAAGAAGTCAATCTTTCTAAAAATAATTCTGCCAAAGGCGAAATTATTGCACAATTGAATGATAAGAATGCAATGTTAGAATTAGAGTTAAGCACTATTAAAACATCTCTTCCTGAAAGTGTAAAAGAGGTATTAAAAGATTATTTAAATAAAATTTCATCTGTAGACTTTTTAGAAGATCTACAAAATGTTGATGAGCAGACCAATATTTTAAAAACAATGTTGAATATTAATATTAATTAAAGACAAATAGAATGGCGATTAATTTAGAAAAAGGTCAAAGACAAAGTATAGATGCACCAAAATTTACTGTTGGACTTGGCTGGGACAGTAACTCAAGCATTACAGGAGAAGGTTTTGATCTAGATGCTTCGGTTTTTTTAGTTGGTGCTAATGGTAAAATCCCAAATGATAATCATTTTGTTTATTATAATAACTTGAAATCACCTGATGGAGCTGTAACGCATACAGGAGATAATTTAACGGGTGCCGGAGATGGCGATGATGAAAAAATTCAAATTGATTTGTCTAACATATCTCCTGATGTAAATGAAATTTCATTTGTGGTAACGATTCACCATGCAGATACGAGAAGACAAAATTTTGGTCAGGTTAGAAATTCATACATCAGAATTTTAGATCAAGCAAATGTTGAATTAGTAAAGTATGAGCTAGATGAAGATTTTTCCATTGAAACAGCAGTTGAATTTGGAAGAATTTATAAAAGAAATAATGAGTGGAAATTTGAAGCAGTAGGAATTGGAATGAAAGGTGGTTTGCAAGATTATTTAAATAAATATAACTAATTAAAACCTGATAAAAAACAATGGCAATTAACTTAACAAAAGGGCAAAAGATTGATTTAAGAAAATCAAGCGGTGAATCATTAACAAATTTCTGCGTAGGTGTAAACTGGGGAGCAATTGAAACAAAAGGATTCTTAGGATTATCAAAAAATGTAACAGAAATTGATTTGGATTTGAGTTGCATTTTAATTGATGACCAAAATAAACTTTGTGATCATTTGTATTCTCCTTTATACAGAGTAGAAGTATTACAGCAATTTGGCCTTCCAAAAGGTAAATTATTGAGTGTTGATGGCGCACTAAAACACACCGGTGATGACCTTGCAGGTGATACAGGTGGAGATGACGGTTTAGATAATGAAATCATTACCGTTGACCTTTCAAAAGTTGATGCTAAAGTAACTCAGATATTTTTCTTTTTAAACAATGCAGGAAAAGAAGATTTCTCTCAAATTCCGTATGCAAAAATCCGAATGTATGAAGGTACTCCAACAAGAGTGGTTTCAGAATTTGCATCTTACAATGTTTCTGCTGATCGTCAGTACGTAAACAAGCGCTCCATCATTATGGGTAAATTATACAAACGTAATGGGGAATGGAAATTCAGTGCTATTGGTGACCCTACAGATGATACCTTTTTAGGTCAGACTATTCATAAAATTGTTCAGTCTTACCTATAATGGAAATCAAAAACATCGAAGGACTAAGAGTCTCTCAGATTAGAGACATGGTTCAGCAAGGAGGAAAATTTGTTATTTTTCCATATACGATATCATTTATATTAATGACTTTAAAAAGAAGTTCTGATATTTATTTCATCAAAGCTGATGAAAATACATTTAAGTATTCTTACGGATATGTTTTTCTGAACTTAATTGTTGGCTGGTGGGGAATACCATGGGGGCCAATTTACACTATTGGTGCAGTTTACCATCATATTGTAGGAGGAAAAGATTTAACTCAAGAGGTTATGAGTCACTTAACACAACACGACCCAGAAGCAAACACAAATACGTATAATATCAATGGTTTTGAAAGCTATAATCAGGCAAGCACTACTAGTGAAACCCCAACTTATAATATTCCTGTTTAATAAATTATTACCATGAGAAGACTGCCTGTATATTTAGTATTAGACACATCCGGTTCTATGACCGGAGAGCCTATCGAAGCTGTGAAAAATGGTGTTCAAATGATGATCAGTTCATTAAGACAAAATCCGCAGGCTATTGAAACTGCTTTTTTAAGTGTTATTACTTTCGATACTACAGCACAGCAAATTATTCCGTTAACCGATTTGGCTTCTTTTCAAATGGTCGATCTTAAAGCAATAGGCGTAACTGCATTGGGAGAAGCATTAAGATTATTGGCTCATAAAATAGAAACAGAAGTTGCCAAAACAACTACAGAACAAAAAGGCGACTGGAAACCCTTAGTATTTATAATGACTGACGGAATCCCAACAGATAATTGGGAAAGTGGTCTAAATGAATTTAAGAAAGTAAAAACCGCTTATACAGTTGCATGCGCAGCGGGAGGTGGTGCTGATACTGCTATTTTGAAACAAATTACGGATAATGTAGTAAGTCTTGACACAGCTGATAGTGCCAGCATAGGAAAGTTTTTTCAATGGGTAACCGCTTCTATTGGAGTAACTTCAACAAAAGTTGAAGATTCAGGAAAAGAATTTACAAATTTAAAAGAATTACCTCCGCCACCATCAGAATTAAACATAGTAGTTTAAGTTTTGAGAAGGCGGAGTTTATATTACCGTTTTAATTAAATACACTTTTGAGTATTACATCTTTTTAAGGATGTTATGCTATAAAACAAGCATGCTTTCAAATTATAAAACACATTTGAAAGTTAAGTAATTTCATTGTTATAACATTTTTAAAAGTAATATGAGAAGACTACCAGTATATTTTTTATTAGATACTTCGGGTTCTATGTATGGCGAACCCATACAGGCATTGAATAACGCTCTGAGCGGTATGATCAACACATTACGATCAGATGCCCAGGCCTTAGATTCATTATGGATCAGTATCATAACTTATGATCGTGAAGTAAAAGAAATAGTACCATTGACTGAACTGGTAAACTTTCAACTTCCTGAAATTACTTGTCCGCAAAGTGGTCCTACAAATACTGGAGCAGGTCTTGATTTTGTTATTCAAAAAGTAAATAAAGAGGTCATTAAAGGGTCTGAAACTCAAAAAGGTGATTGGAAACCATTACTTTTTGTTTTTACAGACGGAAAACCATCAGATATTCAGCTTTACAGACAAAAAACTCAGGAAATACGCAATATGAGTTTTGGTGCAGTGGTAGGCTGCGCCGCTGGACATATGGCTAACGATGAAATTTTAAAAGAATTAAGCGATAATGTTGTGCATTTAGCATCTGCTGATAGTTCAACATTAAAACAATTTTTTAAATGGGTTTCTGAAACAATTGAACAAGGAAATAAAAGCCAAGGAACAGGAGAAAGTGTAACATTACCACCTCCTCCGAGCGAAATAACAATAGTGATCTAATGGAAGTACTCTCAATTATAATATCTGTTATTGGTCTAATTGTGCACCTAATCCAGAAAGCCGATAATTCATCATACGGCAGTAGCAGCACAAATTCTTATACGGATTCAACTTACCAGGTTGTTCCTGAACTTACAGAAGCAGAAAAATTAGACAACATGAATATTGACAGTTTGAACATTTGTTATAAAACTGCCGGAATTAATAATTTTTCAATTGAAAATGCCAGACGCACTCTGCTAAATCATTTTATACAAAATGATTTTTATATAGATGATATTATTACACGACACAATTGCATCTATATAAAAGTAATGCATGCTATTCCTTATAATGATGGGAATAAATGTTATGGGGCCTCTTTTTCAATCAATTTTATGACCGTAAACAATGGTGTCTCTGTATATGGTTCTAAAAAAACAAATATTACTGAAGAAATTGTTTTTAAAGAAATTGCAAACGAATTATTAAAAGCTGTTTCATAAATGAATATTATAAAAATTTTTATTCAGATTTTGATTGTAGGTCTGTTTTTGTATTCCAAATTATTGCCTTACAAAGACAAATTAAATTCGCAATACCGCAGCATTTTTGATTTTTTCAATAGTGTTTACTCTCCCATATTCAATTTTTTAAAAACAATAATAAAACCTTTTCAAGTTGGAGTTGGATTAGCTGTTGATATGACCCAGATTGTACTTCTAATTATTTTTTTAATGCTATTAAATTTCCTTTAAAATGAGAAGATTACCTATATATTTTCTGATCGATATTTCGGAGTCAATGGTTGGAGAGCCAATTCAGCAGGTTGAAGAAGGATTGGCAACCATAATTCAGGCTTTAAAAACAGACCCACATGCACTTGAAACCGTTTTTGTTTCAATCATAGTATTTGCAGGTCAGCCTAAAACATTAGTTCCTCTTCAGGAAATCGTAAGCTTTTATCCACCAAAATTCCCAATTGGCAGCGGTACTTCTTTAAGCAAAGGTTTAGGACATTTAATGTATGAATTAAGGACTAATATCGTTAAGACAACGTATGAGGTAAAAGGCGATTGGAAACCTATTGTTTTCTTATTTACCGACGGAGTTCCTACAGATGATAGTCAGGCAGTAATAAACGAATGGAAACGAAACTGGCAAAGAACCGCTAATTTAATTGCAATCTCTTTCGGAAGTGAAACAGATACAAAATTATTAGGCGAGCTTACAGAGAATGTTTTGCATTTTAAAAACACAAATGTGCAGTCATACAAAGAGTTTTTTAAATGGGTTACAGATTCCATAAAAACCAGCAGTATTAGCGTAGAAAATAACTCAAGCGGTTTTGAATTGGCAAAATTAGATGGAGAAACACTTTCGAAAATAGATTTAACAAAAGTTGAACCCAATCGTCAATATGTCGATGATAATTTTGTGGTTTTGAACGGAAAATGTCAAAATACAAAAAGACCGTATTTAATGAAATACCGCAAGACAATTGCGGAGTCTATTTATGCCGGAATTGAATTATCGTCTAAAAATTACAAATTAGTTGGCGCTTATCAGGTTGATAATTCGTATTTTGAATTGGCTGATTCTGGAAATTTTAGTAATAAAGTAAATACAGACGAACTTGTTGGTGGGCCGACTTGTCCTTGCTGTGGCAATCAAATTGCTTTTGCTGTTTGTGTTTGCGGTAAAATACATTGCATTGGCGATGAAAATATAAGTACATGCCCGTGGTGCAACAATCAGGGAAGTTATGGTTGTAGTGACGGTGGCGGATTTGACGTTAACAGAACACAAGGATAATTCATGGAAGAGACTAAGAGATATATTCAGTCTTTTTTATCTCAAAAGAAAATTGACATTTCTTCGGGTAAAACAGTACTTTTTGATGCGTTTATTGCCAATGAAAAAAATATCAATGCAGTAAAAATAATTCAGGAAAACCAAAAAATGATTATGCAGAATTGGATATTGAAAAATAGAATTGATGATATTTTGACTCAGACTGTATTGATCCCAAATGGTACGGTAAATAAAAAGTATCAAGCAACGATTGATTTCAAAGCTTTGGGGTGGAATGATTTTATTTCCTTTGAAATGAAAGGCTTAGAAAATACAGGACTTGAATTTAATGACAACGATGAATTAATCGGAGTTCCTCAAATAAGCGGTGATTTAAAAATAAAGATTTTATTTAGAATCGAAAACGAGGCGGAAGATTCGGTTTTAAATGAAAAAACAATAACACTAATTATAAATCCTGATCCAAAATCGTTGTGGAAAAACCTGGAAAGTGATAAAAATGATCCTTACTGGAAACCGGATAACGAAACTGTTGCGTATAAATTTTTGGATAAAAACATTGTAGTAGCTTCAAAAAGAGGAAGAAGTCATGCCAATGTGGGTTCCTTTCGGGAAGATGATTTTGCGTTTAAAAATCTAGAAAAAATTGGCTGGAGTATTTTGGCCGTTTCCGATGGTGCAGGTTCTGCAAAATTATCAAGAAAAGGTTCGAAAATCGCTTGTGATTCGGTTCTTCACTATTTTGAGGAAAATTTAAAAGTAGAAAGCTTAAAAGAATTTGATCAGGTTTTGGTTGAACATCATACAAAAGCAACTGATGAAACATCAAAAAAAATAAGTCATTTTGTGTATCAAAATCTTTCTAAAGCAGCACATTTTGCACATCAGCAAATTGAAGAATTTGCAATAAATAGCGAAACTGAGCTGAAGAATTGTCATGCAACTTTGATTTTTGCTTTGGTAAAAAAGTATGATTTTGGATATGCCATTTTAACCTTCGGAATTGGTGACTGCCCAATTGGACTATTGAATAAAGATCTCACCGAAATCAAATTAATGAATTGGCTTGATGTAGGCGATTACGGCGGAGGAACACGTTTTATTACCATGCCCGAAATTTTCCAAAGTGATAAATTTTCAACAAGATTTGGTTTTACACTAATTGATGATTTCTCTTATTTAATGCTGATGACAGACGGAATTTACGATCCTAAATTTGTTGTAGAAGCCAATTTGGAAAAAATCGATAAATGGAATGAATTTCTGGAAGATTTAAAAGGGAAAAATGAAGATGGAATCAAAGTAGATTTTGATGAAAACAATACTGAAATAGCAGAACAGCTTTCAATCTGGATGGATTTTTGGAGTCCGGGAAATCATGATGACAGAACCCTTGCAATAATTTATTAAGATATGAGTACAATTACTGTAAAATCAATAAATGACACTGCAAAAACCTATCAGTTTATTGATGACGGTGAGCCTATGCGAGGTGGTGTAAAAGATGTTTATTTTAGTCCTGATAGAAAATATGTTGTTGCTATATTTAGGGAAAAATTAGATTATAATCAAAGAGAAAGGCTTCAAAGAATCACTAATAAATATTTAACTCAGATTCAAAATGGCGATGCTGGTGACTATTATCTGAACGAAGTGTACAGATGGCCGACTGACGTTATTGAGCATAAAGGATTAACGGGGATCATTGTTCCGATTTACGATTCTAAATTTTTCTTTTCAAAAGGATATGAAACCAGCGATTTAATTCATGGAAAAGAAAAGAACGGAAAGTGGTTTGCAGGCTCTAAATTTAGAAATCCAAACTTTCCGCTTCGTGTTGCAAAGTCAGAATTGGGTGATTGGCTGAGTTATTTTCAGGTTTGTGTGAATTTGACTCGCGGTGTGAAAAAGATGCATGCGATGGGTTTGGCGCATTCTGATTTGTCATATAATAACGTTTTGATTGATCCAATCAATAAATCAGCATGTATGATTGATCTGGATGGTTTGGTAGTTCCAGGATTGTTTCCTGCAGAAGTAATAGGAACAGCAGAGTTTATTGCTCCAGAAGTGCTTTCGACGAAACATTTAAACAAAACAGATCCTAATAGGAAACTGCCAAACAGATTAACTGATCTGCATGCCTTACCGGTTTTAATCTATATGTTTTTATTACATAGACATCCATTAAAAGGAGGTAAAGTACACGATTTAGACACAGAAAAAGACGATTTGCTCTCGATGGGAGAAAAGGCAATGTTTATTGAGCATCCAACAGACCCAATGAATAGGCCAAAACTTAATCAGGTTTCAAAGTGGGATTTGCCTTGGGCAGATATTGATAAATTGCCTTATACAATTACCGGCCCGTATTTAAAAACGCTATTTGATAAAGTCTTTATAGATGGATTACACAATCCGATGCAAAGACCAACTGCCGAAGAATGGGAAATTGCACTACTCAAAACAACCGATTTAATGCAGAAGTGTCATAATACATCCTGCGAGCAAAAATGGTATGTTTTTGATAATACGAATACCCCAAGATGTCCTTTTTGTAATACAGCTCACAAGGGTACGCTTCCAGTTTTAGATTTGTATTACCAGTTTCAGGAAACCGTTTGGAAACCTGAGAATCATAGACTTATGGTTTATAACGATCAATACTTGTTTCAATGGCATGTTAATCGTAATATTGCCAGAAATGAAAAGCTGTCAGCAGATCAAAAAGTGCCTGTTGGTTATTTTACATTTCATAATGATAAATGGGTCTTTGTTAATCAAAAATTAACATCATTAAAAGATGTAACAGAAGACAAGGAAATTCCTATTGGAACAATGATTGAGCTTACAGACGGCAAAAAAATCCTGCTTTCTAAAGAAGAAGGCGGTAGAGTTATAGTAATTACAATGGCAAACAAATAAAATAAAAATTAACTATTAAATTAAACAAATGAACAATAATCCAATAGTGTCAGAACACCCATGGCTAATAGTAACCTTTGCAATTTCAATTATTGTAATGCTATTACTTGATTTAGGTATATTTAGTAAAAAAAGTCATGAGGTTACCAACAAAGAAGCAATAACATGGTCAATTGTATGGATTTCTCTTTCTATGCTCTTTAGTGGTTTAGTATATTATTATGCTGGATCAGCAAAATTTTATGAGTTTCAATCTGCCTACTGGATAGAAAAAGCTCTATCTGTTGATAATTTATTTGTATTTATCTTAGTTTTTAAATTTTTTGACGTTGCAAATCAAAACAAACATAAAGTTTTGTTTTGGGGAATTATAGGAGCGTTAATTTTAAGAGCAATATTTATATTCTCAGGTGCATTTTTAATAGAACTCACTTACTTAAACAAACTTTTGAGTCTTGCTGGAATTGAGGGCTTTAAATATGATATCAATTTAATAATGACTGCTTTTGGGTTATTTCTGGTATACGCAGGAATCAAATCTTGGTCTGCTGGTGACGAGGATGAGGATGAGGATTATAACAATACTAGAGGTGCAAAATTAATCAGAAAGTTTTTTAGTGTTTCTGATAAATATGATGGAGATAAATTCTTCACCTACGAAAACGGGAAAAAATTAGCAACACCGCTTTTAGTAGTGGTTGCGGTAATCGAATTTACAGATTTATTATTTGCAGTAGATTCTATTCCAGCAATTTTTGCAATTTCAAACGATCCATTTATCCTTTATACCTCAAATATTTTTGCAATTTTAGGATTAAGAGCTTTGTTTTTCCTTTTAGATAATTTCATTCATTTGTTCAGTAAACTTACGTATGGTTTAGCTTTCATACTTTCATTCATAGGAATAAAAATGATAATTTCTCCTTTTTATCATATAGAATCGATTTACTCATTACTGGTTATTGGTGGTATACTGGTGATATCTGTAATCTTATCTTTATTGTTTCCAGGAAAGGAGGAATAATAATCAAGTCATATATAAATATAAAAAGACCTCTAAATGAGGTCTTTTTATATTTATAATATTACTAGTTTTGGTTTTATATATTTAAAAAAACCTGTAGACTATAAGCGAGAACTATTGAACTTAAAAAAATTTACTCTATATCATTATGTTAAACCTGTGTAAAATAATAAATAGCAAATTTATCAATTAGAATGGCAATGGTTCAAAATCATATCAAGTTCAATATAAACATCTTTAAAACTCATACCAATTGATTTCCTATATAGGGAAAGTGTTCGTTACTTAAAAAGGCTATAATTTATTAAAGTCTTTTAATCTATACCTCAAGACCTACTTAGGATAATTGACTTTACCTACAGTTCTCATAATCCTAACAATTTTAGCCTTTCGGTTATTAATATACGTTGAGGAACTTGTTGCTGAGTACTTACGCGGGTTAGGTAATATTGCAGCTATACCAGCAGCTTGCTTCGGGGTCATGCTTGAAGCTCCTTTTCGGTACCAGTGTTCTGCTGCAGCTTGCGCTCCGTAAACACCATTACCCATTTCTATACTGTTCAGGTAAACCTCCATAATGCGTTCTTTGCCCCATATTAGTTCAATTAAAAGAGTGAAATACGCCTCTAAACCCTTTCGCAAATAACTACGACCTTGCCATAAAAATACATTTTTTGCAGTTTGTTGGGATATGGTACTACCCCCTTTTATACGGCGACCTCTCTCGTTACTTTTATAGGCTTTTTGCATGGCAACAAAATCAAAACCATTGTGTGTCAAGAACGTCCCATCCTCACTAGCAATAACAGCTTTTTGTAAATTCATGGAAATATTCTCAATGGGCTCCCAGTCGTGACTAAAAAAAACTTCCTTGCCAGCAACTTTATTTTCAATTACTCGTATGACCATCAACGGCGTAAAGGGCACAGGAACAAACTTGAAAAAAACCACAAAAAAAAGAGATAGCCCAAAAAACCAAAGCAATACTTTGAGCAAAAACCTACTGATCTTACTGCCAATAGAACTTGTGTTTTTTTTGACGGGTTGTTTGGATTTTTTTGGTGTAATTCGTGTTCCCATTATAGTAAATCTGCTAATTCTGTACCTATTAAACTCCCTATTGCCATACCCATTCCTCCTAAACGCACACCACAATATACGTTGTCAGAAAGAGCCGAAACAATGGGATTCTTACTTGTTCCTATTCCCATGATTCCGCTCCAGCTATGCGCTATTTTAAAATCATGATTTGGCAAAATTACTTCTTTTAAGAGTTGTTCCAATTTTTTTTGTACAATTTCTGTCTGACCAAATTCAGTGGTGTTTTCTGTTGCAAAATCTAGATTTCTGCCACCACCTAATAAAATCCTATTGTCAATATTCCTAAAATAATAATAACCTCGGTCTAAATGAAAAGTACCCCTAATATCTAAATCAGCAATGGGCTCTGTAATTACAACCTGAGCTCTTGCCGGTTGCACCGCATTTTGCGTTAATTTTTGAGCAAAACCATTAGTAGCAAAAAACAATTTTTTAGTACTAAAACTAAACGATCCTAAAGCTACAGTAACCTGGTTTCCAGCGTCATGAAAATCGGTAACCGTTTGTGTGTTAAGGATTAAAATATTCTTTGCTATTGCCTCTTTGAGCAAGGCATGCATCATTTTACCGGTATCAATTTGTGCCTCAAAAGGATTAAAAATCAAGTATTCGTGTATTCCTTTAAACCCAAAACGATCTATTTCTTTTGCAAAAACATCCGATTTAAATAAAGGTTTTAAAACATCATTCACAAAAGGGAGTTTCGCCATACAGTCCTGAAAAACATCTTGGTCTCCGTCTAGAAAAAGCTCATAACCACCATGAGGTTTAAAATCAATGGCAGCATCCCCAAGTTTGTTTCTCAGTAATTGAAGTCCTTGCCATCTTTTCTGTATCAATTGAACAACTTCTTCCTCTGTGTGTGTTCTTAAATCGTCTATAACCTCCGAAAGACTACCAAAACAAGCAAAACCAGCATTCTTAGTGCTTGCCCCCTGTGGCAAAAACCCTTTTTCAAGAACTAATATCTTGCTGTCTGGAAACCTTTCGCGCAAGCGTAAGGCCGCATGCAAGCCCACTATGCCGCTGCCTACAATGGTATAATCTACATTGGTAAACCAGTTTTTCAATTCCCAGTAACTCAAGTCCATTTCGAAATTTTTTATAAAAATAATACTTTTTAGGAGCTAATCCCGCTATCCGTTGCAATCTTTCTAGTCTTACACACATTTCAGAGACCTGAAATACGTGAAAGACTAGAAAGGATTTCCACTACTATCGGGGCTAAAAAACCTTCCTCTACAAGACTAAAATCAGAAAAAAAAGAGCTATTTTTAACATCCTAAAAAAGCAATTTTACTCATGAAAAAAACACTTTTTATATCCTTACTAATGATCAGTTTAAACACAATGGCACAAAATACAATGACTTCAGAATTACTCTGGAAACTAGGTCGAGTAACCCCACTAGGAATCTCCATAGATGGAAAAAATGTGATTTACAAAGTAAGCACACCTTCTGTATCAGACAATAAATCCGAATCAAAAATGTATGCGCTTCCCTTAGAGGGCGGAAATCCTTCTGAAATTAAAGATACAAAAGACATTCTGAAAGACAAAAATATATCGCCAGATGGAAAATACGTGGTGTACCACGAAGAAGTAAAGGTTGAAAAAGTGCACGGAAAAGATTTTTATCCAGAACTTCAAAAATCAGACGTGCAAATCTACGATGGATTGAATTACCGCCATTGGGACACTTGGAATGAAGGCAAATACAACCATGTTTTTTTTAAAGAAAATAAGGATGGTGCATTAGGAATTGACATCCAAGAAGGAGAAAATTTTGATAGTCCACAAAAACCTTTTGGTGGTGACGAAGATTATATTTGGTCGCCAGACAGCAAAAATATTTATTACGTGTGCAAGAAAAAAGCAGGGACTGAATATGCTATTTCTACCAACACCAATATCTTTGAGTACAATCTAGAAACAAAAAAAACTACAAACATAACCGAAGAAAACAAAGGTTATGATACCACTCCACAGTTTTCACCAAGCGGGAATTTAACATGGCTGCAAATGAAACGCGATGGCTATGAAGCGGATAAAAATGATATCGTAGTTCTTTTTAAAGGAATAAAAATAAACCTTACCGCAAATTGGGATGGTACAGTAGATAATTATATGTGGAGTGCTGATGGAAAGAAAGTTTATTTTGTAGCCCCAATTGATGGGACAAAACAGCTTTTTGAAGTGAATTTTCCAGGTGCAACACGCATAGCCATAACCGTTCGTCAACTAACTGAAGGTGATTTTGATGTAAATGATCTTATTGGTTTAACTGGTGAAAACATTCTAGTGACACGCACCGATATGAATCATGCTTCAGAAATATATTCTTATAATTTGAGTAAAAACACTTGGAAACAACTATCGAATGTTAACACCACTACGTACTCCACTTTGGCGCTAAGCAAAACAGAGAAACGATATGTAACCACTACAGATGGTAAAAAAATGTTAGTTTGGGTGGTGCTTCCACCTAATTTTGACTCTTCAAAAAAATATCCAACACTCTTGTATTGCCAAGGCGGACCACAATCTGCATTGACACAATTTTACTCCTACAGATGGAATTTACAATTAATGGCCGCAAATGGCTATATTGTAGTAGCTCCTAATCGTCGTGGCATGCCGGGTCATGGGGTCGCTTGGAATGAGGAAATCAGCAAAGACTGGGGCGGACAGGTTATGGATGATTACCTATCAGCCATTGATGATGTGACCAAAGAAAATTATGTAGACAACACTAGATTAGGATGTGTGGGAGCGAGCTATGGAGGGTATTCTGTTTTTTATTTAGCAGGAATTCACAACAACCGTTTCAAAACATTTATCGCCCACGATGGGGTTTACAATACTCAAAGCATGTTTGGGACAACTGAAGAAGTTTTCTTTAGCAACTGGGATTTTGGTGGAGCATATTGGGAGAAGAACAATACCACTGCTCAAAAAAATTATACCACATTCAACCCTATGAATTTTGTAGAAAAATGGAACAAACCTATTTTAATCATTCAAGGTGGGAAAGACTTTCGTGTACCAATAGGACAAGGACAGGAAGCTTTCCAGGCGGCTCAACTTCGCGGTTTAAAAAGTAGATTTCTATATTTCCCCGAAGAAAATCACTGGGTTTTAAAACCACAAAATGCTTTAGTTTGGCAAACTGAATTTTTCAAATGGCTTAAAGAAACGTTATAAAATAGGTAAACATTGAATCAAAAAATCCCGTCAAAAAAATATTTGACGGGATTTTTTATTGTGATCTAAACAGATTCTTATTCAGGATCGTTCATTTTAAAAGTATCCATAAAAGCAGTAGTATAATCTCCCGCAATGTAGCGTGGATCATCCATCAATTGTCTGTGGAATGGAATGGTAGTTTTTATACCTTCAATTACGAATTCATCTAATGCTCTTCTCATTTTACTAATTGCTTCTTCACGAGATTGAGCAGTAGTAATCAGCTTTGCAATCATAGAATCGTAATTTGGAGGAATTGTATAACCAGAATACACGTGTGTATCTAAGCGTACACCATGTCCGCCTGGCATGTGCAACGTAGTAATTTTTCCTGGTGAAGGGCGAAAATCATTATAAGGATCTTCTGCATTAATACGACACTCAATAGCGTGTAATTGTGGTAAATAGTTTTTACCAGAAATAGGCACACCTGCAGCAACAAGGATTTGCTCTCGTATCAAGTCATAGTCAATTACTTGTTCAGTAATAGGATGTTCTACTTGAATACGCGTATTCATTTCCATAAAGTAGAAGTTACGGTGCTTATCTACTAAGAATTCTACTGTTCCAGCACCTTCATACTTGATAAACTCAGCAGCTTTTACTGCTGCTGCACCCATATCTTGACGCAATTCGTCAGTCATGAAAGGCGAAGGAGTTTCTTCAGTAAGTTTTTGATGACGTCTTTGTACAGAACAATCTCTTTCAGATAAGTGACAGGCTTTACCGTAAGCATCACCCACAACTTGAATTTCGATGTGACGTGGTTCCTCGATTAATTTTTCAAGATACATTCCGTCATTACCAAAAGCTGCAGCCGACTCTTGACGAGCACTTTCCCATGCTTTCAATAAATCTTCTTCTTTCCAAACAGCACGCATTCCTTTTCCACCACCACCGGCAGTTGCTTTTAGCATTACTGGAAATCCGAATTCTCTTGCTAACCCTAATGCTTGCTCATACGATTCTAAAATCCCAACAGAACCTGGAACACATGGAACACCTGCTTCAATCATAGTTGATTTAGCAGAGGCCTTATCTCCCATTCGATCAATCATTTCTGGAGAAGCCCCAATGAATTTGATTCCGTGTTCTTGGCATATCTTTGAAAATTTTGAATTTTCAGATAAAAAACCATACCCTGGATGAATTGCATCTGCGTTTGTAATTTCAGCAGCTGCAATAATATTTGACATTTTTAAGTAAGATAAATTACTTGGAGGAGGTCCTATGCAAACCGCTTCGTCAGCAAATTTCACGTGCAAACTATCAGCATCAGCAGTAGAGTATACTGCAACTGTTTTTATGCCCATTTCTTTACACGTTCTAATAACGCGCAACGCAATCTCACCTCTATTTGCAATTAATATTTTTTTAAACATCTTATTTGAAATTTTAAATGTAAATTTTAAATCTAAGTCCTATTGATTTTCGAAATATTCGATATCAAAAATAATTTTATAATTTAAAATTTCTTTATGATGGATCAACTAAAAATAACGGTTGATCAAACTCAACTGGCGACATATCGTCTACCAATATTTTAACGATCTTACCTGAAACTTCAGACTCAATTTCGTTAAATAATTTCATGGCTTCAATTACACATAAAACATCACCTTTTCCAATTGATTTACCTACTTCAACAAACATTGGTTTGTCTGGTGATGGTTTTCTATAAAAAGTTCCAATAATTGGTGACTTAATAGTAATATAATGCGCGTTTTCTGCAGCTGGAGCTTCTGGAGTTGCTGCAACTGGAGTAATTTGCTGAGGCGCTACTGCCTGAGGAATTGCAGCCTGAGCTGGCATTTGTTGCACGTATGTAGTCTCAGTTACATTTCCTTCTAAAGTGGTTCTAATGGTAATTTTCACATCATCCATTTCTAATTTAACTTCTGCAACACCTGAATTTGCTACAAACTTGATTAGATTTTGAATTTCTTTTAAATCCATGATTATTTGTTTTTAGTTTAAATTTATTTTTTGTCGTAGGCCCATTTCAAATAGATAGATCCCCAAGTGAATCCACCACCAAATGCTGCTAAAATTATGTTATCTCCTTTTTTTAACAAGTGCTCAAAATCATACAAAACTAACGGTAGCGTAGCCGAAGTGGTATTTCCATATTTCTCAATATTCACAAGTACTTTAGAGTCTTCAAGCTCCATTCTGCTTGCTGTAGCGTCAATAATACGTTTATTTGCTTGATGAGGAACCAACCAATCAACATCAGTATTGGTCAAATTATTTCTTTTTAGTATCAATTCACTAGCATCGGCCATATTAGTTACTGCATATTTAAAAACAGTTTTACCATCCTGCACAATACTGTGTTTTTTATCTCTAACTGTTTCAAATGATGTAGGGGTTATAGACCCACCAGCATCTATCTTTAAGAAATCTCTACCTACTCCATCGCTACGCAAATACTCATCTTGCAACCCTAATCCTTCGTAATTAGGTTCAAAAAGTACCGCTCCAGCACCATCACCAAAAATGATACAAGTAGCTCTATCTGTATAATCTACAATAGAAGACATTTTATCTGCACCTATTAACAGTACTTTTTTATATTTTCCTGAGGCTATGTAAGCAGATGCAGTAGACATACCGTATAAAAAACTAGAGCAAGCAGCTTGCAAATCATAAGCAAAAGCATTAGTAGCACCTATTTGCGTGGCTACAAAAACTCCAGTTGAGGCTACAGGCATATCTGGTGTAGCTGATGCTAATATCACCATATCAATTTCAAGAGGATCAATATTAGCTTTTGCTATTAAATCTTGAGCAGCTTTTATAGCTAAAAAAGAGGTTCCTTTATCGGTATCCTTAAGTATTCTTCTTTCTTTAATTCCTGTACGTGAAGTAATCCATTCGTCATTGGTATCAACCATTGTTTCTAATACTTTGTTCGAAAGCACAAAATCAGGTACGTAGGCACCAACAGCGGTTATTGCGGCTGTGATTGTATTCATTGTTGCATTTATTTCAAGTCAAATGTTTCCATTTGAAAATTTTTTAAAAGACGTGAAAATTACAAAAAAATTTTCATTTTTTTCTGAAAGTGTTGCCTTATAATTAGCTCTAATTATAATCAACAAAAAAACTCTCACGATGTGAGAGTTCGAATATCATTTACCGTAATGTATTAAGCAACAGCTACAGATTTATCTATAACAACTTGCCCTCTGTAATACATTTTACCTTCGTGCCAGTATGCTCTGTGGTATAAGTGTGCTTCTCCTGTGATAGGACAAGTTGCAATTTGTGCTACAGTAGCTTTATAATGTGTTCTTCTCTTATCTCTTCTTGTTTTGGAGATTTTTCTCTTAGGATGTGCCATTTTACTATATTATTTATCCGTTAATAGTTGCTTTAATTTGTCCCATCGCGGGTCAATATTTTCTTCTTCTTTAATTTCTGCTTTCTCTTCGCTTACAGCAAGTTCACTTAGTTTTTGCAAAGCTTCTGTTTGCAAAGTACCGTCTTTTACGCCAGGATGAACCCGTCTTAAAGGAACCGACAACACAATCATTTCATAAATATATTGCGCTATATCTATCTCAAACTCTCCGTGAGGAAGTATTAATAACTCCTCATTATCATTGTTAAATTCTTCACCAAAACGAACTATAAGTTTCATTTTTCCTTTTACAGCCAAGTTAAAATCTTCACTGGTCAAGTCACAAGGAACATTTACGTATCCTTTGTGTTTAAAACTTAATTCTAGAAATGTACTTTTTTTATCTAAAACTACATTTACTTTGATATTTGAATCTTGATATTCATTGTAATCAAAGATTTCAAAGAACTTATTATCAATTTGATATTCAAGATTATGTTTCCCTAGCTTCAAACCTATAAAAGGTATCAAATATTCTTTCGTGTTCTTCATTTTAACCACAATTTGACCCTAAACTTCGGGAGTGCAAAGATATAAATTTATTGCAAATCTAATAATCTTATTCACTTTTTTTTGTTCACAACTGTTTTTCTTTTATTCGAAGCGGTTTTTTACTGATTTCGGCATATTGATTTCTTGAATGAAACACATCAATAGCTAAATAAACCGCCTCTTTAAATGAATTGAAATCAGCAACACCTTTTCCCGCAATTTCATAAGCCGTACCGTGATCTGGCGAAGTTCTAATTTTATTTAAACCTGCTGTATAATTTACTCCTTTGCCAAAAGATAATGTTTTAAAAGGTATTAATCCTTGATCATGATAAGTTGCTATTATGGCATCGTATTTCTCATATTGATTGCTTCCAAAAAAACCATCTGCTGAAAAAGGCCCAAAAACAAGTGTTCCTTTATCAAATATTTTTTTCAAAACAGGATTCAAAACTAAGTTTTCCTCATTCCCTATTACTCCGCCATCACCACAGTGAGGATTCAACCCCAACACTGCAATTTTAGGCTTGTTTATACTGAAATCTTGAATTAAAGACTGCTTGATTGTTTCAATCTTTCTAACAATCAACTCCTCAGTTAAATGCGCCGCTACTTCACTCAAAGGAATATGATCTGTAAGTAAACCTACTCTCAAATTATCTTGAACCATCAACATCAATGCATTTCCCTCTAGTTCCTGATTCAAATAATCTGTATGCCCTGGAAATGTAAACTCTTCTGATTGTATGTTAGCTTTATTGATAGGAGCTGTTACTAACACATCAATTCCACCTTCCTTAAGCGCCTTTGTAGCCGCTACAAAAGATTTTACTGAATACTCTCCTGCTTTTCCATCAGATTTACCAAGATTCAACTCAACCCCTTCTTTCCAAACATTTAAAACATTGATTTTTCCATGCACAAGTTGGTCTAATTTATCAATTCCATGCAATAAAGAAGTTGATTGAAATGTTTTTTTTACAAAAGACAACATTTTTACATTTGCAAAAATGACCGGAGTACACATTTCTAACATCCGAGAATCCTCAAATGTTTTCAAAACCACCTCGCTTCCAATACCGTTTAAATCTCCTATAGAAATCCCTACAATTATATTTTCTGCATTTTTCACCATGACTACCGTTATTTATTGCTAATTTTGAAGTGCAAATTTAGTAAAATAAAACAAGAAATGTTTACAGGAATCATAGAAACACTTGGCACCATCCAAGAAATAAGAAAAGAGAATTCTAATGTGCATATTACCATCTGCTCCTCTATAACAAACGAACTTAAAATAGACCAAAGCGTAGCACATAACGGCGTATGCCTGACAGTAGTAGCCATACAAGATGACCGCTACACAGTGACTGCTATAGATGAGACTTTACAAAAAACCAACCTATCTCACTGGAATGGAAACGATATTGTAAACCTGGAACGCGCCATGAAACTTGGTGACAGACTTGACGGACATATTGTACAAGGACATGTTGACCAAGTAGGAACTTGCATTCTTGCTAATGAAACCAACGGGAGCTGGAAATATACGTTTGAATACAACAGTAATTTGAACAATATCACTATTGAAAAAGGATCGATAACAGTAAACGGCGTAAGTTTAACCGTAGTAGATTCACAAAAAGATAGATTTAGCGTTGCTATTATCCCGTACACGTATGAGAATACAAATTTCAACACGTTTAAAGTAGGAACAAAAGTAAATTTAGAATTTGATGTTATTGGCAAATACGTATCCCGGCTTAACGTTATGAAATAAGATCTTAAAAAAGAAAACCTTTAGTAATTTTCTAAAGGTTTTCTTTTTTTACACGATGTACCGTAATGTAATATCCTAAAAAAGCTGCTATTATAACCGCTATAAAAATACAATTATCAATTGGAAATACAGGAGGTGGATCACCTGGCGGCGGTAAAATTGGTGGCTGAGCAGTTGCAAATATTACAAAAGCCAATGAGAATACAAATGAAAGGTGATATTTATTTAAAAGTCGCTTCATATTGATACAAAAATATATAAAAGTTACGACACAAAAAAGAAATTAAACTACATTAACTTGTTTTTTTTATCAATACTATTCCCTTTTTGCAACAAGCACAACATTATCTCACAAAATAGTAATCCAAAATAGTTCGTGAATTTTATTTCAGATTCTGATTTTAAAATAAATTAAATATATTCCCAATTACTTTACCAAGTCCTTAAAACAAAAAAAGCCTCTACATTTCTGTAAAGGCTTGATTTTAAAAGTGGTCCCACCTGTATCTCAATTAATGTATTTACAAGCGCTTATATACAATGCCATGAACTTTCCAGCGCGAAGATAAATAAAAGTACACTACTATACAATGCTATGGATGTGCATGGGTTTGAGCATCATTTGATATAGTAGCTATTATATCTGGAAAAAGTTATTATTTTTTGATGCAGAAAGTAATTTTCTTTATTACTAGTTTATAAAATATTAGTATAAATTAAAAATAAAGCTTCAATTTAGATGACTCCTGAAATTACTTGATCTACTACATCCAGTAAATGAATAGCAGATTGCTGATTTAATCTATCTTTATCAAATGGAGGGTCTTGTCCTCTGTAATTTGTAACTTTTAATAATCTATAACCATGTGTATCTGCTAAATATCGAATATGCGCAGAAACATCATTGTAAACTCTACTGGCACAAATAATAATATCGTAGTTTTGTATTAAAACAAAGTCATTTAATCTATCGTGAAGATTATAGCGCCAAAGATAATCTCCCATGCTTTCAATACCAACTTTAAGACCGCTACACAAGAGGATATCTGAAATTTCTCCTAAGGGTAGTGGGATTGAATATGAATGAGAAGGATTAATATAACGAGTAATTAATTCTTCTCTTAAAATTTTTATTGTTCCCGTTTTACCACAACCATGTGCACCCCATAATTGAATAATAGTCTTTTGCTTCATTTAATATTTTTAAATTGGTTAAATCCTCTTGAATTACTCGCACCTAATTCATAACTTATAAAGTCAATCATCCAACTATATTTCTCTTTTACTTTATCGCTAATATCAGTACTTATTTCCTTTTTGCAAATTGTTAAAACTTCCTGTAGTTTTATGTTTTTATCTTCTAAATCCTGTGCCTGAAATGAGTCATTAAAAAGTCCTTCTATTCCTCCTTTTGACATCATTTCTTTCAAAATTTGATCTGCTAATTCTGAAGTAGATAGTCTGTAATTAAAAGGATTTGTAAAAATTTCTCCTGAATTGTCAATATTCAATATTTTGCTATAATCCCAATTGTTATGTAAATCAGAATTTTTGAAAACATCTAAAAGCTTTTTACTTATTATTACTCTTGGATAGTTTGCTACTTTCGATTCTAAATTATATGCTTCAACTAATCCCCCAGAGAAAATTATATTTTCATCTGAATAATAAGAACCTACTGTAATCGCTCCACGAGTAAAAATACCTTTTTCCAAAAGAAGAATTTGATAACCGCTTATATATTGATAAAAGAACCAAAATTGATCATAAAAATTATACATATTATGTTCATTACCATACTCGAAGGGCACGGACACACATAAACAATCAGAAAATAATCTAGCTTCGATGCATTCTCTAAAATTAAAAACAAACTCATTATTCTCTTTTGGTAGAGCTTTTATAAAACCACCAGCATTATTCATTGCATTAATTAAACTTTCTAATATTTGATGATTACCATTATCATAGTCCTCAATCATTTTAGAAAAACCTAAAATATCTACAAATGCAATTATTTTAGTTGTTGTCATTTTACTACTTTGCTAAACTTTTTACTACTTCTCTGAAACTTTCAATTGCACTTTCCAGATTATCGAAAATTTCTTGAGCTAATATTTCAGGTTCAGGTAAACTATCAAAATCAATATAACTATCATCTTTAAGCCAAAATATATCAAAATTAGTCTTGTCTCTGGCTAAGATTTCATCGTAAGTATATTTTCTAAATCGTCCCTTAGGGTTTTCTGTGTTCCATGTTTCACTTGTCTTATTCTTATTTTTAGCATGATAACACTCAACAAAAGGCATCAAATGTTCATATTTCAAAACCTGTTTCTTAAGTGTATGATGAACATTAGTCCTATAATCATAGAGCCAAACTTCTCTGTTTTTTGATTTTTTCTTATCTAAAAACAAAACATTACATTTCACACCATTAGCATAAAAAATTCCAGTAGGAAGTCTTAAGATTGTATGCAGATTCGTTCTCTCTAAAAGTTCTTTTCTTACAACTTCTCCTGCACCACCTTCAAATAAAACATTATCCGGCAAAACTATTGCAGTTCTTCCATTATCTTCTAAAATATTGACAATATGCTGAACAAATGCTAATTGTTTATTACCCGTAGTTGTCCAAAAATCTTTTCTTAATTTAAAATCTTCTTGTTTTCCTAACTTTTCATCATTAGTTATAGTATAGCTACTACTTTTACCGAATGGAGGATTCGCTAAGATAATTTTTGGTTTTTCTTCTGCTGGTTCAAGTAAACTATCAACAATATTTATATCGGGAGTTTTCTGCAAATCACCAACTCCATGCAAAAAAAGATTCATAAAGCACAGACGTGCAGTTGATGGTACAATCTCCCAACCTCTGAAAGTATCGTACTGGAAAAATTTTTTGATATTTTTCTTTTCTAACTCTTTTTTATAATTTGTGTTTAGATATTCAATTGCACCTAAAAAGAAACCACCTGTACCACAACTTGGATCCCAAATTGACTCTTGTGGTTTAGGCTGTATGCATTCAACCATAGCCTTTATGATAGCTCTTGGCGTGAAATACTGACCCGCACCACTACTTTCTGCGCTTTTTTGCAAGAGTGATTCATAAATATCTCCTTTGACATCATTAGACTCTGAAACCCATTCTTCTTCATCTAATAACTCAATCAGTTTTTTTAATTTATATGGATCATGAATCTTATTTTGTGCTCCATCAAATATATTACCTAACATACCTTCAGAATTTGAAAGTGTATGTAAAGCATCTATATAAACAGTGTTTAAATTATTGTCTAAATGAGTCAATAAATATTGCCAATTGCATTGTAGTGGCAGCTTAAAGTCTCTGTTGTAAGGTGGTTGTGCAAATTCATCCGCCATTTTTAAAAACAACAAATAAGTAATCTGTTCAAGATAATCGGTGTAATTTACACCATCATCACGAAGTGTATCACAGAAAGACCATATTTTTGCTACTAAATTATTTGTTGACATTGCTATTGTGTAAATGAGTTTAAAAATTGGAATTTTGGGTTAATTTTATGTGTTTCAAAACAAGCTAATGCAACTGATGAAAAATTTGATTTTTTGTCAATACTTTTTCTAATAATTTGAAAACATCTATCTTCCTCTCTTTGTTTTTCTTCTTCAGTTTTATGGCGATTATTAACATATTTTTCAGTTTCAACAATTATACTCTCTATAAACATCCAATGTTTTTGCCTTTCTTGCACAAAATTTGTTGTATTTGCTAAATTGTATAAATTTATTGAAATTTTTGCTTTTGTTTGTTGGTCTTCTCTGTAACCACATACTATAGGATCACCGTTTTTGTCGAACGTAATATAACCTGAATCAGCCGATTTTATCGGGTCTAGTAATAATATTTTTTCTGAAATATCTGGATTTTCATCATTATCATCAGCTATAATAAATTTATCATTTTCGAACTTTAAAGGGAAATAACAAGACTTTCCTCCCATATCTATTTCAGCTGATTCTAAATCAGTAAATCTAATATTAGACGTATGTGAGGAAAGTCTAAAATTTTTCAAATTATAAGCTAATCTCCAATAACCATTTTGTTTGATTATAATTTTGTGATTAGCATCCTTTTCATCTAAACAAAAATTAACTGCCTTACTTTTTGGTCTAAAGTGATCAATGACGCTTTTATCTAAATTCGACTCGGAATACCAACATTTATTCCCATATTCTTTTATTAAAATTGGGATTAATATATTCCAATCAGTATGATTATTAATATATTTTTTTCTTTCATCACTACTTAATATATCTAAGTTTTTGAGATGAAATTGTTCAATTGAATCCCAATTAATATAATCCTTGTCTTTATCTTTGTACACTAAAAAATTTAAATGAGTGTATTTATTTTTGAGTGCAACAGTCCATTTAATTTTTTTTGCTTTCTCTACTATTATTGAAATATCTATGTGTCGCATTATTCTTCTGAATTTAAAATTTCATTTAAAATTTCTTTAGCCATAGAATTTAACTGTATCATTTCTTCGTCAGAATATGTTCTATTACTAAACTCTTCATGCTCACTTGTTAATTTAACAAACTGTTCAAATCTTGAGTCAATAAATGTGTCATAAAAATTTACATCTTTCAAGTATTCCTCTAATTTTAAAAATTTTATTTTCTCTTCATCTGATATTGTTTTATTCATTATTTTGCTTTGCAAATAACGCTTAGCATTTAATGTGTCTTCCAATTCTTTACTCATTATAGAAGGAATTCCAAACAATTCACTTGTTAGAATTTTATCTACACTCATTTCTTTTGGACTAATCTTTGGATGAAAAGAAATGGTTTTATTATTCTCTTTTTTAAAAATAATAACTTCTTTTTTATCAAGTCCTCCAATAACTAGTGGGTCATGTGTGCAAAAAATTATTTGAGTTGAATCAGGATTACCAACAACTTTATCTAGGAAATCTATATATTTCCATTTCCATTGAGGATTTAAATGTGTATCAGGCTCATCCAGCAAAATTAAAGATTCTTCGTCTTTAGTAAACCTTAAAAGCCCTAATACAGTAAGAAGTTGTTGTTCTCCCTCACTAAATTCAGACATTGAAAGTTCACCATTCACATCTTTTTTCTTAACATTTACTTTTACTCCTGAGAGCATATTTGATAAATCAGGACTTATTAAGGCGTTGAAGAGTTGATTTCGTGTTAAATCTTTTAAAGATATAAAATCATCAAAAGTTTTTTGATCTTTTATGAAAAGGTAAAGTAATTCATTGGTCTCTTCTTTGTTATAACTTACGGTTCTTCTCGATTTTTCATAAATAGGAGCTAGTGAAAACATGAATAAATCTCTCAAAAATCTTTCTACTAATCCAGTTGCGCCCCAAAGAATATCATCTTCTTTTTTTGTATTACTCCATTCTGGGCTTTTTATAATAAAAAGTGTTGAAATAATTTCATGTATATTTAATTCTTTATTTAAAAACTCGATTGTTTCTTTATCTTCTTCTGATTTCAAGAAAAAAGACAAAAGCGCTAGAGTACCATGAGTGTTTTGAACTAAGAATATTGGTTGAATTTCATTAAATTCTTCATATTTGGCTTCTTTAGAGATTATTTTTTTATAATAATCCTTAATGTATTTATCATAATACTTTCCCAACCTATTACTAATCCCTGAATAATATATAAAAACATGCTTTGGTAAATATTCCTTTTTATTACTAAAAAATCGCTTTCTATACTTATTTTCTATCAGTACTTCTGCATCCTTTTGAAAATCAAATATTTTAAAATTATAGTTGTCAGAAATATGATTGTATTCAATTTCAATATCTTTATTCTTACAATTATATTTTATACAATAACTAAATGACAAATCAGATTTATCTCGATGTTCTAACTCTAAAGTTCCAAAAATAATAAGTAAACTCTCAAGAAAATTTGATTTTCCAGTTGCGTTTAATCCTATTAGAACAGTCTTCATTGAAGTTTCATCTAAATCTATTTTAAAATCCTCGAGATTTTTAAACTGTGTTATTATATGTACTTTGTCTATTCTCATTGTATTAACTCAATGTATGATAAATGGCCTTCCTTGAACTCTTTAATTTTACTATCTAATTCTTTAAGTTTTTTATAGAATTCTTCAATATTGTCTTTATACTTAGATTCTTGCCACAATAAAAATGAAGTAACTGGCTCATTTTTGCTTTTAAGAATATCTTCAATATCTAATAAATCTGTTTTCATTTTTTTTACTTTAGGAATAAGTTTTATTTTCTCTTTCTGTAAACTAAGATATTTCTCTTTTTCTTTTTTTATTTTTAATAAATATTCTTCTAAAGAATTACTTTTAAATTTATAAAAGACTAAGTTCCCACAAAAAGCATCACTCAATATTTTTTGTTTTAAAGCTCCCACTTCTAAAGCAGTCCTTTTAATGAAATTAGTTAACCCCTTTATTTCCTCATCTAATTCTTCAACCTTAATAGCTATATCTTCTTGTTCATCTATATTTGGCAAAATTAATGTCAAATTTCTAACATCACTTAAAGTAACCCTTTTCCTCGTTGTACCTTTAGATAATTTTTCTATTTGTGAAATTACATAAGGAGAATTTAAAGAATACATTAAGAATTTTGAATTTATAAAATCGCTTTTTTTGATTCTTATTAAATCTGCAACTATGACCCCTAATGGCAAGTTTTTGGGAACAACACACGCTTTCCCAAGAGGGCTACCTAATTTTGTCATTATTATGTCACCACTATTAAAGTGATGTTTTTTTAACTCATCTAATTTCTCTTGTGTAATAAATGATATTTCTTTATTGATGAATTCATTTCTATCTATGTTTTGTATTTTTAAAACAGGAAATCCTATCTTTTGAAAATCTGAAGATTTCAAATTAGACCCAAATGGCCCATCTGATATTGAATTTGCGGGGTTAATAAACACATCAGATAATTTAACCAAACTCCATTCATTAGGAATTTTAAAATCAATATGCTTATTGACTGAATCTAATTCTCCTTTATAATTTATTTTTTGTTCAATTCTTAATGCTTTAATTTTCGCTAAATCTATTTCAATCGATTCAGTATTTAGTCGTTTTGTTTTATTACCTTTTAAAAAAGAATTTAATTCCGAAAACCAATAAACTTTTAACTTGTGAGATAATTCGTTAAAAATACTTAGTATTGAATCTAATTCGCTAAATAATTCTTCAATTTTATTAACAATAACATTCTGTTCTTCAATACTACATATTGGAAAAGGATACTCATTTAAAACCTTTTGACTTATATTGGGTTGAGCACTTCCTTCTCTTTTATTCAATAATTCTACTTTGGAAGACATTAAGTAATAATATAAATACTTTGGGTTTATTAAAAACGTATTTATTGATGCCACTGCTTGATTAGTTGATGCATTAACACCAAGAAAAGACATTCTCCCTACTGTATTACCATATAAAGCAATTAACAACGAACCTTTTGGAAATATTTTAGCGCTAGAATAGGATACTGCATCTTCGGTTATATATTCCTCTGTTTCTGTTATTATATTATAATTTAATTCTCCTGATTTTACCCAAGGAATATTTCCTTTAAAATAATTCGAATTTTGTCTATTAGGAGTACCCCCACTACTTGTAATAGCAATATCTCCTATAGTAACCCATTTCCATGCACTTGGAATATTTGATAGTTTGTTATTCACTTTGTCTTTAAGTAATTATAGAGGTAATAGATTTAACCACACAATGTAAGTTTTTTTTAAAGACTGTCCAATTTTTAAGTTCTGATTTTGGAAATTTTATCTCATAAAAAAAATCCTCATTGTGAGGATTTTAGTTTAATCTATTGATCTGTGGAGGTTTTAGTTTATTTGATAGTCACTAAATCGAATTATGTATTATGATTTTAAAACGTATAGAAGTAAAAAATATCTAATTTTTATTTTTAAAAAATCTATTAAAATCAAAAGAATTATTACTGCAATCAACATTATCATTTATAGCTTTATTTTTAGCTTTAATCCATTTTTCTGTTACATCCCTTTGAGATGCCATAATTTCAGTCTCTGTATTGTTAATTTGATCTGTTAGTTTAAAATAATATTGTGTGTAAACTTCCTTAACTGGATATTCTAGATACTCAACAGGAAAAGTGCATGTCTCTATTTTATCTATAATCCATTCCTCATTGGGCTTCCAATTGCTTTTAAATTGTGGACTAATACCATCTCCTAATAAGTTCTTTGTGTAATTAATATCGTTACAAGTTAATTCATTACCATTCTCTAGTACAATTATCAACTCAGCTGTTAATATTACCTTTTTATATATATTTTCTGTATTATTTTTTAGTATTCCTTTAAAGACATGAGTTACCGTATGAGGCTTTTGCATTTTGTCAAGCGAGGAACTTAACACAACAAAGTCACTAAATATATTTTCAGTACAAATAAACATATCAGTCCCATCTTTATTTTTATTTTCGGGGAGCTCTTTATTAGCTATGGAATTACATGATAAAAACATTATTGTGACTACGATGTAAAAAAAAGTTGATTTCATTTTCAAAGGTTATTTATTGGTGACAGGTTGGGCTTTCACTTTAGTTCAAAGAAAAGTCTTACCACAAATATCAACCTTTTTTCTAAACACTCGTACATGTAAGAGTGAAATATTTTTAAGCATTAGCTCACTTTGTCCAAATGATTTATTTATGGACAATTCAAGTTTAGAGCCAATAGAACAGTATGTTATTGATATAGTTAGAAGAATGAGAACAGAGAAGAAAATATCTCAAAAAGAGCTGTCTTATGCATTAAATCTTTCTATCGGTTTTATTGGAGACATAGAAAGCTCAAAATCTAGAGCAAAGTATAATCTTTCTCACATCAATAAATTAGCGGAAATATTTGAATGTTCTCCTAAAGATTTTCTTCCTGATAATTCATTATAATACTGGATTTCTTCATATTAAAAACACATACCTAAAAGCACCAATTCTGCACTTCAAATAATTACAAGTCAAATTTACTAGTAGTAATTAATCTCTGATGTGTACAGTAACCAATGTTATATAGGATTGTAATTAGTTTTTTCTGTTCCAGTAAATTTGTCCAATTCGTTATACTTTCTTTACTGACATTTAATCTTTTTGCACTATATTCCCGCGAGGCAAAGTACGCTTTAACTCCTCCGCTCATTGAGTTATATTCTCCCCACAGCAGTTTTTCTCCCGTTCGTAATTTAGGATGTCTATAAATCAAAGAAGGAATGTAAATTGTTCTTTCATCTTTTAGTTGAGGAATAAACGCTTCAAATTTTGAAGTTAAAAAATAGATTTGTTTATCTTTAGATAAGTATCCTTGTGCAACAAGTCTTTTTCGACAGTCTCCCACGATATTAGTATGAAGATGGAACAATTCACTTACGTGTTTGTTACTCATTGTATTACTTCCATTTTTTGAACTAAAGGTATAATCCAAACCTAAAATCAATTTATCATTTAGAGATAGTTCACTACTGCTTAATATTTTAAATGGGATTTTAATTATGAGTGGCACTCTATTTTCAGTAGTCATTTTTATGTTTTTACAGTTTAAAGTTCCTTTCTGTCAATCAATTTTGCACTTTGTTCTACCTAATTTTACATTTCTATTACACCAATTATGCATTTCAAACACACCAATATTGCACTTATAATTAAAGAGATAATTAAAGAATTACTTAAAGATTATTTAAATTGCAGAACAACTACTCATTTTGCTTCGCAATGAGGTTGCTCTTTTTGTATTATGTATTTTTTTCAAAAATACGACTATCAAAGTTTGTTTAGTTTGTATAAAAGGGAGGACATTTATCCTGAAAAGTATTTAATCCAACTTATAAGTTATGCTTTCAAGAGGTTATGTCGTATTTCTTTATAAAGCAGAGCTAATAAAATCCTGCTGATGTTTCTTTGAGTGCCTTCCTCTTAAATAAAAAGACACTGAAAGAAACTTTTTATTTTATGCTGACTTATTAAGATATTTCAGCATCAAGTCTGCATTTTCCTCTTGAGATATTTTAATATAACTTGAAAAGGCTTTTTCTGTACGATGTCCTGTTATTTTCATAATTACTCTTGTTGGAACACCTCTTTTAAACATATTGGTAGCAAAAGAACGTATTGCAGTATGAGTGCAAATTAACTCCCATTTGAAATGAGATTCTTCAACTCTTTCTTTACCCTTATTTCTTATTTTCAATACTTTTTCATCAATTCTAGCTAATTCTCCTATCTCTTTAAGATGCTTATTCATAGTTTGATTAGCACAAGATTTAGGCAAACTGTTTGGTTGGTCTTTGTACTTTTCCATAATAACGGATACTTGGGCTAGCAATGGAATAGTTACCCATTCATCAGTCTTTATTGTTTTTATTCTAAGCTTGTTATCTATAATATGCTCCGACTTCACCTGACTAAAATCACTAAATCGAAGCCCTGTATAGCACCCAAAAACAAACAAGTCTCTAACACGCTCTAAAACACAGTTTTTCTTTAAATCTAAATTTATTATTGTCTCAAGTTCTTCCTCAGACAAATAAATATTGTTCACTTCCTCCTTTATTGTTTTAAAATTTTTGTGATGGAATGCATTGTTTGAGTTGAAACCTTTTTCAGTAGCATCATTTAGAATTACTTTAATTATTTTTATAATCTTTCCAAATCCGTTGTTTGTCAATCCTTGTACTCCAGTGTAAAAATCCAAGAAATCATAATAGAAATTCATGTCGATATTGTGCCAATCTAGTTTTACTTTTGCATATTTTTCATACTTCTTCAGTTGATTTAAAGATGTTTGATATGCTTTAATAGTTCCCAAAACCTTTCGCTTCTTACTAGCTTCTAAATATATTTCTGTGTATTCAAAGAAGCTATATTGATTCTTCTTCTCCTGTAATTCTTTACCAGTGTTATAAAGTTTTTTAACATAGTCTTTAGTTGGGTCTTCTCCTGAGATAAGTAATCCGTTCACAATATCATCTACTTTTTGTTTGATACTTTTCAGATAAATATTGTATCGGTCTGATCCTGAATAACTCCTTTTAACTTGTTGAGCCTTATCATCCCAATATTGTTCATCAATGTTTTTATGGGTAGTAAAATAGGTTACCTCTTTTTTATGCGTGTATCTCAGCATCAGCATGGATTCTTTGCTTTTTATTTTTCGCTGGTGTTGCGACTTGTTTAAAACGAATTTTAATGTTGCCATATTTTGTTTTTTTAGTTGAGGTAACATTACCCTTTATTTCGATGTGAGCTAGCTATACGGGGTAAAATAACATTCGCTTAAAAAGCTAAATCACAGTATAAAGAATCTAGGTCGGATATTGCTTTACGCCTTTTACTCTTTTGGGATGAAGACAAAGGGCTTGAATTGACAATTTTTATAAGTTCTTGATGGATTACATCAGAATTCCCTTTTGTTCTTTCTAAATTTTTTAATTGGGCGTACAAAATATTAATCAAATCATATTTTTTAGGGAGAACATTAGTATCATCCTGTAGAACTAATAATTTTTTTGTTTTGGATAATAATTGCATACATAAAAGTAAAATGGATTCTCGGCTAGGTTCTACAAGTAAATCATCAAATACTATAATCCTTTTAAAAATTTGTTTTGGATTTGTTATTTTTATCTCATATTTGACAACATTGGTTTTTGGAAAGCGTTCTGTAGAATACGTTTTTTTCTTTTTGGCATTATGAACGGCATCGTATATTTTGAAGAAAACAGCATTGTTTTGTTGTGAATATATTTTTATCTGTGGCTTGGAATACACCAATTCAGAATCCCTCATTCCTATAATTTTCTTTATTTGTTCCTCGGGATTTTCAGTTATATCTTCAAATCCTCCGTATTCAAACTCGAGCATTTCTGCATTTTTTATATCAATTCCTAAAATGGATTTTATTTGGGCGCAAAAGTCTGAAAGCTCTTCCTGTCCCACACTTCTGTAGTTATATCCAAATAAAAAATATGGAATGCTAAGTCTAATGACAACATCGCCATTGCTTTTCATATACAATCTAAAGTTTTTGGCTTCTTTGATGATGTGAGGAACTAAAATATATTGTTTTCTCAAAATCGGATGTGGTATTAGACAATTCCAATTGATTTGCTGAGCATGTACTGAATCTACTTTTAAAGAAATATAGTCGATCTGCGTTTTGTATAATTTTGCGTTCATAATATTAACATTTTAAGGGATATTATTTTATTGTCTATAATTTTGTTAATGTGATAATGACCAATTTTTTCCTGTTTTTAAGCTCACTTCAAGAGGAATAGAAAGTTTTACTACATTTTCCATCTCATGTTTTATTAATTTTTCCATTATTGGAATTTCATAGTCAGGGACTTCAAATAATAATTCATCGTGAACTTGGAGTACTAATTTAGATTTGAGATTTTTTTTCATGATTGCAGTATCACAGGCTATCATTGCCATTTTAATAATATCGGCGGCACTTCCCTGAATAGGGGAATTCATAGCAAGACGTTTCCCTTTTTGTCTTTCTGATATTTTGGAAGAACTTAGCTCAGGAATTGGTCTTTTTCTTCCGAAAAGTGTTTTGGAATAACCATACTTATCAGCAAAAACAATCAATTCATCTAAAAAAGATTTTACTCCACTAAAACGCTTAAAGTAATCATCCATAATTTTCTGAGCTTGTTCTACCGAGTGAGGTTTATTTGTGATTTCAGTAAGGGATTCTGCAAGTCCATTAGCAGTTTTTCCATAAATCAAGCCGAAGTTAATAGACTTAGCGACTGAACGTTGTTCATCAGAAACATCATTAAATTCTACAAGAAAAGTTTGACTTGCAGTAAGTTTATGAATGTCTAAATCTTCATTATAAGCTTTTAATAGAAAAGCATCTTGACTCATTTCCGCTGTAACTCGCAGTTCGATTTGGGAGTAATCTGCTCCAATGAATTGACAACCATTTTTAGGAATAAATACTTCTCTAAATTTAGATTCAAGTACTTTCAATCTGTTTATTTCGTCTACTTTAACCTTTACATTTGGAATGTTTTGCAAATTCGGTTTACTACAACTAAATCTTCCTGTTGCTGTTCCTATTTGATTAAAATTCCCATGTAAACGCTTAGTTTTTGAATTAACCTTTTTCAGCTGATCGCAGAATTTTAAAAGGCTTGTTATTTTTCGATAATCTAAAAGCAAAAGGATTATTTCATGGTCTTTCCTTAATTTGTTTAAGTGTGATTTATCCACAGAATAATAACTACTATTTGGTTTTTTCTTTATTTTTGGTTCTAACTTTAAATCATCGAAAAGTAATTTATTTACTTGTTCAGAGCTGTTAAGTTTTATTTCAGAGTTTGTAAAATAATTAATTTTGATTCTAGTACTGTCAATCAATTCATTTAATTCAAGTTCTACACTCGATAATGTTTTGAGATCTATTTTTACGCCTTCTAATTCCATTTTAACTAGAACAGAAATTAATTGATGTTCTACATTGATAATCGTATCATTCATAGTTAAGAATTTAATTGGTTATTGATAAAATGGTATAATTGAAAAGTTTGGTCAGTGTCCTCACAAGCATATAGTGTTAATTCTTCCAAAGGAACTTCTCGAATTGATTTCCCTTTGGTTAATACCTCATAACTGACTTGAAAATAATTTAGATGTAATTTTGAAATTTCCTTTAAACCGTGAGTCTTCCGATTTGGGTCCAATAAATAATCCATAATCATTGTGTCTTTAATGTTGGTACTAATTGTAATATCGTATAATTGCAAAAATTTGAGGTCGAATTTTGCGTTATGAAACACCTTTAGAATATTTTCATTTTTCAAAAAAGGCATTATAGGTTGGATAAAATTGCTAACCTTTGTTTTCTGCTTGGGAAAAATAAGATTGTAACCCGTACGTTCCTTAAAAGTTAAAGACATACAAACAATCTCATCTACATGAGCATTAAGCCCTGTTGTTTCCAAATCTATTGATAAAACTCCTCCTGGATTTTCATCAAAATGCCCTATAAGTCTTTTTACTAAACGGGTCATTTTATTAGGAGTATCTACGGTTTTATAATCAACAGAAATGTCCTTAACTGTGGTGTAAACTACAGAGGAAGACTCTTCTACTACTTCAAAGTAGACTTTGGTATTGCTTGGAATTTCTATATAATTAATCCCTTTATATTCGAAATATTTTTTGATTCGAGTGGTAAATGATTTCTGTGTAGGTTGGTATTTAAATGAAACATAACCCCCTTTGATAAAGGCTTGAAACAATTCTTTTTTGTGTAGTTTTTTGGTTCGAAGTAATTCCTCGTCTAAAAACTCTATCAATTCAATACCTACATCATTTATAAGTCGTCTCTCATTTAAATTTATAGAATCTGCTTCTACCAATCCAGTCTTGAGATATTTTTGAATACAACACATCATATACATGGAGAACTCATTCCATTGATCTACGTTCCAATCATCAAAAAAATAATGCCCAAAATCTTCATATACTGTAAGATGTTCTCCGTAGTGTTCTGAAAATTCTATTTCAAAAAGCCTTCTTTTGGTACTGTTTCCAGAAGGAGCTTTCATAATATAATTCGATGTAATAAGCATCTTTGGAGAACGATTGAAAGGAACGTAAATTTCAGATTTATACTTTCTGTTAATGGTAAAACCGTCAGTAATTCTTCCGTAAAATTGCTCAAAATTTTGATTTTCTTTAATGTCATTAATTGCAATGATATCAGTTTGTGGACCTACTCTCTGAAAAGAAAAGGAATTCCGACCGTCAAAATCTTTCCCTGATATATCACAAACAATTCGCATAAAACTTAGTGCTTTTGCAAAAAGTGACTTCCCACTGCCTCCTGAAACTATGTTGAATTCATTGATAGTTCCATCAAGTAGAATAATTGCTTTAGATTTTGCGGGATCTTGAAAACGATGAAGTAGATAGCCAATTACCGATTCAAAAGAGTCAATTCTATCTTTAACTTGATTTGAAATATTGTCAATAAATTTCTGAAAGGGAGCAAATGTTTTTGAACTGCTGTCTTTTGGAAATTCAAAAATCCTACTATTAATTTGAAAGTCAAAAACATGATTATTTAAATCTTGATAGTCAATCAAACTTAGAGCATCTTTTTGAACTTTTACAACCGTATTTTTAAAATATAAATAACTTTCGTTTTTAGTATCAAGATGAGGTTGAATTTCAATAGTGGGAAGAAAATACAATGTCTTGTCATCCATCAAGACCCGAATTCTATTTACCCACGCTTCTTCAATATCTTTAATTGTGAAGCCATCTGTGGTAAAATCTTCAAAATTATTGTCCAACCAATCCAAAGATGTTTTAATCATAAATGATTTGTCAATTATCTTTACTATGTTGTGTTTAATATGTACGTATTCAAATACATCATTGATTTTAGCCTTGAAAAAATTTAGATAGTTTAAAAAATAAATAAAATCCATTGTTGGCACCTTGACAGTTTTGTTTTTAAAAAACCGCCATGGGGTCGAAATTTCTCTTCGAATTTCAGGTTTTTCATTTTCCATAAATTATGTTTTTAAGTTTTTAATGAATTGTTCGACTTCTGATTGTTTGTAACGGAGAGCTCCTCCTATGTTATAATGAGGGAAGTTTTTGTGAGCTTGTTTTACTTTATAAAATTGGGAAGTAGAAATACGAAGAGCATCACACAATTCATTAGGTTTCAAAAGATTTTCTTGGTTTGTAGGGGTCCCTAAAAATGAGTTAGAATGTTCCATTAGTTGGGATACAACTTTCCCAGCTATACGGTTTTCTAACTCTGAAAAGAATTTAAAAAAATGATTGTATAATGCTTGATCTTCCATAACTTTTACTTTACTGAAGGCAAATTTAGTATGGAAGGAGAGAGGTGCATTTTTAGCGTAAAAAGAGTTATTTTTTTATCCCTTTTTTACGCTAGCTTAAATATTTTGAAGTTGTGTTGTTAGATAGTCATCTATAGATTGTGAAGGATCTTTTTGATGGTATAAATTGTATGAATCTCTGATTTGAGGAAAGGTATTATACATTACTCTCATAAATTCAAGACGGCCTACACTCTTAAACTTATCATCTTTATTATATTTCCTATTGTAATCTTCGGTGAATTTTTCAACATGATTTAAAACATTGTTTTTATAGGTGTTGTTTAAATTCCTAACACATGAATTAAATATTTCTTTGTTAGCAATCTCAAAGTGTAAAAGTTCTATAGGGTAATCATTATTATGAAACGCAAATGAATTATAAAAAAATTGCTGTATTTGGTCAGGATTGAGAATAGGTTTTAAAATATTAAAAACCTCTTTCTTGAAATCGTTAAATATTGAAGAAACTCGATATTGGCTTTTCTCCGTTTCGAAATCTTCATTATTTATTTTTTCAAGTTTAACGTATAAAGGAATTCTGTATTTGTATGGTTTTGTGGATAATTGAGTTATGAAATCATCTTTGGCAGTATTATTTTTTATTGAACCTTTCAGCTTCTTTACAATTACTTTTAATTGATTTGAACTGGCAATATTGAATATTTTAGAAGCGTTTTTTGTAATTAAAGAGGTATACTCCAAGAAAGTCTGAGAAGTTTCTTGATCTACATATATTCGTTCTTGACTTTTCAGTAATCTATCCAAATAGCCACCTTCAGAACTATTAAAATATGATTTAGCGTAAACAAAAATAAAATACTGCTGTTCGAGTGTAAATTTTAATAGTTCCTCTTTAAAATAATTTTCATCTAATTGTTCTTCCTCTAGAAGAATATGAAGAAACTGGAATACCTTAGAAGCTGATTCAGGAGACAAATCAGTTATTTCTAATTTAATTCTATTGTTTTTGGGCATATTGAGGACTTTTAAAGAGACTACTTAAATATACAAAGTGAATCAAAGATAAAATTTATTAGTTGACGAAAATGGAAACATTTTCAATCTCTTTAGGAGTATGTAATAAAAGGATAATGGGAAAGATTAGTTATGAGATTTGCATCTAACAAAATCATTTTAAATTTTATTTCTGGGAAGTAATATTGTCAAACAAAGTCAATACTAGCAAGGCTTACGGAGGAAGTTTGAGCATATGTTTGAGCTTAATAAAAAAAGCCTCAATAATCTCACGATTATCAAGGCTTTACAAGCTTTACCTGTGGTCCCACCTGGGCTCGAACCAGGGACCACCTGATTATGAGTCAGGTGCTCTAACCAGCTGAGCTATAGGACCGGTTATGAGGTTGCAATATTACTACTATTTTTTAATTGCTACAAATAAATTTGACATAGTTTTTTAGTCTTTTATAAAAAAAAATCACAAAGCAAACCGAATGTATTGACTATTAACAACCTACATTTTATAGAAATTCGAATTATTGTATTTCTTGACACAATTCTATTAAAACTCCATTTGTACTTTTAGGATGCAAAAACACAACTAGTTTATTATCAGCACCTTTTTTCGGAGTTTCATTAAGAACCACAAAGCCTTCTTGCTTTAATCGAGTAATTTCGGACTCAATATCTGCTACATCAAAAGCAATATGATGAATTCCTTCACCTTTTTTCTCTATAAACTTAGCTATTGGACTGTCTGGATGGGTTGCAGCTAGTAATTCAATCTTATTAGGACCGCTCTGAAAAAAAGAAGTAGTTACTCCCTCACTCAGAACTTCTTCAAATTTATAAGCAGGTGCTCCAAACAATTTTTCAAAAACCAAGTTGGATACCTCTAAATCTTTTACAGCAATTCCTATGTGTTCTATTTTTCTCATGAATCAATTTATTTTTATTTTAAAAACAACCTGTACTTTGGTTCAGCAACCAATGCTGTAAAATTAGTATTTATATTCATAGACCAAAATTATCACTAACTCTATTCAGTTACTATTTATAATAAATCCTTAAAATATTTCGAAAGCATAAATTATAGTCGTTATTTTGTAAATTGAAATCAGAATTTATCATGTTGAAAAACAAACTCAAATACACTTTTTTTCTCTTTTTAATAATCTTAGCTAGTTGTGCAAAAAGAGGTACTATTACTGGAGGTCTAAAAGACACCATTGCGCCAACTCTTAAGGGAAGTTTCCCTAAAAATTTTACCACTAATTTCACAGGAAACAAGATTCAGTTGGTATTTGACGAAAATATTAAATTGAAAAACTTAAACAAGCAACTTATCATTTCTCCACCCATGAAAAATGAACCGCTTGTTCTTCCTACTACGCCTACAAAAACGTTAACAATTACGCTCAAAGATACTTTACAACCTAACACAACATACAGCCTAAACTTCGGGCAGAGCATTGCTGACAATAACGAAGAAAACCCCTTAAACCAATTTAAGTATGTGTTCTCTACAGGAGCAACAATTGATTCTTTGCAACTAGGAGGAACCATAAAAAGCGCCCTTGACAAAGAAGTAGAGTCTTTCGTTTCGGTTATGCTGTATGAAGTAAACGAAAAATTTAATGATTCTGTAATTTACAAACAAAATCCAAGATACATTACAAATACTCTTGATAGTTTGAAAACTTTCAAATTAGAAAACCTTAAAGCAGGGAAATATTTACTCGTAGCGCTTAAGGACTACAATAACAATAATAAATTTGATCCTAAGAAAGACAAGATTGGGTTTATAAAAGAATATGTATCCATACCAAACGATACACTTTATGAACTAGAAATCTTCAAAGAAAAGCTACCGTTTAAAGCTATAAAGCCAATACAAGCTGCCGGTAACAAACTTATAATGGGTTATGAAGGTACACTAGACAACCTTAAGAATTTACCTAAATTAACACTGAAAGACAATACTACCGAAATAAATCACTTGGTTACCAAATTTCCAAAAAAGGATTCTCTACAAATATGGTATAAACCTATAAAAACAGATTCCTTGAAACTTTTTGTAAAAAAAGACAAGTATGAAACCAACTTTACTTTTAAAATTAAGGATCAAAAAAAAGACACTTTAAATGTGACGCCTCTACAAATGGGGGATTTAAAATTTAGAGAGCAGTTTACTCTTGAAACTAGTACGCCATTAATTAATATTGTAAACGAGAAAATAACTTTATTGGATAGAAACAAAAAATCAATTACGTTTAAAACACAATATGACGTATACAATCAACGCTTGTATTTTGATTTTAAAAAAGAACCTTCAGAAAACTACGTAATGACCGTTTTACCTGAAGCTTTTGCTGATTTTTTTAAAAAAAAGAATGACACCTTAACCTTTAAATTCTCTACCCGAAACACCTCTGATTATGGAAATTTGAGTGTGAATCTTCAAAAGACAAAAAGTTATCCTGTGCTTATTGAGTTAACAAATGCAAAAGGTGATGTCCTAGCCTCTGAATATACTACAGAAAACAGCACTATCAATTTCAATTTAATAGAACCCGCACAATATACACTTAGAGCCACTTATGACTCCAATAAAAACGGCAAGTGGGATCCAGGAGACTACCTTAATAAACTCCAAGCCGAAGAAGTAATATACTTTTCTAAAGAAATAGATGTGCGTGCCAATTGGGATGTAAATCAACTCTTTGATTTAAGTATTCCGTACACCCCCGAAATTAAAAAGAAAGTAACAAACAAAAAATAACCTTAGTTATCTTTTAGTTCAAATACGTCTCGATCATTAAGAAAACCTAGTTTTTGTCTCGTTTCAACTAACTTTTCCTTATTTAATGTCACTACAAAACCACCTTCAATTTGGGTAGGTTCCTGTACATAATGACCTAAAAAATCAACGGCTTGAGAATGCCCTACATATTCATACCCATTACCATCAGTTCCTAATCTGTTAACTCCTACAACATAACACATGTTCTCGACAGCTCTCGCCTGAAGTAAAATATCCCAAGCATTCACCCTTGTTTTTGGCCAGCTGGCCACATAAACTAATAAGTCATAATCCTCTGTATTTCTGGAAAAAACAGGAAAGCGCAAATCATAACAGATTAAAGGACAAATTTTCCAACCTAAATAGTCAATAATACACTTTTCTTTACCTGAAACATAAGCAACGTTTTCACCAGACAATGTAAACAAATGTTTCTTATCATAATATTCGACCTTTCCAGAAGGTGCAACAAAAACGAACCTGTTAAAAAACTGATCTCCCTCTGTGATCACGAGACTACCCATAAAAGCACAATTTCTACTGGCAGCAAGTTGTTTTAACCAAGTTAAGGTTTCACCATCCATACCCTCAGCAACACGTTCAGGATTCATGGTAAAACCACTTGTAAACATCTCTGGCAAGACTATTATTTGCACATCAAGTTGTATTTCATTGATTTTGGATTCGAAATACACACGATTTTCCAAAGGGTTTTCCCATGACAACGGAGCTTGAATGAAGGCTATTTTCATTTTTTCTAATTTTCTATAAAAATAACAATTCTATACATACTGTAACTTCCTTACATTAGCAAAAAAACTAAAACATGAAAAAAATATTAGTTGCCATTGTTTTATTAACTCAGTTAATACTTCAAGCACAAGAAAAAACTGGGGCGCAACAATTTTGGGAAAACTTACAAAAACATTGTGGAAAATCGTTTGAAGGAGAAATCAAAGAAGGTGCTTCTAATGATACTTTTAGGGATAAAAAACTAGTAATGCACGTAAGAAGCTGTACCAAAAATACCATTAAAATTCCGTTTTTTGTTGGCGAAGACAAATCAAGAACTTGGGTTTTAACGCTTGAAAACGACAGAATTAAACTTAAACACGATCACAGACACGAAGATGGAACTGAAGATAAAGTAACACAGTACGGCGGTACTAGTCCTAATTACGGCAGTGCTGGTATTCAATTTTTTCCAGCAGATCAAGAAACATTAAATTTAATTCCGAGCGCCGCAACTAATGTTTGGTGGATTACAATTGATGAGACCTCGTTTACCTATAACTTAAGACGCATAGGATCTGATAGATTGTTTACCGTAAAATTTGATCTAACAAAAACAGTAGCAACACCCGCTGCTCCATGGGGATGGAAAGACTAGGCCACTTTTTAAACCTAACATTTAGACAAAAAAAACACAAACAAAAAAACGCATTCAACTTTGAGATTGAATGCGTTTTTTATAATTTTAAATGCTTTGTCCTAAGAATCTAATTTTTAAGACTAACTAATTATCCTTTTAAACTAGCCGATAAATATTCTCTATTCATTCTGGCAATATTTTCAAGTGAAATACCTTTTGGACATTCAACTTCACATGCACCAGTATTAGTACAGTTACCAAAACCTTCAGCATCCATTTGAGCAACCATGTTCATTACACGATCAGCAGCCTCAACTTTACCTTGTGGTAATAAAGCATACTGTGATACTTTTGCCGATACGAAAAGCATAGCAGATGAGTTCTTACAACTTGCCACACATGCACCGCAACCAATACAGGTAGCAGCATCAAACGCTTTATCAGCATCGTGCTTAGGAATCAAAATAGCGTTAGCATCTGTTGGTTTTCCTGAAGTATTTACTGAAACAAATCCTCCTGCATGTTGAATTCTATCAAAAGCACTTCTATCAACAACTAAATCTTTAATTACTGGAAAAGCTTTCGCTCTAAAAGGCTCGATAAAAATGGTATCACCATCTTTAAACATTCTCATGTGTAACTGACAAGTTGGTACACGTCTATCTGGACCATGTGCTTCACCATTGATATACAAAGAACATGATCCGCAAATCCCTTCGCGACAGTCATGATCAAAAGATACTGGTAAATCTCCTTTCTCTATTAAGCCTTCGTTAAGCACATCTAGCATTTCAAGGAAAGACATGTCCTCTTCAATACCATCTAATGGATACTCTACGATTTTACCTTCTGCTTTTGCGTTGGCTTGACGCCATATTTTTAATGTAAGTTTCATATTTTCTTTCGTTTGAAAGTCTTAGAATCAAAAAGTGGTATTACCATCATTTTTATCTCGGACTGATTCCTATTTATAACTACGCGTTACTAGTTTAACATTGTCATAGACTAATGGCTCCTTATGAAGTATAGCTTCACTTGGTTTACCCATGTATTCCCATGCAGCAACATAAGCAAAGTTTTCATCATCACGCTGTGCTTCACCATCCTCAGATTGGTATTCTTCACGGAAGTGACCTCCACAAGATTCGTTACGGTGCAATGCATCTTTAGCAAACAACTCACCTAATTCTAAGAAATCAGCAACACGACCTGCTTTGTCAAGCTCTTGGTTAAAACTAAAAGCATCTCCAGGAACTTTTACATCTCTGTAAAACTCTTCTCTTAAAGCTGCAATTTCTTCGATAGCTTCAGTTAATCCTTTTGCATTACGAGCCATACCCACTTTGTTCCACATGATTTTTCCAAGTTTCTTATGGAAATAATCAACAGAATGAGTACCATTGTTATTGATAAACTGATCAATACGTGCTTTTACATTTTTCTCAGCTTCAACAAATTCAGGTAAATCAGTAGAAATTGTTCCTGTTTTAATGTCTGGAGCTAAGTAATCACCAATTGTGTATGGCAATACAAAATACCCATCAGCCAAACCTTGCATTAAAGCAGAAGCTCCAAGACGGTTAGCACCGTGATCAGAGAAGTTAGCTTCTCCAATACTGAAACAACCTGGAATTGTAGTTTGTAAGTTATAATCAACCCAAATACCACCCATAGTATAGTGTACTGCTGGATAAATCATCATTGGAGTTGTGTATGGATCCTCATCAACGATTTTCTCATACATTTGGAATAAGTTTCCGTATTTATTAGCTACGATAGCAGCTCCTAATTTTGTTACTAACGCTTTGTCATTAGCATCAAGACCTTTAACATAAGCTTGTTCTTTACCATAACGCTCGATTGCTGCAGCAAAATCCAAGTAAACGGCTTCACCAGTTTTGTTCACACCAAAACCAGCATCACATCTTTCTTTTGCCGCACGCGAAGCGATATCTCTAGGTACCAAGTTACCAAATGCAGGGTAACGACGCTCTAAATAATAATCTCTGTCAGCTTCTGCAATTTGTGTTGGCTTCAATTTACCTTCGCGAATAGCTTGTGCATCTTCTAATTTTGCAGGTACCCAGATACGTCCGTCATTACGCAATGACTCAGACATCAAAGTTAATTTAGACTGGTGATCTCCAGAAACTGGGATACAAGTTGGGTGAATTTGTGTGTAACATGGATTAGCAAAATAAGCTCCTTTTTTGTGCACTTTCCAAGCTGCAGTAGCGTTACTTCCCATGGCGTATGTAGACAAGAAAAATACGTTACCGTAACCTCCAGAAGCAATTACAACTGCGTGTGCAGAATGACGCTCAAGCTCACCTGTTACCAAGTTACGAGCAATAATTCCTCTTGCTTTACCATCAACAAGAACTAAATCTTGCATTTCGTGACGTGTGTATGATTTAATCTTACCACGACCAATTTGACGGTTCATTGCAGAATATGCTCCTAATAATAATTGTTGTCCTGTTTGACCTTTTGCATAAAAAGTTCTAGCAACTAATGTTCCACCAAAAGAACGGTTGTCAAGCAAACCACCGTACTCACGTGCCAATGGCACACCTTGCATAACACACTGGTCAATAATATTTACAGAAACTTCTGCAAGTCTATGTACGTTTGCTTCTCTAGAGCGGTAATCTCCTCCTTTTACCGTGTCGTAAAACAAACGGAAAGTAGAGTCACCATCACCTTGATAGTTTTTTGCTGCGTTGATACCTCCTTGTGCAGCAATAGAGTGCGCACGACGAGGTGAATCTTGAAAGCAAAAAGTTTTAACGTTATATCCTAATTCAGCTAAAGTTGCAGCGGCAGAACCACCTGCAAGACCAGTACCTACAACAATAATATCAATATTACGTTTGTTCGCTGGGTTAACTAAATTGATGTGATTTTTATAATTTGTCCATTTGTCCGCTATTGGACCATTTGGTATTTTTGAATCTAAAGCCATTTATAATTTAATATTAATGATTAAAATGATGAAATAATGCAATGAAAATAAAGCCAACAGGAACTACAATTGCAAAAGCATATCCCAATTTGTGTAATGATCTAGAGTATTTATTGTTGAACCCTACAGATTGAAATGAAGAGTTGAAACCGTGCCACAAGTGTAGTGCTAACAATATAAATGAAAAACAATAAATAGCAGTACGAATAGGATCAACAAATTTGTGTTGCAACTCACCAAAATAACGAGTCTCATCAAGTGGATTTACCTCTACATACTTGTAAACCATTTCTGGAATCCAAAAATCATAAAAGTGTAAAAGCATGAAAGCTAATACAACAGCTCCAGAAATAATCATGTTACGTGATGCCCATGATGAGCTAGCTGCACCATTATTTTTTACATATTTAATAGGTCTTGCACTTTTATTCTGAAGATCTAAAACGATACCCATAATAAAGTGAAAAATAACACCTATAATAAGAATAGGTTGAATAACAAACTGCACCAACGGGTTATTTCCCATAAAATGAGAAATAGAGTTAAAAGTATCAGGACTAAAAACCGAGGTACTGTTTATAAAAAAATGTTGTGCTAAAAATAAAATTAAGAAAAGTCCAGAAAGCGCCATAGCTACTTTTTTTGCAATCGATGACTTTAATAATGAAGATTTTGCCATAAGAATTTAGTTGTATTAATTTAAAAAATCATACAAAAATAGGGCAATTAGAAATGAACTACAACCTTTTCGCTATAATTTATAATCATTTTAAAGTGTTACATCACAAAACCAAATAAACCTATATAAATCAAGACCTAGAACACTACAAAAGAAGAATTTCGTTAGACAAAACCAAAGAATTTGAAAATCTTTACGAATCAAACAAAAACATAATTCTTAAAAAAATTGGTGTTTTTTACGAGATCAATAATTTGCTCAAATCAAAAAATTAAATTTACTAAAAATAGACCGAAGGCAGTTTAAAAAACTCAAAATAAAAAAAGATTAGCGCGCTTATTTCTAATTTTATAGTCAAAATAATTTAAAATGAAAATCGGAATCGATGCCATCACTTTTGATGTTGCAAAAATAAATTTATCAATTGGCGCATTGGCAAAAGCCAGAAACATTGACCCTGAAAAACTGCAAAAAGGTCTTGGATTAGAAAAAATGACTCTTCCGGATGTACACCAAGATGTGGTAGTTTTTGGAGCCAATGCCTTGACCAAGTTAATCCTTGACCACAACATAAACCTAAATGAAATAGCTCGCATTTATGTGGGTACTGAGAGTAGTATTGACAACTCCAAACCTATTAGTTCCTTCTTAATTTCATTGATGGAACAAAAATTTGGAGAAAACACTTTGTCAGAATGCGATGTGGTTGATTTTACTTTTGCCTGTATTGGCGGCGTAGATGCGATGCAAAATTGTATCGATTTTATTCGACTCAACCCAACCAAAAAGACCATTGTTGTAACGACTGATTTTGCCAAATACGATTTAAACTCTACCGGCGAATACACGCAAGGTGCGGGAGCTGTTGCCCTACTAATAACCTCAAACCCCCGAATTATCGCTTTTGGAGAGGCCTGGGCAACGAGCACCAAAGGTGTTTTTGACTTTTTTAAACCTTACAGAACATTAGCAAAAACTGCCATAACTGGAAACGAAGCAAACGAAGCTTGGTTTGATAATTTAGAAAGCGAAATAGAAATCCACAAGGATCAACCTGTTTTTGACGGTCAGTATTCCAATCAATGTTACATGGATAGAACCCGAGATGCTTATTTTTCGTTCAAGAAATTAAAAAAAACGTCTCAAACGGTTTATAACACCTGGACCAGCATTGTCATGCACTTACCTTATGCGTATCAAGGCCGCAGAATGCTTAGTGAAATTTATGCTTTGGATGCCTCCAATAGTACCTTTTCAGTAAGTCAAGATACCGCAACCTACCAAAACAAACTCAAAGAAATCAGTAAATCAGAGGCGTACTCAGAATTTGTGTCTAAAAAATTAAAGCCAGCAGAATTAGCTTCGTCATTGATAGGGAATCTTTATACAGGTTCTATTTTTATGGGCTTACTATCAACATTAGCTCATTTTTATGATACTAAAAAAGAAATTTCTGGAAGTGTATTTGGTTTTCTAGCGTATGGAAGTGGCTCGAAGTCAAAAGTTTTTGAAGGAACGATTCAGCAGGATTGGCAATTAGCCCTGAGAGACGTAAACCTCTTTGAAACCTTAGAAAAAAGCTTTGAAATTGACTTTGAAACTTACGAAAAACTCCATAAAAAAGAACAACACCAAAGCATTCGTAGCCCAAAAAACGAGTGGATTTTAGATCGTATCGAAAGCGAAAACCCCAACTTACTAAGTGCTCGTTATTACAAATGGGCAGACTAATATTGTTTTGAAAAGAAAATTGAATTAAAAAAACACCGATTTCACCGATTTAGAGTATCCATCGGCGAAATCTGTGTTTAATATTATGCACTTAATTTAAAGCTCTTTTTTAACTAAACTTCGCCATGTATTTCTGAACAATAGCTTCGGTGTTTTCATTCCTAATTTTTTGTTCCAATTGAATAGGAGGCGAAGCACGTTCTAAACAATCTTTTACGGCACACGTTTCACAAGTAACACCTACAATTTGTTTTTTGAGCGACTCATTTTCGATGAACTTAAATTTTTTCTTCATTCCTGCTGTCATCAATATTCCAACAGAAATACTTCGGATACAATCTGTTTTAAAAGGATCTGGCGTAGCCGATGAAAAAACGAGATATTCATTTTTACTGTTTTCGTAACTAGAGATTTGAGCGTCAAAAAAGTGATTTTTACCCTGCTTTATTGATTCTTCAATCGTTCGTATAGAAACCCATCTGCGGCAGTAATGCTCGTTCATTTCATTAGCATGAGGTTCCTGCTGATTGGTGATGTGCAACTCTTTCTTTATTTGATAAGTATCTGTTCCTTTTTGGTGCGAAAGGCGCAAGAAGAACAAATTTTTGAGATTAAAATCTTTCGGTAAAATATTAGTCAAACGCTGGTAAAAAGACTCAGGAGACACATTAAACTGGTTCATCAACTGAACCATTTGTTGCGGTTTAGGATTTTCAAGAGCCAAGAATACATTTAGCTCGTCTATAAGATGTTGACGCGGCAATAACAAAGCACCAGCAAAATAAGAAGCATAAAAATTATTCAAAACCTGATCAAAATTATCAAATTTTATCCAACTAAAAGTATACAATCGCTCCTTGATTTCCATGTAGTTGTATGCAATTTCTTTGGCTAAAATAAACGCTTTTTGTCCTTCATCAATATCATTTGATAGCAACAAGGTTTTACTAGAGGGTACAAAAATAGAACGTAAATCACCCAAAGCTTCGTGCTCTGAAAAAATCAACTCTTGTATGGTATATCCATATTCTTCAACAAGAATAGCCTTGAGCTCTGTGATAGAAATATTAGTGGTTAAGTCTACATGAAACGCTTTGCAAAACAAAAGAACTTTATCCTCTAAATCTTCAAAATAATTATTGTGCGCCTCTTGATAAGAACGAAGTGCTGCCAGGAAAAAACTTTCTCTGGTAAGGTTATAATGTTGTGCAATTTCAATAATGGTACTTATAAAAGCATTGACTTTAGCAGGTGCATTGGCAATAATATCAATTAAATCAGCTTCTTGAATTCCAAACAGCTCCAGCGGAATCTCTTTTAAAATCCCTGATTTTAGTATTTCACCAATAGGTGCCAAATTATTATCCAGTTTCAATGAAACCATGTGATCATAAGTAATATCTAATTTTTCAGCCAGTAAAATAATCTTATCGGTTTTAGGATATTTCTTTCCTTTCTCAATTTCGTTCAAATACGATTTTGAGAGTGCTGTGATTTTGGCTAAACCAAATAAAGACAAATTTTTAGCCGTACGTGCTTGCTTGAGTTTAAGTCCAAAAATAAGCTTGATATAATCTTTTTCTATGTTCATATCTCAAAGATAAGACAAAAAATATTTTCGCCAAAAAAAATATTTTTACATTTTAGCGTACGTTCGCTTTTTTTATTAAAAACTTTTTGTATCATTGCAGTGTTAAAAAATACAATTGACAACAAAAACAAGATATTTAGTTATGGAAACAGATCAAAAAGCAGAAATTAAGGAAATATATTCAACCAATATGTTAAATTTTTCAATAGAGACTACAGAGCGTTATCCTGAAATTTTAACCGATGAAGCAATAACATTCCTTTCATTACTTCATGAAAATTTCAATAATGAACGTTTGTTGTTATTACAAAACAGAATAAAACAACAAGATTTATTTGATGCAGGCGCACTACCTAATTTTCCATTGGAAACAAAAGAAATTAGAGAAAACAACTGGGAAGCAGCAAGTACACCAGATGATTTAGCAGACCGAAGAGTTGAAATAACAGGGCCTGTAGATCGTAAAATGGTAATCAATGCCCTGAATTCTGGTGCCAAAACTTTCATGGCTGATTTTGAAGACAGCACTTCCCCAACATGGAGCAATCTTATGACAGGACAGCAAAACCTGAAAGATGCCGTAAACAAAACAATTACTCTTGAGGATCCTATAAAAAACAAAAAATACAGTTTAAACGAAAAAACTGCCGTATTGTTAGTTCGTCCCAGAGGATTGCATTTGCCTGAGAAGAATATTTTAATTGGCGGTGTACAAACTTCAGGATCACTTATTGACTTTGGATTATATGCCTTTCACAACTATAAAAAACTTATTGAAGATGGTACAGCACCTTATTTTTACATCCCAAAACTAGAGCATTATCTTGAAGCAAGATGGTGGAACGAAGTTTTCCTATTTACACAAGAGTATTTAGGAGTAAAAAAAGGAACATTCAAAGCAACCGTTTTAATCGAAACAATAACCGCCAGTTTTCAATTGGACGAAATTATTTATGAACTGAAAGATCATATTGTTGGTTTGAATTGCGGCCGATGGGATTACATTTTTTCATATATCAAAAAATTACGAAACAATCCTAATTTCATTGTCCCAAACAGAGATCAAGTAACCATGACAGCTCCGTTTATGAGTGCTTACTCACAACTGGTAATTCAACGTTGTCACAAACGCAACATACACGCTATAGGCGGAATGGCAGCACAAATTCCGATCAAAAATAACGAAGAAGCCAATACTATAGCTTTTAACAAAGTAATTGCCGACAAAGAACGTGAGGTTAAAAATGGTCATGACGGTACTTGGGTAGCACATCCTGATTTGGTTCCGCTTGCCATGACTGTATTTGACAAATATATGCCTGCCAAAAACCAAATTGATGTAAAACGAGAGGACGTTAACGTAACGGAAAGCGATTTACTAGAAACTCCAAAAGGAACCATCACCGAAGAAGGCGTTCGAAAAAACATCAGCATTTCTGTTTTATACATTGCATCGTGGCTCAATGGCCAAGGAGCAGCAGCATTGCACCACTTGATGGAAGATGCTGCAACTGCGGAAATTTCTAGATCACAACTGTGGCAATGGCTGCAAAACAAGGTTACGCTAGAAAACGGAAAACAACTAAACACCAATTACTACCATAAACTAGCCATGGAAGAATTTGAAAAAATAAAAAAACTAGTTGGGGATGAAAATCATGAGAAACAAAAATACATTCTAGCGGAACAATTATTAGATCAACTGGTGGTAAACAAGAATTTCATAGACTTTTTAACCCTACCAGGATACAAATACATTTAAAAAACAATTGCAATAAAATAAATATCAATAAAATATTAAACACCATTTAAACCATACAAACACTATGAAAACTACCGAAACAAGAATTCAAGAATTAGTTGCAGACTGGATTACAAACCCAAGATGGAAAGGCATTGAGCGTCCGTACACTGCTGAGGAAGTTGTTAAACTACAAGGTTCTTACCAAATAGAACACAGCGTTGCAAGACTAGGAGCTACTACTTTATGGAACAAACTTAATTCGCAAGATTTTGTGGCTGGACTTGGCGCACTTACGGGAAACCAAGCAATACAAGAGGTAGAAGCTGGACTTGAAGCCATATACTTGAGCGGTTGGCAAGTTGCAGCCGATGCAAATGTAGCAGGCGAAATGTACCCTGACCAATCATTATACCCTGCCAATAGTGTTCCGCTTGTAGTAAAACGAATTAACAATGCACTCTTGAGAGCAGATCAAATACAAGTGGTAAACGGAACTGCTGATAAAAAAGACTACCTAGTTCCTATTGTGGCTGATGCCGAAGCTGGTTTTGGAGGAAATCTAAATGCTTTTGAATTAATGAAATCAATGATCGAAGCAGGAGCAGCAGGTGTTCACTTTGAAGATCAATTGAGTTCTGCTAAAAAATGCGGTCACCTTGGCGGAAAAGTTTTAGTTCCTACGCAAGAAGCTATCAATAAATTGATTGCAGCTCGTTTAGCAGCAGATGTTATGGGAACTCCTACGCTTGTTGTTGCTAGAACTGACGCTGATGCCGCTAATTTATTGACCAGCGATATTGACCCGAGAGACGCCAAATTCATTACAGGAGAAAAAACTGCTGAAGGCTTTTTTTATGTGAATTGTGGAATTGAACAAGGAATTGACCGTGGTTTGAGTTACGCACCGTATGCTGATTTAATTTGGATGGAAACTAGTAACCCTGATTTAGCATACGCCAAACAATTTGCAGAAGCTATTCACGCACAATTCCCAGGAAAAATGCTTGCTTACAATTGCTCTCCATCTTTTAACTGGGCTGCAAAACTATCTGTAGCTGAAATGGAAACTTTTAGAGAAGACCTAGCAGCTATGGGCTATAAATTTCAGTTCATCACATTGGCTGGGTTTCATGCCTTAAATACAAGTATGTTTGAACTTTCAAAAGCTTACAAAGAAAGAGGAATGGCGGGCTACTCTGAATTACAAGAAAGAGAATTTGCTCTACAAAAACACGGTTTCAAAGCGGTAAAACACCAAGGATTTGTAGGAACTTCTTATTTTGATGCGGTACAAAATACTGTAACAATAGGAAAATCAAGCACTACAGCCATGAAAGATTCTACTGAAACGGCACAGTTTTAAATATCTAAAGAACATAAAAAAAACACGATTTCTTACGGAATCGTGTTTTTTATTTTTTGAGAAATGATATTTATTTCGATTCAAAAATTTCTAGATCAGCCACTACTTTCTCTTTCGCTTTTTGAATATTAACTTTACTTACAGAAACGGGTAAGTAATACTTTCCGTTTTTAGCTGCTTCCCATTTCAATTTCTTATCTTTAGACAAAGCTTTTTCAACAATTTCTTTTGGAACAGACAAATCATAAACTTGCTTGTTTAATCCTTTTTTTGCCATTATTTTTTGAGAAAAAAGGACTTCTTTATTACTGTTTTCAATTTGCAACACCACTTCGGCATCTTCATTAGAGTAAAACCAAATCTCAGCTTTAGGATCTGTTGGTTTAGCCCAAGCACTCCAACTATTACCCCATTCTCTTGATTTTTTTATCTTTTTTAATTCAAAAACATGAATAGTAGAAGCTAAAACTTTCTCATTAATATTTTGGACTTGATCCAAATTAACTTTGTAAATAGAGCGTCCATGAGTTCCTACTATTAAATCTTTAGCTTTCTTTTGAATGACTAAATCGTGTACCGCAACATTAGGCATTCCATTGGAGAAATCTTCCCAAGTCTTCCCTCTGTTTAATGAAACATACAGTCCATTATCAGTCCCTAAATAGAGTACATTCTCATTGTTTGGATCTTCTGCAATTACATTCACTGAACTTGCTGGAATATTACTAGCTATACTAGTCCAAGTTTGTCCGTAATCATCGGATGCGTATACATAAGTTGTAAAATCATCATTGCGATATCCGTTTAAGGCTGCATAAACGCGTTCTTTTTTATGTGCCGATGCAACTACTCTAGTTACCCAACGGTTTTGTGGCAAAGTTTCTGAAATTTTGTTCCAGCTCACACCTCCGTCTTTCGTCACCTGAATTAGTCCGTCATCACTACCGGTGTATAGCAAACCAAATTGCAAAGTACTCTCACTAATTGTAGCGAGTGTACCAAAGGCAACATTACCTTCCTTAAGACCTTGGGTCAAATCTGGTGAAATTGCAGTCCAAGTTTGTCCTTGATTCATAGATCTGTGCAAAAAGTTCGAACCCATGTACAAGATATCTTGATTGTGTGAGGAAAGCAGAATAGGCGTTTGCCAATTAAAACGGAATGGCTTCTCATCCTTCTTTGGCTTTGGAGAAATATACTCTCTTTTGTTATTGGCACGATCTATTCGGTAATAATTTCCAAACTGAAATCCTGTAAAAACAATATTAGGATTACGTTTGTCAATTTGAATTTGCATTCCATCACCACCCATTAAATTTTCATAAGGATATTTTCCTGTTTGTAACCACTCTGAAGAGAATTGATAATTGCTTGGTCCAACCCAAACCCCATTGTCCTGCATACCTCCATAAATATTATACGGCTCTTGCTCATCAACATTCACAGCATAAAACTGACTCACACTATGCGAATTGCCTTTGAACCAGTGCGCTCCATCATCATAAGAAATGTTCAAACCACCATCATTACCATTTATTAAATGCCCAGATTTATTAGGATTCACCCATACTACATGGTGATCTGCATGGACATTTTCTTCGCTAATGCTAGTAAACGTTTTCCCACCATCATCTGATTTAATTACCGGTACTCCCGATAAGTAAATTTTATTTGCGTTACTCGGATCTACCGAAATAGCTGCAAAGTAATATCCATAAGAATAAAATAAATCGTCAATGAAGTTTTGGTGTGTTTTTGTCCAACTTGTTCCCCCGTTGGTAGATTTATACACTTCGGCACCAATAACCTCGGCTTCAGCCAAACTATTAATGGATGCTAAAACTAATTTTCCGGCTTCACTTGGTTGCAAATACCCATTTTGCACCCAATGTTTGATATTCTCAGCTCTGTATTTTTCGGTTAAACCATAGTTTTTCAGAATAGAGTTTAAACTTTTGTTGGGTATTTTAAGAAACTCATCTCCAGGAACAGCAAAGGCTGCAGGTAATGAATTGCTTTTTTTAGTGTCTAAAGGTCTTTTAAATTGGTTGTCCAGAACGGCATAAACTGTAGCATCATCATAAACTGCTAAACCAATTCTACCCACACCTTCGCCTGTAGGAAAACCACTTTCAGCTGTAGAATACAATTTCCAAGTTGCTCCGGCATCTTCACTTTTGTAAATTCCTGATGCCGATCCGTTACCTTTAAAATCCCAAGCTTTTCTGTCTTTAGTCCATGCAGCAGCATATTGTACTTTGAAATTTTTTGGCGATACAGCCACATCAATAATTCCTGTTTCGTTGTTTACAAAAAGGGATTTGCTCCATGTTTTTCCGCCATCTGTGGTTTTATAAATACCTCGTTCTTCATTTTTAGTATACAAATGTCCCACCGCACCTACTACAATTTCATCAGGATTTACTGGATTTATCAAAATTCTACTAATATGGTGCGTGTCATGCAAACCCATATTTTGCCAAGTCTTTCCTTTATCCGTTGATTTTAAAATCCCAATTCCAGCATAGGAAGAGCGCGAAGAATTAACCTCTCCCGTTCCTATCCAAATCGTTCCATTTTTCCAGTCAATAGCAATATCACCTACGTTTTGCGTTGGCGCATTATCCATTACAGGTAAAAAACTCATTCCGTTATTATTGCTATACCACAAACCTCCTGATGCATACCCTACATAAAATTCGGTAGGATTTTCAGGATTTACATCTACATCAACTACACGTCCGCTCATAACCGTTGGACCCACATTTTGTAAACTTAGGTTTTTAAAAAGCGATTGTTCTTGCAGTTGTTTTTTGGATACTAAACTATTTTGAACTGCCTCAGGAGAGACTTGTGCAGAGGCAACGGTTTGCGCAATAAAGGCAGCTAAGAGTATTCCTTTTTTCATAGAGTTGGATTTTGATGCCGAAATTTAAGGATAAATCAACGGACCAAAAAATTTTATACTCTAATTAACACCTGTTTCTCTCAAAGTTACTATTTTTGAATAATCAATAAAAAATATGGATTAGCATCTAATTGTTTTATATTAAAGAGATAAATAAGCCATTCCAATTACATTTTACACCCATAAAAAACAAAACTCAACTCATGAAATACCATCAAATTGACCGCAATTTATTTATAAAAAACAGAGCTAAATTCATGGCGCAAATGAAGCCAAAAAGTGTCGCTGTTTTTAATTCGAATGATATTTACCCTGTATCGGCTGATAGTACGTTGCCTTTTGCACAACACCGAGACATCTTTTATTTGAGTGGTGTTGACCAAGAAGAAAGTATTTTACTTTTATTCCCTGACGCACCTTATGAGCACCAACGCGAAATGGTTTTCTTGAAAGAAACTAGCGAGCACATTGCCATTTGGGAAGGCGAAAAACTAACCAAAGAACGCGCTTACGAAGTTACCGGAATCAAAACCGTGTATTGGTTACAAGATTTTGAAAAAGTGTTATTCGAAATGATGACGCACGCCGAAACCATTTACATCAACACCAACGAGCATTATCGCGCCACGGTAGAAACCGAAACCCGTGAAGCCCGCTTTGTAAAATGGTGGAAAGAAAAATATCCTGCACATGCCGTTGCCAAAAGCAACCCTATCCTGCAACGCCTTCGTTCTGTAAAAGAAACCGAAGAATTAGATTTGATCCAAAAAGCCTGCAACATCACTGAACTTGGTTTTAGAAGATTATTGCCTTTTGTAAAACCAAACGTTACCGAATACGAAATCGAAGCCGAATTGATTCACGAATTCATCCGCAACCGCTCTCGTGGTTTTGCGTACACGCCTATAATCGCATCGGGTAACAATGCCAATGTTTTGCACTATATTGAAAACAACCAAAAATGCAAAGCAGGCGATTTGATTTTGCTTGATGTAGCTGCTGAATATGCCAATTATTCTAGTGACATGACGCGTACCATTCCCGTTTCTGGTCGCTATTCTTCTCGTCAGAAAGAGGTTTACAACGCTGTATTGCGTGTAAAAAACGAAGCCACCAAAATGTTAACCACTGGCACACTTTGGAAACAATACCACATCGAAGTAGGGAAAATAATGACCTCAGAATTACTAGGTTTAGGACTTATTGACAAAGCCGATGTGCAAAATGAAAACCCTGATTGGCCCGCTTACAAAAAATATTTCATGCACGGTACCTCGCACCACATGGGGCTAGACACACACGATTATGGTATTTTGACCGAGCCAATGCAAGCCAACATGGTCTTTACCGTCGAGCCCGGAATTTACATTCCTGCCGAAGGTTTCGGAATTCGTCTTGAGGACAACATCATCGTTCAAGAAAATGGCGAACCTTTCAACATGATGCGCAACATTCCTATCGAAGTCGAAGAAATCGAAGACCTCATGAACGCATAACACCTCTTTCCCATCCATAACAAGCAGTCTAGCGCAATCTAGGCTGCTTTTTTTTGGGGAGCAGTATATCTAATTTTCAAAACCACAACCTGTCCTGCTGTCCGTTCTATTCCCGCTTAAAAAACTACGGCCGAAAAGCCTTGTTTTTTATAAGCGGGAGATGCCACTGCCATCAGGGCTAAAAAGTTCGCTCTATTTCCAAAACCACAAAATGTTAAAACAATTCTAAAGTTGTAACGTTACAAAACAGTCAAAGACTTATTCTTAAAACCGTTATCAGCAACAATTAAAATATTAACTAGAAAAAAAAAACTAAAAAACATAAAAATCATGCAAGCACACGAAATTGATTACCACATTTACGGCGAAGAAATGCAATACGTAGAGATCGAACTAGATCCTCAAGAAGTAGTTGTTGCCGAAGCCGGAAGTTTTATGATGATGGACAACAACATCCAAATGCAAACCATTTTTGGAGACGGTTCTGGACAAGAAAACGGATTGTTTGGCAAACTTTTAAGCGCCGGAAAACGAGTACTTACTGGAGAAAGTCTTTTTATGACCGCATTCATCAACCAGAACAATACCAAAAGTAAAGTTTCATTTGCCTCTCCTTATCCTGGAAAAATCATCCCAATTGATCTGACGCAATTTGGAGGTAAATTCATTTGCCAAAAAGATTCTTTCCTGTGCGCAGCCAAAGGCGTATCAGTAGGAATTGAATTCTCTAAAAAACTAGGAACTGGTTTATTTGGTGGAGAAGGTTTCATCATGCAAAAAATTGAAGGTGACGGACTGGCCTTTGTACACACCGGAGGAACATTAGCCAAAAAAGAATTAGCCGCAGGCGAAGTACTAAAAGTAGATACCGGTTGTATTGTAGGATTTACAAAAGATGTAGATTATGACATCGAGTTTGTCGGCGGAATCAAAAATTCTCTTTTTGGTGGCGAAGGTTTATTTTATGCCACACTCCGCGGTCCAGGAACAGTTTATATTCAGTCCTTACCTTTCAGTCGCCTTGCCGATAGAATCATTGCATCGGCACCAAGGGCAGGCGGAAGCAGCCGTGACGAAGGTAGTTTACTAGGCGGTTTAGGCCGATTAATAGACGGTGACAACAGATTTTAAAACTCACAAGCTCTCAGAAATGGGAGCTTTTTTGTAAACATATAAGTCATTTAAGTACTGTAATGAAATGAACAAATTAGCTTACATGACTTATATGTTTATTTTTTTATTCCGGCTATCACCAATATTCATCCAAAAAAATCTAAAACTTAAATGGCTTATATGTTTTGAAAAAAATTAAAGCTTTAGCTTTGCACAAACATTACAAAATTGAAACAAATCCTCTTTAAAAACACCACCATTTCCTATACCGATACTGGAAAAGGAACTGCCATTGTTTTACTACACGGTTTTCTAGAAAACAAAAGCATGTGGGATTTTTATGTCCCAGAATTGGCGCAAAAAAATCGTGTTATTAGCATTGATTTATTAGGTCATGGTTCCACAGAATGTTTGGGATATGTGCACACCATGGAGGATAATGCCGATGTGGTTCATGCTGTTTTATCAGAATTGCGCATTCGCAAAGCTATTTTTGTAGGGCATTCTATGGGAGGTTACGTGGCTTTGGCTTTCGCCGAATTGTATCCAGATACCATAAAAGGATTAGTTTTACTCAACTCAACCGCAAGAGCCGACAGTGAAGAGCGCAAAAAAAATCGGGATCGCGCCATTAAAACCGTGAAACAATCTTTTGTGAATTTCATCTCGCTTTCGATTGCTAATTTATTTAGTGAAAACAATAGAGAACGACTGGCTACCACGATCGAAAACGTTAAAAAAGAAGCGTTAAAAACGCCATTGCAAGGTATTGTTGCATCTCTGGAGGGCATGAAAATAAGACAAGATCGAGAAGTATTGCTGCACCTTACGCCTTTTCCGAAACTTTTAATTTTAGGAGAAAAAGATCCTGTTTTGAATTATGAGGAAACCAAGGAACAAATAGAAAACACCGCAGTGCAACTTATCACTTTTCCTGATGGACACATGAGTCACCTAGAAAATCAAGACGAATTATTAGCTGTTCTATTGTCTTTTTTTAAAAGTATTTAGAGCATACCAGATTTTAAATACCCTTTATCGACGAGTTCGTTTTTATCTTTTAAATGATGCATTTTCCCATCTTTCATTAATGCCAGTTTGGTCGAAATTTGAATCACATTTTCATAATTATGCTCGGTAATCAAAATGCCTTTTACAGCAGACATTGTTGTGATTAACGCATTTATGTTTTCAATCATGATGGGCGACAAACCGTTATAAGGCTCATCTAGCAGTACAAATTTTGAATCATTGTTCAAGATTAATTTAATTTCTAGATACCGCAATTCCCCACCAGATAAATGTTTGATTTTTTTACCCAACATAGACTGTATCATGGCATCTGCACAAAAATCTTTTACCTTCGCTTTGGCAATGCACAATTGAATGGTTTTATGAATAGAAAAAGAATTTGGAATAAAAGAATCCTGAGGTAAATAGCTGATTTCTTTTAACAGCTCACTTGTTTTTGACAGCACTTTTCCACCAACCCGAACAAATTTAAAATCAACTGATTCTATCCCAAAAATTATTTTAAGCAACGTAGATTTACCGGAACCATTTCGACCCAAAATCCCGAGAACAGTACCCGTTTCACATTTCAAATACACATCCGAAAGAATAATTTTTCCTTCGTATTGTTTTTGCACGCTATCTACTTCTAAAATACTTGTTGTCATAGGAAATTCAATATAAGATTCACAACAAGAATGAAGATCATCGAAAAGAAAAAATTAATGAGGAAGCCATAAACAATCAACTGAATTTTTGAAATACCGTTGTTGTAATAAAACAAGTATTCGTTTTTAGCATTCACCTCTTTAATCAAAAGACTAATGAAAAAACCGAAAAACAAAAGAACATATTTAAAGGTTTCAAAACCTCCAAACACAGCCGCGACAGCACTTACAGCAATATTTATAGCTAAAGTACTTTTGTAAAATTCAAAACTGTTGTATAGTTTTTTGATAGTATATGAATTAAATTATTTTTTCTTTGAAAGGCGTTTCCATATCCAAAATTTCACTTAATAGTATAACCAATTGCTCCAGATAATTATTCAGAATTTCAGTCGAAATAGTAGTTTGCACCTCTTTATCGATTTTAAAATTAAAAGGTAAGAAACCAGCCTTTAAATTTTTGAAAGAGATAATTCCAGCTTCAATCGGTTTTCCTTTTGCTTCGGTTTCATACATGTACGCATAGGCAAGCACTTGAATTATTTTATCACTTTTTATATCTTCAATAAGTCCGTTCCAGGATTTCAAAGTCACATTGGCTTTATCAACTTTCCCCGTTTTATAATCTATAATTCGGATGTTTCCATTGCGCTCTTCAATTCGGTCTACATTTCCTTTTATCAATACTGGAAAAGGCAAATTCGGATGCTGTAAAATGCGCTCAAAAGTTTGTTCCAAAGCAATAATTTTAATGGCATCACCATTTTTGATACTTTCTAATTCTACTTTCAAGAAATTAGAAACATTACGTTTGGCTACTTCAAAGGCTAATAAATTACGTCCTTTTTTGATTTCGCCTTCCTTGTATACTACTTTAAATTGCTTTAGAACCTCATCGTCTATTTGCTTAAAACAATTTAAAATATCACTTTCTGAAATAAATTTATCAATAAATGGTTCATATAAAACACGCAAAGTCTCATGAATAATGGTTCCCAAGGTATTCAAAGCAATATTTTCCTCTACCTCTTCCACTTCACTGATGCGTAAAATCTTTTGGAAATAAAACTGTATCGGATTCCGAATATAACTAGTTAAAGCAGAGGGTGAAAATCCTTTTTCTGCAATTTCTTTCAATCGTACCATCACACTTTCTGATTTAGGAATTACAATAGGTTGGTACGCCGTATCGGGTAAAACTGCATTGTAAATTTCATGAGTAATCGTGTGATTGTTTTGCTTTTCTACTTCCAATTGCGTAATAAATCGACTCTTTTCACCAGCATCTAATCCCTCATTATCTGTATTATAGAGCAAATAAATAGTCTTGGCACGCTGTAGCAAATGATAAAAATGATAGGTATAAATGGCGTCTTTCTCCTTGAAAGTTGGCAAACCTAACTCTCTTTTCACATCATAAGGAATAAAGGAATTTTGAGATTTGCCGGCAGGGAATTTACCTTCATTCATAGAGGTGACAATGACTGTATCAAAATCCAAAACCCTACTTTCAAGAACTCCCATAATCTGCAAACCATTTAATGGCTCTCCCTCAAAGGACACTTCGGCAAGATCAATAACCTGCTTATAAATAGAATATAGCGTTTCTATTTTATCAATATGTTCGTGTTTAGAGTAGTAGTTAATTAGTTTATTGATCACTTTAAAAATAGCAAAAACAAAGGCCTTCGCGATTTTTTCTTCCTCATTATCGTTGCTTAAATTCTCTTTAATGATTTGCAATAATTTAGAAATTGTTTCTAAAACAGGAATCGATCCGTTTTCCCATTTTTGAAATAATAACAGAAACAATTCACTAGGCTCAACTTGCAACTCCATCAATTTATGATGCGTGATAAACGTATAATTATTTTGATTGATAATTTTTATGAGCGCACTTGTATTTGCATACGGTTCTACTAAAGGATGTGTCAAAATATCCAAAACATCTTTATAATATAAGACGTAGCTTTTAGCATTTCTTGAAAGTGCATTGGTATGCATTTTAAATAATTTACTTATCAATATTTGAGCTGGATTATTCTTGCTGGAATAACCCATGGTGATGTTCAAAGCGCCAACACTTGATGGTAACGAATATAACAGTGGAACTAAAAGATTCTCATCTCCAAGTACTACAGCTACTTTATCAAGTTTACCAGCAGCCTGAGATGTTATTGATTCAATGATTACATTTTCTATTATACTTCCTGCAATTTTAGCTTGACCTATTGTTTTGGGTGTGCCAATAACCTTTATATTTTTGGTTTGCGAAAAATCATCAACTATCCATTCAAAAGGGTTTACCTTATAATGTTTCCAGTTTTCCTTAAACCTTCTCACAAAAAGTCCTGCATCATGATACGGATCGTTGAGAAAAGTTTGATCTACATCCCAAAAAATTTCAGCTTGTTCACTTGCAATGAGGTGTTGAATTATTTTTTCTTCGGCAGCATTTAATGCATTAAACCCCGCAAAAAGATATTTTTTATTTTGAACACTTTCCGAAAAATGAATTAAATTAAGTACTGCTTCTCTATAAATTAATCCTTGATAACCAATCCCTTTAGTCAATAAATGTGCATATAGCGATTTGTAATAATGAGGTAATAACTTCCAGAAATCAATATATTTTTCTAATAAAGTCGTTTTGTTTTCCACCTCAATTCCCCATTTTTTGATGTCTTCAATATCTTTCAAATAGGACAATACATGTGTTGGATCTAATAAATACCGATCAATTTCATTAAAATCTTGCAATAAGGTTTTGGCCCAGTTGGCAAATAACTCAAATGTCTGTTGGTTAGTTTTATCAGTAACAGACAAGTATACTTCATAAAATTCAAATAATAACTCAATAGGATCAATAGTACGAATACTTGCAATGTCTTGAATAAAATCCTCGATACTGATAATTTCTGGAGAGAAAACATTTGTAGTCACCTGACGTTTTAGAGCTTCAATAAGAAATATTTTAGCTCGTTTATTAGGCAGTACAACAATGGTATCCGAAAAACGAGTTGCATATTTTTCTATTAAAACTGTAGCTATTTTATCTAAAAAGGTAATATTTGTCATTTTATAAAAATAAAAAAAACGCCCCGATAAATCGAGGCGTTTTCTATAAATATTTTGAGGAAATTATTCTTTGATCAAAGAAATCTCAACTCTTCTGTTTTCAGCTTTTCCTTTTGCAGTTTTGTTTGGTGCAATTGGTTTAGTTTCACCAAAACCAGTAGATTTTAATCTATCAGCAGAGATACCGTTTTCAACTAAATAGTTTTTAACAGCTGCTGCTCTGTTTTCAGATAAAGATTGATTTAATTCATTACTTCCATCGCTATCAGTGTGACCTTCAATTTGGAAATTAGAATTAGGATACTCTTTCAAGATTGAAGTAATAGATTGTAATACAGTGTAAGTACCTTGTTGGAAAGTAGATTTAGCAGAATCAAATAAGATTACTTTACCGTAGTTATTTATTGTTTTCATCACTTCTTCAGAAACTTCAGGACAACCTTGGTTAGCAACTGTACCTTTTACAGAAGGACATTTGTCATCTTTGTCTAATACACCGTCGCCGTCAGTATCTGGCCAAGGACAACCTGCGTTATCTTTAGGACCTGCTACAGTAGGACATTTGTCATTTTTATCAGCTAATCCGTCTCCATCAGTATCAGGACATCCTTTTAATGAAACTGGACCAGCTTCATTAGGACATGCATCATCTTTATCAGCTATACCATCTCCATCTGCATCTGGACAACCATTTAAGGCTGGTAAACCTGCTACATCTGGACAAGAGTCAGCGCTATCTTGGATTCCGTCTCCATCAGTATCAGGACATCCGTTGAATTGCTTTAAACCAGCAACATCTGGACAAGCATCTTCTTTATCATAGATTCCGTCTCCATCAGTATCTTTAGCTCCAAATTTGAAGATGATACCAGCAGAGTGTTGGAAGTGAGATGGAGCATCTGGAGTACCATTAGCATCTTGTCTATCTCCAAAAGATCTTTTGTATCTTGTTGCTAATTCAACACCCACATTCTCAGTGAACCAGAATGTTAAACCTGCACCAGGATTTAAAGTACCGTAACTACTATCTCCTAAGAAAGTGTATCCACCACCTACAGAAAGAGATGGGTCAATAATTTTTGATTTGATCATGTTCATGAAGCTATATTTAATGGTAGCATCAATTCCATAATACATTAAGTCTCCAGGATTGTTTACAACATATCCACGAGAATCTCTTCCCGTAGCTTTTGGATCAAAGTTTACGTATTTATCAATTTTATTCACAGATCCTGCAAGACCAACAGAGAAATTATCCCCAACATATTTCGATACACTTAGGTACGATACTGATGGTAAAATATTCCAGTTGTCTTTTACAGCAAATGGTTGAGAGAAATGACGATCAGCCCATCCTTTTCCTCCTCCTGCACTAGTTTTAGTATCTATTGCATTTACCCCGAAAGATATTGCAATAGGATTGTTGCTATCTTGTGCTTGAGATGTAAATCCCACCACCATCATCGCAGCAACAAAAATTTTGTTAAGATGTTTCATACTTAAATTTTTTAATTACATTTAGTTAATTATAAACAAAAGTAGCACGTAAATTTTAAACTACAAAACGAAATGTTAAAAAAATTCGATTTACGTGCTCAATGTGGGAATTATATAATATTAAGCATTGTACCCACTTCAACAAATGCTTGAATTGCCTTGTCTAAATGTGCTTGTGTATGTGCTGCAGAGAGTTGCACTCTAATTCTTGCTTTATCTTTTGGAACCACAGGAAAGAAGAATCCAATTACATATATGCCCTTTTTCAGCAATTCATCAGCCATTGTTTGTGACAATTTTGCATCGTAAAGCATCACTGGTACAATTGCAGAATCACCATCTATAATGTCAAAACCAGCTTTTTTCATCCCGTTTTTGAAATAATTTGTATTCCATTCTAGTTTATCACGTAAAGTGGTATCTTTCTCTAATAGTTCAAAAACCTTTATTGAAGCACCTACAATTGATGGCGCTAGTGAATTAGAAAACAAGTATGGTCTTGAACGTTGACGCAAGATTTCAATAATTTCTTTTTTGGCTGTAGTGTATCCGCCCATAGCTCCACCTAGGGCTTTCCCTAGAGTTCCTGTAACAATATCTACCCTTCCCATTACACCTTTTGCCTCGAGCGTACCTTTTCCGGTTGCCCCAATAAAACCTGCTGCATGGCACTCATCTACCATAACCATAGCATCATACTTATCCGCTAAATCACAAATTTTATCTAATGGCGCCACTAATCCATCCATAGAGAAAACACCATCAGTTACAATTAACTTGAAACGAGTTCCTGCCTCAGTAGCTTTTATCAGTTGCTGTTCTAAATCCTCCATATTGGAGTTTTCGTAACGGTAACGAGCTGCCTTACACAAACGCACACCATCTATAATAGAGGCGTGATTTAAACTATCCGAAATTATGGCATCATGCTCACCCAATAATGGCTCAAAAACACCACCATTAGCATCAAATGCAGCTGCATATAAGATTGTATCCTCTAAACCGTAAAACTCAGATATTTTTCTCTCTAATGTTTTATGTATGTCTTGTGTACCACATATAAAACGAACAGATGACATCCCAAAACCATGTGTATCAAGCGCATCTTTTGCAGCCTGAACTACTTCTGGATGAGATGACAATCCTAGATAATTGTTTGCACAAAAATTAAGTACCGTTTCTCCGGTTGCTATTTTAATTTCGGCACCTTGTGGTGAGGTAATTATTCTTTCTTTCTTAAAAATCCCGTTATCTTCTATGGTTTGCAATTCTGCTTGAAGATGTTCTTTTATTTTTCCGTACATAAACTAATTATTAAAAGTTCTATTTTTTGCGAATTATTCATTTTTGAGTTACAAATTTACTACTTCGATTTCTTTTCCGATATAAATAAGTGCTTTTTTTGTCACTTTATAACCCATCAACTCTATTGCCGATTGATAATCTTCTAATTGTTGTTGGTACTTTATATTGGGAGTACCTGTTTTATAGTCTAACAATTGCACCTCTTTATTTGGAGTGATCACCATACGGTCTGGCTTTATAGATTTTCCTTCTTTTTGAATGATGGTTTGCTCATTTAAAACCTCATTCCCCTCTGAAAAACAAATTTCTAATTCCGGATGGTTCACAATTTCTTGAATGGTTGCTAAAACCGTTTCTTGTTGTAAAAATGATATTAAACCATTTTCTAATGCTTTTGTAATGGCTATAGAAACATCCTTTTTTGTTTTAACAAAGGATAAAATTTCATGGATTAAATTACCATACTCAATGGCCTCTTGTTGTTGCGTTCCCCACATTATAGATTCGCGTTGAGCAATTTTAATATTCTTTGGATTCAAAATTTCTGAAACAACAGGAATTGTTTTTGAAGTATCAACATATTGCTTTACCAAGGACAACTTTACTGGTTCACCCAATTCATATTCTAATTTTTGCTCATCAAAACCAATTTTATGATCTAAATAATTAATAAAAAAGCTACACATATTATTCTTTGGAATTTCGCCTTTACTAGATAGATTCATATTTGAAATCACATAGAGCTGTTCCTCTGCACGAGTTAAAGCCACATACAAAACATTAATATTATCTAGCAATTCTTCCTGTTTCTTTTGATGGTATACCGCCGCCGCCGCTTCTCCAAATCCCTCCACTGCACTACTATTGTCAATTAAAACTTTTGGCAAACCAATATCCTCCTCCTCAGCATTCAACCAGAGTTTGTCTTTTGGTTTTCTATTGTAATCTTCCTCGGCAAAAGGAAAAATAACAACTGGAAACTCCAAGCCTTTTGATTTATGAATGGTCATTATTCGAACGGCATTGGTTCCCTCAGGTGAAGGAATACTGAATTTCTCTGCATTTTTATCCCAAAAATTCAAAAAATCTGAAATTCCTGCTTGATTGCGAATATCACGTTCCAGAACAATGTCTAAGAAATATTGAACATAAGCATTCCCCTCCCCTCCCGAAGCGCCGGGACTCCCCGAAAGAGAGGGAGATGAAACTGGAGCAATAATATCTAGAAAATTTTCCTGAACCATTAGCTCCTTTTTGATTTCTTTTAAAACCTCTGATATGTTTTTTAACACTTGCTCATTAGTAAATCGGATAACTTTATATCCTAAATTATTGAGCGTATTGGTTCTATTACTATCTAGCTCAGCTTGTTCATCGGTAAAATGATACTCTCCATCTACTTCAATAACTAGTTTTTTTGACAAGCAAACAAAATCAACAATAAAATCATCTATTAAGTGTTGCTGCCTAAATTTATGATCATCTAGTGACTTAGATTTAAGCTCCATCCAAAGAACTTTCTCAGCAGGCGTTGGTTCTTTTCTCTTTTCTTTTGCTTTTTCATTTAAAAGATGAGCATAATTTCCGCCGGTCATGTATCCTAACTTATTTGATTCAGCTATAATATTTTTATCCAAACCATTAGCCGCTTCGTCACCCTTTCCTTTGGAGAGGGATGGGAAGAGGAATTTACTTATTATAGTTTCTACCGCTTCATACAATGACTTTTTTCGAATGTTTTGAAACGAAAGCGAAACATCAAAGCCGAGTAACCAAGTTTCAAAATCAGTTTCTTTATGCAAAGCCATTCCTTGTGCAATAAAATCATGAACAGGATACTTATCTTGACTGTTTTGTGCTATGTATTGAAGGAAATTGGCCTTAGACTCTAAATCAGAGCTGTTTTTTAAATATTTTAATAAATGAATAATCAATCGTACTTCGGTGGCATTTTGAATCATCAAAGTCTCCGATGACAAAAGTGGAACTCCTTGCTCTGTTAAATAATTTGCTACGGCAATTCCTTGACTTCGTTTTCTAGTGAGTACCACAATATCTTTATATTGAAAACCTTGTTGAAGCGTTTTTTGAATGGTGTTCAAAGTGGCTTCAACGTATAAATCTATTTTGCTCTTGCTTTCCTCATCTAGATTCGTATCATATTCCTCTTCTCCTTTTTCTGGTTTTGGAATAAATGAAATGTTTACATAGCCTCCTTTTTTATCATTCGTTTTTTGATAGCTGTGGTTTTCATACAAATCTTTGTAATCTGGGTGCTCAAATTCATTTGAAATTAACTTAAAAAAATCATTGTTAAACTCAATTATCTGGGAATAGGAACGATAATTTTTGTCTAAATGTTCCAGTCTTTTATCCGGATTGCTAAACGGGTTTTGATCCTTACTTAATTCAATAAACTGCTCAGCTTTTCCACCACGCCATCTGTAAATAGATTGTTTGGGATCTCCTACTATCATCAAAGTTCCTTTTACACCGTAATCGTCCTGACCTGAAAGTGCATTGTCAATTAACGGAATCAGGTTTTGCCATTGCATTTCGGAAGTATCCTGGAATTCATCTATGAAAAAATGTCGGTAACGCTCTCCTAATCTCTCGTATATAAAGGGCGCTGGCTGATTTTGAATTTCTCTGTGAATGATGGCATTAAACTCAGCAATTGAAAGGACATTTTGCTCCTGTTGTATTTTGGCCAATTCATTACTTACTGTATTTAATAATGATAAAGGTGTAATGTTTTTTAAGAATGCTTTGTAAAAATTTATTTTATCATGCAGTTTATAAATACTATCTAAAAGCTGAAGTAAATTAGGAATGATACTTTCTATTACGGCTCTGTCTTGTGCTGTTTTATTAATTTTTATATCATCAAATTCATGATAGGTTTTATTTTTAGGATTGTATTTTCCATCTTTAATTGCAACTAAATGATTAGGGAAATGTCCTGCCGAAAAGGATTTAAGATTGATTCCGTTTTTATCAATAATTGACAACCCTTCTTCAGCTAAAGCGATGCTTTCTTTTTCAAGAATTTTACAGGTTTCGGCTAATTTTTTTTTAATTTCAACAAATTCAGTGATAGATTTATCTTGAAAATGAGTGATTTCATTTCGGTTGTTTTCATTCAAGACCAGTTTCCCAGTTTGAAGAATTTCCCGAGATATATCCCATGACTTATCATCATCTGTTTTTTCCATTGTGAAATCAATTAACAATTTTGTTAATGTTTCATCTTCTCCGGCTTGAGCAATAATGGCATCAACAGCTTCTGTCAATAAATTTTCAGTGTCCAAAGTGACTTCAAAAGTCATGGGCAGATTCAGGTCATGAGCAAAAGCCCGAATCACTTTGTGGGTAAATTTATCGATGGTAGAAATATCAAAGGCCGCATAATTGTGAATAATATGCTTAATGATTTGCTGTGATTTGGTTTTGATTTGGATAATAGACAGTTGCGTATCTGAAGCTAAATCCTGCATTAAGTCCAGCGCCTTTTGGTTGGGCTCTTCTTTTGCAAACTCAGATAAACTACCTACGATTCGGGATTTCATTTCGTGTACCGCTTTATTGGTAAACGTGATGGCCAGAATGTTGCGATAGGCATCGTTTTTTGTTGCAACAAGAATTATCTTAAGGTATTCTTTGACTAACGCGTAGGTTTTTCCAGAACCTGCAGAAGCATCATATATAGAGAAAGATGGTTTTCCCTCCCCTCCCGAAGCGTCGGGACTCCCCAAAGGTGAGGGAGCCGAAACTGGATTTATTTTAGGTTCCAAATTGATGTTGTTTTTTATAAATTAAGATTTCTGATTTAGAATTAGCGATCTAATATCCCAAATCCCTAGCCCTGATGGAAACGGCATCCTTTTTATGAGGTGATTTTTCATCACCTTATAAAAAGATATAGTGAACAGCAGGAAATAGCTCCTAAAAATACGTGTATTAATAGGTTACTTTTTAAAATTTGTGCCGAAACTTCGGGATAAAACTTAAAAGTAGTATTTTTGCAGCATGGAAACAAATAGACAGAAAAAAATAGGTGGGGTGATCCAAAAAGATTTGGTTGACATTCTACAAGGTGAAGTGAGAAAAAACGGATTGGCAAACTTAGTCATTTCGGTATCCAAGGTTACGGTGACTACAGATTTATCAGTAGCTACAGTGCATTTAAGTGTATTTCCTCAAGAAAAAGCAAATGAAATATTGGAGGCTGTAAAATCAAATTCTAAGAATATAAAGCATGACTTGTCTCAACGTGTACGTTTACAATTGAGAAAAGTTCCAAATTTGGTTTTCTTTATTGATGACTCCTTAGATTATATTGAAAAAATAGATAATGCTCTTGCTAACCGAGACAATCCTATTGAAAACAGAGATTTATTAGACAAACGTAGATTTCAATAACCTTTGAATTTTCCGCTTTATATAGCCAAACGTTACCTCAAAAGTAATAGCAAAAACAACGCTATTAACATCATCAATCGGATTGCCAGTTTGGGAATTATTGTTGGTGCCATGGCTTTATTTGTGGTTTTATCAGTGTTTAGCGGACTTAAAGTATTTAGTCTTTCGTTTGCAAATGATATAGATCCTGATTTAAAAATAGGCAGCACTCTGGGTAAATCTTTCTTCGTTTTACCAAGTCAGGAAAAGCAGATTAAAAAAATAGATGGCATTGTTTCTTATTCCAAAATTATTGAAGAGCGGGTTTTGTTTACTTTTGATGGAAAGCAAGAAGTCGCTACTCTTAAAGGAGTGGACCACAATTTTAATAAAGTAAATGCCCTTGATAAAAAACTTTTTAACGGGCAATGGCTTAGCCCAGATACGTACCAAGTAGTTGTAGGCTACGGAATTGCTCAAAAATTCTCCATGGGATTGTTGGATTTCAATAATCAATTGGAAGTTTTAGTTCCAAAACCAGGAAAAGGCGCCATTGAAAATCCTGAACAAGCTTTTAATAAAACCGATTTAATACCAGTAGGCATCTATAATATTAACGATGACTTAGACTCAAAGTATGTTTTTGCTGACTTGGGTTTAGCCCAAGAATTACTGGAATATAAACCCAATCAAGTTTCGGGAATAGAATTTAAAGTATCTAAAACAGCCGATGAAAAGGCAATTACATCCCAATTAAACTCCATTTTTAGCCATAAAATAACGGTAAAAAACCGAGCCCAACTCAACGAGGCGCTTTATAAAATGCTAAACACTGAGAATATTGCTGTGTATTTAATATTTACATTAGTGATTGTGGTGGCACTTTTTAACTTAATTGGCGCTTTGATCATGATGATTTTGGACAAAAAAGGGAATTTAAAAACACTTTATAACCTGGGTACAGAAATAAAAGATTTACGCAAAATATTCTTACTCCAAGGTACTTTATTGAGTGTTTTTGGTGGAATTATAGGATTAACTATTGGGATTATTATTGTTTTATTGCAAGAATATTTCCAGTTGATTATGATTACTCCTACACTAGCCTATCCCGTTGTTTTCTCTCTTGAAAATGTTCTCATAGTGATGGGAACCATTGAATCGCTGGGTTTTATTGCTTCACTGATAGCAAGTAGCCGCGTGAGTAAGCGGTTGTTAGATTAAAATTCACAATTGAATATTTAATGCATTCATATTGTGACTACAAACAGCCAATACCTTTTATCTCAAAAAAGAAGCTGATAAGCATAAAATAAAAATTACAATTGAAGTCACTTAAACTTTTTTTGGACTACAAAATCTCTTCTAATTGGGTTATTCAGGGTAATAATAATTACTGAATCCTTACATAAATCGCTCTTTTCAAAACACTAAATTTTTTAAAAAATTAGCAACTAAAGAAATAATATTAAAACTATTGCTGTTTTTTTCTACAATTATAATATTGCCATTATGTAAAATTATCTTTACCACGCAGTGACATATAATTAATATTCTTTACTATAAAACTATTTCAACAAACAGGTTATACCCTATTTAGATTTAAAATTTTATCAAAATAACAACTACCTAATACGGGTGCTGTTTGCTGTTATGATAAAATTAACCACCACTACCTACCAGTTTTGAGTTATAATACTTTAACTTTTTTTATAATGAACATTTAAAGAGATTTTTCAATGGTTTTTTGAAAACAATTAAACTAAGTAATTAAAAACTGGTAGGCAAAACCGTTAATATATGTAATGTGTAATTATTTTTGATAAAAAAAACATATTCTTTAATTTATAACATCTTTTTTTATGAAAAAAATAATACAAAGCAGTATCTTACTTTTCTCATTATTTTTAATCAGTTGTGACAAACAAGACGACACCGCTATTGAATCAGTAGCGCCTAAAAAAACAATTAGCAGTAAATTAATTTCAGGTTTTGCTAAAGGCGCTGATGTAAGTTGGCTAACGCAAATGGAAAAAGCAGGCAGCAAGTTTTACAATTCAGCTGGCACACAGCAAGATCTTTTTACTATATTAAAAGGAAAAGGCATGAACTCCATTAGATTAAGAGTATGGGTAAATCCAGCTGGCGGATGGAACAATCAAGCAGATGTAATAGCTAAAGCAAAAAGAGCAAAAGCTGCTGGAATGCGAATTATGATTGATTTCCATTATAGTGATACTTGGGCAGACCCAGGAAATCAAACTAAGCCAGCCGCATGGTCATCTCACAACATTAGTCAGTTATACACAGACGTTTGGAATCATACTGTTACAGTATTGACAGCCATAAAATCAGCAGGAATTACTCCAGAATGGGTTCAAGTGGGGAATGAAACTAATAACGGTATGTTATGGAATGAAGGAAAAGCTTCAGTAAATATGAAAAATTTTGCTCAATTAGTAACTAGTGGTCACAATGGCGTAAAATCAGTTTTCCCAAATGCAAAAACAATTGTGCATTTATCAAATGGATATGATAATTCCTTATTTCGTTGGATGTTTGATGGCTTAAAAGCTAATGCTGCCAGTTATGATATAATTGGTATGTCACTTTATCCAGAAACAACAAATTGGCAATCTCTAAACAATCAATGTTTAAGCAACATGAACGACATGGTTTCTCGATATGGAAAATTAGTTATGCTTTGCGAGATTGGAATGTCTGTTGGCTCACCTGAAACTAGTAAATTATTTATTGAAGATATACTCAACAAAACTAGCTCAGTAACAGGAGGCAAAGGATTAGGTGTTTTTTACTGGGAACCTCAATGTCATAATTTCCAGAATTATACCAAAGGCGCATGGGGTAGTAATGGCAGACCAACCATAGCTCTAGATGGGTTTTTATTAAATTAAGAAGTAATTCTTCTTATCACTTAAATTCCCTAAACTAAATTTTAAAAACTAGTTTAGGGAATTTTAATTAACAATTTGTTGATTGTGCCTTTTACGAGTCCAATTTATAACAAAGGAACTGAGGCTCAATATACATTTTAAAACTTTGAATTTTGTGATGAGTAAAGAACAGTCTTACAATCAAAATAAGATTTAAAACTAAACTACCTCATAACCGGCATAAGCATCCTGAATTTCATCTAAAGCTGCAAATAACTCTTCGGGACGATCGAGGGTAACTAATTTTTGTTTGTGGGTTTTAAAAGAATGGATTCCTTTGAAATAATTCGTGTAATGCGGTCGTGTTTCAACAATTCCCAATCGTTCGCCTTTCCAGTCCATGGCCCAAGTAAGGTGATTGCGCACGGCTTCTACTCGATCAATAACGGTAGGTTTTGCTAGGTGTTCTCCTGTTTTGAAGTAATGTTTGATTTCGTCAAAAATCCACGGATAACCAATGGCAGCGCGACCAATCATGATTCCGTCAATGCCGTATTCATTTTTATACTGTAATGCTTTCTCTGGAGAATCAATATCGCCATTACCGAAAATCGGCATCGTAATTCTAGGATTGTTTTTCACGCGGGCAATGTGTGACCAGTCCGAGTGACCTTTGTACATTTGGGCACGTGTTCTAGCGTGAATACTCAATGCAGCAACACCAATATCTTGCAAACGTTCTGCAACCTCATCAATATTGATAGAATTATCGTCCCAACCCAAACGCGTTTTTACGGTTACGGGCAAATGCGTGCTATCAATAACAGCTTTGGTCAACCGAATCATTAAATCGACATCTTTTAAAACACCAGCACCGGCACCTTTGCAGACTACTTTTTTGACAGGGCAGCCAAAGTTGATATCAATAAGATCTGGATTTACAGTCGAAACAATTTTTGACGAAAGTGCCATTGCTTCTTCATCTCCACCAAAAATCTGAATTCCCACAGGGCGTTCGTAATCAAAAATATCTAATTTCATTCGGCTTTTGATGGCGTCACGAATCAAACCTTCTGATGAGATAAATTCAGAATACATCATATCAGCACCATGCATTTTGCACAATCTACGAAACGGAGGATCGCTCACATCTTCCATTGGAGCAAGAAGTAAGGGAAAATCCGGTAAAACAATATGGTCGCCTATTTTAATCAAGGTGTTTTTATTTTTTTGCAAAGATAAAAAAATTAGACCGATAATTTTGGAACTATCAAGAGATTAAGACACAAGAAGTCATACTTGCAAAATTTTGACATTGGTTTACAAAAAATAATTATTTTTACGAAAACTACAAGATGCTTTTTCAATTTGGCTTTTACAGTTCCGTTTTACTTATTTCGTTTACACAAGGAATTGTTTACAGCGCTTTGTTACTAGCAAAAGCTATTAAAACCGACAATAAATCGAATTATTGGTTGAGTTTTTTCATTTTTCTTTGTAGCCTCTATATTGCACCGTGGATGCTTGGTTTTGCAGGCTGGTATGACAATCAACCCTATCGAGATATTTTATTTTACACTCCTTTTCAACACCTTTTATGGATAGGTCCAATCATCTTTTTTTATACTCAAAGTTTACTAAATCCCTCATTTACATTTTCGAAAAAAGAGGCACTTCATATTCTGCCAGGATTGCTGTATCTTATGTACATCATGGCTATTTGGATTTACGACCAATTCATTTTGGGCGATTACTATTTCTATAAAAACGGAATGGACAAAGACTTTGAGGAATGGTATCAAAAACTAGGTTTATTCTCTATGATTGTGTACTTTATTTTGAGCATCCGATATTACAATATATACAAAAGACTCATGTTTCAAGTAGTGAGTTATGCCGATTCGGTTTTGTTTAAATGGATTCAAACGTATTTGATTGCTTTTTTAGTGATGTTACTTTTACCACTCGTTTTTGATGGTGTTGAATACTTTTTTCCAGAAATGAAATCGTATCAAGGCAGTTGGTGGTTTTATCTTTTCTTTTCGATTGTGATGTATTACATTGCCATTACGGGATATTCTAATCCTACAAATGCTACGATACCGTTTAAGATGTCATTTTTTGACAAAAACCCCATTCTTTTGTTAGAAAATAGCAGTGCAAATGAACTGGAGACCAGAATTGACATTCAATATGATACTGTTGAAGCAGTTGTTTCGCCTGAAACGGAACATTGGAAATCTAAAATAGAAACCTTAATTCAGGCTGAAAAACTCTATCAAAATCCCGAATTAACGCTTACCGATTTGGCAAAAAAATTAGAAACCAACGCCTCTGTTATTTCTAAAACGATCAATCAAGGTTTTCATATGAACTTTAATGATTACATCAATAATTTTAGAATTGAAGCGGTTAAAATCCGTTTGTCAAATGGCGAACACAAAAAATCTACCTTGCTAGGAATTGCTTACGATTGCGGCTTTAACTCGAAAGCTACATTTAACAGAGCTTTCAAGAAAAATACCTCAAAAACACCAAAAGAATTTATAGAAAACCTGTAACCTCAATATTTACAATACTTTAAAACATTATTTAGTTAGTCTCAAATCATAATTTGAAGCGATTGATGCTGATTTATGGCGCAACTTTGCCCTGTTATTAATCACTAAAAAACTAATTATGATAAAATTAATCTTGGCAATAACGTTGGTCTTCGCTTCAACTTTTGCACACGCACAACTACAAGGATCAGGAAAAACGATCACTAACAATTATGACTACAAAAATTTCGACAAGCTTTCTTTGGAAGATTTAGACGGAATTATTGAGGTTGAGATTGGCAAACCTTGGAGCATTGCTATCACTATTGATGACAATTTGGAACATCTCTTGAATTTTTCAGAAAACGGTTCGGATAAAGAACTAAAAATTCAATTTAAAGGAAATCAGAACAATAAAATGTATGTTGAAGACACCAATTTAAAAATAAAAATCACGATGCCAGAGGCGAGTGTCATCAAAAACGTTGGCAATAGTAATTTAACCGTGAAAAATGTTTTGGGTCGCTATTTTAGATTAGAAAACACCGGAAATGGCGAAAGTAAAATTAGCGGAACGATTGACGATTTAGATATTGTTAAAGTTGGAAATGGCGATGTAAACGCAGAGAATCTAGTTGCTAAAAAAGCCGATTTAAAAAGTACTGGAAACGGAAATCTAACTGCCAATGTGACTGAAAAACTTACTGCAAAATTAACTGGAAACGGAGATATCATTAACAAAGGGAAAGCCCAATTCGATTCTAATTCGAAAAAATCTGGCAATGGAGATCTGATTGTTAATTAATGAAAATCGCAATGGCAAAGTTCAATGGCAATGGCAAAATTCAATATCAATAATAAAATCAAAAAATACAACATTATGAAACTACTTACCAAAATCACCAAACCTGTTTTGTTACCACATTGGTCACAAGATCTATTTATTGCTATTCCGCGAATTGTTTGTGGGTACTTACTGGCTTTTAACTTCGGAGCCGATAAATTTGGAATGCCTTGGTCACCTGTTGATGCTAATTTAGGATTGTTTGAAGTCGCTTTTTGGTTTCCCGGTGATGTGGCAAATTATGGTGGGATTTTTGCCATTGTTCCAGCTTTTTTTGCTTGGATGGGCGCTTTTGCAGAAGCTGTTGGCGGATTGTTACTGTTGTTTGGATTTCAAACCCGTATTGCTTCTTTCTTAGTAATTTGCACCATGCTTGTTGCCATATTTATGCAACAAATACAAAATGGATTATGGAATTGCCTTGCCGCCATGGGATTTCTTTGGGTAGCGATGTTCTTTTTAATACTAGGGTCAGGACGATTTGGAATTGATTATTTACTAACTAAAAACAAAGCTTAATTATGAAAACTAAAACGATATTACTAGCACTTTTACTTTGTTTATTCTTGACAAATTGCGTTCAAAAAACCTATAAAAAAACCGTTATTTTTACTTTAGATGCATCCGAAATGAAAAATGTAAAAAAGGTAGCCATTCGTGGAAAAGACAAACCATTATCTTGGGGTGAAGCTACCGAAATGAAATTGAATACTGCCAATAACACCTATCAAATAACAACCACATTTGTTACCAGCTATAAATTTACAGAAGTAAAATTTGTAGTTAATGACAGTTTAGAATTTAAAAATGAAGACAACCGCAGAGTGATTTTTTCAGAAAAAGACACTACGTATTACCAAGCGAAATTCAATAGAAGATAATTTCCCTATACTTTACACTACGGAACTGCCCAAAAACTATCTTGTAAAACACTGTTTTCATAAAAGAAATTAGCTTTTCTGTTGCCAGTAAAGTCGAGGTATAAAAATTCAAGTTCATAGACGGCACAAGCAACAACCGTGAAATTTTCTTGAAACAGATCGCTTTCAATATCTGTGGGCTTGATGGTCGAAAAACGTTCTTCATATCCCAATGTTGGATGGTCTGATTTTGAATTGGGTGGTTCCAATGTCATATAACCCAATCGGGCTTGCGGACTGGTTGCCTTCCAACGATCATTTTTTAAGGCATCGTTAGTGTGTAAAGTGGCATGCGCTTTCACAACAATTTGAACGTGTTGACGTGCATCGTAAAACAAGAGTGAAATGCGATTGTCATTTTGTAAATCATAACATTTTTGGGAGCGATTGTCCGTGTGGAAGTAGATTGTTTTGTTTACCTCATCAACTTTTCTGTTTACTACAATTCGTAATGCGGCGGTGTTGTTTTCATTTAGGGTACCAACGCACATGGTTCGGAAACCGTTTTTTTTCTTAACTGAACCGTTGACTAATTTTTTCCACGCTAGTGTTTCTAGCTCTTGTAAGTTGTAAGAAGTGTCGTTTATGGTAATAGAATCTTGTGCTGAAGTTGGCATAAATAGTTGGTATAAAAGTTCAAATGTAACTGCAAGATGTTCTTGTAAATACGAGCAAAAATACAATAAGAAAGACCCTGAAAGAGAATTGCTAAAAAATTAAATTTCAATTGCAGTAACATTAGGCATTGTTGAATCTCTCATAAAAAACTTTTAGCCTATATTTGCAAATTAATTGACTCTTAGTGGGGTTTTGCGTGAGGGATAGCAGCGGCATCCTTTTGTGAAGTGCTAACGGAACAAAAGATAAAGCGCATAGCCCGACGGCTTTTTCTGCCGGCACGCCCACAAGTTGACAAGCAAATTTATTGATATTTACTGAAAATGAAACACATAAGGAATTTTTGCATTATTGCACATATTGATCACGGGAAAAGTACGCTTGCAGACCGTTTACTAGGTGCTACACAAACTGTAACTGCTCGTGAAGAAAAGGCGCAATTGCTTGATAATATGGACTTGGAGCGTGAACGTGGTATTACAATTAAAAGTCACGCAATTCAGATGGAGTACACCTACAAGGGTGAGGAATACATCTTGAACTTGATTGACACTCCGGGACACGTTGATTTTTCGTATGAAGTTTCTCGATCTATTGCGGCTTGCGAAGGTGCTCTTTTGATTGTGGATGCAGCGCAGAGTATTCAGGCACAAACGATCTCAAATTTATACTTGGCTTTAGAAAACGACTTGGAAATTATTCCAGTTTTGAACAAAGTAGATTTACCAAGCGCCAACCCTGAAGAAGTGAGCGATGATATTATTGATTTATTGGGTTGCGACCTAGAGGATATTATTCACGCCTCTGGAAAAACTGGTTTTGGTGTCGAAAATATATTAGCAGCTATTATTGAAAAAATTCCTGCTCCAAAAGGAAATGTTGACGAGCCTTTGCAAGCTTTGATTTTTGACTCTCATTACAACCCGTTTAGAGGTATTGAAGTTATTTTTAGAGTGGTAAATGGTGAAATTAAAAAAGGGCAAAAGATTAAATTCATGGCTACTGGCAATGAATATTTTGCTGATGAAATAGGTACTTTGAAACTCAATCAAGTGCCAAAACAAGTGATTTCAGCAGGTGATGTTGGATACTTAATTTCTGGAATTAAAGAGGCGAAAGAAGTTAAAGTAGGTGATACACTTACGGATGCAAAAACGCCAACAACGAATATGATTACGGGTTTTGAGGATGTAAAACCAATGGTTTTTGCCGGTATTTATCCTGTTGACACAGAGGATTATGAAGATTTGCGTGCCTCAATGGAAAAACTACAATTGAACGATGCTTCGCTTGTATTTTTGCCTGAGAGTTCAGCAGCTTTAGGTTTTGGTTTCCGATGTGGATTCTTAGGAATGTTGCACATGGAAATTATCCAAGAGCGATTGGAGCGCGAGTTTGACATGACTGTAATTACTACGGTTCCTAACGTTTCGTATTTGGCGTATACCAAAAAAGATCCGGAGACACCGTTTATCATTAACAACCCATCTGATTTACCGGAACCTTCACGTTTAGACCGTGTAGAGGAGCCTTTTATCAAAGCAACAATCATCACTAAAGCTGATTTTGTAGGGAACGTAATGAGTTTATGTATTGAAAAACGTGGTGTCATTACCAATCAAACTTACTTGACAACAGAGCGTGTTGAATTGAATTTTGACATGCCACTAGCCGAGATTGTATTTGACTTTTACGATAGATTGAAAACGGTTTCTAAAGGGTATGCCTCATTTGACTACTCTCCAATAGGAATGCGTACTTCGAAATTAGTTAGACTTGATGTATTATTGAACTCGCAATCTGTAGATGCTTTGTCTGCTTTGATACACGAGAGTAATGCTTACAACATTGGTAAAAAAATGTGTGAGAAATTGCGCGAATTGATTCCGAGACAGCAATTTGACATTCCAATTCAAGCAGCCATTGGTGCTAAAATTATTGCGCGTGAAACGATCAAAGCATTGCGTAAAGACGTTACAGCAAAATGTTACGGAGGAGATATTTCTCGTAAACGTAAATTATTAGAAAAACAGAAAAAAGGTAAAAAGAGAATGCGTTTGGTAGGGAATGTTGAAATTCCTCAAGAAGCTTTCATGGCGGTGTTAAAGTTGAATGATTAAAAATATAATTATACGCTTTTATTATTTTTTTTTAATAGTTTTGCTTGACGACTACTTATTATTACAATGATTAAAAAATTATTATTCCTATTCACAATTCTCACATACTTTGCATGTGGGAATTTGTTGTATGGAAATAATATACATAAAGTCAGTACCAATTTTAAGAATTATAAAGCAGAGCACGCAAAATCTTATGGGTTTTCTGCTCTAAATGAAATTGAAAATGATTTTGAATTTATCAATTTTGACATTGAAGAAGATGTTGAATTTGGTGATGATCTGGAAAAATGTTTTACATGCATTAGTTCCAATTTTGATTTATTTTCTTATTCCAAAAATCAAAAAATTTACAATAAAACACTTTTTTGTATCCTACAAAAAAGTATTCCTTTATACGATCTTTTCTGTAACTGGAAGCTTAATTTAAGTTAATACAATATTCATAACTGTTTGCTATACAAGCAAAACATTATTGTTATTAACTTAATTTAGAATATAATGAATTTAACTTCATTGCGATTTGTGGAAGAGGCAACTCTTCACAAACTTTCGCATTTTCTACCTGCACAAAATCCGTTGAAAGACTTTGTGCATCACAATACATTACATGCTTTTCAGGATAAAGACTTCTTTACAGCCTTACAAGAATCATCTGAAATATTTGGTTATAAAACGTTTTTACCTCTTTCTGATTTTAGAAACAAGTTAAAAAACAACCAAATAAATGAGGCTATTCTAGATAAAATTATTTATCAGAAAAAAGGAGAAGATAACTTTTCATCTTGGAAAGAAAATGTTCTGCATAAAAATTACGACGAAGCCATTTATCCTAAAATTGGAAAACTTAGAAGTCTATGGAAAGAGAAATATGCCATAAACTTAGACAAATCTACTCACGGTATTCTTTTTAGAATCTTATGCAGTTATTTAGATCAAGGCATTTCTGTTTGGGCATTTCCTATTCATCAAGACGGGTTTTTAGCTTCTATAAAAGAATTAGATAAAAATGGTGTTTTTAGTATATTTTCAACGGCAAGAGCCAAAAAGCTACTAAAAGAAGACACTTCAATTTACAAATTACTTCAAATTTTAGTTGGAGAAGGTTTGTATTTTGAAAATTATCTCTTTGATCAACAATTTTCTCATCCTGGATGGAGCGGTATGATTGCAACTTTAGAAAGCAATCCCACTTCGCTATTAGATGAAAGAAAAATAAACCTGAAAGAACTAATTACTTTTGAGTTGCTTTTAGAAATTGACGCATTAGATAAAAAATTTGGGGACAACTGGGAACCTTTAATTACCAAAATCACTTTTGAAGCTGAAAATCTATTTTCTCAATCGGCTTACTCAGAATATTTTGAAGTGCTTTCTATTTGGCAAGAAGCTTTTGAATGGACCTTTTACAACCAAGCCTTAACCGGTTTGCAACATAAAACAAGTGTAAAAGCCTCAGAAGAAAACACAAAATTTCAAGCTTTATTTTGTATGGACGATAGAGAATGTTCGTTTAGAAGACATATTGAAGCTTTAGAACCAAGTGTAAAAACTTTTGGGGTTGCGGCATTTTTTAATTTCGAATTTTTCTATCAACCCATAAATGGCAAGTTCTTTACCAAATTATGTCCAGCACCTGTTACGCCACAATTTTTAATTAAAGAGTTGCCTAGAAAAAAGAAAAGCGCTAAAGATTATCACTACCATAAAAAATCGCATTCCTTAGTATTTGGTTGGCTTATTTCTCAAACATTAGGGTATACCTCAGCGTTTAAATTGTTTTTAAATATTTTTAAACCTAGTATGTCACCCGCTACTTCGGCTTCATTCAAACATTTAAATAAAAAGTCGAAATTAGTAATAGAAAACACCAATCCAGAAGAAAAAATAGACGGTTTACAAGTAGGATTTTCTATTGAAGAAATGGCAAATCGAGTAGAAGGGATTTTAAAAAGTATTGGTTTAGTGGAAAACTTCGCACCTATTGTGTATGTGGTTGGCCATGGCGCAACTAGCGTAAACAATACCCATTTTGCAGGCTACGATTGCGGTGCGTGTAGCGGAAGACCAAGTAGTGTGAATGCGAAAGTATTAAGCTTCGCAGCCAATCATGTAAAAGTTCGTGAAATTTTGGCTGAAAGAGGCATTGTTATTCCAGCTGAAACTCAGTTTCTACCCGCTTTACATGATACAACTAGAGATGAAATTGTTTTTTACGATGAAGAATTACTTTCTGTAGTAAATACTTTTTCACATAAAGAAAACAGCAAAACATTCACAAATGCTTTAGCCAATAATGCCAAAGAACGCTCTAGACGATTTGATACTATAAATTCAAACGAAAGCATTGCAAAAGTACATGAGAAAATAAAAAATCGTTCGGTTTCACTATTTGAACCTCGACCTGAATTAAATCACGCAACAAATGCCATGTGTATTGTTGGTAGAAGAAGTGTTTCGGACCATGTGTTTTTAGACAGACGTTCGTTCATGAATTCTTTTGATTATGAAGTAGATCCAAAAGGCGATTATTTAGCCGGAATTTTAAATGCCGTAGCTCCAGTTGGTGGCGGTATTAATTTAGAATATTACTTTTCTAGAGTCGACAATCATAAACTCGGCGCAGGTTCCAAATTACCTCATAATGTTATGGGATTAATTGGCGTTGCAAATGGAATTGACGGCGATTTACGACCAGGTTTACCTAGTCAAATGATTGAAGTTCACGATCCATTACGCTTGTTAATTGTAGTAGAACATTTTCCTGAAATTATAAAATATGCCATAACAAAAGTTCCCGCAACTTACGAATGGTTTATCAATAATTGGGTGAATTTGGTTGCCTTACATCCAGAAACTAAGGAACTATATCGTTTTGTGAATGGTGAATTTGAAATATACCACCCCGTTGCATTTGACATTCAAACTATCGAAAATTCTTTGGAATATGCAATAACAAGTTCGGAAAATTTAAACATAACGCTACTAAAATAAGATGATGACAAATGAATTTTTATTAGTATTTATCATTATTCCTATTTTAGGATTTTTGATTAGTTTTTTTATTCCTGAAAAGAAAGAGTCTTGGCTATCTTGGACGGCATTCACAACGGTTTTTATGCAGTTGTTAGTGTTGTGTGCTTTTATAATTTACTGGATAGCAAATGGCGCGAAAGATTTAAACCTATTCGAAGTATCGTTAGTTAAGACAAATGACTACGACTTCTTTATTGATTTTTATTTTGACAAAGTAACTGCGGTATATTTATTTATCGGGGCTCTATTAACCTCCATGATCACTACATACAGTCGCTATTATTTACATCGAGAAAAAGGATACAAACGCTTTTTTATCACGGTTTTATTCTTCTTTTTTGGATATAATTTAGCCATTTTATCAGGGAATTTTGAAACCTTATTTATAGGTTGGGAAATTATCGGAATTTCATCATTTTTACTTATTGGCTTTTACAGAGAACGTTATTTGCCTGTAAAAAATGCTTTCCGAGTATTCTCAATCTATAGAATTGGTGACGTTGGAATTATTTTAGCGATGTGGGCTAGTCATCACTTGTTTCATGAAAACATCACTTTTATTCGACTACACAATTACGAATTGGTCAACGAACATTTGCAAAATCACACCTTAATTGGTTCGTTCATTGCCTTATGTTTGGCGTGTGCAGCTGCAGTAAAATCTGCACAAGTACCCTTTTCTTCTTGGTTACCAAGAGCTATGGAAGGTCCTACGCCATCAAGTGCTATTTTTTACGGTTCCCTTTCTGTGCATTTAGGTGCTTTTTTAATGTTACGAACCATGCCTTTTTGGGAACACCAAACGTCTATGCGAATTGCCATTGGCGTAATGGGTTTCACCACAAGTATCATTACCACATTAATTGCTAGAGTTCAATCCTCCGTAAAAAGTCAAATTGCTTATAGTTCGATTTCTCAAATTGGATTGATATTTATTGAAATTGCGTTAGGATTCGAAACATTAGCTTTATTTCATATTGCTGGAAATGCGTTTTTAAGAACCTATCAATTACTGGTTTCACCATCTGTGGTGAGTTATTTAATCCGAGAACAGTTTTACAATTTCGTACCTAAACAAGTACGAAAAAGCATTATTCCTAAAAAATTAGAAAATGCTTTATATGTGTTAAGTTTAAACGAATTTCACTTGGAAAAAATCATTAGAATTTTCCTGTGGAATCCATTAAACACAATTGGTAACAAATTAAATTTCTTAAACCTAAGAAAATTATTCTTTTTGTTTTTAAGCACGTATTTAGCAGGAAGCATCACTTTGTATTACAAAAATTCCATTCCAAGTTACGTGACTAATTATTTACCTGAAGTTTTCGCTACCATTGGATTGGTATTCGTTTTCAAAGCCTTTTCAGAAAGAAAAAGTCCGTTTGTAGCTTGGTTACTAATTGTTTTTAATCATTTCTGGATTGTGTTAGCCATTTTGTTTAACGAAAAAGTAAGCTATTACGAAATATCGCTTTATATCACAGGAATTGTAATTGCGGGAACAATTGGTTACATCGCTTTATTGAAATTAAAAACAATGGAAAAGAGAATTTTATTAAGTCAACATTCTGGACACGTGTATGAACATCCAAAATTTGCTTTCTTTTTCTTATTAGCAGCACTTGGCGTAACCGGTTTTCCAATTACTTCCACTTTTATTGGCGAAGATTTATTGTTTAGCCATATTGAAAGTCACCAAGTAGTTTTAGCTTTTTTAGTGGCAAGTAGTTTTGTAGTTTCTGGAATAGCTGGCGTTAGAATATACACTAGACTTTTCTTAGGCACACACATTAAAACCTATCACGAATTACCTTATAAATCATCTTAATTTAAACACATTCATTTCTATGAACTCAAAAATAAAAAAATTCATCCCAGCAGACGGAATTGCGGGATTAAAAGAAAATTTCTCAGCAGATGCTATATCTGGTTTTATCGTATTTTTATTAGCGCTACCTTTAAGTTTAGGAATTGCTAAAGCCTCCGATTTCCCCCCAATTATGGGATTGATCACAGCAATCATTGGTGGTTTATTAGTTAGTTTAATTTCAGGTTCACGATTAACCATAAAAGGTCCAGCAGCTGGATTAATTGTAATTGTTGCCGGTGCTGTTGCTGAATTTGGAAAAGGCGATCCAATTTTAGGTTGGAAATTAGCTTTGGGCGCAATGGTTATTGCTGGTTTAGTTCAAATTCTGTTTGGCGTTTTAAAACTAGGCAAACTAGCCGATTTCTTTCCGCTTTCAGCCATTCATGGTATGTTAGCCGCAATTGGAATCATTATTATTGCCAAACAAATTCCAGTACTATTAAACGATAATCCAACACTTGCAAAAGGAAAAGGTCCGTTGGAATTACTAGCTAATATTCCGAATTTCATTATGAATTTAGACTATAAAGCTACTATTATTGGTGTAGTGAGTTTAGCTATTATGTTAGGTTGGCCGTATATCAAAAACAAATATATCAAAATGTTTCCAGCACCGCTTGTAGTTTTATTATTCGCTATTCCAGCTGAGTTATATATGGATTTCGCACATACTGAACCTGCTTATTCTTTGGTGAAAATTGGAAATTTAGTAGATAATATTAATTTCAATGCTAGTTTTGCTGGTATTTCACAAACAGGAACGTTTATCAAATTCGTGATCATGTTTGCTTTAGTTGGAACTTTAGAGAGTTTATTAACTGTAAAAGCTATTGATTTAACGGATCCATTCAAAAGAAAATCCAATACCAATAAAGATTTAATTGCGGTTGGAATTGGAAATGTTCTTGCTGCATTTTTAGGTGGTTTACCAATGATTGCTGAAGTAGCACGTAGTTCTTCAAATGTGAACAATGGAGGAAAAACGCGTTGGGCGAATTTCTTTCATGGTTTCTTCATTTTAGCTTTTTTATTAGTCGCTTCCCCATTATTAGAAATGATTCCGAATGCCGCATTAGCAGCCATGTTAGTTACGGTTGGAATAAAATTAGCGCATCCAAAAGAATTCATTCATACCTTTGAAATAGGAAAAGAACAATTAGCTATATTTTTAGTGACTATTTTCTTTACTTTATTTGAAGATTTATTAGTAGGTATTGCTGCTGGTATGGTTTTAAACATGATTATCCACTTATTACACGGAACTCCAATTTCATCATTTTTTAAAGCGCCAACTGAGGTAGCTTTCGAAGGAAATGAGTATTTAGTAACGATTAGTAAAGCTGCAATTTTCACTAATTTCTTAGGAATTAAAAGAAAATTAGAAGAAATCCCATACGGATTTAATGTTACTATCGACTTGAAAAACACTAAGCTTGTTGACAATTCTGTTATGGAAAACTTAGAACATTTTGTTCATGATTATGAATCGAATGGAGGAAAAGTAACCATTGTAGGATTAGAAAACCATACGGCTTTCTCGGCTCATCCAAAATCTTCCAGAAAAAATTTAAATTTTATAAATTAACAAATGAAAAAATATAGTAATTTCTTAGTAGCTCTGATAGGGCTACTAGGAATTCTGTTGCCAAATAGTTCAAGCGCACAGGTAAAAACAAGTAATAACGATGTTTGGTTTCACTATGTTGGGAAAAACATGTTAAGCCAAAAGTTATCGTTTACACTAGAAGCCACTATGCGATATGCAAACGGGGTTTCAGAAAAGCAACAATATTTTGTGAGACCATCTCTTGATTATCAGTTTACTAAAAAATTAAATGGTAGCATTGGTTATTCACATTACAACACCTATGTGTATGGAAGTCCAGCCTTAAACAAAACAGATATTCCAGAAGATCATGTTTGGATTCAAGGAACTTTTGTTCACTCGAATGGGAAATTTAAATTCACGCATCGTTTAAGAGATGAAAATAGGTTTGTTGGAATTGCAGTAAAAAATGGTACAGAATATTCCATTGATCATTACGATTATAGAAACAGATTGCGATATATGTTTTTGATGAATTATACTTTAACGAAAAAAGAAGATAAAGTCAAATTGTTCGGAATTCTGGGCGATGAAGCTTTTTTTAATATTGGTTCCAATGCTGGAAAAACGTTCTTCAATCAAAATAGAATTATTGGAGGTTTAGGCTATAATATTGATAAAAACCAACAAATTCAAATGAGTTATATCCATCAAAACATTTGGAATTACACCAATACGTTACAAGAAAGTAATCCAACCGTTAGAATATCCTACATCACTAACATTAGTTTAATTAAATAAATTTATACTTTGAAAAAAGTGGTTTTTTAAGCAAACAGGCATACATATTTTACATTCCTACAATACAAATGATGGAGCAAAATCGACCAACTTTTGTAAGCTATAAATTAGTACTATTAGATTAAGGAGTATTTATAACGGTGTTGAAATTGAATGATTAATCTTTTTTTTAGAAAATAGAATAAAGAACAAAGAATATAGAGAAGACCTGATGATGTAAAAATTGTCAGGTTTTTTTATGGTGCGGGTGCTTCAAGAGACCATCCAGCAAGTACCAAGTCTCGAATAATTTCATTAGTTTCAGCACCATCTTTTAATGAATAAATACCTTTGTCGACTGCAAACCGATCTTTTAAAGTAGCTGTTCCATAAATAGCGATGAAAATGGCAGCTATAAATCCAAATGCGAGCAACACACCGCCTACCGCTACTATGTTATAAAACAAAAGAACTACCAATGCAACAGCTGTACCCCAACATATTAGAGCTGCCTTGGTTCCTGCTTTAGAGTGGATTTCTTTACATGAATTGCAACGTGGTATTCCTATTTCAATTTTTGCAAATTTAACAGAGCGATAGACTATTAAATTTGTAGTATCCTTTGTCATATACAACGGAATAAAATAGCAATCTTCTACGTTTTGGACTGCCTCTTCATTGCAATAGGTACAATTAGTTTCAGTAGGTTCAAACCTTTTATAAAGCTCGTTAAATGTGTAATTTTCAATCATTTTTAAAAAAATTAATTATATTTCATTATCGTTGTACATAAATCTTGTTACTACATATTTAATAAGCAAAGCTGGGCCAAAAGACAATGCTATAGGTATTATCAATTCGAGAGTAAAAAACGAATCTCTTCCTTTTAAATAAAATCCAGCAACAATGGGCATTAAAAATGCACCTACTAAAAAACCCGCTAATCCAGCTAGTGGCTTTTTAGGATAACCAATAAACCCTGCAATGGATGCTGCAATTATAGAAATCATAATTAGGATATTATTCCCTTTTCCCATTATGCTTACAATTAAGCTAAGTATAATCGTAAACATCATTGCAATATTACCTCTTTCTTGTAATTTTTTCTCTTCTTTTAAGCGAAAATAAAGCTCTTCTTTGTAATCTTTAATAATATTTAATACAATTTTAGTTGCTTCAGCTTCATCAAAACCTAAATTCATTACTGATGCCACCAATTCTTGCATTGAAAATGTTTCTGCTTTAATTTTGTTTTTTAATTCTTCCTGCTGTGCGTACGTGAGTTTCTTTTCCAATTGTAATTTTTTAAATTTATATAGATTTTAATTTTAGTGAACCAAGTAATTTTTTGACATCTTCTACTTTAAATAATTGAGTTCCTTCGTTCATAGTTGCTGCAGAACCACAAGCAACTCCCCACTGAATAACTTCTTTTAAAGTTTTGTTTTGAGACAATGCCCACACCATGCCACCTACCATACTATCACCAGCTCCTACGGTGCTTTTCTTTTCTACTTTTGGCGCCTGAACAAAATGAGTTTCGTCTTGAGTGACTAAAATGGCTCCATCAGCTCCTAGTGAAACTACAACAATTTCGGCACTTTTATTTTCTATTAATTGTTTGGCTGCTTTTTCAACCTCTGGTAATTCTAATCGATCTACACCAATTAATTTTGCTAATTCGCCAATGTTGGGCTTTATCAAGTAGACTCCTGTTTCTAACACTTTTTTCAGTGGTTCACCAGATGTATCAACAATAACTTTGATGTTAGAAGCTTTAGCTATTTGGGCTATTTCTTGATAAAAACTGGAAGGTAGTCCTTCATTTAAGCTTCCGCTGATGACAAGATAATCTGTTTTTAAGTCTTTTATCTTTTGTAGAATTGTATTCTTTTCGTCTTCTAATAATTCGTTTCCCGGAAAACCAAACCGATACTGTGATTGTGAAGTATTGTCAAAAGCGATGAAGTTTTCTCTTGTCCATTTTTTGGTAGGAACCACGATACTTTCCATATTTTCATGAGCCATTAATTCTTCTAAAAGTTCTCCAGAAGAGCCACCTGATGTAAAAATACAAGTTGACGTACCTCCTAATTTTGCTATTGCTTTCGACACATTTATACCGCCACCACCGGCATCATATCGAGGTGATTCACAACGAATTTTTTGTTCTGCAATTAGTCCTGTGAAATGAGTGCTCTTATCCAAGGAAGGATTTATGGTTAGTGTTACAATGGGTTTCATTTTCATGTAATCAAATTAAATTGTTGAAAGAAATATAAATTTAGTCAAAAAAAAAGCGAAATCTATATAGACTTCGCTTTCTTTTTACAATTTCCTTCTATTATCATCAGAATTTGTATCGATCAACTTATTATAAGGGTCAACGCCAACTTCTGTTGGTTTTTCGTTCACCATCAACACCACTGTATTATCAATAGTATTAATTTTTAATTTTTTTAGATACAATTCTTTATCTGTTTTTTTTCCTTTAATGGTTTGCTCCGAAAAAATTCCAATTTCTACATAATCTTGTAAAGGAAACGATTCTGTAGGATACTTGTCGCCTTTCCTAGTGAACTTTAATGTTTTTCCTTTAGGATCTTTGAAGATTCTTTTTCCTTCCTCGTCAGCTTTATACTTTGAAACTTCAAACTGAATCGTAACTTGAAATTTGCCATTAGGCATTTTTTTAGAAGTCACAGTACTAATTCTGTTATCGTATAAAGTTATTGTCTCAAACATATCCTTAATAACATATTGTAACGAATCTGGAGTTGCTTTTTTAAATTCGTTTACCAATTCTATTGAGTTGGTATAGGGAGCATCTTGAAAAGCTACCTTACTTATATAACTCTTTAAGGTATTGTTCATTTTCTGTTCTCCAATATAATCACTTAAGGCATACAATACTAATGATCCTTTCTCATAATGAATGTATTGTTGGTTTTCGTTAAACATTAAAGGTTGTTCTTTTTTGCTTTCAAAAGTTCTTTGTTTCAAATATTTATCTAGTGCCTCTTTTAGAAATCGTCGCATTTTAGATTTTCCATACGTATGCTCTAAAACTTTTAATGAACTGTATTCTGACAAACTCTCAGAGAGTAATGTTACCCCTTGAACATTGCCACCTATAACTTGGTGAGCCCACCACTGATGAGCTACCTCGTGTGATGTAACTGCAAAAGGATAATCAACAGCGTCTTGATTTTCGTCATTTACATCAGCTATAAAACCAATGGCTTCCGAGAAGGGAATCGTATTAGCAAATGATTGTGCAAATTGACCTTGCGTTTTAGGATATTCAATAATTCGAACTTGTTTGTGCTGGTACGGACTGAAATTTTTGCTATAATATTCTAGGGATTTCTTTACACCTGCAATCATTCGATTTAAGTTGTATTCGTGTCCTTTGTGGTAATATATTTCAATGTTTACATTTTTCCATTTGTCTCGTTTAACCTCATATCTAGCAGAGTTAAAAGCATAGAAATTAAGCATTTTTTTATCCATTTTATAATGGAAATAATTTCGTCCGTTTTTCTGCCATTTCTTTTTTAAATAACCAGGTGCTATAGCTGTTTGATCTCCAGAGGTACTTACTGTGGTTTCAAATGTTAACCAATCCGCATCAGAACTGATATAAGTGTTTTTCCTAGCAATACTATCTGTTGGTTTAGCCATTCGATCTTTTGGTTTCAGCCCGTATTTTTTTCGAACATCATCATCTGTCAATTCACTTGAAGCTGAATATCCTAGAGAAGGAAAAATATCCTTATTATTAATAAACGTTCCATTATATAAAACAGGAGAGTTATTTTTAAAGAAAGTATTTGGCTTGTTCTTAATAACAAAACTCATTTGGATAGAGTCACCAGGTTGCAACGCTTGCTCTAATTTATATATGTTAAAATTATAAAGTGTATCCTTAGAAACCAGCTTGTTTTTGACATTGAAACTAACTTGGGTTCCTTCTTTATAATCTACAAAAATGGAGTCAATTACTTGGGTTGATTTATTTTTTAAAATGTATTTCCCATTAGCAACAAAATTGCGTTCCTCTGGAAACAAATCCATATCAATTTTAATATCTGTAATTCTTGGTTGAACTTTGTTCTCGAACTTTTTGTATTTCTTTTCCCAATTTACAATTTCTACCTCCTGTTCGTTTCCGCTTTTATTTTCGTTTAAAATATTATCTTGATAATACAGCGCTCCACCAATTCCTAAAAAAACGAATGTTGCCGCTACCAGTAGCAATGCAATTTGCTTTGTAAATCTGGTTTTAAAATCAGACCAACGACCCTTAAAAGATTGTACCGTACCTCTAGTCCAAAAAAGTAATGCTAAACCAAAGAAAATAATTCCAAGTGCTAACCAATATATTTTATAGAGAAAATAAGATGACAATCTGTGACCATAACCATTCATATCAGAAAAACTATAACCCGTATCACTATTAAACTGATAAATTAGTTGCTCAACCCCTATTGCTGGCAGAAAACTTAATCCGATGTAAAAAAGTAAAAGGATAAAGAATCCTAACAAATAGTTTTTAACTAATGTTTGAATAAGAACTGCCATTAATGCCCAAATTATATATTCTATCCATTTTAAGGCATACAATTCAAAAAGATAATGACCTATTTCAAAATTAAAATAACCTTTATACACCTGAAACAAAATCCCCGAAAACATAATTACTAAAAGTAACACCATTTGCATTTTGACAATGGCAATAAACTTTGACAAAAGTAAAACCCAGTTAGGAGTAGGAGTTACATCTATTAAATGAAACATTCTAGTTGTAGTAGCACGATGAATTAAAATCCCAGAAAAAAGAAAGGTTAAAATATTGATAAACAACCCAAAAGTACTTCCAGGAATTTCGAGCATTTGCCAAGTAACCGGATAGGTTTCTGTTCCAAAAAATGCACCCGAAGACAAAGCTGTAATTAAAATAAAAAGCATTCCTACAAGCACAATGCTGATAAATATCCAGTTTTTCACAATAAATTTAAAATCTACTTGAGATAAACTCCAAGCTGTTTTCAAATTTTGTTTGGTTGAATAATCATACCCTACTTTAGGCAAGTTGACTTTAGTGATTCCACCAAAATTGTTCTTTGTAATACGCTCGTTATCTTTACTTTTTCTTAATGTTAATGCTGTTTGAGTAAATGAAAAATAGCGGTACATAAGACCTAGAATTACCATAGAAACAGTCAACCAAATTGACCTATTGTAAATAATAGCTCCCTTAAAAGGCAGTAAATTTTCGTTTTTCTCGTAAACAGTCCAATACTTTGTATAATAACTTAAAGCTTCACTACCAAAAGGATCAAAAAGCGCAACCAAAAATCGATTCTCACTTTCTTTTGTAAAACTACTTACAATACCTTGCACAAATAAAAGAAGTAAAACAGTAATGAAACCAACCGAAATATTACGGGTAATTGTTACTACTGAAAAAACAATTACACCAAAAAACGCTAAATTAGGGATTATAAATATCAAATAACTTTGCAAATAGGCCATAAAACTATGCGGACCCAATAACTGTGGATTTACTCCTGGTAAAAATGAAGCTAAAAAAGCACCTAAACCAATGCAAAGCGTGATTAAAATAACAACTAATAAGGAACTGAAAAACTTACTCATTAAGTAATCCCATTTGCTAAATGGATACGAAAACAAGATAGAATGCATGTTATATTTAAAATCACGATAAACAGACGCACCTATTATGGAAGGCAATAAAAAATAAATGAAAACTGATAATGCGTTTAACATATTGTTTAATGCTATAGGCGAATTTGCCATAGCGTTAGAGGCCGTAGTAGTTTTAAAACTATCAAAAATTCCAAGACTACTAGCCATCATTAACATAGAAAATGCCATGAAAATTCCGGCATATATATAAAAAGTTGGATTTTTTAGCCACCTTTTTAATTCAAAAGTAAATAAGGTTCCAAACATTTTATAAGTCTTTTTTTAGTGCAACAAAATATACATCTTCTAACTGAGGTTCTGCCTGAACAAAACTTTCATTTGGCTTTTCCTGACTATACACTCTAATATTAAGCGTGTTGTCTTGGTTGTAATTAGAAGAAATTACATTAAAGTCTTTTTCGTTTTGTTCCAATGCTTCTCTTTCAATAATTTTGGTCCAAATTTGACCTGAAAGCTCAGCTGTTGCAGTTTTAGGAGTACTTTGATTTAATATTTTTCCACCATTTAGAATGGCCATTTCATTACATAATTCTTTTACATCATCAACAATATGCGTTGAAAAAATAACGGTATGATTTGTACCTATTTCTCTTAATACGTTTAAAAAACGGTGTCTTTCCGCAGGATCTAAACCAGCAGTAGGTTCATCAACAATGATTAACTTTGGATTATTTAACAACAATTGCGCAATACCAAAACGCTGTTTCATACCACCTGAATAGCCATTTACATTTTTCATTCTAACGTCATACAGATTAGTAACTTCTAATACTTGTTTGACAATTACTGTTCGCTCTTTTTGAGATGAAATTCCTTTTAATCGGGCAAAATAATCTAGTAAATCTTCTGCAGACATATTAGGATAAACACCAAATTCTTGAGGTAAGTATCCCAAAATTTTACGCAATTCCATTTGATTTTCAAGAACATTAATTCCATCAAATTCTATGGAACCTGAATCCGGTTTTTGTAAAGTAGCTATGGTACGCATTAAACTAGATTTACCCGCACCATTAGGACCCAAAAGTCCGAACATTCCTGTTCCTATTTCTAAATTCAAATTATCCAATGCTTTTACACCATTGCTATACGTCTTGCTCAAGTTACTAATCTTTAACTTCATGATTTATTGGTTTAGTTAAGTCAGATTAGTATCGTAATTACTAAAATGTTACCAATTGTTTCTTATTTTTATTACTAATTTATCCTTTTTCGCATTGCAAATCGCTGAAAATCATGACAATAACAAAGGAAAAAAAATGGGTTCCTTTTAGCTTTTAACCTAATTTAAAAACTGTAAAACCTTTGATCTATGATAATTCAAAAATGCTTTGAAACGTTGAGTCTTTGCGACAAACAAAAATCCTTTGTACCTTTGCTACATGATAGAAGATAAAAACCCACAACGCACCAGCATTGCTCAACTAGGAGAATTTGGACTAATAGATCATTTAACAAAAAACTTCGAAATTACACAAGCTTCTACTCTAAAAGGAATTGGGGATGACGCAGCTGTTTTAGACTTCAAGGACAAAAAAGTAGTAGTAGTAGTATCTACCGACTTGTTGATTGAAGGAGTGCATTTTGATTTGGCATACATGCCTTTGAAACATCTAGGATATAAAGCTGTAGTTGTTAACATTTCGGATATTTGTGCAATGAATGCTAAGGCAACTCAAATAACCGTTTCTGTAGCTGTGTCAAATCGTTTCCCGCTCGAAGCCTTGGATGAGTTATTTGCGGGAATTACACATGCTGCTGCAGAATATAAAGTAGATGTAATTGGTGGAGATACTACCTCATCCCAAAAAGGATTGATCATAAGTATTACAGCTATTGGCGAAGCCAATGAAGAAGAAATCGTTTATAGAAATGGTGCTAAGGAAACTGATTTACTAGTTGTTACTGGAGATATTGGTGCCGCCTACATGGGATTACAAGTTTTAGAACGTGAGAAACAAGTTTTTCAAGTAAACCCTAATTCACAACCAGATTTAGATGCATATACCTATTTAATAGAGCGTCAACTAAAACCCGAAGCTCGAAAAGATGTTCGTACATTATTGCATGCCTTAGAAGTAAAACCTACCGCAATGATTGACATATCAGATGGATTATCATCAGAGATAATGCACATTTGCAAACAATCAAAAGTAGGTTGTAATTTATATGAGGACAAATTACCTATTGACCCGCAGTTTATCAATGTTTGCGAAGAGTTCAATATTGATAGTACCACTGTTGCCATCAATGGTGGCGAAGATTACGAGTTGCTATTTACCATCTCAATACAAGATTTTGAGAAAATAAAAGCCAATCCAAACTTTACAATTATTGGTCACATGACCCAAGAAAGTGAAGGAATTCATTTAATTACGCGTGCAAATACCAAGATTCCACTCAAAGCTCGTGGATGGGATGCTTTAAGTGAATAACTACTGAAGTTAAAAACAATACCTATTTAAAAATGCCCCAAGAAGTTCAAGACTTTTTGGGGCATTTTTTATCTGATAAAAAGAATCTCTATATAGTTGTATACTAATGCACTTTGATGTTGATTCAAAATAAAATTGGTACAAAATAATTAATATAACAAACCTTTAGCTTTAGCCTCTTGAACCAGATCTTTATCTAATCCGCTTTCAATTTTTAAGAGTAACATTAAATCTTTCTTTCTTCTCTCAATTGCACCTGCTGATAAAAGAATATATTGTGGTAATTCACTTTTTTTTGTTCCTTTAGATAAGTGAAATAATATTTGTTTGTCAAAAACGTCTATCTCAACTGCATCTGCATCTACTAATTCCAACATGCTTACAATAGAATCACTGTAGTATTTTTTACTGTTGATAATCGTGTCAATTGCAAAAATCAAAACTTCAAAATTAAGATCATTTTTTACAATCAAACCAGCTGGATTGATGGTTTTAACAATCGTTTTGATTTTCAATAATTCAGTGTACATGGTCAGTAAAATAATTTTACAATTCGGCATGTATGTTTGGAGTAACTTAGCTAAATCCTCACCTGAGAAAATATTTTTACTTTCAAAAGGAGGCATACTAATATCCAGAAAAGCAATATCAAAAGGAGCCGTTTCGGGATTAGTAATAATATGATAAGCTATTTCGCAGTTTTTGGCTTGATCAATTTTAAATATGTACTGATCGGTTTTATAACGATTAATAGCATTCTTATACCCCTCAATTATAAAAGGGTGATCGTCTACGATTAATATATTATTCTTAAATTTTACTTGAGCTGGGGCTTCAATTGTCATTCTTTTCTAGTATTAAGGTTTTATACTAAATGTATTGTTATTGTAATGTGGGTTCCTTTACTAATAATAGAATTTATAGTGAAAGTCCCATTACAATCTAAGGCTCTTGACCTGATGTTTTGCAAACCTATTCCTTTTTTTGCTTTGATAGTGTTAAAACCAATTCCGTCATCAATAATTTCTAAAGTTAATTGATCTCCATTTTTTAAAAACTTTACATGGATGGAATTAGCATGTGCATATTTATTTATGTTTTGTAAACTTTCTTGCACAATTCTATAAATATTGATTTTGATAGAATTACTTATTTCATCCCAATTAATACTATTATCAATACTGGTCTGTACAGGGATACTAAATGTTTTTCTTTGCTCTTCGAGAAGATTATGCAATATGACAACAAAATTATTAATCAATTCTTTATTTTCTCGACTCAAGTCGTGAGATATTTCTCGTAAATCTTGTTCAATTTTACGAAGTTCTAATAAATATTCGTTTCTCTTTTCAACTGCATTTGCGTCTTCAAATTGGTTCAAAGTGTCTAAGTTTATCCTAAGACCAAATATTCTACCCAAAACACCATCATGCAATTCCTGTGCTAATCTTTTCTTTTCCTTAACTCTACCTAAATCTATGATACTCTGTTGCGAAATCATTAAATTGTAAATGTCTTCATTAGCTTTTTGTTGTCTTTGTTTGTAGAGTAAAACTTTATTTCTATTTCTCTGGTTTAAAATAAGATACAACAGTAATACAACAACTCCAAATGAAATCAAAACGTACAATAAATTCCTGTTTTTAGTGGTTAAATAGTCATTCTTTTCAATAACTTCCTCTGTTTCGTATTCAATTCTTGAAAATTTATTCCCTATTGCTCGATCTGATTTTTGAAGTTTTTCACTAACAATGATATATTCTTTAGTATATTTTGCCGCATTTCTAGGGTCTATGATTGAGAGTTGTTTGAAAGAATTTAAAATTTCACGATAATTATTAGTCTTTTTTGATAAAATTAAAGCGTCATTAGCAAATTGTTTTGCCTTTAAAGTATCTCTTTTCCAGAGAAGATATTCCGAAATATTTATTTTACTAGCAATAATCCCAGTTGTTATTTGTAAACTGTCTCGGATTTGTAAAGATTTAAAAAACAATTGTTCAAGACCTTTGTTTTCTTCAAGTTTAAACTTCGTATATGCTAAATTATTCAATAACATTGCATAAAGAGAAGGCTTATCTTTAAAAACGTTTTCCTGTGTTAGTCCCTCTTCAAAATACTTTTTGGCATATTTATATTTTTTTTGGTTTAAATATACAAAACCTATATTGTTATATGAAGTTGCCTTGGGTTGTGAAAATGATTTTAAAAGATAATCATCTATACTTGATAAAGCCATATTGTGATAAGCAACAGCTCGGTCATAATCCTCAAGCTCGTTATAAATTTGGCCTAAAATATTAAAACAATCATAACGAATATCATTGTAATTTTTATTTTTAATCAACTTTAAAGCTTTCGAAATTGCTAGCTCTGAACCTAGAAAATCACTCTCTTTATATTGTAATGTAGCTTTGTTAAGAATTGTTAACGCAACATTATAAGTATCGTTTAACTCTAAATATTTATTCTCAGCAATGTTATAATAATAAAAAGTGCTATCAGCTTTTACTTTCAGTAAATAATAATCCCCCAAATAAGCATTGCCTTTTGCTATACCGTATGCATCTTTTTTTTCTTCCGCTTTTTTTATAATTTGATGAACTGTATTTTTATAGTCTATAAATTGATCTAAATTATAATATCGATTGGCTATTTTAAATAAATTATTAAGATAAATAGAATCATTACTTTGACGATCAACTATTGCAGAAGCTTTTTTTATGTAATTTAGTCTTTGATGAAGTGATAAGTCAAAATTATTTGCTAAAGAAAAAAACATCTCTAAACTATCCTTTGAATATATCTTATCCATGGTCTGTGTATTTTTTTGTGTACAACTATTACACAGAAAAAAAAACATAACAACAAAAAAATATTTTTTCAATAGAATTGGAATTTAACTACCAAAAATAGGGAATTAAACGGTTGTTTAAAAAAAAAGCTGCCATGAATTTGACAGCCCTACTTAATTTTAACAGTAAAAGGAATTAATCATTTTTTTTATTTCCTCCTATTGATGCATTGCCACTAAGATCTCTTTTAAAATTATCAATTTGATATTCTGTTTTTTTAGACTCTTTTTTAATTATAGAAATAGATTTAGCTTTAAATGTAAAGGAAGTTAGCACCAATATCATAAACACTAAAAAAGTTGTAATAATTGTATTTTTCATAAATAAATATTAAAAATGATTTTTTGTGAATCGTGTTTGATTTACAATTATAAACTATCCCACCAGTCAGAAATTTTGTCTAATAAAGTAGGTTCTTGTCTAGGTCGTGCGTCATTTTTTTTATCATTATTAACAGAACCATTACCACCAAGTTCCAACTTCATCGTATTTAAATTCAAAATCTCGATTTTATCATTGTTATTACTAAATGGAGTAATATGTGCATTTGATTCTACTGAAGTCAGTACCATTAATAACGCGAATAATCCTAATGTTGCAATTGATTTTTTCATGATTTGAGGTTTTATATTTATATTATTTTAACTCTTTATAGTGCTGATTAACAGCTTTCCTTGAGGTAAAACTACTATACAAAAAGCAAATAACAATCAATAAAAATGGGTTAATGGTAGAACAGGTCCGTGTACGGGTGTACGGGTATGAAACTTGGGTAAAATGTGGGGATTTATATTTCTAAATAATTCCCATTTGCAAAATCAGTGATAATTTGATCAACATTCGCTTTGTACATTTTAGAATAAGGTATACGTGCGTTGGAGTTTTTTATATAGCAAAGAGCATTGCCGCTGTGAATTCTAGAAATGTAATTTCTGTTTACGATGTAACTTTTATGAATCCTCGTGAAGGGTTGAGACAAAACTGTTTCAAAATATTTTAGGGTTTTAAAAGCCGTTATTAATTCCCCATTGTTCAAATAAATGTCTGTAGAATTGTTATCTGCTTTTAGGAAACAGATGTCTTTTGCATCAATATACCGATAATCACCATAGGATTTAATACACAAACGCAAGGATTCAACTTCAGGAACTGAACTGAATACACTTAATACAGGAAACTGTTGATGGTGAAATGTTGCAATCTCATTTGTAATTCCTTCATTTTCTACTTTTTTATTTAACCTCAACAAAAATTTTACAATGTTAGAAGGCTCAATAGGCTTGATCAAATATTCCCTAACGCCGTATTGAAAAGAGTCATACGCCAGTTTTTTATCACGAGTAGTAACTACAAAAATGGGCATGATACTCAAATATTTATAAAGGCAATCTATAAAATGCAAACCCAAATTTAAGGTGCGGTCTATTGGATCTATCTCAATAAAAACAATGTCTGGTTTATTTTCTAATACAAGATCTAGTCCTTCTGTGGCATTAAATGCAGAACCTACATAATTCAGTACTGGAAAAACATCAGCTACAGCTTTTGTTTCCAAGAGACTTTCTTGGTCGTCATCTATAATTATGTATTTATATTGCATTCTGGGCAAATCGTTTTTATCATCCTCTACAATTCAACATTCTCAGCATTTTTAAAAATAGTATTTCAAACTAAATAAAAAACAAAAGTATACAATATCCAATACCAAGTTAAAAAAACATTTTCATCATTGAAAAACTTTACAATATAACGCTCAATTTTTTTTAAATTATTCTACAGCACGATACTGCTTGTTATCATTCTAAGATTTATACCCAATTTTATTGGAAAAATAAATATAACTTTTCTAAAATATTATTGTAAAAATAATTTTTAACTAAAATTTATCTTACTTTTATCAAAAAAAGTCATGAGAAAAATAAGTGCTTTATTATGTGTATTTTGCTGCTTCATAGGGTTTAGCCAAGAAAAAGAAGTGTCAACCTTCAAGAAAAATGAAATTAAAGGAAATGCCTTATTCCTAGTTTTAGGTGCCGTAGAGATTACTTACGAGAGATTAATTACAGAGGATAGCGGTTTAGGCGCAACCGTTTTCTTTGTTGCCGAAGATGAATTTGATAGCAATTTTAACTTAACTCCTTACTACCGTGCTTATTTTGGAAAAAAACCAGCTGCTGGATTTTTTGTAGAAGGCTTTAGTATGATAAGTACTGGTATTAGTAATAAAATGTATTATTACGACAATAATGGAAATTTAACTAATATTGATGAAGATCGCTATACTGATTTTGCCCTAGGTTTTGGACTTGGGTCAAAGTGGGTGCACAAACGTGGATTTGTCTTTGAAATCAATGCGGGAATAGGTCGAAATTTACTAAGTACCAATAGCCCGGAAGTTGTTCCGCGTGGTGGTATAACACTCGGTTACCGTTTCTAAGCAAAAAAGCTTCTCAATCGAGAAGCTTTTTTTATACTATAATTATCGTGTATTACATTTTCATCAACCAGTTTTTCATTGAAACTTCATTTTCAATAATGACTTTTAAATCCGCAATAGCCACACGATCTTGTTTCATAGTATCTCTATGACGTATGGTTACCGTTTGATCTTCAATAGTTTGATGATCTACAGTGATACAGAAAGGCGTTCCTAAGGCATCTTGCCTTCTATAACGTCTTCCTACCGCATCTTTTTCATCATACGATACACTGAAATCCCATTTCAAATCGTCAATAATTTGTCTGGCGATTTCTGGTAATCCATCTTTTTTAACTAATGGTAAAATAGCCGCTTTAGTTGGAGCAAGTACTGAAGGTAATTTCAGCACTGTTCTAGTAGATCCATCTTCAAGCGTTTCTTCTTTTAACGAAGTTGCAAAAACTGCCAAAAACATTCTGTCTAAACCAACTGAGGTTTCTACCACATACGGCACGTAATTCTGGTTTAATTCAGCATCAAAATACTGTAATTTTCTACCTGAAAATTGCTCGTGTGCTTTCAAATCGAAATCTGTTCTAGAGTGAATTCCTTCTAATTCTTTGAATCCAAAAGGGAAATCAAATTCTATATCAGCAGCAGCATTAGCGTAATGTGCTAGTTTTTCGTGATCGTGAAAGCGGTATCTTTCTTTCCCTAAACCTAGAGATAAATGCCATTTTAGTCGGGCTTCTTTCCAAAACTCATAATGCTTCATTTCTTCGCCTGGACGCACAAAAAATTGCATCTCCATTTGTTCAAACTCACGCATACGAAAGATGAATTGTCTCGCTACGATTTCGTTTCTAAACGCTTTTCCGGTTTGTGCAATTCCAAAAGGAACTTTCATTCGTCCTGATTTTTGCACATTTAAAAAGTTTACAAAAATACCTTGAGCAGTTTCTGGACGCAAGTATAAATCCATTGCCGTATCTGCTGAGGCTCCTAATTTAGTACCAAACATCAAGTTGAATTGACGCACTTCGGTCCAATTACGCGAACCAGATTCTGGACAAGCAATTTCTAACTCTTCTATCAAAGCTTTTACATCCTCAAGATCTCCGTTACCTAATGAGCGACCCATTCTTTCAAGAATTTCTCTCTCTTTGGCTAAATATTCAACCACTCTCGCATTAGTTGTAATGAATTCTTGCTCATTGAAAGCATCTCCAAAACGAACTTTTGCTTTTTCGATTTCTTTTTTTGCCTTTACATTTAATTTTTCGGCATAATCCTCTATTAAAACATCGGCTCTGTATCTTCTTTTTGAATCTTTGTTGTCTATCAACGGGTCATTAAAAGCATCAACGTGACCTGAGGCTTTCCAGGTAGTAGGATGCATCAATATTGCAGCATCAAGGCCTACAATATTTTCGTTCATTTGCACCATTGCTTTCCACCAATACTCGCGAATGTTCTTTTTTAATTCCACTCCGTTTTGTGCATAATCATAGACTGCACTTAAACCATCGTAAATTTCGCTTGACGGAAAAATAAATCCGTACTCTTTTGCATGCGAAACTACATTCTTAAATAAATCTTCTTGTTTTGCCATAGTATTGCAAAAATATAAAAAGTGAACATAAAAAAAAGAAAATTATGTACCAATGGAGCATTGATTTGTTTATTTTTATCAATAAATACCTGATTCTATGTTTGAAAGCTTTATAAATCTCTTTTTTCCAAAAGTTTGTTCAGGGTGCAATTCTTTTTTGGTTGCCAATGAATTAGTGATTTGTACCCTTTGCAGACACAACATTCCCTTGACAAATCATCATTTGATGGAAAACAATGAAGCGTTCAAAAAATTCTATGGACGTATTCCGGTAATTCATGCATCAGCTTTATTTTATTTTAGAAAAAAAGGCATTGTACAGCAAATCATTCACAACTTAAAATACAAGGGTCATGAAAAGGTGGGAACACTTATTGGGGATTGGTATACTCATGAATTAAAAAAAGTTGAAGCTCTACAAGATGTAGATGCCATAATTCCGGTTCCTTTACACCCAAAGAAGCTTCGAGAAAGAGGTTATAATCAAGTTACTACTTTTGGGAAAGCACTTTCATCAAACTTAAAAATTAGTTACAACGATACTATTTTACACAGAAATATTTACTCAAAAACACAATCAAAAAAAAACTTATTAGGTCGGACTGAGGGAATAGAAAGCGTGTTTGATGTTGTATTTGATGAAAAAGATCACAACAAACATTTTCTTATTGTAGATGATGTAATTACTACAGGAGCAACGCTTGAAGCCTGCTCCAGGGCATTACTTAAAATCCCTGGAGCAAAGATAAGTATTGTTTGTATGGCTATGGCACAATCCTAAATCAGTCTTAACGCTAATTTATCTAAGGTTTAAAATCCACGTTTGAAAATTACATACTTATCCTATTAGGTATATGTTTAGTCATTAATGGAATAAAAATAGTATCCCTCTAAATAACACATTTTAAACATTTTAATCAACAATTACCTTCAGCGCCTTTACGAACACCTGTAAAACATTCATTTATTACTACTTACATAGTAATATAGTACTTAATAAATTAATTTAATGAAATTATAACGAAATAGAATTTCCGTTTCCAAACTTTAATGTTTAAATTTGAATAATATATTAATTCACTTATAAAACAATTATATCATGGCTTTTGAATTACCACAATTACCTTATGCATACGATGCATTAGAACCACATATTGATGCAAGAACAATGGAAATACACCATTCTAAGCATCACAATGCTTACACCACCAATCTAAATGCAGCTATTGCAGGTACTGATATGGAAGGTAAAACCATTGAAAATATTTTAATTAATCTGGATTTAAAAAACGCTGCTGTACGCAACAACGGCGGTGGATTTTACAACCACAACTTATTTTGGACCGTAATGACGCCTAATGGTGGCGGTTTACCAACAGGTGATTTATTAGTAGCAATTGAAGCTGCTTTTGGAACTTTTGAAGAGTTCAAAGCTAGTTTTAGTAAAGCGGGTGCTACACAATTTGGTTCAGGATGGGCTTGGCTTTGTGTACAAAAAGGAGGGAAACTTGAAGTTTGCGGTACACCTAATCAAGACAATCCATTAATGCCAGGAGTAGGTTGTGGCGGAACTCCTATTTTGGCAATGGACGTTTGGGAACATGCTTACTACTTAAACTACCAAAACAGAAGACCTGATTATATTGAAGCATTTTTCAACGTAATCAACTGGACTGAAGTTTCCAGAAGATATGCTTTAGAGAAATAGTTTTTCTTTAGATAAAAAAATACAGAAAATAGAGAATAGACAAATGGCTGAAAAGTTGTTTGTCTATTTTTTTATACTTAAAATTAATTATCTATTTAAAAAATTTTATTCTAACAAAAAAAGACGAACCAAATAACCTAATTTGCTCGTCTTTTTTCTATAATCTCTTCTTTTTCCTCTTCCCTGACTTTATTCCAATAAAAAAGGTGGAATTGCTTCCACCCTTTTTGCCCCAAATCTACCATAAATTTAACCTACTAATATTATGGTGATATAAAAATATACAAATAACTTTAAGTTTGCAAATTAATTAGATAAAAAACCTATAAAACCGATTAAAACCCCTTTTGGGATTATTTTAATAGGCGCGAGCATCTTTGCCTTCATAAAAATTCATAAAAGCTCTATTGACCACACGATTACCACCTGGCGTAGGATAATCACCTGTAAAGTACCAATCTCCTAGGTTTTTTGGACAAGCAGTATGCAAATCTTCAACTGTTTGAAAAATAATTTTCACTTCGGCTTTAATTTCCGGTGAACTTAACATTTCAGCAATTTTATCTGAAATCTCTTGAGCTTCAAAAGGAGCATATACAGCCGTTACATAATTTACAACATCGTTATCTTGATAATTTTCTTGTGCTTTACATTTGGCATACACTTCATCTACAATATGATATAAATTCCTTTCCTTGAGTAATTCAAGCGCTGCTCTAAAAGCTACTAAACCTTCTAACTTAGCCATATCAATCCCATAACAATCAGGATAACGTATTTGTGGTGCCGATGAAACTATTACAATCCGTTTTGGATTCAAACGATCCATCATTTTTATAATACTCATTTTAAGGGTAGTCCCTCTTACAATACTATCATCTATAATTACTAAATTATCTGTAGGCTTGATTACACCATACGTTACATCATAAACGTGTGCTACAAGATCATCTCGACTACTATCCTCAGTAATAAAAGTTCTTAGTTTAGCATCCTTTATAGCTACTTTCTCAGTACGTATTTTAACTGAAAGCAACTCTTGTAGCGTTTCCTTAGTTAAAGTATTTCTGTTTTCTAAAATGAAATTGTTTTTTCTTTGATTTAAGAAATCCTGTGCCGCCTCGACTAATCCGTAAAATGAAGTTTCCGCCGTATTTGGTATGTATGAGAAAACAGTATTATCCGTATCCTCATCTATAGATTTTAAGACTGCTGGCAAGATTAATCGACCAAGGATTTTTCTTTCTTGATAAATTTCGGCATCACTACCTCTTGAAAAATAAATACGCTCAAAAGAACACGCTTTTTTAACTGTTGGCGGTAAAATTTCTTTCATCGAAATAGTACCATTTTTTTTGATGATCAATGCATTTCCTGGCTCGATTTCTTGCACCGATTCAAAAGGAACATTAAACACGGTCTGAATCACTGGTCGTTCTGATGCTACTACCACAATTTCATCATCTTGATAAAAATAAGCAGGTCTAATTCCAGCTGGATCTCTAAATACAAAAGAATCACCGTGACCTAAAAGTCCAGCCATTGCATATCCTCCATCTAAATTTTTAGCTGCACGTGCTAAAATCTTAGCTACATCTAATCGTTCTGCAATTACAGGTGATGCTTCTCTTTTACTCAATCCTTCGTTTTTGCAATCTTGGTACAAATCTGTAACTGCATTATCTAGAAAATGACCTATTTTCTCCATTACAGTCACGGTATCTGCCATTTCTTTTGGATGCTGTCCTAGATCTATTAAATTCTGAAAAAGCTCTTTAACATTAGTCATATTAAAGTTTCCTGCTAAAATCAAGTTGCGATGCATCCAGTTATTTTGACGTAAAAATGGATGTACACTTTCAATACTGTTTTTACCAAAAGTTCCATAACGCACATGTCCTAAAAACAATTCACCTAGATATGGCAATTTTTGTTTTTGTAAAGCCACATTATCAGCATACTCAGGGTGCGCTGCCATTTCTTCGTTTATTCTGTCGTTTATTTGTGCAAAGACATCTTGAATAGGCTGTGCATGATTTGATCGTACACGGCTGATATACCGTTCACCTGGTTCTACATCTAGTTTAATACTTGCAAAACCCGCACCATCTTGACCTCGGTTGTGTTGCTTTTCCATCAAAAGATACATCTTCTGGATTCCGTAAAATGCGGTTCCATATTTCTCTTTATAATATTCAAGCGGTTTAAGTAATCTAATTAAAGCTATTCCACATTCATGTTGTAAAGCATCGCTCATTGTAGTGTAATTTGTTGTGTTGTTGTGATATTCTGAGATTAGCAAAGCGTAAGTTCTATAATTTTACAAAAGTAAAAACTAAAATTTCCTACTACTATTTTTAAACAAAAAAACCCCGTTTCCGAGGTTTTAAGATATTATAATTCTATGTCAAATTGTGTTAGCGATTTGAATTGTTTTAATCGAGACACTACTTCGGTTTTCTCTAAAGTAAGCATTCTCTCGGTACCAAATTTTTCTACACAAAAAGAAGCTAAGTTTGAACCTTGAATGATAGCGTTTTTCATATTCTCAAAAGAGATATTTTCGCTTTGAGTCAAGTAACCCGCAAATCCTCCTGCAAATGTATCTCCTGCTCCTGTTGGGTCAAACACTTCTTCTAATGGTAATGCTGGAGCAAAGAAAACTTCCTTATCATGAAAAATAAGTGCGCCATGCTCTCCTTTTTTAATTACCACATATTTAGGACCCATGGTGTGAATTTTGGCAGCAGCCTTAACAAGAGAATATTCTCCAGAAAGTTGTCTAGCCTCTTCATCATTGATAGTGATTACATCAACGCGTTTGATTACGTCTAGCAATTCAGATAGAGCACAATCCATCCAAAAATTCATCGTGTCTAGCACTACAAGTTTTGGTTGTGTTTCCATTTGATCTAAAACACTGCTTTGTACCAATGGATGTAAGTTTCCTAGCATTACAATCTCAGCATTTTTATAGTCTTGTGGTACTTTTGGTTGAAAATCAGCCAAAACATTTAGTTGTGTATCCAGTGTATCCCTTGAGTTTAAGTCATTGTGGTAACGACCACTCCAAAAGAACGTTTTACCACCTTGTACTACTTCTAGTCCAGAGATATCAATATTTCTTGAAGTTAATAAATCTAAATATTCTTGAGGAAAATCATCTCCAACTACAGAAACAATGGCTGATTGCACATTAAAAAAAGAAGCAGATATACCAATATATGTTCCTGCACCACCTAAAATTTTATCAGTTTTCCCAAATGGAGTTTCAATAGCGTCAAAAGCTACTGTTCCAACAATCAATAATTTATTCATTATATACGTTTCGAATTAAGCGGCAAAGATAGTTTATAAGTTGTAAAGTTGCAAAGCACTAGACATGTAAAGTTTTGCCAATTTAAACCAACCATTTACAACAATTTAGCTTCTTCTTTTTCATAAAAAGCATCTACAGAAAGCTGTTTTTGCATGGATGCCATAACGGCCAATTCATCACACCTTTCGTTTTGAGCATGATTGTTATGTCCTTTAATCCATTTAAAATCGACTTTGTGTTTTCGGTATACTAGTAAAAACCGTTTCCACAAATCAGTATTTTTTCTATCAACAAAACCTTTTTTTTCCCAGCCTAAAACCCATTTTTTTTCTACAGAATCTACTACATATTTAGAATCCGAAACTACTAATACTCTCGTATTGGGATTTTTTAACTTCTCAAGCCCAACAATTACGCCTAGTAATTCCATTCTATTATTGGTCGTCCTACGAAATCCTTCATAAAACTCTTTTTTATACGGTTTTCCTACCCATTCCATGACTACACCGTATCCGCCATTTCCTGGATTACCCTTGGCCGCACCATCTGTATATATATGTACATCGTGTCCCATTACAATTATATACTTTGGTTTAAAATGCGCTCAATAATAATTGGGAAAAATTCTTGCTCTAGTTCATGAATCTTTTCGGCTATTGTTGCAACAGTATCTTCTGCTGATAATGCAACACTTTGCTGTGAAATTATAGCACCTTCATCGTAATTTTCATTCACATAATGTACTGTGATTCCCGTTTCTAATTCCTTATTATCAAGAACTGCTTGATGTACATACATTCCATACATTCCTTTTCCACCATATTTAGGTAATAATGCGGGGTGAATGTTTATGATTTTATTAGGGAAGGCATTAATAATATTTGAAGGAAATTGGAGTAAAAAACCAGCTAAAACAATCAAATCTGGTTGGAGAGCTTGAACTTTTTGTAGTACTTCATTTTCAAATAATTGTGTTTTGGTAAAAATCTCTATTGGTAAATTGTATTTTTGAACTCTCGTAATCACACCCGCTTTAGGATTATTTGTAAAAACTGCAACAACAGCTGCAGAGGTTGTTTTTTCGAAATATTGAATAATATTTTCAGCATTTGTACCCGATCCGGAGGCAAAAATCACGATTTTTTTCATAATTACATTCTATTTGAAGCCACAAAAAAAAGCATAATAATTGAAAATAAATAACATTGTGACACCTTTGTCAAAATATATTTCATAAATTAGATGTCACATTTATTAACTAAATAGTTGTTTTAAAATAAAGTTTTTTATTTTTGCCAACAAATTAAATTCTAAAATTAAAGATTATGTCAGACATTGCATCAAGAGTAAAAGCGATTATCGTAGACAAATTAGGCGTTGACGAAAACGAAGTTGTAACAGAAGCAAGCTTCACTAATGATTTAGGAGCTGACTCATTAGACACTGTTGAGCTTATTATGGAATTCGAAAAAGAATTTGATATCCAAATTCCAGACGATCAAGCAGAAAACATCGCTACTGTAGGTCAAGCAATCTCTTACATCGAGGAAGCTAAAAAATAATAAATCAAACACCCGCTTGCATTCATGTGAACGGGTGTTATTATTTTTTTAAATATTAAAATTAAGATTGAACTTCAATCCAAAAGATATTATTGTATTACCCATAGCTATTTTGTAGTATTTTATACAGTATCAGCGTGGGTTTTATTTGTTTAAAGATAACATAACAAAGAATTTATGGAATTAAGAAGAGTTGTAGTAACAGGATTAGGCGCTCTTACCCCTATTGGAAATACTGTACAAGAGTATTGGGACGGTTTGATTAAAGGCGTTAGCGGAGCTGCACCTATCACTTACTTTGATGCCTCTAAATTTAGAACTCACTTTGCATGCGAGGTTAAAAACTTTAATGTTGAAAATTTCATTGACCGTAAAGAAGCCCGTAAAATGGACCGATACGCTCAATATGCCATGGTTGCATCTGAAGAAGCAGTAAAAGATGCCGGTTTTGATATGGAGAAAATTGACAAAGACCGCGTGGGTGTTATTTGGGGATCAGGAATTGGCGGATTAGAGACTTTTCAAATTGAAGTTCTTAATTATGCTTCAGGAGACGGGACTCCAAAATTTAATCCTTTCTTTATTCCAAAAATGATCGCTGATATTGCAGGTGGACATATCTCCATTAAATATGGTTTTAGAGGACCTAACTTTACAACTGTTTCTGCATGTGCTTCTTCTACAAATGCCATTATAGATGCTTTCAATTATATTAGACTTGGCCATGCCGATGCTATGGTTACAGGTGGCTCTGAAGCTGCGGTAACAATTGCTGGTATGGGAGGTTTTAATGCTATGCATGCACTATCAACAAGAAATGACGATCCAAAATCGGCCTCAAGACCAATGGACAAAGACAGAGATGGTTTTGTTCTAGGAGAAGGAGCAGGTGCCTTGGTTCTTGAAGAATACGAACATGCTGTTGCTCGTGGCGCAACTATTTATTGCGAAATAGGTGGCGGCGGTATGTCTGCAGATGCTTACCACATTACAGCTCCACATCCAGAAGGACTTGGTGCTAAAAATGTAATGCTAAACTGCCTTAGAGATGCTGGATTAAAACCTACTGATGTAGATGGGGTAAACATGCACGGAACATCAACTCCACTTGGTGATATGGCAGAGTCAAAAGCTATTCTTCACGTATTTGGCGAACATGCCTATAGCATGAATTTAAATTCTACAAAATCAATGACAGGTCACTTACTAGGTGCTGCAGGTGCTGTAGAAACTATATCTGCTATACTTTCTCTAAAATACGGCTTAGTACCTCCTACTATTAATCATTTTACAGATGATGAGAACATTGACTCAAAATTGAACTTTACATTTAACAAAGCTCAAAAAAGAGATATGAATGTAGTGATGAGCAATACATTTGGCTTTGGAGGTCATAATGCATGCGTTTTGGTAAAAAAATTAGACATCTAATTGTATGAACATAATTAGAAAAATATTTAAAAAATCCCGTTCGGCTACAGACGGGATTTTTTTTGATTCTATCCAGAAAATTCTTGACTTCCCTCCCTTAAACCTTGAATTTTATACCAAAGCTTTCACCCATAGATCATCTAATAGACTTGATTTATCTGGCAATCCCATCAATTATGAACGATTAGAATTTTTAGGAGACGCTATGTTAAGCGCAGTTATTGCTGCTCATTTATTCAATGAAGCACCAGCAGGTGATGAAGGATATCTTACCAAAATGCGCTCTAAAATTGTAAGTAGAGAACATTTAAATGAACTAGGGAAAGACTTAAATTTAATTCAATTTATAGAAAGTAAAGTTCCTGTTCAACATTTTGGAGAAAATATTCATGGCAATATTTTTGAATCTCTAGTAGGTGCCATTTACCTAGATAGAGGCTACGAATTTTGTGAAAAATTCATTAGAAACAGAGTAATTACTCCTTATGTAGATATTGCACGTCTAGAAGGCAAGGTAATTAGCTATAAAAGCTTAGTAATTGAATGGTGTCAAAAAGAGAAAAAAATATTTCATTACGATATTTTTGATGACAACTCTTTTGATGGACAACGTTTTTTTGGCGTTAAACTTAGTATTGACGACAAAGTCATTGCAAAAGCAAGGGCTACCTCTAAAAAGAAAGCAGAAGAAAAAGCATCCCAACGCGCATATTTTGCATTTCAAGAAAAAATGGACAGAAAATAATACAATTTTCTATAAAACTATATCGTTTTCGTTCATAAATTAACAAAAACATCTTATTTAGAAGACTATACACTTCAATAGAAATGCTATATTTACATCTTATTTTTTGATGAAATGGCAAATCTTAAACTTAATTTAGGTGAATTTGATGCAATAGACTATCATCTTATTGCTATACATACCTCATTAGAAGATTATCGATTGGCTTATTTTATCAATCAAAAATTACCTATCAATTTGAGTAAATGTAGCAATGAAATTCAAATTAAGATTAAGGAGGGAGAAACAAATTTTTCAAGATTTTTCTATGAAGGTCCTGAAAATGAAATTTCTTGGGATTTAATCCAAAATAAAAATGAAGTGCTACAAGAGAAACAAAAAGAATTTTCTCAAAATTTATTTTCTGATATCAAGATGGATGTAGCTACAAAAGTATTTTTATTACCTGAGTTTAAAAAAGTAGACTACTTTTTTAAAATTGAAAATACAGATGACACCTTGAATTTAAACGAAATAAAAACACTATTAAATACCATAAATAAAGTTTCTGCGGTTTACAGCGTAGAGACAACTAAAATAAAATCTAAAAACAATTTAATTTTTTAATACAAATGCTTACAAACAAAAAAACTAAAATTGTAGCTACACTAGGGCCAGCATGTAGTACAAGAGAAACCATCAAGGACATGATTGATGCAGGAGTCAATGTGTTTCGTGTAAATTTTTCGCATGCAGACTACGAAGATGTAAAAGAAAAAATAAATATTATTCGCGGGTTAAACAAAGAGTTTGGTTATACAACAGCAATTCTTGGTGATTTACAAGGTCCTAAATTACGCGTAGGTGTTATGGAGGAAGGCGTTGTTGTTCATGATGGAGATTTAATAACATTTACCACAGCCGAAGATATTCTTGGTACTGCAAAAAAAGTATTTATGAAGTATAAAAACTTTCCAAATGATGTAAATCCTGGAGAAAGAATATTACTTGATGATGGGAAACTTATTTTTGAAATTGTTGAAACCGATAAAAAATCTGAAGTAGTTGCAAGAGTCATACAAGGTGGGGAACTTAAATCTAAAAAAGGTGTAAACTTGCCTAATACAAAAATCTCTCTTCCAGCTATGACTGAGAAAGATATTGAAGATGCTATTTTTGCCATTGGACAAAACGTAGATTGGATTGCATTATCATTTGTAAAAACGCCACGAGATTTACAAGATCTACAAGAATTAATAGCAGAACATTCTGAGTATAAAATTCCTATTGTTGCAAAGATCGAAATGCCTGAAGCATTAGAGAACATTGATAAAATTGTAGCCTATTGTGATGCACTTATGGTAGCTCGTGGAGATTTAGGAGTAGAATTACCAGCTCACGAAGTACCTTTAGTGCAAAAAGAATTAATACGTAGAGCAAAAACAGCTCGAATCCCAGTAATTGTAGCAACCCAAATGATGGAGACTATGATTACAAGCTTGACTCCTACGCGTGCAGAGGTAAATGATGTTGCAAACTCTGTAATGGATGGCGCAGATGCAGTAATGCTTTCTGGTGAAACTGCAACCGGTAACTACCCTGTTCAAGTTATTCAAAAAATGACTCAAATTATTGAAGCAGTTGAAGATTCTCCGCTAATTCAAGTTCCACAAAATACCCCTCAAATTAAAACCAAACGTTTTATTACAAAAACTATTTGTCATCACGCTGCTACTATGGCTAATGTGATTAAAGCAAAAGCTATTTGTACCCTTACTAACAGTGGATACACAGCCTTTCAAATTTCGGCTTGGAGACCCAATGCACACATTTTAGTTTTTACTTCAAATGAAAGAATCCTTACTCAACTTAATTTATTGTGGGGAGTAAAATCTTTCATGTATACAAAAGATGTAAGTACTGATGATACCGTTACTGATGTAAACGAAATTGTAAAACAAAAAGGCTTTGTTCAAAAAGGAGATTTCCTTATCAATCTAGCTGCAATGCCTATTAAAGATAAAGGAATGGTAAATACCATGAGAGTATCTGAAATAGAGTAACAGTAATTACAGCTTAGCTAAACCATCCCATATTATGTGGATGGTTTTTTTTGTTAAAAAAGTAAAATCGTAGGTATGAATTTACATGAAATACAATTATATTTGAAAGTATAAAAAACATAAAAATTATGAGTTTGAATTCAAATAATCCGTTTTTAAATAGTAAAAGGTTTTCAACAGCTGTTTCAAAAAGTGAAGAGATAAATCAAGCAACAATCATTGATTACAATGATGAAATGACCATTTCTGGCACAATAAACAAGAGCTTACTATTGTTTATGATTCTAATCGGATCGGCTACGGTAATATGGTGGCTTACTTTTAACGGAATGAATCCACTTGTTCCTGCAATTGGCGGTGCCGTAGTAGGTTTAGTACTTGTGCTTATAGCCGCTTTCAAACCTCAATACTCGCCTTATCTTGCTCCCGGTTATGCTATTTTTGAAGGTTTATTTATTGGTGCAGTATCCGCTATTTTTGAAGCTTTGTATCCTGGCATTGTGCTTCAAGCTGTTGGTGCTACTTTTGTAACATTTATGATTTGCCTGGTTCTGTATAAGTACAAAATTGTACAAGTTAATGAACAATTCAAATCGATTGTAATTGCGGCAACACTAGCCATAGGGACTTATTATTTAATTTCTTGGTTACTGTCAATGTTTACTAGCTTTGTTCCTGTACACTATGGTAATTCTTGGATAAGCATAGGAATTAGCGTGTTTGTGATTGTAATTGCCTCTTTAAATTTATTTTTAGATTTTGATCAAATAGAAAAAGGAGTTCAGGAAAAAATGCCAAAGTACATGGAATGGTTCGGCGCAATGGGATTAATGATTACTCTGGTATGGCTTTATATTGAATTTCTTAGATTGCTTAGTAAACTCAACAGTAAAAACTAATGCTGTTTAAATCAAAAAAACCTTTCCAAGACTTATTTTGGAAAGGTTTTTTTTATGCTGCTCTTTCAAAGGCTATGTAATGGCTTAACTCTCCTCTGTTATTAAATAAAGGATATCCTTTTATTAAACAGGCGTAGACATCTCCATTTTTTTTATAATTCATTACTACATTCTCAAAAGGTTCTTGAGCATCTATAGCTTTTTTAATCTCACTTGATGTAATTTTATTAGTAACTTTCCCTTGAAACATTTTAGGGCTTTGACCAAGGACTTCTTCCTCTACATAACCATTCATTTTTACAAGATTGTGTGAGGCAAAAACAATCTTAAGATTAGCGTCGGTTACAATAACAACATCATCTCTTAAAATGGATTGCAAATCCCAATCGGTATTTTTCCATTTATTTCTTGCTGCCAAATCTTTTATTCTAGCAGTATCTATAAAGGTGTTCTGCAGTCCTCTAGTGTATTCATGATGGAAATCAAAAGAGTATAACGGCAAAGTTTTGATGCGCATGCAGTTATAAAATCTCGCAAATGCGTCGTCGTATTGTGATAAGTTACTCATGTTGTTTACATTATTTGTCAAAAGTAAATTTATTTATAATGAAAAAATATTATTTTACCAACTTTAACCATTGTTCAACTACAAATGAGAGGTTAGAATTCAAATTTTAATTGAACAACCACAAACTTTTTTTCATCTGTATTTAAGTTATTCATTGAAATCCCTAAAAGTCGTACTGAATTTTTAAGCCGTTCTTGATACAATAATTCTTTAACAATTTCTAAAATAAGAGATTTATCCGCAATAAAATAAGGTAACGTCTTGCTTCTTGTTTGTTGTGTAAAATCACTGTACTTAATTTTTAAAGTAACCGTTTTACCTGAAACCTGATGTCTTTTTAATCTTTTTTCTAATGAGGCCGCTATTAACTCTAACTTTTCAATCATAAAAATTTCTGAGGTTAGATTTACATCAAAGGTATGTTCCGCCGCCACTGATTTTGCTATTCGGGAACTTTTTACAGTGCTATTATGTACACCTCTAACCACATCATAATAATAGTTCCCCATTTTACCAAAATGCTTTTCTAAAAAGGCTAGTGATTTATCTCTTAGCTCTAATCCAGTAAAGATGCCTAGTTGATACATTTTCTCAGTAGTAACTTTACCAACTCCATAAAATTTTCTTATTGGTAAAGATTCAAGAAAAGAAATCACTTCTTCAGGATTAACTGTTTTCTGACCATTTGGTTTGTTAAAATCACTAGCAACTTTGGCAACAAATTTATTAACAGATATCCCTGCAGATGCCGTAAGTCCTACTTCATTAAAAATCCGTATCCTAATTTCTTGAGCTAATAAAGTTGCACTCGGATTTCCCTTTTTGTTATGGGTTACATCAAGGTAGGCTTCATCCAGAGACAATGGTTCAACAAGATCAGTATAATCGTAAAAAATTTTTTGAATTTGTTTTGAAATTTCCTTGTACCGGTCAAAACGTGGTTTGACAAATATAAGATCCGGACAGTTTTTCTTAGCTACAATCCCACTCATAGCACTTTTAACTCCAAATTTCCTAGCCTCATAGCTTGCTGCAGATACAACTCCACGTACCTCAGAACCACCAACAGCAATAGGTTTACCTCTTAAAGTAGGATTATCCATTTGCTCCACTGATGCATAAAAGGCATCCATATCTACATGGATAATTTTTCTATTTGACATTTTGTCTTGCATCCAAGTCGTAGATTATTCAATTACTTAAACTTTTTTATGACTATCATCTTTAGAATAATCTATCTGTAAATAGTTTTCAATAACGGCAGTTTTATTTTTACTCTCAGTTGGAAAAAAGAAACTTAAGGGTTTCGATTTAAAATGCCTCCAAATAGAGATTGCTATAGGCCTCAACTCTAACCAAGACATTCCTCTTGAACGAAAAGCGAGACCTAAGGAAAGACTAAAACTAATGGTAAAATTGATTAAACCAATGATTCCAACACCAAAAATACCCCAAAATAACATAGTTTGACTTACTTGATAATTAGATCCATATAATGCTAAAGCAAGATTACCACTAGCAAAGGTAATGTGTCTAATGTCTAGTGGTAAACCTAAAAACAAACCAAATGAAGCTGTACTACCCATAAAAATACCAAACCAAAAATTTGAAATAATACCAGCCCAGCGTTTTTCATATAATTTCGAAAGCGCTAAAGTTCTTTTTATACCAAGGCTGCGTTTCAAAAAAGGATTCTCAGCAATTCTATAATAAACCTGATTGTGTTTGTCTCTATTTGCAACACTACCAGAAATAATACCCGATAAAAATAAGAAAACACCAGCTATAGCGGCATGCAACATAGCTAGGGAATGTATTGGACTTAAATCTTGAACTAAACTTTCCCATTTTGATCCAGCAATATTATATTTAAAATAATAATCTATGATCCATATACCAAATAACGAAACCGGAAATGCAATAAGTACGTTTCCAATAAAGGCTATAAATTGAGAACGAAAAACTCTAGCAAATAAAATGGCAAAAGCCGTATATTTTTCAATTTCTTTCCCTTTTTTTGAAACACCATCCTCTAAAGCCTTTATCAATGCTGATGCTGTCATTGCCGGTTGCTTTGTGGCTAATGTAAATCCCAAAACATAAATTAAAATAAATCCAAATGCATAATTCATACTATATAAAAAAGCATGACCAAATAGACTGGTTTCTACTTTTGAAAGAGCAATTTTAATTAAGCACAATATTCCTACTATAAAACCACCTCCTATGGCAGTCCGTAACATCTTAAAATATTCTTTTCGGGTTTCGGTTATGTAGTGTTCACCTGTTTTAGCAGTATGTTGAGTGATTTCGTAAGATAAAAGCTGTGTACTCTCGGCAATAAATTTTCGAATATTACTCTTATAACAGTTAAACTGAATTAATTGTATACCAAGTCGTATTGTGTTTGTTGTAGTTCCATTTACATCCGAAACAACAATTAAGGAAATTAAAAATTCCAATCGTTCTAACTGTTGTTTTATTTTTAATAGATTTTGATTCACCCGAAGCGATATCCCAAACTTACTACTATTATGAAACGCCTTATTTACAAAATCTAAACATTGTTTATGCAAGACTAAAAGTTGTTGATAAGACAAATCATCAGGAGTTATAAAATGTTCTTTTAATTCTTTTATTCGATCCTCAATCAAAAATAATTCTTTTTCGAAAGCAGAAAAAGGGCTTTGTAATTGCTCATATTCAGGGACCATTTTAATCACTTCTCTTTCCATGGCTCTACCACTAACACGTTGCGTTATAACATGCATCGACATCATAACCTCAGATAAGGCAAAATTAGTGGGTCCTAAATCGTAAATAGTTTCTAATTCTAATAAATTGAATAAAGACTGTAACTGTATAATCGGAATATTACTAACCCAATCTCCATCTGTTGGTAAATAAAATATTTGATTTAAAACAAACTCCAAGCTGTCTTTTTCTGGTTGAAAAGGAAGAAACTTAGCTACAATTCGTTTCTTTAATTCAAAAATAAAATCTACATCCTGCAATATAGCTGCATCTGAAAGTACCGAATTAAACTTTAAATCCTTTAAAACTAATTTCAAATACAAGGAGAATTGCTCACAAAGAGATGGATTTTGTTCTAAAAAAAAAATAAAATCCTGTAAATCAACTGTTTTGTTTACGTTTTTTCTCGAAGGCCTTACAGAACTTACCAACTGTATCAAGAGTTCATAAGACACATTAGGAATAAAACCGCTAAAGCTACTTTCAAAAAAATTTTTGAAAATAGTTTCGTAAGTAGGTATACCTGTAGATATAGAAAAAAATTTCATCAATAACAATTTATGTAAATTTACAATTCAAAAAATAGAATACACTTTCTTTGATTAAAAATTACTAATTCATAAGATAAAAAAACTAAATTTTAAAAGTAATAAAATGTAATTATGTTTTAGAAATAAGAACTTCAATTAAAAAACAATACATTTGAATAGCCAAAATCAAAAAAGCTATGATTGAAATCGAACGAAAATTTATTGTAAAAAATCAATCCTTTAAAGAAGAAATTCATACAAAAAGCGTTGTATCTCAAGGATATTTAAGTTCAAAACCAGAACGTACGGTAAGAGTACGAATCAGAAATGAAAAAGGATACCTTACAATAAAAGGAATTTCAAACGAGTCAGGAACTTCCAGATATGAATGGGAAAAAGAAATACCACTAATTGAAGCAGAAGAATTATTCAAATTATGTGAAAAAGGAGCTATCACAAAAACAAGATTCGAAATTCAAAACGGAAACCACATCTACGAGGTAGATGAATTTCATGGAGATAATGAAGGGCTAATCATAGCAGAAATTGAATTGCAATCAGAAAATGAATTATTTGACAAACCCAATTGGCTTGGTCAAGAAGTCACAGGAAATCAACGGTATTACAACTCAAATCTAAGTATTTTTCCTTTTAAAGAATGGTAATTAATTGTTTAAAACCTCAAGTGTAACAAGCATACCACCACTTCCTTTATTAGATGCAATTTCCATGAAAGCACGTTTGGTTAAATCAATTTCTCTTGATCTCACAAATGGTCCTCTGTCTATAATTTCTACAATTACTGACTTGCCATTTTTTTCATTAGTTACTCTAACTTTTGTCCCAAAAGGAAGTTTTTTGTGAGCAGCAGTAAGTTTAGAGTTATCAAATCGTCTGCCACTAGATGTTTTTTTACCATTAAATTTATCGGCATAATATGAGGCATGAGACTCTTTTTTATACAATTTGAATGTTCCCAAGTTCGCCATCATTGAATCGGCTTTTTTTTCCTGAATATCGGCAATAGCTCTTTCTTTTTTAATGGAGTCTTTTTCTATAAGACCTTTATTACTTGCTCCTTTTACAGAAGCACCTTTAGTATTAGAGACGTTCTGCTTTGTCGCTACAGATGTTTGACAAACAGCAAAACTAACCATTGCTATAAATATAAATAGAGTAATTGATTTTTTCATGTAATATGTATTAATTGAACAAAAATTGCAAAAACCATACCTAGATAAAAAAAGCTCTATTTCTAGAGCTTTTACAGGTTTTTACAACCATAATTTCCATGGAATTCTACTCAATATAAGAAGTAAACCAATACCGTAAAAAATAGAAAACATTTTAAATTTAGACTCGCTTGAAACTAATTTTTTATGCTTAGACCAACCTATAGTAATAAGAACAATGGCAATAATATTAATCAACGGGTGCTCCAATGCTAGTAATCTACTTTCTGTTGTAAGGCCACCCATTCCAACTGCTTTTATCATTTGTATTCCATTTGGGGAAACAAAATACAAAATAATTCCAACTAGTAATTGAATGTGAATTGCAATCAAAGCAAACAGTGCTATTTTACGATCTTTTGAAGTAAAATCCTTTTTAGAAAACAATCCTATTGCAGCGTTTACAACTGCAACAACTAGGATTAAAAGTGCTAGATACGCCCAGCCTGAATGAAATTTTTGAATAAAATGGTACATAAATACTTTTTTTGTTTTAACAAATATAATAAAAAAAGACATAAAAAAACCCCCATTTCATAAGAAATGAGGGTTGATTTATTTATAAGTAAACTAGTTAAACGTATAACGAACACCAGTTTGCATTTGCCATCTTGATGAGTTTAAACCCACATCATCAACTTGGTTAATATTGTTTCCAACAGTTGGATTGTAACTAAAAGTAGGTGTATTTGCATTTGCACCTGTACCAAAACCAACTTGTGTTAACAATTGAACTTGATCATTTGCAGTAAAATATCTTTTACCCCAATTTTTGTTCAATAAGTTTGTAAAATTGAAAATATCAGCAGTAATCTCGAAAGTATGTTTCTTTTTACCCACATTAACTGTGAACTCTTGAGCGAATTTAAAATCTACAACATGGCTTGTTTTTAAACGATCACCATTACGCTCAGCATAACCACCTTTTCTCTCACGTAAATATTCATTACCTTCAATAAAAGCACTTAAAGCATCCCATTGTTGTTGTGGAGTTAATGTATTAGCAGTTGTACTAACCAAAACAATATCAGACTGTTTTGCAGGGATGAAAATCAATGCTGAATTAGAAAAAGTATCCTGTAATAAACGTCCAGAGTCATTGTAAACATAACTTATTGGAGTACCTTGAGCTCCTTCATAAAAGAAACCAATTCTAGACTTTGTAAATTTACTCCATTTAATTGTAGCATTACCATTTGAAATAATTCTTCTTCCTGGATCAAAATCAGATCTTGATAATCTCAATGAATTAGCTCCATTTACAGTTTCAGTATTATTCCATTGTGAACTATTTTGAGATGAAGTAGCATCAAGTAAAACAGTTGATTTACCGTAAGAATAAGTTCCAGAGATATTACCATCAATAAAATCAGATTTGAAATTTTTAGCTAAAGTAAAAGACATATTATATGCTTTTCCTTCACTAGTATTAGACCCTAAGTATATACCTAAATATTGATTATCTACTCTTGTATTACCATTGTAACGTGGTCTTGTATCTGGACCCGTTAAGTTATTAGAAGCTGCTCTAATATTTAAATTTTCGTAAGTTACCGCACTGATGTTATCATTATATGTGATTTCAGATGTAACAACAAAACCTAAAGGTAATTTTTGATCTACAGCAAAACTTGCTTTAAATACTTGTGGTAATTTAAAATCTTTAGCAAATAAATCAATATTACCACCTCTTCCACCAGAACCTGGTCTAGGGAATGCTGTAGTGTTAGGTAATGGCGCGATTTGGCTAGCAACACTTGGATTCGGGTTGAAAACAGGCATTTGTGCAGCATTAGTAATTTGAATAGCTCCTTGAGTCACACCATTGTTGTTGTATGTTCCACCTGGCCATACAAGAGGCAATCTTGAAGTAAAAATACCCGCACCACCTCTAAATTGAGTTAACTTTTTACCATTTAAATCATAGTTAAAACCAATACGCGGAGCAATATGTGCAGTTGTATTGATGCGCTCACCTACTACAGCTCCTTGCAAGTTTTTACCCGCAGCTTGTAACAATGGAATTGTTCTGTTGTTGAAATCAGCATTACCCAATCCGTCTTCCCATACAGGGATATCAACTCTTACGCCATAAGACAATTTAAAATTATCAGATAACCTCATATCATTTTGTGCATAAAAACCAAATTGTTTAGTACCAAATTCAGCAGCACCTAATGATCCGTCTCCTTCACCTCCTATTAAAGAGTAGTTCAATTGAAATCTATTCGGTCTTCTATCTAATAAGAAATCGTCTAAGTTTGCATAACGGTATGAACCGAAATTATTACCAAAAAATACATTTTTAGATTGTGAAAACTCATTATGAGTACCTAATGTAATTTTACTTATTCCAGCATTGATTTCAAAATTATCCGTGATTGTTAATATTTTCTGATCTAACAAGTTTGCAGTTGAAAAACCTTCAGCTCCAAAAAATATACTTTGGTTAGCTCCATCAAAAATTTGAACAGTTGGAAATGGATTACCAGCTGCATCTCTATCATCCGCTACATTAGTGTAAGCTACTACCAAGTTATTTGAAAATTTATTTCCAAATCTTGAGTTCAATTCTAATGAGGTAGAATTTGTAACTGAATTAAACAATTGACTACCATTCTCAAAACTAATAGCAGTTGCTGATGAACGACTTGGAGAGAATTGTTCTGCTTTTACATAACTGTGTTTAAAAGATAACTTGTGATTATCATTGATGTTCCAGTCAATTTTACCAATTAATTTATCACTTACTAATGTACGAACATTACTATTGAAATTACCTGGATCATACCCGTAAGAAGCTAATTTCGTTCTTAACTCTCCCAATCTATTTGCTGACAATCCTGTATAGGTTGACAATTCAAATGGTTGAGGAGTTTCGTTGTCTTGTCTTTCATAGTTAATAAAGTAAAATAATTTATCTTTAACTATTGCACCACCAGCACGAACTCCGTAAGTCAAAGCAGAAAAATCTCCCAGTTTTTTTCTTCCAGCTGTACCAGCTAATGACGGAGGAGTTTTACCTGAGATTGACTCATTACGGTTTAAGAAATAAGCAGAACCCTCAAAATTATTTGTTCCTGAACGTGTAATAGCACTGATGGCACCACCAGCAAATCCTGACAATTTTACATCATAAGGAGCAACACTCACTTGAAATTGCTCAATAGCATCAACAGAAATTGGACTTACTCCAGTTTGACCTCCATTGGTACCATTTGCAGCTAAACCAAAAACGTCATTACTTACAGCTCCATCAATATAAATTGCATTAAATCTGTTGTTTTGTCCACCAATTGATAAAACATCATCACCTCTTAATTGAGCTTGTGGTGTCAACCTTGCAAAGTCAGAAATATTTCTTGATAACGATGGCAAAGCTTTAATCTTATCAGAATTAATAACAGTCTGAGCACCGGTTCTTTGAGAATTAAAAGTATTATCTCTTGAAGCTCTTACAATAACTTCTTTTAATTGATTTGACTCTTCAGCTAAATTAATTTTAAAAGTTTTGTTTTCTCCTAACTGCAAGTAAACATCACTGTCTTCAAAGTTAGCGAAACCTACAAATGAAATTGTAATTTTGTACGGACCACCAACTCTCATGTTTGAGATTCTAAAATTACCCGTGTAATCTGTAGATGCTGAATAGCGAGTACCAGATGGTGTGTGTACCGCAAGAATTGAAGCTCCCGGTAGGGTTAACTTATCCTTATCATATACACTACCACTAATAGAAGAATTAGTGTTACCTTGTGCATAACTGCTTGCTGCTGTAAGCAACAAAACGGATAACACAAAAAACGCTTTTAATAATTTTTTCATATTGATTAGTTTATTAATATTTGGCAAAATTATAACAAATTTAGTTAAGTAAGTTAACACAATGTTAAGAATCCAAGTTTGTGAAAATAAGAATTTAATAAAAATCAACAAATTTAAATTTTATGGGCTACTTTATGAATTAAATTTAACAAATATGCTAGATCTATAATTATTCGTCAAAAAAATCAATGCTTCAGAAATAGAAATATTTATTCACATTCTTTTTATTTTTTTAAATTAAAAAAAAACGTTAAATCTTACTATTCAATGCGATATAAATGCTATTGATTTTGATAAGATCTAACGTTTTTTGAAAAAAATATTGCTTACTCTAGAACTTAGTTAAAATATTTATTTTTTAAAAAATGATTTAATAAGAAAGTGGTAGAACTATCATGACTTTGAATTTCTTTTGTAGCAATCTCGGCTAAAATAGAATTTGCTAATTGTTTTCCAAGTTCAACACCCCATTGATCAAAACTGAAGATATTCCAAACAATTCCTTGAACAAAAATCTTGTGTTCATATAAAGCAATTAACGAACCTAAAGTATGCGGGGTTAATTTTTGAATCAAAATTGTATTTGTAGGCTTGTTACCTGTAAAAATTTTAAATGGTAATAGGAATTCTACTTTTTCAGCTGGTATTCTTTGAAGATCAAATTCCTTTTGAACTTGCGTGGCAGATTTTCCGTGCATCAGCGCTTCTGTTTGGGCAAAGAAATTGGACATTAACTTATCATGATGATTGGTATCTCCATATAAAGGAGTAACAAATCCGATAAAATCAGCTGGGATTAATTTTGTCCCTTGATGTATCAATTGAAAAAAAGCATGTTGTGCATTGGTACCCGGTTCACCCCAAATGATTGTGCCTGTTTGATAATTAACTGGCTTTCCATCTCGACCAACACTTTTACCATTACTTTCCATGGTACCCTGCTGCAAGTAAGGTGCAAATTTTTGCAAGTACTGGGTGTAAGGAATCAAAGCTTCACTTTCAGCACCAAAGAAATTATTGTACCAAACGCTCAACATCGCCAATATAACAGGCATGTTTTTATCAAAATCAGCTGTCTTAAAATGCTCGTCCATTTCATTAGCGCCTTTCAACAAACTGTCAAAATTATCATACCCTATTGATAAGCTGATAGTAAGACCTACCGCACTCCATAAAGAGAAACGACCGCCAACCCAATCCCACATTGGAAAAACGTTGCTGGCATCTATTCCAAAAGCAGTTACTTTCTCAAGGTTAGTTGAAACTGCAACAAAATGCTTGGCAACATCTTCTTGTTTTGCTGATTTTAGAAACCAATCTTTAATAGTTTCTGAATTCGTTAAAGTTTCCTGCGTGGTAAATGTTTTTGAAACAATTACAAAAAGCGTTGTCTCTGGATTTAATTTTTTTATGATCTCTTGAACATGATCACCATCCACATTTGAAACAAAATGAACGTTAAGATGGTTTTTATAAAACTGAAGAGCCTCGACTACCATTGCTGGACCCAAATCTGATCCTCCAATTCCAATATTTACGATATCTGTAAAAGGTTTTCCTGTAAAACCAGTTCGTATACCCGAAACAACTTCGTTTGTAAATCCTTTTATTTTATTTTTTACTTCATATACTTCAGGCATTACATTTACGCCATCTACATTGACCACTGCAGATTCAACAGCACGCAAAGCAGTATGAAGGACCGCTCTATTCTCGGTTTTATTAATCACTGTACCATCAAAATAATCAGCAATAGCAGCTTTAAGTCCAACTTCATTTGCTAATTCTACTAATAACTGAACTGTTTCCTGATCAATAATATTTTTTGAGTAATCTATTAAAAAATCATTCCATTGAATATTCAATTTTTCAGTCCTAGCCGGGTCTGACTCGAATAAATCTTGAATTGTTGCCTTTTGCATAGATTGAAAATGCAGTTCAAGTTTTTTCCAAACATTAGTATTTGTTGGATTAATTGTATCTAAAGCCATTTAAAATGTATTTTTTAGTAGTAATTAAATTTTGGTAAAAATACTCAAATTAGTTTAATGATTAAAAACCCGATTGTTTCACAAATAGAAGTGCAAAGTATTTTCATTTTAAAAGCAGATGCTCTCTACCTAACTATTAAAATAAAGTACTGTTTGCTTATAAATTTGCAATACTATCCAGTTCTTGTTTCAAAGGAGTTATTTGTTGTAAGAACCTATTTTTATTTGCCCCTGTCATGGGCTCGCCAGTAGGTAATTTGAGTCTTAATGCATCAACCTGAACTCCATTTTTCCAGAAACGATAACATACGTGAGGACCAGTTGCGAGGCCGGTGCTACCCACTAAGCCAATAACTTGTCCTTGAGTAACTCTTTGTCCTCGTCTCACAAGAATCTTAGACATGTGTAAGTACTGAGTAGAAAAAGTTCCATTGTGTTTGACTTTTACAAAATTTCCGTTTCCGGCAGAATAACCACTTTGCTCAACCACTCCTCCTGCTGTGGTTGTAATAGGTGTTCCCCTTGGCGCAGCATAATCAGTACCTTTATGTGCTTTCCAGCGATGCTGAACGGGATGAAATCTACTCGATGAAAAACGAGAAGATATTCTACTAAACTTTATTGGAGATTTGAGAAAGAAATTTTTTAATGTTTTACCCTGTTCGTCATAATAATCTACTTTACCTGATTCTGGATTTTGTGCAAAAGGAAATGCATAAATAAACTTTCCTTTGTATTCAAAAAAAGAAGCCTCAAGTTCCTCCACTCCATCATAAATAGAATCATTGATATACCTTTCCGTAAATGTTAATGCAAAACGATCGCCTTTTTTTAACTTCATAAAATCTATAGAGTAAGCATAAATTTTAGTGATTTTACTAGCCAATGCACCTTCAATTTTTGCATTCCCTAAAGTTTCTGATAAAGATTCTTTCAAGACACCACCTATTGTTCGTCTTTTAATAGTTATGGGTTTTACTTTTTTATACACCGCAATTGCAGTATCTCTAAAATCTACAACATAATAACTCAAATTATCAGGTTGATAAATAAAAACCTGAAGATCATTAGTTTTATTTTTAGATCTAAGAATGGTATAAGGCTTGTTTAGCCGAATTGTTTTAACATTAAAACTATCTTTAACTTTTGCTATAATATCATAAACTTGTCGATTACCAATATTTTGACGCTCCAGTAAAGTCCCAAAGGTATCGCCATCATGAATTGTATCATGTACAACATTAAAATCCGCATAAATAAAACCAAACTCACTTTTTTTTGATTTCGTTATACTCTTAACTGTTTCAACTTTAAGTTCCTCTTGTTTACATGACATTATCAAAAATAATGCTGCAATTATTGTTAATATTTTTTTCAAACTACCTGTTTACGTTCAATTTACACCTCAACTCCCCAGTTCTCTAATTCTTGACTGCTCCATAATTCTGGGAAAAAAATTCTCTTTTGGTATTTTGGATGCATGTATTTTTTCCAATCGCTTCCGCCAGTTGCTTCACCATCTCCTTGACCGCTTTGATCAATATACTTCTTAGCCGTATTTAAATGTTGCATAACCCAAGTAATATTAACCGTATAATCATAGTGTCTCATAGCTTTGATTAACTCTGGATTTTGCTGATCTAGTTCTGGTAACTGTTTGAATTTTTGCCAAATATTAATGGTATTGTATTCCTCCATGTAGGCCAGGAATTCTTTCTTATATTTTTTCTCAAATTCATCTAGCAAATAGGTTTTTTTACCCGTGTGATAATCCTTGCCTGCTGCTTGCCAATATAAATGTTCTAGTGCATGCTCATATGGGGTATCTCTATCTATTGTTCCTCTAAATCTATTGTCAATAAGGTTAATTAAGTCAGTGGATGAAAACTCAATAAATCTATATTGCGCACTTTGAAAACCACTTGCAGGAGTTAATGTATTTCTAAATTTCATGTACTGATCTAACTCCATACCGTCACCCATAATGCTGAAAGAAGTTGTAAGCATGTCAAAATACCTGCTAATTCTCATGACTCTTTCAGTAAAAAACTCAGCATCAATAGCTGGCTGATAGGCAATTTGCTTGATTTCCCAAAGAATCATTTTAAAAATTAACTCATTGACCTGGTGATACATGATGAACACCATTTCATCGGGAAGGGTGGTGCGCTGTGTTTGCAGGCCCAGCAAAGCATCTGTTTGAATATAATCCCAATACGTTATGGGTTTAGACCAAAGCAAACCTTCAAGTTGGGTTTCTACTTTTTGATTAATAGCCTGATATTTTTGCTCAATTTCTTTTAAAATAGTTTCAGAAACCTCTGTATTACTCATTATTTTTTTAATTTAAATGGGCTCTTTAACCCTTTATAAGCATCTAGATCTGCTTTTATAGACCCTACAGCCAAACTAGCTTTTATGCGTAACGGAACTTTATTATTATCATCTGATATCCAGACCGTAACACTTTCTTGTTCCTTAAACACACGCCCTGATTGCACTAAGGGACGAAATATCATAGTGGAAACAACGCCAAATTTAGTGGTTATATTTTCACGCCCAATAAATTTTAGCTTGAATTTTGTGGTTTCATCATCAAAAAACATGTCTACAGCTATAGATTCTCCAACATTTAACTTATCAATATTAGGATGATTCCTAAGGTAGTAAAATGTTGACAATATATCCTGAGTGTTTTTCGGAATGTAAAGTGCCTTTTCTGTTTTATGTTTGTAATCTTTTACAACTACTTTATTTGAGGATTGATTAAAAAAACCTTCTTGATTTTTTGTGTATCCGCCTTCGTCAATTTTTCTAACAAACTGGTATGGATTTCTTGTTTCTTTATCAATATAGCTTTCGTATAAATCATCTACTTTAAAGAAAAATCTTGACATACCTGTGGTGTAGCCTTTCCCCACAATATGAAACGTTTTTTTATTGTTTAAATTGGCATCTTTTACTTCAAGAGTAGCATAACCCGCATTGACAATGCCGTAGTGAATTCTGAATTTAAAAAACTCTCCTACTGCGTAGGCATCCTCTTGGGGTGAGGAAAAACCAAAGGTAATACCAATGATACAGAGTACAAGTAATTTTTTCATTTCTTAGTTTATAAATTTATATACTCGTATTACAATTTTTATTCCAAATATATTAAAACAAAAAAACTCAGTCAAATAATGACTGAGTTTTTATGCTATTAACTAACCAAAAAACTATAAACTATGAAATTTATATGAAATTAGGAAGGAAACCACCCCTTCCCTTTTTGCGAGTGCAAAGGTAGCTAACAAATCCAGTTTTATTTATAAAAAATAAAGTTTAACACAACATTTAATAAAAAATAGGTCGTTGAATGGTTATTTTTTCACAATATGTAAAAATAATTAACTTTTATAACGTTCCTCGTAATTGCTGTTCTCTTTCAATTGATTCAAATAAGGCTTTAAAGTTTCCTGCACCAAAACCTTTAGCTCCCATACGTTGAATGATCTCAAAAAATAAGGTTGGTCTATCTTGAACAGGTTTAGTAAAAATTTGCAACAAATAGCCATCTTCATCGGCATCGACCATGATGGCTAATTTTTCGATTTCGTTGATATCCTCTTTCATCATACCCATGTGCGTACCTAAACGCTCTGGAATAGCTTCGTAATAGGTATGCGGCGGCGCTGATAAAAACTCTACACCTCTTGCTTTTAATTGGCTTACTGTTTTTATAATATCATCTGTTGCAATGGCAATGTGTTGAATTCCTGGCCCACCATAAAAATCTAAATACTCCTCAATTTGTGATTTCTTTTTTCCTTCGGCAGGTTCGTTGATAGGGAATTTAATTCTACCGTTTCCGTTTGACATTACTTTACTCATCAAGGCTGAATATTCAGTATTGATTTGTTTGTCATCAAATGAAAGGAAGTTAACAAATCCCATTACCTCTTCATAAAACTTTACCCAAGTATTCATGTCGTTCCAGCCCACATTTCCTACCATATGATCTATGTATTTAAGACCTGTTGGTTCAGGGTTATAATCGGATTTCCATTCTTTGTAGCCTGGCAAGAAAATCCCGTTGTAATTTTTTCTTTCTACAAATATGTGAACCGTTTCACCGTAAGTATAAATCCCTGAGCGAACAACTTGACCAAATTCATCTTGCTCTACGGTAGGCTCCATAAAAGAGCGTGCACCGCGTTTCATAGTTTCTTCGTAAGCACTTGTAGCATCTTCAACCCAAAGAGCTGCTACTTTTACACCATCACCATGTTTTTTTAAATGATCATGTAAAGGTGAATCTTGCGTTAATGGCGTAGTTAAAACAATTCGGATTTTATCTTGTTTTAATACATAAGATGTTCTGTCTTTTACACCCGTTTCTAAACCAGCGTAAGCTAATGATTGGTAGCCAAAGGCTGTTTTGTAATAATGGGCTGATTGCTTGGCGTTCCCTACATAAAACTCTACGTAATCTGTTCCTAAAAGCGGCAAGAAATCTTGTGCTCCTTCAAATATTTTTTCTAGTCCGTATTCTACTGATTTTACTTCTTTTGACATGGTATTTATTTGTTTTTGAATTCTTTTTTTAGATTGCTTTCCTTTAAAAGAATTGATTTGTGATTTTATTAAAATGGTTTTGAAATCTGTACTCCTAGCCCTGATGGAAGCGGCATCCTTTTTCTGGTCTCGTTTTTTTAACGAGATCAGAAAAAGATATAGCGTACAGCAGGAAATAGCTCCTGAAATCCAAGGTGAAAACTTATTTATTCAACCCAAGATTTATAATATTGACCATCGTCTAGACCCATGGCCTCCTCTGTAACCATCAACGGTCGGAAAGTATCTACCATTACGGCCAACTCTTCGGTTCCGGTGTGACCAATACTGCGCTCCATAGCTCCCGGTGCTGGACCGTGCGGAATACCTTTTGGGTGCAGCGTTATGTGTCCTTGCTCTATGTTGTTGCGGCTCATGAAATCTCCATCTACGTAATACAAGACCTCATCACTGTCAATATTACTATGGTTGTAAGGCGCTGGAATTGATTTTGGATGGTAATCGTACAATCTAGGTACAAATGAGCATACTACAAAAGTTGCAGTTTCAAAAGTTTGATGTACTGGTGGCGGCTGGTGTACTCGTCCTGTAATAGGCTCGAAATTGTGAATGCTAAAGCCATACGGAAAATTATAACCGTCCCAACCGATAACGTCAAAGGGATGTGTGGCATAAACCACTTCATGCACCATGCCTTCTTTTTTAATTTTGATAAGGAAATCTCCTTTTTCGTCATGCGTTTCTAGTTCGCTTGGCAAAATAAAATCACGCTCGCAAAAAGGAGAATGCTCTAAGTGCTGACCCGATTCGTTTTTATAACGTTTTGGAGTATAAAATGGAGCAAATGATTCTACGTAAAACAAACGGTTATCATTAGTATCAAACTCTATTTGATAAATAATTCCGCGTGGAATGATAAGATAATCGCCGTACTCAAAAGGAATATTCCCTAACATTGTGCGCAATTTTCCTTTTCCTTTGTGAATGAAAATCATTTCATCGGCATCGGCATTTTTATAGAAATACGTTGTTAAAGATTTTTTGGGCGCTGCTAAACCGATGGTGCAATCTTTATTGACTAACAACGCTTTACGACTGTCTAAAAAATCATCTTCAGGTTTTAGTTCGAATCCTTTTAGCAACAAAGATTTTATGTTTTTACCAATGGCTATTTTAGGTTCAACGGAATACGATTTGAGAATTTCTTTGACTTGCGTAGGGCGGTGCACATGGTAAGATAAAGAGGCATGACCATGAAAACCTTCGGTTCCAAACAATTGTTCGTAATAAAAGCCGCCATTCGGTTTTTCGAACTGTGTGTGTCTTTTTTGAGGGAAAGTCCCTAGTTTATGATATAGTGGCATAATTTTTTGTTTAAAAAAGGTGTAATTAATTACAGCGGTAACGCTTGGTTTTTTTTCTAAATCAAAAATTGATTCGCTACTCCGGATTTCTCTTGATTAGGAATTGTAAATGCGCTAATAAACCTGTCCAATTTGCTTTCATTATCACAAATGTCGTAATTATTTTTGAATTAATTTAAGTTTAAAATAAAAAGCCTATGCTAAACCAAGTAAATCCTTTTGCAAGCTCAGGAGACCAAGTATACTTAATCTCTATGGGTCCAATAATTGTTTCCATACCATATCCTACAGCATATCCAGAGTATTTAGGAATAGAAATCCAATCTACCGATTCAAAAATTCGGTCACCGATATTAGCGAAATTTGCCGAAAAATTAAGGTGATTTTTTTTCAAGAACTCATAATCAATAGTTGCTGTAGATTTGATATAACTATTTCCGGCAACACTCAAATAATCATATCCGTACAAAAATTTGAAATTATTTATCATGTTGAAACCATATCCACCGAGAACAAAATTAAAAAAAGTGACACTTTGTTGACCAAAAGAGAAACCAGCATCAGTTTGAAACTTTACAGTTGCATTTTTAAATAAAGAAGCTGCTACCCCAAAATCACCTTTTGCAATAGAATAAGGTTGAAAACCACCCGTATAATTTGATGATGCTACATACGTTTGTAGATCACCTGAGAAATACCATCCTTTTTTTGGAAAATATTTATTGTCAAAAGAATCAGCTTTTAGATAACCAAAAAGACTTAGGTAATTACTATTGTCAATAATAGGATCTACATTGGCAAGTGTTTCAGATTTTATTTTTAAATATTTCAACTCTATACCACCGCCTATCAAAAATTTTTGAACAAATAGGGATTGAAAATAAATTTGATTTGTTAAGTCCGTAAAATCAACATTTATAAAATTAATATCAGGATTACTTGCTGTTATAGGACTAATATCATTAGACACATTTCTACTAAATTGATTGTAAAAAGACTTGAATCCAAGACTTAAATTAAAACCATTTTCAACATAATAATCTAAATTGTAACGCACATTATCTCCTAAAACTATATCAAAAGAGGCAACATCATTTTTAAAAATTGCTTTTTTCCGAGTTAAATTAATCAAGACACCACTTTTAAATAAATCATCGTAATGCAACCCAAATTTCAGATATGTTTTTGTAGCATTTTCGGTTAGATTTAAGTTTAAATCCAGTTCGTTTTGATTCTTTTCTAGCGAATAAGAAATAGCGCTGAAGTTTTGCGTGGCATTTATATTGTTTATTCCCCTGAGCAAATCAGTAAATGTGGTCTTGGCACCAGATTTAAATCTGAGTTTTCCTATGATGTATTCCTTTGTATAATTGTCTAGTTTACCTGCATTTATATTTCGGATATAGAGGCTATCTGATATTATTTTAAGACTTGGTTTTGTGTAAAATTTTACTGGATTGACAATGGCATTAATTTTATCTAAAACGAGTGTTGCCGCCTCTTCCCCTTTTTTTATGATTTCTTTACCTTTATCAAATGATACAACTCCGTATTGAGAAATATCTGGTTTTATATAGATATCCGTATTTGAAATGTTTTTTTTCATACGGTCAATAGATTGCAAGCTTGTAATTTGCACCAAGATTTTTGTAGCGTTTTTTAATTGGGTACGGTCCAGAAGACCGTCTTGCACATCAACACCAATTATAATATCTGCGCCCATTTTACGCACTTCCTCAATAGGATAATTGTTGACAACACCTCCATCTACAAGTATTTTTCCATCAATTTCTACAGGTGCAAATAAGGACGGAAAGGCAGAGCTTGCTATCATAGCCTGTGCAAGATTGCCTTTGTCCAAAACCACTTGCTCACCAGTTTCTATATTTGTACCTATACATAAAAAGGGTATGGGCAGTTTAGTAAAATCTTTAATAGTACTCACATTTCTAGTAATTCTACTCAATAAATTATAGTTGTACATCCCTTTTGATAAAGCTTCGGGGATGCCTATTTTCATTTTGTTAAAAGGAAGTACTAACGCATAGGACTCATCATTTCCACGTTCGTAAAAGTTTTTTGAAGATCTAGGAATAAAATCATTTAACAACTCATTAAAATTAGTTGTCTGAAAAATAGAATCTATTTGAGTTGCATTATATCCAGATGCATAAAGTCCACCTATTACAGCTCCCATGCTCGTTCCGCCTATGTAATCAATCTTAACTCCTGCTTGCTCTAATACTTTTAAAACTCCTATATGAGCAAATCCTTTTGCACCGCCACCGCTTAATACCAAACCTATTTTGGGACTTTTTTGCTCTTGCGAAAAAACAAGTACACTTGAAAAAACAAGTAATAAAAGCGTTAATTTATTCATAAGTAACCCATTTATCGCCTTTGAGAAAAGGTTTTATTTATTTTCATTTGATGTATGGTAAAAGTCGGTAATTTTTTTGGCTTTTGATACACCTACAACGCCTGAAATTTCTTTTTCTGTGGCTAATTTTAATCTTTTAACACTTTTAAAATGCTGAATAAGAGTTAGCATGGTTTTTTCACCAATACCTGGAATACTTTCTATAGATGAATTTAGCGCAGCTTTACTACGTTTGTCTCTATGATGGGTAATTCCAAAACGGTGGGCCTCATTACGCAGTTGTTGGATCACTTTGAGCGTTTCGGATTTTTTGTCTAAGTATAACGGAATAGAATCACCAGGATAAAATAACTCTTCTAGTCTTTTGGCAATCCCAATAATAGCTATTTTCCCTCGTAATCCTAAATCATCGATACTTTTTAACGCTGACGACAACTGCCCTTTTCCACCATCTATAATAATTAAGTTCGGTAAGGGTTGGTTTTCGTCTAATAGTCGTTTATAGCGTCTGTAAACCACCTCAGTCATAGAAGCAAAATCATCTGGCCCTTCGACCGTTTTGATGTTAAAATGACGGTAGTCTTTTTTACTTGGTTTTCCATCTTTAAAAACTACGCATGCTGATACTGGATTTGTACCTTGAATATTAGAATTGTCAAAACATTCTATATGCCTTGGTTCTACGGGCAAGCGCAAATCTTTTTGCATTTGTGCCATAATTCTATTGGTGTGTCTATCTGGATCTACAATTTGCAATTGTTTGAGTTGTTCTATTCTATAAAATTTAGCATTTCGAATGGATAAATCTAAAATTTGCTTTTTATCCCCAAGTTGAGGAACCGTTATTTTTATATTATCACCTAGATCTACTGGAAAAGGTACAATTATTTCACGAGATAACAACTGAAAACGCTCTCTTAATTCGATTATAGCCAATTCGAGTAGCTCTTCGTCAGGCTCATCTAATTTTTTCTTGATTTCCATGGTATGTGATCTTATGATAGAACCATGGGATATTTGCAAGAAGTTAACATAGGCCGCACTTTCATCGGATACGATTGAAAACACATCAATGTTTGTTATTTTTGGGTTCACCACTGTTGAACGTGATTGATAATTCTCTAGAATTTCTATTTTTTCTTTGATTTTTTGTGCCTCTTCAAAGTGCATATCAGCGGCTAAATTTGTCATCACACGCTTAAAATCTTTCATGCTCTCCTTAAAATTTCCTTTCAGTATTTCACGAATAGCATCTACTTGTTTTTGGTAGTTTTCAATTGTTTCATGCCCTTCGCACGGCCCCATACAATTGCCAATGTGAAACTCGAGACATACCTTAAACTTTCCGCTCTCAATATTGTTCTTGCTTAAATCATAATTACAGGTACGCAGCGGGTACAATTCTTTTATAAGTTCTAAAATCGTACTCACCGTTTTGAAACTGGTATAAGGTCCAAAATATTCCGATCCATCTTTAACCATCCTACGCGTAGCAAATATGCGTGAAAAAGGTTCTTTCTTTATGCATAACCAAGGGTAACTCTTGTCATCGCGTAGTAATACATTATACCGTGGTTGCAACGTTTTTATCAAGTTATTTTCTAACAAAAGTGCATCCGTTTCAGTAGGAACCACAATATGTTTTATGGTCACAATCTTCTTTACCAACACATTGGTTTTTGCAGTATCGTGAATTTTATTAAAGTAAGAGGAAACTCTTTTTTTTAAGTTCTTAGCCTTGCCCACATACAATATTTTACCCTCTTTGTCATAGTATTGGTAAACGCCTGGATTGTCTGGCAAGGTTTGTATTTGAAGGGCTAATGTTGCTGATGTCATGTAACAAAGTTAATCTCAAAATTGCTAATTACAAATCAATGGTATCAAATTCTTTATGAGATTTTTATTGAATAATTAAAGCTCAATGCGTTATTATACTTATTTTTATCATTTTAAGAGTTTATGATGAAAATAAATACAACACCTATCTTACTTTTTGGCGAAAGCATTGCTCCTGGAGAAAACAAAACCATCAATGTTGAAATTGCAAGATTACACACTACTACTAAATTAAACATTCCAATTATTGTCCGTCGATCCAAGTTTGAAGGACCAGTTGTACTCTTCTCTGCAGGAATTCATGGTGACGAAATCAATGGAGTAGAAATTGTACGCCAACTGATTCATAGAAAAATAAACAAACCAAAAAAAGGTACCATTATATGTATACCCATCATAAATGTATACGGTTTTGTTAATAAATCAAGAGAATTTCCAGACGGTAGGGATTTAAATCGGGTTTTCCCAGGAAGTAAAACTGGATCTCTTGCTAGCCGATTTGCGTATCACATTCTCACTGAAATTTTACCAGTTGTAAACTATGCTGTTGATTTTCATGCCGGTGGAGCAAGCCGCTTTAATGCTCCACAAATTAGAATTGCTCAAAATAATCCCGATTTAAAAGTTCTTGCAGATGTATTTGATGCTCCCTTCACATTATATTCTAAAAACATAACTGGATCCTTTAGAAGTTCTAGTGAGAAAATGGATGTAAAAATGCTCTTATTTGAAGGTGGCAAATCACTTGATATCAATAACACTATTGCTAATGAAGGTGTTAATGGTGCCATACGGTTACTATCTCATCTGGATATGCTTGACCCAAAACACACCGTAGTTTCACAAAAACATAAAACAATCTATATTGAAAAATCGGGATGGATACGAGCAAAGTGCTCAGGACTCTTGCACGATAATAACACAATAGGTAAATTTGTTAAAAGAGGTACTATCCTCGCCACCATTACTGATCCATACGGAAAGTTTGAACGAAAAGTAAAAGCTCCAAACGACGGTTACATCATCAATGCCAATCATTCCCCTATTGTTTATGAAGGCGATGCCATTTACCATTTATCAAACGCTCTTGGCGAAGAAGGAGAATAAAATTATCGAAATGAACAAAACAGAATTACGACAAAAATACAAAGCCTTACGAAATTCTCTATCTGAAAATGAACTAGAGGAAATGAGTTTGGCTGTTGCCAATAAAATAATCGAACTTCCTATTTGGGAGAAAAACTACTTCCATATTTTTTTACCCATAACGGAACAAAATGAAGTCAATACCGAATTCATTCTTCATTTATTATCTGGAAAAGACAAGGAAATTATTTTGTCCAAAGCTGATTTCGAAACCCGCAAAATGACTCATTTTTTACTGACAGACAACACTAAAATTAAGAAAAACAAATACAACATTCCAGAACCTGTGGATGGAATTGAAGTTCCCTCAACTAAAATTGACGTTGTTTTTGTACCGCTATTAGCTTTCGATAAAAGCGGGCATCGTGTGGGCTACGGGAAAGGATTTTATGATAACTTTTTATCTGAATGCAAACCAGATGTAATCAAAATTGGTCTGTCATTCTTTGAACCTGAAGAAAGTATAGAAGGTATTTTTAAAGATGATATTGCTTTGAATTATGTTGTAAATCCCAACAGGATTTATTCATTTTAGATCCAAAAAAAACCGCAAATTCAAAGATTATAAATCAAGAATTTGCGGTTGTAAAAATTCAATATTTTTAAACGAATACCGTTATTAATTATTTTGAAATGCTTTTTTATTAAAGAAAATCAAGATTCCAACTCCTGTAGAAATTGCCATATCGGCAATGTTAAAAATAGCGTTGAAAAAAGTAAATTCTTGCCCACCCCAGATAGGTAACCAACTTGGCAAATTTCCGTGCCAAAAAGGGAAATAAAGCATGTCTACTACCTTACCATGAAACCAAGTTCCATAAGGTTGATCTGAAAATATTGTAGCTAATTGCTGTTGACTATCATTAAAAATCACTCCGTAAAAAACAGAGTCGATAATGTTTCCAAAAGCACCAACAAGAATTAATGAAATCGCAACAATCAGATAGTTAGAACTCTTCTTTTTTACCGAATCCCACAACCAATATCCTATACCACCAACAGCTCCAATTCTAAAAAGTGTTAAAAATAATTTTCCATATGCTCCTGGTATTTTAACTCCCCAAGCCATTCCTTCGTTTTCAATAAACAAGACTTTACACCATTTGAATACCTCAACTTCTTCGCCTAAAATAAAATTAGTTTTGATATAAATTTTTGAAACTTGGTCAACAAGTAATAAAATAAAAATAAGGAGATATGCTTTTCGTAATGACATTTTTAAAATTTTAGTGGCGCAAAAATAAGAATTTAATCAAAAAAAACGCTCCCAATGGAGCGTTAAATCTTGTTCAACAAAAGGTTTATCGTTGCAAGTTTTTTGCTTCAATACTCATTGTTGCATGAGGAACGATTTTTAATCTTTCTTTCCCGATCAATTTACCTGTTACTTTACAAACTCCGTAAGTCTTATTTTCAACACGGAAAAGTGCGTTTTTTAAATCTCTAATAAATTTCTCCTGACGAATTGCCAATTGTGAATTTGCTTCTTTAGACATGGTTTCGCTTCCTTCTTCAAAGGCTTTGAATGTAGGCGAAGTATCATCAGTTCCGTTATTTAAATCATTCATGTAAGCACTTTTGATCAAATCTAAATCAGCTTGTGCTTTTTGAATTTTATTGAGTATTAACTCTTTGAACTCTGCTAAATCAGCGTCAGAGTATCGTGTAGCTTCATCTACCATCGTATTTTATTTTGAAATTAATATCATTGTTTTTATTTCGTCAAATTCTATTTCTGTACCTTCTTGTAAATCATCTACAAAAACTAAATCGTGCGTTAATGTTTCTGATTTTATATATGCTTCATTTTTGCTTATGGCTTCTTCTAGAGCTCCATTTCGCTTCAATTGCACTTTAATCATATCCGTTACTTCAAATCCTGAATCTTTACGGATGTTTTGAATTCTGTTTACTAATTCTCTAGCAATCCCTTCTTGTCTTAATTCGTCTGATATTGTAATGTCAAGCGCAACAGTAATTCCATTTGAATTTGCTACCAACCAGCCCTCAATATCTTGCGAAGTAATCTCGACATCTTCTAAGGTTAAAGTTACGGAATTTCCTGCAATTACAATATCGAGACTTCCTTCTTTATCCAACTGCGCAATTTGCTCTTTAGAAAAACCTTGTATCTCTTTGGAAATCAATCCCATATCTTTGCCGAAGCGAGGTCCTAGTGCCTTAAAATTTGGTTTAATTTGCTTCACCAAAACTCCTGATGCATCATCAAGAAGTACTATTTCCTTCACGTTTACCTCTGCTTTTATAAGGTCAGATACGGCCTCAATTTCAGCTCTTTGATTATCGTCAAGTACTGGAATCATTACCTTTTGCAAAGGTTGACGCACCTTAATCATTTCCTTTTTACGTAGTGATAAAACTAAAGATGAAATGGTTTGTGCCTTCTGCATTTTACTCTCTAACGACTTATTAACAAAGTTTTCAACGTATTTTGGAAACTCCGCCAAATGTACACTCTCGAACGTTTCAGATTGTGTTGCTTGCGTTAAATCTCTGTAAAGTTTATCCATGAAAAATGGAGCAATAGCCGCACCTAGTTTACTTACCGTTAACAAACACGTATATAAGGTTTGATAAGCAGCAATTTTATCCTGCGCGTACTCGCCTTTCCAGAAACGTCTTCTGCACAAACGAACGTACCAGTTACTCAAGTTTTCCTGAACAAATTCAGATATGGCTCTAGCTGCTTTTGTAGGCTCATAATCGGCATAAAAACCATCCACTTCCTTAACTAAAGTATTCAGTTCAGAAATAATCCATTGATCAATTTCTGGTCTTTCTTGTACTGGAATTTCCGCTTCAGCGTATGTAAAACCATCAATATTAGCATATAAACTAAAGAATGAATAGGTATTGTATAAAGTCCCAAAGAATTTTCTTCGCACTTCAGCAATTCCTTCCAAGTCAAATTTCAAGTTATCCCAAGGATTAGCATTTGAGATCATGTACCAGCGCGTAGCATCTGGTCCGTACTCTTTTAAAGTATCAAAAGGATCCGCAGCATTGCCTAAACGTTTGGACATTTTTTGTCCGTTTTTGTCTAGAACCAATCCGTTTGAAACTACATTTTTATAGGCCACTTTATCAAAAACCAAAGTGCCAATAGCGTGCAAGGTATAAAACCATCCACGGGTTTGATCCACACCTTCAGCAATAAAATCAGCTGGGAAATCTTGGTTTTGATCTATTTTTTCTTTGTTTTCAAAAGGATAATGCCATTGTGCATACGGCATAGAACCTGAATCGAACCAAACGTCAATTAAGTCGGTTTCGCGTGTCATTGGCTTACCCGATGCCGAAACCAACGTGATTTCGTCGACTACATTTTTATGTAAATCTATCAAATCATAATTTTCCTCGCTCATGTTTCCAATTTCAAAACCTTTAAAAGGATTTTCTTTTTGAAAACCAGCAGCGATTGATTTTTCTATTTCATTGTACAATTCTTCAACAGAACCGATTAAAACTTCCTCTAGTTTATCCTCAGTTCTCCATATTGGTAACGGGATTCCCCAATATCTTGAACGGGACAAATTCCAGTCATTTGCATTTTTCAACCAATTCCCAAAACGACCTTCTCCAGTTGCTTTTGGCTTCCAGTTGATGGTTTCGTTTAAGTCGAACATTCTGTCTTTAACCTCTGATATTTTGATAAACCAAGAATCCAAAGGATAGTATAAAATAGGCTTATCGGTTCTCCAGCAATGTGGGTAACTGTGCACGTATTTCTCAACTTTAAACGCTTTGTTTTCTTCTTTTAATTGAATCGCAATTTCTACATCAACGGAACGCTCTGGAGCTTCACCTTCATTGTAATATTCGTTTTTAACGTACTTACCTGAGTAACTACCAAGTCCTTGTACAAAACGTCCTTGCAAGTCTACTAATGGAACCGGAATTCCGTTTTCGTCAAGCACTAATAATGGTGGCACTTCTGGTGTAGCTTCTTTGGCTACTTTGGCATCATCTGCACCAAAAGTTGGCGAAGTATGAACAATTCCAGTACCATCTTCGGTAGTAACAAAATCTCCTAAAATCACTCTAAAAGCGTTTTCAGCATTTTGATAAGGCAATACCAATGGCATTAATTGTTCGTATTGGATGTTGACTAAATCGGCTCCTTTACACGTTGCAGTTATAAAGAATGGGATTTTTTTATCGTCTTCTTTGTAATTCAGTAATTCGCTTTCCTCTTGTACTTCTGTATATTTTCCAGCAAATTGTTTGTTTACCAATGCCTTTGCTAAAATTACATTAACAGGTTTAAACGTATATTGATTGTAGGTGCTTACTACAACATAGTCAATTTTCGGACCTACGGTAAGCGCGGTATTACTTGGTAAAGTCCACGGTGTAGTGGTCCAAGCTAAGAAAAAAGTATCTTCAAAAAGGTGCCCTATTTCAAAAATGCGTTGCAAATCTGAGAGGCTTTCTTCAAGAACTTTAAATTGTGCCACAACCGTAGTATCCGTTACATCACGGTAACTTCCTGGCTGATTGACCTCGTGTGAGGACAATCCTGTTCCTGCCTTTGGAGAGTAAGGCTGAATGGTGTATCCTTTGTACATCAAATCCTTGTTGTAGATTTGTTTTAAAATCCACCAAACGGTTTCCATGTATTTTGGTTTGTAGGTCACATACGGATCTTCCATATCTACCCAGTACCCCATTTTTTCGGTCAAATCATTCCATACATCCGTGTAGCGCATAACTGTTCTTTTACACGCTTCGTTGTATTCTTCAATAGAAATGGTTTTTCCAATATCTTCTTTGGTAATTCCAAGTTCTTTTTCGGTACCTAACTCTACAGGTAAACCGTGCGTATCCCAACCGGCTTTACGCTTTACTTGGAACCCTTTTTGAGTTTTATAACGGCAAAAAATATCTTTAATAGCACGCGCCATCACGTGGTGAATTCCTGGTAATCCATTTGCTGAAGGCGGACCTTCAAAAAATACGAACGGTTGATTGCCTTCGCGAGTGGTTACACTCTTTTCAAATATAGTTTCTTTCTTCCAAAAAGCAAGTACTTCTGACGCCACTGTTGGCAAGTCAAGTCCTTTGTATTCAGTAAATTTTGTGCTCATTTTATCCTTTTCTTTAATCGAAATGCGAAAGTAGTAAATTAAAGTTGAAAGTTGAAAGTCGTAGGTCGAAAGTTACGCTTTAAGCCAAAATCGATTTACTTGCATTTTGACAAAAAAGATAAAAACACTTTTATTCATCTCCTTCTAATTAAAAAAAATCATTGACTGGTTTCCCAAACAATTTTGATAGTTTCAGAGCTATAACGGAATCACGAGTGCGCTCGATTTTATAAATTTGATAAAACTTTTGGGCACGGGATTATAAATACAAGCTATCGGGTATCGTCCCCGCGCTACAATTAGTTTGGGACTAAATTAAGCCCATTTTTCGGATTTGCCAAATCTTCCAAATACAAGACCAACTTTAAATTAAGCCAAATACCCAAATTGCTTGTAGCGTGTGTTAGTGGTAGTGTTTATTTAGTCTATTAATTTAGTTTCAATAATTAAAAGTTTATTCCAATAACCATTTTTTAATCTAATAGTTGCAAATTTTGATTTCTTAATTTCATTAAAACTATAATCATTAATATTTATTTCCGTTTTTAAACCTTCGATATTGACTGATATTGAGTTTGAAGATCTACCATGACTTTCCTTTTTTTCAAGTATTAAAGTAGTAATTTTATATTCTTTATTATCTGACATATATTCATTTGTAAATATAAAAGTTGCTAAGAAAATTGAACCATAAGTGAAAAATTTTTGAAAAAAAATTTCTATGAATACATAATCATTTTTCTCATATTCTTTATCTGTTTTGTATAATAATGCTGTAAATACTAATCCTACTATTGTATAAAATTTAAGTATAAAATCTAAACCTATTAAAACAAAATTGTTGCATTGTCTCATTACATAAAATAAACATATACAACCAAAAAAACCAACTATAGCTTTCATTTTAAAAATTGATTCTTCTCTTTCCTTTTCTGAAAAGTGATGCTTATATTTATTATTCATTCTAGAATTTCTATTATTAAAATTGAATTAGATTTTTGATTCTGCTGTAACATTACCACTAACGTTCTAGTATTCTTTTGCTGCTGGGAACACAATGAAATTGTAGCTGTTAGCTGTTCCTTGCTTTTTTTGAATTAGTTTTTTTCTAACTCTATTTTCAGTAGCTTTTTTAGCGTGTTTAAGTCAATTTCGTTACTGTTTCCAATCTCTACAAAATATTTTGTTTGCCAATTTTGAGTTTTTTTTGCTTGTTTATTTTCTGTTATGCTCCAATTTGGATAAACTCTAATTCCACGTTTTCCTTTCCCTTTTGGGCTTGTCAAAATTCTATTTTCGCTCAAAACTGTTTTGTTGAAAATAAAAACTCCAAACCTTTCTGCTTGTCGCGTAGCAATGAAGTAAAATTCAAATTCATCGTTAACATTATGCGGCTCCGTTATACCCTTTTGATTTCGTTTCCAGATTGATACAAATTGCCCCGTTTTGGTTGGCGTAATTTTCGCCATTCTGAATTTTACTTTTTGTTTGTTCAGTTCAAAATCATGAGCAAAATACTCTTGACTTTCTTTTTCCGTTTCTAGGTTTTCAAGTTGTATTCCGCAAACTTTAAATATGGAATTATTTAAAAGTTGTATTTCAGAAAATATGTTACTGGAATTTGTCAATTTTGGTACAATTAATTTTTTTCAATTTCATTTTTCTTCGTTAAGAGGCAATGACAGTAATTTTCCTGGCACTGCAGCGGATTGCAAATCATTGCTAACTACCAAATAACAACTTCATTCGATTGGACAAAGTAGCTAATTTTTGTGATCACGAATTACAGATCCGCGCTAGCGGATTTCTTTGTTCGGCTTGCAGCCGCAACGAAACTATATCTGTTGGCAAAAGTTACTATTTAGAATCTTTTACTACAATTGTATTTGATAATTTATCGTGAAATCCACTAATAGAATATAAATAGGAAATTCCATCAAATGGAATTAATCTACTAAATGTTCTTATTGTAATGTCTACAAAATTTGGTTTTTCGCCGTCTAAATTTACAACTTTAGTTTTGGTAATAATTTTACCCAAAGTTTTTTGAAACATATTTTCTGCTAAAATGTAATACAATATAAATACGATAAATACTGTTGTTCTATTTAAAAACAATATTTCCCGAATACTTATTAAGTTAAGTAGCTTTTGTATTATAAAGGCTATTGATCTATAAATGAGAAAAATTGTCACAAGATCAATAATAAAGTTCATACTACGAAGTGTAGAATTAGCAATATTTTTAAGAACGTCTTTTTGTCTCAGAGTTTTTTTGAGATTCTCATTTGCAACTTTTTCCTTATGTATTTCATTCAGTTGCTCAATTTTTTTAAGATCGATATTCCGCAATTTAATTTCATTTTTTGCGGTTTCAACTGCTAAGGGTTGATATTTATCATAATCAGTTGTTACTAATTGAATCAATTCATCAGTTGTTTTCTTAGCCATTAAATCCGTAAAATTATTTTCCATTTCTTGTTTTTTAATTTCTCTTTTTGGCAATATAGCTGGTAATGTCTCACTACTACAGAGGGTTTGAGACTAAATTAAGCCCTCCTCTTTGGACTTGTAAAATCTCTCAAATATAATCCCATTTATGCATTAAGCCTAATACTCAAACTACTTGAAGTTTTAGCGGTTTGGATTTCTTTCTAACCAATATTTTTTATACTCATTTCCAGTTGTTTCGTGTCTTTGTTTCAGTTATATGAGCAAGATGGTGGTTGCAATGCCACGCATAAACCCCAATATTCTCGTCTATCCTAAACTCTTTTCCGTGTTCGGGATGAATAAATATTTTTGAATAGTCACTTTCTGCTAAATTGTTTAATAAAACGGTCCATCTTTCGTGAATACCTTCAATCATTTTTAATGACGGTTCTATTTGCATATTTTTGCTATCAGACAGTTCTGCCCAACGATCTTCATAATATGGTTTTATTGTTGGTTTGTCTTCTGTCAATGCAAGTTTTAAACGAATTAAACTGTTCATATGACTGTCAGCACAGTGATGAATTACTTGCCTAATTGTCCAACCATCAGGTCTGTAAGGAGTGTCAAGTTGCTCGTCAGTTAAATTTATGACTTCGCTTGATAGTCTCTGAGGAAAGGTGGAAATATCAGAAATCCATTTTTTTAAAATGTCTTTCGTTATTAATGTAGGTTTGTCAAACTTACCTACAGGGTATTTTAATAGCTCAATATTCATAAAGTTAATTTGCGTCTTTATTGTATCTGTCTTTTTATCTTGAACGCCAAAGTTGCTGCGCTACAAGCAGTTTGGAACTAAATTAAGTCCATTGTCCAAATCCGTTGCAGTATCCTGTTATAGCAAGGATTTTTATGCGGGATTAAATAATATAAAATTTTCAACGCCCATTACCATAAGTTTCACTTCGGATTCTGTATAATCATCATACTTACGATGAGCTGAATTATTACGGATAGCTAACCATGCAGTAATTTGTTTTTGATTGGCTTAAGAATATGCTTCTTCTTTTGTTAAGTCAGTATTCATTCTTTCAGCATTTTTAAAGGTAGTTTTTCCATTACCCTTATCTATTTCAATTTCAATATTATATTTAGCACATAGCTTTCTTAAGTGTGATTCTAGTGTAGAACCAATAATCACGGCTGATGAATCTTTGTAACCGTTATCTAATAAATGTCTTGAAATTTCAATATAATCGCTAAATATTTCTGAATGTAATAATTCAGAATATGATTTTAGGTAATCATTTTCCAAATCCTCCTTTAAAGCTGTAATGCTGCCAATTACATACTTTAAATTTGTGCCTAACCCTAATCTTTTTTCACTTAAAGCTGATATAATATCTTTGTAGTATTCGGATTTTTCTCCAACAACTCGAACTACAAATGATTTGGATTTAGTTATTAATCTTGTCAATAATTCTTCGCTTAAATCCGATATGTCATTATATTGAGATTGTTTTTTTTGTTGATTATATTCGTCAATGATTCCTTCTGCTTATCTAATAAAATATTCATTATTCATTTTTCTGAAGTTTTTTTTTGTATCATATGCTATAACGTTTCGTGGCTTGCAGAAGTTGGGGATTTGGTTAGCCTAAACTTTGATTAATCACTGACAAAAAAAGTACAAAACAATGTGTAAAGTCAAGACCAAAACCCCAATTTTTTCAGACCGCTGTTACCAGCAGTTTTTATTTTTGGTTATATATTTTCTTGCTTTTTCCATTTTCAAATTTCACTATTATAATTTGATTATATGTTTCAATTGAAATTTCTTGTCCTAACAAATTATAAGCTTTTACAGCTTTACTTTTATAGTTATCAATATTATATTCCGATAAACTCAAAGTATTTTCAGAATTAATGGAAACGATTTCTCCATAATCATTAGAAGTAGCAATTGGCAAAACAATAGAATTTTCAATTCCGCTATTGATATTATATTTAGTTAAGATATTTCCTGAAATGCCCCAAATTTCATTTGTTATTTTATCATAGTTTAAACTTTCAGGCGAATAGTTATTTGGATAATTTGTAGTAAAATTATAGTTATTTATTAGGTTACCGTTTGTTTGATTAATTTCTTGTAGAGAATGAATATAATTCGAAGAATTTGTATAATCACGTTTCGTAATAAATAATCTGTTATTTCCAATAATCAAATCATTATAATCCGTAAATTGAACTACTGGCAATGTAAAACCCGATTCAATTCCGGTTTCAATATTATATTTTACAATTATGTTTCCAGATATTCCAAATATTTCTTTCGTTATAACATTAAATGTTAAACTTTCTGGTGAATAACTACTTGGAAAAGAAGTCGTAAAATTATAATTACTTATTACATTTCCATTTGTTTGATTCAATTCTTGTAATGAATGAATGTATGTTGAAACGTTCAAACTGCTGTAATCTCTTTTTGTAACATATAATTTATTCTCAGCAATAATTAAATCTCTGTAATCAACATATTGAACTATTGGCAAATTAAAAGATGTTTCTGCACCAGTTGTAATATTATATTTTACGATTGTATTTCCAGCCATTCCAAATATTTCATTTGTTTGACTATTAAAAGTTAGATCTTTTACATTGTTTCCAAAACTATTCGTGAAAGTCGTAGTGAAATTGAAATTGTCAATTACATTTCCGCTCGATTGATTTATTTTTTGTAAACTTAAAATTGTTGGACTTGAACTATAATTTCTTTTAGTTAGATAAATACTTTGAGAAAATGTACAAATGCTAAATGTTAATGCAAATACAATGGATAATTTTTTCTTCATTTTTCGATTATTTTTTTACGTTATTTTTTTACGTTATTTTTTTGGGCAAAATTGCTGGTAACTCATAAATACACGTAACACTATCGCGAACTTACACCCAAAACAAGTTGCTTTATCTTGCAAGCAACAGCATTTCTTTCCGCTAATATACAAACAAATAGTACAAAATGAGCTACAAGGTTTTTGTTTTTGTATCGTTTCTCATGTGGTTTTGCGTGAAGGATGGAAGCGGCATCCTTTTATGGAGTTTGCGGAATAAAAGATACAGTGGACTGCCTGACCCGAAGTTTTACGAAGGGGCATGCCCAAGATTTTTCTGCTAAGATAAAATTTCTTGAGATAGATAAACGTGAATTTTACCAACTATTTCACAATCTCGCAAAACCGCTGTTACCTGCTTGCTTTTTATTTATTTCAAAATGGTGTTATAAATTTCTTTCAATAGTTTATTTCTGATTTCTGAGTTTCTTTGGTTTAGCAATATAATAATCCCCCAATTTTTGGCTCTATTGTAGCATATTAGTGAAGATTGCCCCATTAAATCACCAGATTTTTGATAACGTGTATTTTTATCATCGGTCATTATGTTTGTACCTAAACCTAATTCTCTTTTTTCATCTTTATAGAAGATTTCTTCTGTAATCATAGCGGCTTTACCAATTGCCGTTTCATTATTTAAGACCGCTTTGAGGTATTTAACCATATCAAAAGCAGTAGATTTTATTAATCCTGATGGTGCAGTGATATTCCAATTAAATAATTCTTGAGCACCTCCATCAGGGTTGTAACCAACAACTTTGTTTTTCACATCGAAGTTTATAGTTAAGGTATTAGTCATTTTTAATGGATTTATTATGTTGCTTTTGATAATTTTATCATAACTTTTGCCATACACTTTTTCTAGAATTAGTCCCAGTAAAGTATAGCCAATGGTAGAGTAACGGTACTTACCATAATCTTTTAACTCTGTACAATTATTGATTATTGTAGTCAATGTTTCTTCCGTTATGCTACTTACTGGCTGTTGCGGATCAATCTCAATTAACCTTGCAAAATCAATATCAGGCAAACCAGATTGATGAGAAGCCAAGTCAGAAATTTTGATTTTGTTTTTGAGATTTTTATTTAAAACATAGGCTTTCGGAAGATAGTTATCAATGTAATCTTCTAATTCGATTTTATTCTCAATAACTGCCTGTGCAATTAAATTTGAAGTTAAGATTTTAGTAATAGAGGCAATTTCGAATAGCGTATTTTTGTCTACTTTAGTCTGACTATCCTTACTCAAATTACCATACGCTGTAAAATATTCTACATTATTGCTAACGAAACCAACGCTAATGCTAACGTCAGGATTTTTTTGATAATTCGCACTTATTATAGAATCAATCTTTTTAGAAATGTCTTGTCCAAAAGAAAAGTTGCTTACTAAAAGCGCTGCTAAAATTTTTAATGAAGTTCTCATTGTATCGTTTATTTTGTGTTAATAAATTATTTCGATACAAATTTGTGGAAGAATTGAAACGTATGCGACCGAATGGATGTACTCGACCACATTTCTGAAAAAAAATTGGTACGAATAGTTAAAGTAAAAAGTACGAGTAATTACAAGTAGTTGTTTTGTAGTATTTTACGATAATAAGTTGGTGTATTTCCTGTGTGTTTTTTAAAAGCAGTATTAAAAGAAGATTTAGAATTAAAACCAACTTCATACAAAATCTCAAGAACTGTGACTTTATTTTTTGATGAATCTTTCAAAATTTCAATTGTATTTTCGATCCGGTAAGTGTTCACAAAATCATAAAAATGCTGACCCAACTGATGATTAATTAAAACTGATAATTCACGAACTGGAATATCTAAAGAATTTGAAATATCCTGAATCGTCAAAGCAGGATCAAGAAATGGCTTTTCATCAGCCATATAGTTCTTTAATCTCAAAAGATCTTCGTTTAAAGTTTCCGGTTCGATTTTTTTCTCTTCCGAGATAATATCAGCAACAAGTTTTAATTTTGAATCAATATTCCGGAATAAACTGGGATTATTTAATGCTTTATATAAATACCAAAAAATGATGAAGAATTCAAATACCAGAAGTCCAATTTTTAACCCTTCGGAGATGTTAAGATACACTGTAAACTTAAATATGTTTTTTACTAGCGCAATGAAGTAAAAGACTGACAATGCCAAGGTAAATTGAAATAACCAATTAAGCGATTCGATACTTGCTCCTGCATAATTTTCAAGATAAATTTTCCTTGCTTTTCTCAATATCATAAAAGCTGCAACGATGTATAACAGCATTTGAATGTGCATTAAAATATGATTAAACTGTATTTCTGGTATACTACTACTTTTTTCGAGCAAACGAATTTTTGAAGGCAAATCGACAGTATAAAAGTGGGGTAATAATATTAAATTTGCTATTAAAAAAGCAACACTATGAATTAAATGTTTTTGCTTGAGCTTAAAATCAGAATAGCAAACGGATAAGACATATAAATAAAAAGTGGGAAGTTGTAAGAAAAAAAATGAACTTATAAAAACTCTAACATTCAACGAGATATAAAACAAAGAGTTTATATTTCCAATCATGTCAATTGCAGTTAAAAACAAAAAAAAGGCAAAAAGACGATTACTTAATTTATGTTCTGTTTTGACTGTAACCAAAAATAATGCTAGAAATAATGAAATGAACATTGTTATTAGAGAGATTGTAACCAATAAATTAATTTTATCCATTAACCTTTTTTTTATTTTTCATTGTTTGTTTCTTGAATTCTCCACATTTTTTTTAAGCTTGCAGGTAACTCACAAATACACGAAACTCTATTTCAAATTTAAATCAAAAACAACTGCTTTAACTTGCTAACAGCGGCATTTCTTTGCGCTAATATACAAACAAATAGTACAAAATGAGCTGCAATTTTTTGCTTTTGTACAATTTATCATGTGTTTTGCGTGAAGGATGGAAGCGGCATCCTTTTATGGAGTTTACGGAATAAAAGATACAGCGGACAGCCTGACCCGGAGTTTTTACGTAGGGGCACGCCCAAGATTTTAGGAGAAAACCTCTTTTAAAACATCGAGTGATTTTGGTTTTTTGAAACCGTCTAAATGGAAACTGTAGTAATCAATCAGTATTTTTAGAAGGATTTGGCGTTCTATGACATGGAAGATTTTTTGATTGTTGTCGAATTTTAAATCAATCAGTTTTTTAAACAAATTACTTTCGTGCTCCGTGAGTGAACTGATGGCGTGAAAGGGTGTGAAAATACCTTCGGTCATTTCAAAAAAAGCCATGTCCATATCCGAAGTATCGGGGTAAAAACCGAGATATTTGGTGGTTTCTAATAACAAAATTAGATGGAAATTAGCTATTTCATCGTGGTTGTCTAACCAGTGTAATGCGGTTTCTAAAAATGTAAAAAGGGGTTCGTTTTCTTCCTCTTCGTGAATGGAATGGTGCAGCATTTCTGAAATGAACATCACCATGGTGCTCTTATAAATATCGGAGTGTATGGAATGAAAAGCCGAGCTGATTTTTATCTCTTTAAAATTTTCTAAAGTGCCTTTGTTTTTATGAACGGCCTCAATTTCAAGAATGGTCAAAGGCTGAAAATAAGCCTTTTTTTGACTTGCTTTCCGACTCGAAAAAGCATCCCGAACAAAATATGATTTTAAACCGTGCGAAAGTGTAAAACATTTTACGATCAAGCTTTTCTCTTGAAATTTTAATGAAGAAAGAACAATAGCTTTGGTTTTGACTTGCACAATTTTAATTTAAAGATTGAAAAATGTAAAGATTGAAAAATTCATCTCTCTAAATTATCTAATTATCATTACTTTTTTAATGGTAGTTTCAACACCATCTTGTGCCGAAATAAAAATCATATAAACTCCAGATGCGACCTTGTATTTCCCAAAAGCGGTTGTGTCCCATTCTATTGTTCCACCTTCGGAGGTAGTTTCATATACTAAGTTTCCGCCTACATCGGTAATTTTTACATTTGCTTTGTCTAATAATCCTGCAATTTTTACAGTTCCTTGAAAATCTGGCCGAACAGGATTAGGATACACATAAACCTTACTTAAATCTTCATTTGCAGTGGTAGAAACGCCTTTGAATGATATCATACCTTTACTGGTGGCAATAAATACTTCGCCAGTTATCCCATTAATATCAATGTCATTAATAGTGTTGCTGGGTAGCGGAGAATTGCTTGTTGTAAAATGGTATCTGGTTTCCTGACCGTTTGGTGATACAAGAAAAAGTCCCGCATCAGCGGTTCCTATCCACTTATTATTAGCGCCATCTACAACAATGGATGTGATAAATTGCTCAAACAACAATTCTTGAGGCAGGTTGTCATCAATGATAATAATAGGATTTGCTTTTAAGGGCGTATCTGACAGGAAATTATTCACGCTATTCAAAACCCTCAACCCTTTTGATGTTCCTATCCAGAGTTGGTTTCTAGTATCTATAGCTACAGTTCTTACGTTTGAAATGGGTAAATTACCCGTATCGGCACCCACTGTCATTTTTTTAAAAGTGGTTCCGTTTTCATTGAATCCTACCACACCGTCTTCACTTGTAGCCAGCCATTTTGTACCGTTTTTATCTATTACAATGGCACCATAATTATTCTCTTCGGGCACATCTAGAATTTTATCCATGGCATAGCTTTGCCATTGCCCATTGGTACGCAAAACTTTAAGCCCGTTTTTAATTCTACTATTGGTTACCCATAAATTCCCCGACTTGTCAAATGCCGTTGCATTGATTCGTATATCAACATTATTAGTTCCTCCAAAAGTAAGCGACTCTAATCCGCTGTTGGTTTGATTGAATAAAATAGTTGGAACATCATTCTCAATTTTGAGAAGCCCTGAAAAAAAAGAACTCGCATACACTTGATTTTCGTTTATTGGGTTCACAATCACTTTACCTATAGTTTGCGCTCCTAATACCGATTCATAAGGAATATTTAGCCAGCCTTCCTTATCATATTTACTTATGCCATAGCTATCCAACGGAAATGGATTGTAATCCCCTGCAAATTCTCCGTACACTGCCCAAAGCACAGAAGGCGTGAGATCCAAAGCGAAAATATTATTTCTTAATGGTCCTGAGGGTGTACTGTTTTCAAATACGGATGATCCATTAAGAGCGGTTGTAAATAATCCATTTTCTTGTGTACCAATATAAACCGTATCACCAATTACGGTAGCGCACGTAAAGGTGATGTTGGTCTCAGGAATCTGATTGGCGTTTAGTTCCCGAAGCAAAATCATTTGACTGTTATAAAAATATAGTGTGCTTGGAGTACTCACAACCATAATACCTGCTCCAACTCTCATATCTATTGCTGGCTGTGGCAATTGTGAAAATAGCACAAAAGTATTTGTAACTGCATTATACTTTTGGATTGCTCCTGTAGCATTGACAGCATACAATTCTTGATTAAGCGTTGTAACTCCTATCCAAGAGGCTGATGTTAGTGTTTCCCACTGATTATAATCTATTAAATTTGGGTTTATGGCTAAGGCTCTTCTAATCCCGCTGGAAGTAGCAGCATAAAAATATCCATTAAAAAGTGCCATTTGGTGCACTTTCATTTCTGTTCCGCCGTCGCCAATGAAATACGTGTCTCCAAATTGCATGGTTGATAAGTTAAACTGTACAATCCCAAAATCACAAGAGACGTAAAGTATTCCTTGATGTTCTAAGAAATGATTGATTTTTTTTATAGTAGGAGACAGTTTCTTATTGATAATGTCTACTATTCTCGACATACTTCCGTCCTGCTCATTGATCACTATAATAAGTCCGTTTTCATAACCTAAAACAGTCTTATTGAGCGCTGTGCTATGGTATAATGTTGATATGGTTTCTCCCGAAAGGCCATCAACCGTAGTAGTTGTTTTTATTATATTTGTGAGTGAATTTTTAGAGAACAAAGCGTTTTCTGAAGCTGCAAATACCGCATTTGCAGACTGAGAAACATCTTTAATTTCAGAATATGAAAAATACCCTTGCCAGGATAAGTCGCTTTGGGCAAAACCCAAAAACATCCCTGTAAAAAGTAAAATAAGCGAAAAAAAATTTTTCATCTAATGTAGCACTATTGATTTACAAATATAAACAAACGAAAGTTAAGGCTATTTGTTACATAAAAAAACCTTCTACCGCATACACGATAGAAGGTTTATTATAATTTAAGCAGTGTATTATACCACGCCTTGTGCTAGCATTGCATCGGCAACTTTTACAAATCCAGCTATGTTTGCTCCTTTTACGTAGTTTACATATCCTTCTTCATCTGTACCATATTGCTTACACTGATTGTGAATTCCAACCATGATTTCTTTAAGTCTTGAATCAACCTCTTCACTAGTCCAGTTTAAACGGATAGAGTTTTGTGTCATTTCAAGTCCTGAAGCAGCTACTCCTCCAGCATTTGCAGCTTTTCCAGGTGCAAAAAGTACTTTAGCTTTCAAGAATTCTTTTATAGCTTCAAGGGTACATGGCATGTTTGCAGCTTCGGTTACACACATTACTCCGTTTGCAATTAATTTTTTTGCATCTTCTTCGTTCAACTCATTTTGAGTAGCACATGGAATTGCAACATCCACTTTCACTTCCCATACACTTTTTCCTTTGTGGAATTCAGCATTTGGATATTTTTCTAAATACGCTTCAGCTCTGTTATCACCTCTTGCTCTCATTTCAAGCATGAAGTCAATTTTATCTCCTGAAATTCCTTCTTCATCATAGATATATCCATCAGGACCAGAAATAGTAACTACTTTTCCACCTAGATCATTTACCTTTAAGGCAACACCCCAAGCTACATTTCCAAATCCAGAAATAGAAACTCTTTTTCCTTTGATGTTTTGTCCGATAGTGTTTAACATTTGCTCCGCAAAATATACCACACCGTAACCAGTAGCTTCTGGTCTAATCAAAGATCCACCGTATGCTAATCCTTTACCAGTTAAAACACCAGTAAACTCATTTCTGATTCTTTTATATTGACCAAATAAATACCCTATTTCTCTAGCACCTACACCAATATCACCAGCTGGAACGTCTAATTGTGGCCCAATGTGTCTGCACAATTCTGTCATAAACGATTGGCAAAAACGCATTACTTCAGCATCTGATTTTCCTTGTGGATCAAAATCAGAACCTCCTTTTCCACCACCCATAGGTAATGTAGTCAAACTGTTTTTAAAAACTTGTTCGAATGCTAAAAACTTAAGCACTGATAAATTTACAGTATGATGAAAACGAATTCCTCCTTTGTATGGACCAATGGCAGAGTTCATTTGAATTCTAAAACCTCTGTTTACTTGAATTTCTCCTTTATCATCAACCCAAGGAACTCTAAAAATGATAGAACGCTCAGGCTCAGTAATTCTAAGTAATAAGTTTTTACCGTCGTATTTTTTTTGTTCTGCAATAAATGGAATGACTGTTTCAGCAAATTCCCTAACAGCTTGAATAAATTCAGGTTCATTTGGATTCTTGGCCTCAACTTGAGCCATAAAATCATTTATTTTTAGTAACATAGAATATAAGTAATTAATTAAGAAAACGATTTCGTTATAATTTACAAAGATACATTTTATAAAAATATACGGTCTTAGTTTTTTTATTTTATGCTTAGAATTATCTATTTATTAAGCAATTTCAAACAATTGTATTTAAGATGAATGCAAATAATGCTATTGATTACCACTTTCGTAAGTAAATAAGAAATTAAGTGTTTATTTTTAATTTGCTTTTCCTTTCTAAAATGAGCGAGGTTTTTATATATTTGTATAGTTTTGAAAACAATACACACTAATGATCAGACAAATAATACTTTTTTTGGGAGTTATTTTTGGATTTTCTAATTATTCAAATGCTCAATTCGACGGTTTTTCGCACGAAGTTGGAATAATTGTAGGCCCAGTTGCTTTCCAGTCTGATTATGGAGAACGATACGATCTATCTACCAATGCAGGAAACACAGGATTTGGTATTGGCTTAGTTCATTACTTGAATTTCACCTATGACAAGTACTACAATTACACTTCTAGAACTTATTTTAACCAACACTTTAAATTAAGAACTGAATTATCATTTAATAAAACCAATTTGCAACATTTTGGCGAATATGTTGACCCAAGTAAAAATTCACTTGGAGCCCAACAATTACGTGCCATGACCGGAAGTACCGCAGTAACAAATCTTGGTATGCAACTTGAATTTTATCCTTGGAACATAAGAGACTTTACAGCAGTAACAGGAGGTTTTGCTCCATTTATAACTTTAGGTGGTCAATTTAGTTACTATAATACGAAAGCTAAATCATCTGTTGGTCCGCTAGGAAATGCTGCTACTACTTTTCCTAAATACCTCACCCCATCAGAAGGGCGTGCTTACGGGTTTTCATCTGAGCAGGGTACTGTTTTGTCTGTTGTATCAAGTGTTGGATCTCGATATAAATTAACCGATTCTGGTGATTTGATGGTTGATTTACGTTTTCAATATTATTTCTCTAACTGGGTAGATGGGCTTAATCCCAACCCAGAAATTTATAAAGAAAATAAAGCTAATGACTGGCTAGTTTGGTTTAATGTAGGGTACATTCATTATTTAGATTAATCAGTCAAACCATTATTTGTGTAAAAACAAACCCCAAAACATTCTTTTCTGTTTTGGGGTTTGTTTTATTAGGCCAATGCTTGTTTTAAATCTTCGATTAAATCATCTGCATCCTCGATACCTACGCTCAAACGAACCAAATCATCCGTAATTCCAATTTCCTTACGTTTATCTTCAGGAATGGATGCGTGTGTCATTAACGCTGGATGATTGGCTAAAGACTCAACGCCACCAAGAGATTCGGCCAAAGTAAATACCTTAACTTTTTCTAGAAAGTCAATTGCATCCTCTTTTTTACCCGATACAAATGTAAAAGATACCATTCCGCCAAAACCACTCATTTGTTTTTTGGCAATTTCATGATATGGATGACTCGGTAATCCAGGATAATATACTGTTTTTACTTTTGGATGATTGTTTAAAAACTCAACCACCTTAGCTCCATTTTCACAATGTCTTTGTACGCGTAAGTGTAACGTTTTTATTCCTCTAAGTACTAAAAAACTATCCATGGGTCCAAGTGTAGCGCCAGTAGCAAATTGTTGAAAATGCAATTGTGCTCCCAGTGCTTCATCTTTTACAATCAAAGCTCCCGCAATCACATCAGAGTGTCCTCCTAAATATTTTGTAGCAGAATGCATTACAATATCAGCTCCTAAGTCTAATGGTTTTTGCAAATATGGCGTTGCAAAAGTATTATCAACAGCAAAAAGAATGTTGTTTTCCTTCGTGATTTTTGCAATTTCTTGAATATCGGCTAGCTTCATTAAAGGGTTTGTGGGCGTTTCTACCCAAACCATCTTCGTGTTTTCATTGATCAACGACTTGAATTTTTCCAAGTCATTCATGTCCACAAAATGGAATTTTATTCCTGAATCTTTATAAATACGCGTAAACATGCGGTACGTTCCTCCATATAAATCATCCATAGCAATGATTTCGTCTCCTGCTTTGAAAGATCGCAACACACAATCTGTAGCCGCTAATCCTGATGAAAAAGCCAATCCACGAGTTCCGTTCTCAATACTTGCCAAAGCGTTTTCAAGAGCGCTTCTGGTAGGATTTGCAGCCCTACTGTATTCATAGTCTGGATTTAATGGCTGCCCTGGGCTGGTTTGTACAAATGTTGATGTTTGATATACTGGCGGCATAACTGCTCCTGTACTTGGATCATGGTGTTGCCCACCGTGGATTACCTTTGTATTGAATTTCATATCGTTTGATTTTATTACCTAAATGTTTCACAAATTTACCCTTTAATTTATTTTAACCAAGCTACAAGTTGATACCTTTGTATATAATTAACAATTTACAAATGAAACCTTATTTCGTTTTTGGAGTACTATTCCTTTTTTTAACTAGTTGTACAAAGGAGCTTCACTTTACTTCTGTTTCTTTCGAAAAAAAATCGAAGATTGCTTGCCAAGAAAACTGCCCACAAATCAGTATCAAAATTCCAGTTGCACAGGACAATTCTGTGGAAGCCGATAGTATTAACAAAAAAGTGTTTTCGGTTTTAAAAGAGATTGTTTACTTTGGTGAAAAGCCATATGCCGCAACAAATTATAAAGATTTAACTACTGCTTTCATTGACTCCTACGAGAAATTACACAAAGATTTTCCTAGCGAAACTATTGGTTGGGAGGCTACTATAACGGGGAAAGTAAGGTATCAATCAGAAGGAATTTTGAATCTAGAAATCAATCATTACACCTATACGGGAGGTGCTCATGGCTATCAAGGTTTGCGCTCTTTATTGTTTGACCCATCAACAGGCAAGACCATTACAAACGAAGCTATTTTTAAGGATAAAGCTGCTTTTATGGCTTTCGCCGAAAAGAAATTTAGAGCCAAATACAAAATCCCAAGTACAGCATCGATAAACGCTACAGGACTGATGTTTGAAGAGGATAAATTTGCGCTTCCTCAAAATATTTTTTACACAGACAAAGGATTACTGCTTTATTACAACTCCTACGAAGCTGCATCCTATGCCGATGGCCCAAAAGAATTATTGTTGGCATACACTGATATAAATTATTATTTAGAGATTAAATAGTTGTTTTAAATCTAAGATAATTGTTGCGCTATAAAATTTAAAGCTTTATACATTTTGAAAAGTTATTCAAAACTTTGTATTTCAAATTATAAATCAATAAAAAGTGAAGAAAAATATAAATAAAAACATCTTCAAGGTACTATTAATCACATTGAGTTTGTCAATATTTTCAGCCTCCCTCACTTTCGATGCATTCTCGTATGAATACCAAGGTGTAAAAATGATGTCTTCTTTATCGTGCTTTGTAACAGGGAGCCTTGCAATTTTGGGAGGTGGCACTTTAGAATGGTTAATCTGGTTGGCTAATCCTTTATGCTTAATATCTATTTTTTGTTTAATTATGGACAAAAATCTAGCCTCAAAATTTAATTTTACAGCTTTGATTTTAGCTATATCATTTTATTCTTGGAATTCAGTTCTAGCTTCAGAAAGCGGAACTTCTGGTAAAATTTTATCCGTAGAATTAGGGTACTTCATTTGGTTAGCTAGTATAACTGTACTTACCATCGGAACTCAATTGTATTTTAGACAATATAGTGAAATAAAATACACTGATTAAATCAAGATAAATATTAATTAAAAAGGTAATCGATATCACATTTAGATCAAATATTATCTTTTTTATCGAAAACAAAGTTTTGAACTCACACTAAGGCATTACCTTTTTTAGAACGTTACATCTCAAAAGAAAAGTCCCCCTAGCCCCGACAGCAGTGAAAATCCTCTGGCCCAAAACCCTATTTTTTCTTGGTAGAAAAGAGCGACCGCAGGAAGCTCCTTTTATGCCTTAGAAAAAAAGGGTTTTGGGCCAGAGATGAAACGAATGGCGGGATATAGCTCCTAAATAAACTTTCGAATGATGAGCATATTGCCTATATGTAAGCCTTCATGGAAATTACTGAAAGCCATGGCATCTTCGGCATTTTGCAGGACGTGATCACCGGTAGAGGTGGTGTACTCCATGTAAGTAACAAACTTTTTCTGCTCATAATCCAGTTGAGTTTGCGCTATAGTTGCAAACAATAAGGCCTTCATTTCGTCTACTTCGGCTTGTGTAACATCAACTTCTGGGCGGGTTCCTTTTTTATACTTCTCCACCAATTCCTCTGAAACTAACATAGGTAAACCCGAAAGTTTGTATACTAGCAGTTGTTGTGAGACAACAATGTGCCCAATGTTCCAGATTAAATTATTGCTGCATCCCTGCGGTATGGCATTCAATTGATCCAGCGAATAGCTATCTAAGAATTTCGACATCATTTTTCTACTGGTTGTAGCTACATCAAATAATTGCTTCATGATTTTTATTTTTTCTATAAAAATAATCATTTTTTGACTTATACAAACTTTCTAATACTCATAATGATGCCCATGTGTAGCGCCTCATGATAGTTATTAAAAGATAATGCATCTTCAATGTTTTTAATAGTCAGGCCTATTGAAGTAGTATACTCCTGATAGTCTTTAAAGAATTTATTATTAAAATCTACTTCGGTTTGATTAATAGTTTCAAAAAGCAATGACTGGATTTCATCAACCTCAGCTTGTGTTACATCTTGAAGTGGCTTGGTTCCACCTTTATATTTTTCAAATAATTCGTCAGAAATAATCATAGGCATTCCCGAAAATTTATAAACTAACCTTTGTTGTGTAACCACAATGTGCGCGATGTTCCAAATTAAATTGTTATTAAATCCCGGAGTCATTTTATTTAGTTGCTCCAAAGTATAGTTTTCCAGAAATTGTGACAACACTTTTCTACTTGCTTTGGCAATATCAAATGTTTGATGCATTTTTTTATTTTTTCTATAAAAATAATCATTTTCAGTGTCAAATGAATTTTCTTTGCACAAAGAAATTATGCTATCCATGGACAAAATATACTATCTCGCCTCCTGCGACACGTGCAGAAAAATTATAAAATCATTACCTAAAGAACATGATTTTAAATTTCATGACATCAAACAAGACCCCATTACGCTGGAAGAATTAGAACAAATGCGAGAACTTGCAGGCAGTTACGAAGCACTTTTTAGTAAAAAAGCACAGCTTTACAAATCAATGGATTTGAAAAACAAATCCTTAACCGAAGACGATTACAAGAAATACATTCTGGAACATTATACGTTTTTGAGTCGTCCGGTATTTATTATAAAAGACAAAATCTACATTGGCAACAGCCAGCAAAACATGCATCAAGTAAATCTTGCTCTTGCCCATGTCTAAAAGAAATCTCGCGCTCATTGGCGCTACACTGGTCTCCATTATTTATGGTGTAACTTTTACCATTGCTAAGGATGTTATGCCGGCGTACATTGATGCGTATGGGTTTATTTTGCTGCGTGTAGGAGGTTCGGTGATTTTATTTTGGTTGGTTTGGCTTTTTATGCCAAAGGAAAAAATTGAGATTGGTGATTTTCCTCGAATTATAGCGGCAGCTTTTTTTGGTGTAGCCTTTAATATGCTAACTTTCTTTAAAGGATTAAGCTTGACTTCGCCCATAAGTGCAGCGGTAATTATGGTGTCTACTCCTATGATTGTATTGACACTTTCGGCCATTATTATGAAAGAACGCATGCAAAAGAGAAAAATTTTTGGAATCATCCTAGGACTCATAGGAACTGCGTTTCTTATTCTTTACGGCAAGTCTATTGGCAATGCTACCAATGCTGGATTGGGGAATTTCCTCGTTTTGGTCAATGCCATTTCGTATGGGTTTTACCTAATTGTAGTCAAGAAATTGATGGACAAATACAATGCGTTCACGTTTGTAAAATGGATTTATTTGTTTGGTTTTTTAATGGTTTTGCCTTTTGGCTGGAGCCAATTTCAAGCCGTTGATTGGATAGCAGTACCCGCGGCTATTGGATGGAAAATAGGATTTGTGGTGATTTTTTCGACTTTCTTCACGTATTTGTTGAATTTACTTTCGATGAAAGAATTAAAACCAACAACCGTGGCCGTTTTTATCTATTTACAACCTTTATTTGCAACCATTTTTGCCATCGGTTTGGGTAAAGATGAGTTGAGTTTGGTAAAAATTGGTTCGGCAGTTTTGATTTTTATTGGCGTTTATTTGGTGACGATGAAAAAGAACTAGTTTACAGTGAGCAGTTGCAGTTGGCAGTTGTGAAAAGTAGTCTACAAAAATGAGATTTGGTTGCAAATTTGATTGCTGAAAACTGAGACTAAATACTGCAAACTACACCCTAAAAACTGAGACTGAGACTGAAAAAGTTTTTCCTTATCTTTGAGCTCTTTTTATAAAATGATATGATACAATCAATGACCGGTTTTGGTAAAGCTACTTTGCAACTACCAACCAAAAAAATAACAGTCGAAGTAAAATCCTTGAACAGTAAAGGTTTGGATTTAAATGTACGCATGCCTTCGCTGTACCGCGAAATGGAATTGGGTTTACGCAACCAAATTGCGATGAAACTCGAACGCGGAAAAGTAGATTTTTCTGTTTTTATAGAAAGTACTGCTGAACAAACTTCTACCAAAGTCAATGTACCGATTGTAAAAGCATATATGGATCAACTTAAAGAAATTTGTAACGAAGGATACGAAACAGAGTTGATGAAAATGGCCATTAGAATGCCCGACGCCATGAAAATAGAACGCGAAGAAATTGACGAAAACGATTGGATTCAAATTCAAACTGTTATTGAAGAGGCGTTGCAAAACATCTTGAATTTTAGAAGAGATGAAGGTATGTCACTTGAAAAAGAATTCCAATTGCGTATTGGCAACATTCGTCAATACATGACAGAAGCTTTGGCGCTTGATCCAGAACGTGTGCAAGCCATAAAAGATCGTTTGCAAACTGCTATTTCTGAATTGAAAGTGAATGTTGATGAAAATCGATTTGAACAAGAATTGATTTACTACTTAGAGAAACTAGACATCACCGAAGAAAAAGTACGTTTGACAAACCACCTAGATTACTTCCTAGAAACCATCAACGGAACCGAAGCTAACGGTAGAAAATTAGGCTTTATTACTCAAGAAATGGGACGTGAAATTAATACGATGGGTTCCAAATCAAATCACGCACAAATGCAAAAATTAGTCGTTCAAATGAAAGACGAATTGGAGAAAATTAAGGAACAGGTGTTGAATGTATTATAAAAGTAATTAGTACTTAGTCGTTAGTCTCTCGTGTTCAAAAACGAAGGACTAAGGACCAAGAACTCTGGACTAATCATTATAAAGATGAAAAAAGGAAAATTAATCGTATTCTCGGCACCGTCAGGATCAGGAAAAACGACCATAGTTAGGCATTTATTAAAACAAGAAGACTTGAATTTAGAGTTTTCCATATCAGCAGCTACGCGCGAAGCTCGTGGTGAAGAAGTAAGTGGCAAGGATTACTATTTTATGTCGCTTAAAGATTTTAAAACGCACATTAAAAACGAGGATTTTGTAGAATGGGAAGAAGTCTACAGAGACAATTTTTACGGAACTTTAAAAAGCGAAGTAGAACGTATCTGGGCACTCGGTAAAAACGTAATTTTTGATATTGATGTAGCCGGCGGATTGCGCATCAAACATAAATTTCCAGAGGAAACTCTTGCTGTTTTTGTGAAACCACCAAGCGTGGATGAACTTAAAAGACGATTAAAGGAACGCTCTACCGAAAGTGACGATAAAATCAATATGCGTATCGCTAAGGCATCTGTAGAACTTGCAACTGCACCACAATTTGATGTGATTATCAAAAACTATGATTTGCCAGTTGCTCTTGAAGAAGCCTATCAATTGGTAAAGGATTTTGTTGAGGATTAAAATTATTACACAAAGATTCACAAAGAAAAAAAAGAGATACACAAAGCGTTAAAAATCCTTCGTGAATCTTTGCGAAAAGCTGATATATGAAGAATTTGCCTATTGCAATTGAGGAAGCGTAGTAATTAGTGAAGGATTTTGTTTAGGATTAAAATTATCACACAAAGATTCACAAAGAAAAAAAAGAGATACACAAAGCGTTAAAAATCCTTCGTGAATCTTTGCGAAAAGCTGATATATGAAGAATTTGCCTATTGCAATTGAGGAAGCGTAGTAATTAGTGAAGGATTTTGTTTAGGATTAAAATTATCACACAAAGATTCGCAAAGAAAAAAAAGAGATTCACTAAGCATTTAAAAATCCTTCGTGAAACTTCTAAAACTCTTTGCGAATCTTAGCGAAACAAAATAAAAATGAAAATCGGACTTTATTTCGGAACATTTAATCCCATTCATGTTGGGCATCTTATCATTGCCAATCACATGGCAGAGCATTCTGATTTAGATCAAATTTGGATGGTAGTTACGCCACACAATCCTTTGAAGAAAAAAAGCACACTACTTGATGATTATCACCGTTTGCAAATGGTCCATCTAGCTACTGAGGATTTCCCAAAAATCAAGCCTTCGGATATTGAATTCAAACTAGCACAGCCAAATTATACGGTAAATACACTCGCTCATTTAGAAGACAAATATCCTAATTACGAATTCTCTTTAATCATGGGAGAAGATAATTTGAAATCGTTACACAAATGGAAAAACTACGAAGTAATCCTGGAGCGTCATGACATTTATGTGTATCCACGAATCTCATCCGAAGAAGAAAATTTGGAATTTAAAAATCATCCAAAAATCCATCTGATTGATGCTCCTGTTGTAGAGATTTCAGCAACTTTTATCCGTGACAACATCAAAAAAGGCAAAAACATTCAACCGCTGTTGCCTGCAAAAGTTTGGGAGTACATTGATCATAATAATTTTTATAAGAAATAAAATCAAAAAAAGCCTAAATGAAAATTTACATTTAGGCTTTCTATTTTTACAAAGTTGGTTACAACAAACTGTTCTTTACTTGACTCCGAATCTCCGATAAACTTAAGTCAATTAAAAGTTTTCCATCTCTAAAAACTTCTTTCAATTCTCCTTTTTGTTCTTCTTCCCAAGAAACCTCATCCGTTAAAGTATATTGACCCTCAACCAATTCTATTTTCATTAATCCTTTAGCCGATTTTTTGGTACCATCATCCGTAATCGGGTCTTTAAAAATAGCTCTTCCTTCTCTGTTGACTTCTCCATAAGTTGCTTTCATTGCAAAACCAAAAGTATCTCTTGTATTGTATTGATAGGTAAATGAACCAATTCCAAGAACCACATTAGTAGAAGCAAACCCTTTAGCTTTTAATCGTTCACAGATTGCCGTTGCTCTAGTTACGGTAATACTGTCTCCATAAATAGCTCCTATTTGAGGTACTAATTCCTTGAATCCTTTTGCGTTTACAGTACCTCCAAAAACATCCCAAAGCAATTCAATTACTCCTTTCTTTTCTTGTTCAGTTTTGCCATTTGGATTACCGCAAATAATATCAACTGGATCTCCACTGTCTGGACGCACCACTACTTTTCCTTCTCTTGAAAGAATTTCATCTTTCAATCGAGGTAAATAATCTGTTAATACTTTCCATAAATCCCAAGTGTCAGAAACAATAGAAACAATTCCTTTTGGATAGACCTCACAAATTAATCTTTTGAACGTTTCATATTCTCCTTCGGTAGTACCCATACACATTACAGAATGTTCAGTTGCGGCAACAGAACCAGCTATTAATTCAGCGTCAGAATTGGCATTGTAATACTCTTCAAAAAAATCAATTGCAGGAATCGTATCCGAACCTGTAAAACTCAATAAATGCCCCGCTGCAGATGTTACCGCTGCTTCTATACCGCCCATTCCTCGCATGGAGAAATCATGTCCTTGCCAATCCACAAACCTCGGCATTGAAGACGTTTCCTCGGCATATTTGTCTAGTACTTTTCTGTACTGCTTTGCTATTGTAGCCGAATTACAAGGCAACCAAATTACCGCAGAAAGCAATGTTTCAAAATAATTGGTTAACCAGAAAAACTCAGGAATCGTATTGTACATTGTGAACATAGGTATGCGAATAGGCACGCTGGCTCCTTCTGGCAAGGCTTTGAAAACCATAGGGATATATCCCAAATCGTGCAAATCTTCAATATGTTTGGTACCCACTTGGTTTTCGGCCAAATAATTGTTGATTCTGCGGGCATATTTTTTCACCACTTCTTCTTTTGGCTGTTTAAAAAAATGCAAATCAAAATCTTGAATGATGTATTTTTTTAGGAAATATTGCAATCCAAAAAACACAACTTCATCAATACCCTCAATTCTCGATTTTCTTGGAGTCCAATTAGAATATACTAATGTCGTTCCGTCAGGATATTGCCTTTTGTGGTCAACTTTGTAACCGTCTGTTAATAAAAGTGGGTTCATGTTTTTTAATTTATTTTTTTTAATAATCGTTCTGCTAAATCTTTAATATCATTTGTTCTGACTAAATTTTCAATCCATTTTTTTGGAATATTTTCGATTCCATAATAAATACCGGCTAGACCACCAGAAATAGTTCCTGTTGTTTCTGTATCACCTCCAAAATTAACTGCTTTCAAAACTGTTTCTTCATAGGAATTAGAATTTAAAAAACAGTACAAACTCGCTTCTAAACTATGAAGAACATAACCAGATGAGTGAATTTCATTTTCAGGATATTCAGCAATATTATTTTTTAAAACTCTATCGAACAATTGAATTTCAATGGGATTAAATTTCTTGTCTATTAAAAATACTGCAATGATTTTTTGCATTTCCTTATATGCTTCTGTTTTGTCTTTTCCATCCAAGATTTCTAAGCAATAAATTACATAAATAAAGCAAGCAAATACCGAACGAAAATGGGCATGTGTAATTGATGAAACTGCTTTTACTTTTTTGTAAATAATTTCGATATCTGTTTCTTTATGAAGATGAAAAACTAAAGGCAGTATTCTCATTAAAGATCCGTTACCGTTATCTTCTTCAAAAAAATTACCCGAAAATCTGGCCGATTCACCTTTTACGACTCTTGCCAAAGAATATCTTGTAGTACCTCCTATATCAAATACTTTATGATGCGCTCCCCAGTATCCGTCCTGCATCCATTTAATAAAAGTTGTTGCCATATCTTCGATATCATAACCTTTGCATAAACTTTCAGCTGTACAAAAAGCCAATGAACTATCGTCACTAAATGTTCCAGGAGGTTGATTCCAACACATAAACCCCATCATATCCTGAACTGGATTGTTTCTTAAAAAATCTCTGGTTTTAAACTCTACTGGAACTCCTAATGCATCTCCTATTGCTAATCCGAATAAACCTGATTTGATTTTGTTATCCATTGTATTGCTTTTTAAGTCAATTTTTTATTTATTTCTTCCGTTTTCTTTTGGATATAATGACTGCACAACATCGCTTTGCCAGAATGTTTTAGTTTCAATATCAAGACATGACATTTTTCCATAAAAACCAGCTCCTGTGTCGATATTCCAGACATTACATCCTTGCATTGGTACCTCAATATTATAATTTAGTGTAGGTGTATGTCCAATATAAATTTCATTATAAATCAATAACCTTTTTGGATAGGAAAGAGAATCTTTCTTAATTCTTTTATCCATTGTCAAAGCCATTTCCCAGAGCGTCCTATCCCAAGTATAATTAGTAGTATAATGCTCTTTTTCTGGCCCATGCATAGATGAAAAACCCGCATGAATAAATAAATTATTATTTTCATCAACATAATAATCTTTCATCTTCGCAAAAAAATCAAGGTGCTTCTCTTTTGTTGAAAGATCAACATTTTGATAACTGTCAATAGTCGATTTTCCACCATGCAAAAACCAAATATCATTTATTTCTTGATTAATCAACCAATCTTGACACCACACATCATGATTTCCTTTAATAAAAACACAAGAATATTTTTTAGAAAGTGCTATTAAAAAATTGATCAATTGAGCTGATTCTGACCATCCGTCTACGTAGTCACCAAGAAAAATCAATTGATCATTTTGATTAATTCTAGCTCTATCAAGCAATTGGACTAATGCTTTTAAGCCACCGTGGATATCGCCAAAAACGAGTGTTCTTTTTTTCATTTTAATAATCCCAAATTAATCCTTTTTCATTTAATCTGTATTGAAATTTTTGAGTGTCTCCAAATGTCTTATAATCTTTATAGTTCCCGTTAATTATTTCATCGTAAGCTAAAAACATTTGATTTGAAGCAATATGAAATGGCATTCTTCCACAACCTGTTGCTAATCCAGGAATAGCGACCGTTTTGATTGTTTCATTATTTTTACAAGCTATCAATATAGCTTTCATCGCTAAATAGGCGTTGACAGATGTTGCTATATTGAAACTCATAGGAACTCGCATAGTTGGGGCAGAAATTAGGTATGGAATTTTTTCATTTCCTGTTGCCAAAGTAATGGACTTACCTATTAATAATTCTTTTTCGTCTAAGCTTGCAATTTTTGCTTGCAATTCGTCTTGTAAATGCCAGCCAAATTTTTCAGAAATATGTAAATCCAAACCGCCATCCATAAATCCAAAAGAATTCGCAGGACTAACAATAGCATCACATTCTGTTTCTAAAAGATTGCCATTTAAAATTGTTACGTTGGTACAACCAGCAAAATCATTAATCCATGCATTTCCAAGTTCTTCTTCTATATAAACTAATTTTATTTGTAGCATTTATATTTTAATTTAATTCGATATAATTAGTTGGTACTTCATCAATTAACCAAACATTGTTTTCGGAGAGATAGAATTTATATCCATCTAAAAACATTTTTGGAGCATTAATTTTTAGGACAATTGGCTTTCCTCTTCTGCTTCCTACTTTTATTGCGGTCTCTTTATCTTTACTTAAATGAACATACTGTCTACTCATTTTTTGTAAACCTTCTTTTTTTATGGAATCAATAAATTTTTCGACTGTCCCGTGGTACAAGAAATCTTTAGGTTCTGACTCTTTTAAGTTAAGTTCAACGTCAATCGAATGTCCTTGGTTAGCTCTTATCTTAGTTAAATCCTCGTTGAACGTAAATCTCTTTTTATCATTAGTTTCAACAACCTCTTCTAACAAACCAAAATCAAATTCTTTTCCAAATTGGTGGGACTGAATTATTAATTCATCCACGTTTGCCCAACCATTTTTATCCAATTGCAATTGAATTGTTTCTGGAGCGTGGCGCAGAACCAAACTCAAAAACTTACTTATTGTTTTTATTTCTTTTTCTTTCATAATGTTTGATTTTTAGATCAAAATCTTTTTATACAAATCATAATTCTCATCATCAAAACAAACAAATACCACTTCTTCAATTGAATTAAATTGAAATGACTTTACCGTTTCAATGGCGATTTCTGCCGCTTTATCTTTTGGAAAATGATAAATTCCTGTACTTATATTTGGAAAAGCGATTGATTTTAAATTTTGATTTTCGGCAATTGTTAAACAGCTTTTATAACAATTTGCTAATAACATTTTCTTTTCTTCTTTGTCTCCATTCCAAACAGGTCCAACAGTATGAATTACATATTTTGATGGCAAATTACCTGCTGTTGTAATTACAGCTTCGCCTACTTTACAACCGCCTTGTTTGTTGCGAATTTTGACACATTCGTCCAAAATTGCTTTTCCTCCTTTTCTGTGAATTGCTCCGTCAACTCCGCCTCCTCCTAGCAGTGAAGTGTTTGCTGCATTGACAATTGCATCGCCTTTGACAGTTGTAATATCGGATTGAATTAGGGATATTTTCATGCTTTTTTATCTATTTTTAAACGTTTTCTAAAAATCATATACAGTTACTTCTATATCATTATTAGAAAGTTTTTTTAAAATAATTGGTTCAATACTCTCCCATTTTCCACCTGCTAAACCGCATCCAATTCTTGGCATATGAATACTAGCTTTGTTTTCAGTTGCAAAAAGCGCAATCGCTTCTAAACCTTCTTCAATAGCATCATATCGTATTGGAGCATTTCCGTTTTCATCTTTATTGATTTTATGCTGACCAATTAAATTTGCTACCCAAAGATCTTCTTCTACCTGAACAAACTGAACTTTACTCAATTCAAAACCATCTTTTGATTTAAACCATTCCCTATATTGATTTTCCGGTTTTTTCCATCTTTTTGAAATCGCCATAACAAATCCTTTTCCCCAACCTCCAATATCATTACAGATATGCACAATGATTTTATTATCTTCTGATTGAGGAGCAGTTGCATCTCCTTTTGTATATTGAATATCTTTCATTTTTGTGTTTTTTTTTAAGCTATAAGATCTTTAATGGAAATTTTCATTTTTCCTTCCATAAAATGAGATGTTGCCCAAACATAATCTCTACCTTCACTTTCTAAATAATAGAAAATAAATATTCTTTCTGCACCTTGAAATAAATGTTCTTTGAAAATATTTGATAACCAACTTATTTGATCCTGAGAAATAACAGATTTTAGTGCAATCTTGATTTCTGCTTTCTTGCTAATTTTAATATAATAATTTTCAAAAATTTCGTAATCTATTGATTCCTCATTCGTAATCTCAACAGGAATATATTTTAAATAATTTAACTCCGCATCATCAATGTCATTTATCAAAACTGCATCTAACCCATACTTTTTTTCTAACTGAACTATTTGATAATATTTTATACCCCTACCTTTCAGCCTCTTAATTACTTCTTCTTTCTGAGAAGCAGGCATTCTTAAACCAAAATAAATTGCTTTTACAGTTCTAAAATCATAACTATGTTTTCCAAAATCATCATTAACTATACGATATTCTTTTTCGTATTCCCATTTTTTTGATTTACAACCAAATGCTTTTTGTATCAAAATATTGTTTTTTGATGCAGAAGAAACATCTTTTAAGTCTATTTCAGAAGGATTAAGATTATAAATAACAGGAAATGAATATCTATTTTCATGGACATGATTATCCAAAAGATTATTTAACTCATATTCAATACAAAAACCTGCATGAGAATTAGCATAGTGAGCCCAAAGAAGCTCATCACTAAATGTTTTCGACAATGAATAAATCCCTACTCTTTTCTTATGTGAAAGAAAAACATCTAAAGCTTCATGAACATTTACCAGAGCATCCTTTGATTTTTTTCCAAAAAATAGACTTAAAATGTTTGATTGTTTGACAAACTTATCAGGAGATATCATGCTTTCCTGAGTATCATTTAAGCTTTCTAAATTTGCACTCCAGTAATAATTTTTTTCTAAAGAGTCTAAATCTCTTGTAAAAATTTCGTCATTTCCTCCTCTATACTTATAAACTAACATCTGAAGTAATTTAAATTAATACTTAGTTCTATTCTAATTCATCTCTAACTTCCATCAATGCAAAACCTAATAAATTTAATCCTCTCCATTTCTCAGGATTCAAAACATCTTTATGATCACCTGCCATCCCTATTCCCCAAATAGCATCAACTGGACTCGCCTCTACCAAAACTCTTTCCTTAGTATTCACAAGAAACGCTTTTAAATCTGAATTTTGATGGAACTTATGGAGATTGCCTTGTTTTACAATTTCATATCGGCTGGCTAACCAAAGTGTATCATCATAATTCCTCACTTCTCGTCCTAATTTTTTAGCTTCGGCAGGAGAATTCGCTTGAATTATTTTTTCTAAAATTTCATTGTCGTTAAACAGTTCGGCTTTTTTTGCCATCATCCAATGTTCTGCTGTTTTATAGGTAATGCCATCAACAACAAATGGGCTTACCCACCATTGACTAAAACAGGTTTTGGTTATAATTCCATCTTTTGAAGGTTGATGTCCCCAGAAAAACAAAAATTTACTTTCGGGAGCTATATCTTTTATATCGTATTTCATATAAATTGATTTAATCCTATCACTTCAACACGTTCTCCTTCAAAATCTTTTACAGAATTGGTAGTAAATATTTTCTCAAAACAATCCAAAACAGCAAATCCTTTATTAAAAATCCCGTGGCTTACCGCCAAATATAACTTACCTGCATTCTTGTTTTTCAACTCTTCCGCAAGACCTACAAAAGTTCCGCCACCGTCACAAATGTCATCTACGATCAGACAATCCATTCCCTGCAAATCGTCATTATAGACTTTAAAACCAGATAATCTTCCAGTTTTTACATCTCGGCTTTTACTGCATTCCACTACTTCAACTCCGCCTAGAAATTCTGAAACTTTATAAATTTTCTTCAAAGCACCTCCATCTGGAGAAATTAATTTGACTTCGTTTCCAATTGCTTTTACAACCGTTTCAATAAAAGTATGATTCGGAATCACTTCACAGTTGTTTACTAATGCAGGGGTGACTTCAGAATGTGCATCAAATACAAACACTTTATCGAATTGCATTCTATTAATAATATCGGCATACACTTTTACCGATAATGGCTCTCCTTTAATCATCACTCTATCTTGTCTTGCAGCAGGGAAATAGGGGATAAAAAGCTCCATGTTTTTCACATCCATTCTGCGTAAAGCATCAACTGCAATGCACAATAATCCTAAATCGTTGAAAGAATTTAATCGATGTGTAAGGGTTACTTTTTGAGTAGTATCAAAATCAGGATTAATCTTAATATGAGGTTCTCCTCCTGAAAAAGTAAAATTTTGAAAATTGATTTCTTGCCGTGCAGCAAATGGTTTAAAGTTTTGGTCTAAATTGAGTATCATAGTTTTTAAATTTTGCGTTAATTATACGCAAATATAAATAGTATTTTTTAATAAACAATTTTATTTGTGTAAAAAATACGCAAACTTTATTTCGAAGTGAAAACCTTTCTTCAATAAAGCATTATATTTCTGTTTGTTAAACTTGAATAGTTTTGCAGGTCTTCCGCTTTTTATAGGAGAAAAATGATCTGTTTCTTCAATAATTTCAAAGCTTAGTATTTTTTTTCTAAAGTTTCTACGATCTATTTCTTTTTCCAAAATAGTGCAGTATAAATTTTCGAGCTCTGAGAATAAGAACTCTTTTGGTAACAGATCAAATCCTATAGGCTCATACGTGAGTTTTGCCTTTAATCGCTGCATTGCCTTCCTTAAAATGATGGTATGATCAAAAGCTAAAGCTGGCACTTCATCAATTTTAAACCATTGTGCATTTTCGGCATCCGAATCGGCCTTGACCTTAAGTTTTGAGGAATCCACTAAGGCAAAATATGCCACTGAAATTACACGATTTCTGGGATCGCGAAACACATCGTCACCAAAAGTAAACAGCTGTTCAAAATAATTAACGCTAATGTTCGTTTCCTCTTTCAACTCTCTTTTCACAGCATCTTCCAAGGATTCATCATTTTGTACTAATCCACCAGGCAATGCCCAATAAGAATCGTTTGTTCCAAATTTTTGCTGTATTAATAATACATAAAGCTGATTGTTTTGGTAACCAAAAACAATGGCATCAACGGCAACTTTTATATTTTGATTTTCACTCATATTCTAAATGCGTAAGATTTACACAAATATAGAAATAGTTTTATACTTCTAATCTTATTAATTTGCACCCTAAGTTATGATAATGGAATAATTTAAATAATAATCAAAAAACCTTTTTCAATTCCACTTGAATATTCTCAAAAATAGTACTCAAATTATCATTTTTACCTGATAAGACATAAACAGAAGTGCTGGGCATTTGCTTGCTGTTCCACAACATCTGGATTTTATTTTCGGCTAGTAGCTTTTTTGCATTAATATCCCAAACTACTCCTATTCCTATATTTCTCGAAATGATTTCAATCATTTCATATTCAGATGGAATGATATAGTTAGGAACCATCGACGGTCTTTTTTTATTAAAGACATGCAACCAAAATAATTTTATATGCGGAATTTGAGCATTGTGGCTGTACCATTTTTGATCGTTTAACCAATGTTCAATTGCCGCAAAATCTTTAAGTTTTATGCTTGCTTTTAATGCTGAAGAATCAATTTCTGGCGACCCAACGATGACCTGTTTGATCTCACCAACTTTTTTTTGAATGGTATCAAAGGTTTCATATTGTTGAGTAACCACAGCAAAATCTAGTTTTTTTTCGTTTACCAGTTCAAACAACGTGTCATTGTCGTAGAAACTAAAGTCAATATATTCAAACTTTGAAACCAAGACACTCCCCAAACTAGACATTAAATGTTTCGAAATTCCTATCGAAATTAAACGATTGGCGTTGAATGCTTTGGCTCGAAAACCATTTTCTACATTTTCCAATCGGTCTAATGCTTCAATGATTAAATTATTGAGTAACTTAGCATATTCTGTAGGTTCAACTCCTTTTGACTTTCTATTGAAAAGCTTGTACCCCACATGCGCTTCGAGCATGGATATTTGCTGACTCACAGCGGGTTGACTTATAAACAACTCTTTGGCAGCAGCCGAAAAATTTCCGTTTTTATACACTGATTTAAAGGTTCGGTACCATTCTAAATTGACCATGATATAAATATATTTATCACAAACATAATTTAAATTATTTTTACTGATAACATAATCGCCGTAAATTTGTACAAAGAAAGTACAAGATGAAAAAGATCGCATTATTTGCATTACTAGTATTAACCGTGGGTTGCTTATCGGCAACGGCACAAAAAACAAAAAAAACTAAGATGAAAAAAGTATTATTTGTTGTTACCAGTCATTCTGAACTAGGAAACACAGGAGAAAAAACGGGATTTTGGACAGAAGAATTTGCTGCTCCATATTATGAATTACTAGACAAAGGTGTTCAAATTGATATTGCTACGCCAAAAGGTGGACAACCTCCAATTGACCCAAAAAGTGAAGACCCATCTGCCGCAACAGAAGACACAAAACGTTTTGATGCCGATACTGAATTGCTAGCAAAACTTAAAAACACGCACAAATTAAGCGATGTAAAAGAGTCTGATTACGATGCGGTTTTTTATCCGGGTGGACACGGACCTTTATGGGATTTAGCTATTGATGCTAATTCTAGCGCTTTGATTGAGTCTTTTTACACCAATAACAAACCTGTAGCTTTTGTTTGTCACTCACCAGCAGTGTTGAAAAACGTGAAAGTAAATGGAGAATTTTTAGTGAAAGGTAAAAAAGTAACTGGTTTTTCAAACACCGAGGAAGAAGCGGTTGGATTGACTAAAGTTGTTCCTTTTTTATTAGAAGATGCTTTGCAAGCCAACGGAGCTATTTACTCTAAAGTAGCAGATTGGAATCCATACGCAGTAGAAGATGGTTTGTTAATTACAGGTCAAAATCCAGCTTCGTCTAAATTAGTTGCTGAAAAATTATTGGCTCAATTGAATTCAAAAAAATAAAAGAAAGTTGCTAAGATACTTTAAAAACTCAGAGTCTAAGTATCGTAGCACCTCTTTTTAAAATAAAAATATCATGTTAAACTTCGAATTATACAATCCTACCAATTTAGTTTTTGGAAAAGGACAAATAGAAAAACTATCCACGCTAGTGCCTCAAGGAGCGAAAATCCTTTTGGCGTATGGCGGTGGAAGTATTTTCAAAAATGGTATTCACGAGCAGGTAATCAAGAATCTTAAAGATTTTGAAATTGTTGAATTTGGTGGAATCGAACCCAATCCGCATTTTGAAACTTTGATGAAAGCGGTTGACGTAATTAAGAAACAAAACATTGATTTCATCCTTGCCGTTGGTGGAGGTTCTGTAATTGATGGGGTAAAATTTATTTCGGCAGCCGTACATTTTGAAGGAAATCCAATGGAAATTCTACAAAAAAGATTGTTGATTAAGGATTTATCTAAAGTAATACCTTTTGGAACAGTTCTTACTTTGCCAGCAACAGGAAGCGAAATGAATTCTGGTTCAGTAGTTACTATCAAATCTACTCAAGAGAAATTGGCGTTTGGAGGTTCAGCTTTGTTTCCAAAATTCTCTATTTGTGATCCAACAGTCATTCAATCGTTACCAGAAAGACAATTGCAAAATGGAGTAGTAGATGCGTATACTCACGTTTTAGAGCAATATTTAACTTATCCGCACGAAGGCTTTTTACAAGATCGTATTGCCGAAAGTATTTTGCAAACCTTAATTCAAGTAGGTCCTGAAGTTGTTGAAAACCCATCAGATTATGCCTTGGCTTCTAACTTTATGTGGAGTTGCACCATGGCCTTAAACGGATTAATTCAAAAAGGAGTTCCATCTGATTGGGCTACGCACATGATTGGTCACGAGCTTACGGCTTTGTACGGAATTGATCATGCTAGAACGTTAGCAGTAGTTGGTCCAAATTTATATCGCGTAATGTTTGAAACCAAAAAAGGGAAATTAGCACAATACGGAAAACGTATTTTCAATTTAACCGGAACAGATGAGGAAATTGCAAATGAAGCGATCAACAAAACAGTAGCCTTTTTTCACACAATGGGAATGGACACTAAATTGTCAGACTACACTAAAGAGTACGATAAAACTGCTGATTTCATAGTAGACCGCTTTAAAGAAAGAGGTTGGTTAGGTTTAGGTGAAAAACAATTGGTTACACTTGAAAAAGTAAAAGCCATTGTTGAAATGAGTTATTAAACTTCAAACGCACTTTTATACCATAAAAAAAGGCGTTCTCTACAATAGGGAACGCCTTTTAACATTCTAAAATATAACTAACTCACTCAATTCAAATAATTGTTAAAATACTGTTTACTAATTAGGTATAACGTCGTATAACTAAAAATAGTATAGTATAATTAAAAAAAACATAATTATATTTTACTTTTTTAAGACAAATTTTCAAAAAACTTAGTATACACAATACTTCCGACAATAATTAAATTTGCTTCATTAGACCTTTTTTAAGTACTTTTGATTAAATTCAGTAAACAATGACCGATAATAAAAAATTTGCAGTAATTGGTGGTGGGAGTTGGGCTACAGCAATAGCTAAGATGCTTTGTGTAAATCTTGACGAAATAGCTTGGTACATGCGTAATGAAGCTGCAATAGAACATCTTAAAACCTATAAGCACAATCCTAACTATTTGAGTTCGGTTGAGTTTGACGTTAAAAAATTAAAACTTACAAGCGATATTAACGAGGCAATAGCCTATGCTGATTATATTATTTTTGCTATTCCATCTGCCTTTCTTGGTGCAGAATTAGAAAAACTTACCGTTTCATTAGAAGATAAAATCATCTTTTCAGCCATAAAAGGAATTGTTCCAGAAACAAGCCTCATAGTGGGCGAACATTTTCATGTAAAATATGATATTCCGTATTACAACATTGGTGTCATAACAGGTCCTTGTCATGCCGAAGAAGTAGCTATGGAACGCCTATCATACCTAACCATTGCTTGTGGCGATCCCGATAAAGCCAAAACGGTGGCTAAAAATTTATCAGGAAACTACATTAAAACTAAAATCACAGATGATATTATAGGTACTGAGTATGCTGCTATGCTCAAAAACATTTATGCTATTGCAGCAGGAATTGCACACGGTTTGGGATATGGCGATAATTTTCAGTCTGTATTGATGAGCAATGGGATTCGCGAGATGAAAAAATTCATCAAAAAAGTACATCGCATGAAACGCAACATCAACGACTCCGCTTATTTAGGGGATTTATTGGTGACCGGATACTCTGTTTTTTCTAGAAATAGAATGTTTGGAAATATGATAGGTAAAGGATATACCGTAAAATCAGCCATGATGGAAATGAGTATGGTTTCTGAAGGCTACTATGCAGCCAAAAGCGCTTACAAACTCAATCAAGCTTATGGCGCCAAAACACCAATAATAGATGCTGTACATAGCATTTTATATGAAGGTCAAGATGCGAAGGCAGTATTTAAAAAACTAACCGACAAACTTGACTAGAAAATCGTCAGTATCCAAAATTTAAAAAACATCTTATGAGCGAACGGTGGAAATATCAAATTAAGATGGGTGGTATTTGGGGTGTATTTATGACAGTTTTCAATGTATTGTTTGACATCAAGGAAACTACATTTGCAGCGCAAGTTGCCGCTCCTGCTTTTTATTTTAAAGCCATCGCTTATATATTAGTAGGGATATTTGTTTTGGGGCATTTTACTTGGAAATCCAAACAAAAACAAAACCTATAATTTTTTAATTTTGAGCGAAAGATGGAAATACCAACTTAAAACGGGATTGATTTTAGGAGTTGTATTCCAACGATTTTTGCCAGAGCTAAAACATTCAAAATATTATTAAAAGATTTTTTACACAAAAAAAGCAGTCAAGAGACTGCTTTTTTTGTATTCCTATATTTTATTTTGTCTTGTACACTTTTTGCAACAAAGTAAATTACCTAACAATAACACCGTCAACAAATAAAATAGGCACTTCTTCTACTTCCGTTTCATTAATAGCGTTTGCTTTGAAAATAAATTTTTTATCGTACAATTTCCCATCCATGAAAAACGTGAGCATGAATTCATTATTAAGCGCTAAAACACTTTTTTCAATCATTTCGACTTTAACAACCGATACCGCTGGAACTTCTATAAAAGCGTGACGCAAAAGTGATGTTTTTTTCATTTCACCATCTATTGTTCCAAAGGCTTTGGAAACAACCATCACACTTTCGATCAAGTAATCGCTATCGTTTACTAGATAAGCGTACCATACTTTTTCCATAAAATCGTCGCTCCATTCATGCACTGCTGCAAAAAAAACGTTTTCTACTTCGGGGATGATGATGTCTTTTTTCATAATTTAGTCGTAAAGTCTAAGGTCGTAAAGTCATAAAGTCGAGTGAAAAACTATAACTAGTATTTCTTTCGACTTTATAACTTTTGCTATATTGAGGATTTAAATTGCTCTAAGAAACGAACGTCATTTTCGTAAAACATACGAATATCGCCTATTTGATACAACAACATCGCAATACGCTCGATTCCCATTCCGAAGGCAAAACCTGTGTGCTCTTCTGGATTGATGTTGCAATTTTTCAACACATTAGGATCTACCATACCACAACCACCTATCTCTAGCCAGCCGGTTCCTTTGGTAATTCTATAATCTGTTTCAGTTTTTAAACCCCAGTAAATATCAATTTCGGCACTTGGTTCTGTAAATGGAAAATAAGAAGGACGCAAACGGATCTTTGATTTCCCAAACATCTCTTTAGTAAAATACAACAAAGTTTGTTTTAAGTCGGCAAAAGAAACGTCTTTATCAATGTACAACCCTTCCACTTGATGAAAAATACAGTGGGAACGAGACGAAACAGCCTCATTACGAAAAACGCGCCCTGGTGAAATGGTACGAATAGGCGGCTTGTTGTTCTCCATGTAGCGCACTTGAACAGATGAAGTGTGTGTACGCAACAAAATATCTGGATTAGTCTGAATGAAAAACGTGTCTTGCATATCACGCGCTGGATGGTATTCTGGCAAGTTCAATGCAGTAAAATTATGCCAATCGTCTTCAATTTCTGGACCTTCAGAAACGTTAAAACCTATTGTGGAAAAGATGTCTATAATTTGGTTTTTAACCAATGAAATAGGGTGACGAGAACCAATAATAACCGGTTCAGCAGAGCGAGTCAAATCACCATAAAACCCTTTACTTTCTTCTTTACTTTCTAAAGCTTCTTGTATGGATTTTACTTTTTCTTCGGCAGTGGTTTTCAGCAAATTCATAATTTGTCCAAACTCCTTTTTTTGATCGTTTGGTACATTTTTGAACTCAGCAAACAAATCTTTCAAAAGACCTTTGCTTCCTAAAAATTTAATTCGAAACGCTTCTAATTCAGTTGCATTTTGAGTTGAAAAAGCTTGAGCTTCGCCGATATATTCTTTTATCTTGTCTATCATTTTCCTTCCGTAATTGAGAGTGCAAATTTATGAAAAAGTTTTCAGTTTTCAGTCGCAGTTTCTAGTAGATTCATTCTGAAAACTGCGACTGTGACTGTCAACTACGAAATTACTTCGCGTTCCAAGAAATAATTCACAATGGCTTCTTTCATCAAAACCGATTGTTCTCCTGCCTTTAACGCTGGTAATTGCTCTTTAACTTTGTAATGAGGCCAACCGTCTTTGTCAAAAAACTCAAATTCATAGTAACCATAGGGCTCTAACAAACGGCAAATGGCAATATGCATCAAATTGAGTTTTTCGTCTTTTTTAAATTCTTGGTGCACTTTGCCTAATTCTTGCACACCAATTAAATAAATAATGGCGTCTAGATCTAGATCCTCGCCTTGCGAAAATTGATCAGAAAGTAGTTGAACCAACTGTTCCCAGCGTTCTTTTAGTTGTATATCTCTGGACATTGTTTAAAGTTTGAATGATGGATTATGAATTATTGATGTACAACTCATAATATTATGTGCACAAAGATAAGAACTTGAAAATTGGCAATTGATAGTCAACAATTCTTTTATCTTTGTTCTTTATTTAAATCGCTATATTTTTGTTTTTATGAGTTTTCTAGATATTATATTAGGTGCATTACTAGCTTTTGCTGGGTTTAAAGGTTTAAAAAATGGTCTTTTTGTTGAACTAGCTTCCTTAGTTTCGTTAGTATTAGGAATCTATTTAGCTATTAAATTTTCATTTTTTACAAAAGAAATCATTTCGGGATTTGTAAACTGGAATCCCAATACCATCCAAGTAATAGCGTTTATGATTACGTTTTTAATCGTTGTTGTAGCAGTAACATTTTTAGGTAAATTCCTCACTGGGATAGCGAGTTTTGCTTTCTTAGGATGGGCCAATTCTATAGGTGGTGGTTTTTTTAGAATATTAAAAACCGTTTTAATCTTAGGAATTGTATTTTCAATTTTTGAAAAAATAAATTACAATCATATTTTGATCAAGAAAGAAACACTTGATAAATCCATATTTTACAATCCTGTTCAAAAAACTGCTGCTTACCTCTACCCTTCCTTACAAGAGTGGTATAGCAGTTTGAAGAAAAAAAATAAAGAATAATCTACTTCACTTCCTTAATCGCACTACTTTCAATCCAACCAGAAGTTCCATCTGTAAGTTGGATTTTTTTCCATTTTCCAATAGTTTCAAAAACGTAGACTTTGGCTCCTTCATGTATTGCTAACAATGGCTTTCCACCTTCTCTCGGTTCTTTTTTCACATCTGTTTTTTCGGCAAAAACGATCGCCGGTCGTTCAGAATAATAATACTTTTTCTCAAAAAATGCAGCCGAAAGTATAACCAGAAGCAATACAAAAGCTACACTCATTCCGGTAAAAAAAACTCTTTTTAAAAGTGGTTTTCGAGAAAAATAATATACCAAAAAGAACGTGAAAAATAAAAATGAAAAACCTAATGCAATCTTTCCCCAAACGTCATAGTCAAACTGTCCCGTAAAGTCTTGTATGAGTTTTGCAAAGCCTACTTTAGGAATCACCTTAAACTCATCAATGGTTCTTTTTTGGGCGAATTTTAAGTTCCCCGCCGCCTCAACGTTTTCTGGATTTAGTACAAGGGCTTTCTCATAATTGTAAATAGCTGGCGCAACTTGATTAAGCTTATAGTAGGCATTACCCAAATTAAAATACAACTCTGATGAATGTTGGTTGTTTCTTAAAACACTTTCATAAGCCGCTGCAGCCTCAGTATACTTTCCTTTTGCATAGAAAGCGTTGCCGTTCTCAAAGCCACTTTGGGCAAAGAAAAATTGGGTTGAAAATAAAAGTAGATATAATATGTTTCTCATTATAATATTTATTTGCCACAGAGGCACAAAGTCCTTTTACTTAAAAATTAATTTTAATACTCTTATTATGAAATCTGTTTTTCTAAATCTGAAATTATAACTACCGCTTTGTCAAAATCCTGTTGAATCGTGACACTTGACGAAGGTGCATAACGCGCTATTTCACAATTTTCAGTAAGTGTAATAAAATCGGTTACCGCTTCTGGATTTGCATTACGAGACAATAATAATTCTTGAATATTATCCTTACTCATTTCTGAGGTTTCAATATTTAGTTTGGCTTTCAAGAAATTATGCATCGCTTTTTCTAATGCCACATAAAACAGTTCTTTATTGTTGATTTGTTTCTTGGCTTCTGATAAATATTTCTTGGCTAACTTGTTATTCATGCGGACTTTGTTTCCAGCAACATCACCATCCATAGCTTCTTTCTTCTTTTTGAACAATACTATCAGCGGTATCAATAAAAAAGGAAGCAATAACAACCCCGTAAACATATTAGAACCTAAAAAATCTTTCTTATTTATTGCAACAAAATTAGTCTTTGACTTAATATTTTTAAATTCTTCTACAGTCGCTATTTTATTTTTATTACCCTTTGTAGCAGTAGAATCTACAGGCGTAGGCCCATCAAGTACATGTATCATGATTTCTGGTGAACGCAGGGTTTTATAGGTTCCAGAACTTAAATCAAAATATGAAAACTGCATTGGTTTTACCGGATAATTCCCTTTGTATTGCGGAACTATAGCATAACTATCAACTGATTTTCCTGCCATTCCAGTTAGCGGTGTGCTAATGTCTTCGCTGTGAACGGCATCATACATTTCAAGAGCATTTGGAACTACTGGTTTTGGCAAACTAAATAGTTTTAAATTTCCTTTTCCGGTAACGCTCACAACCAAATCTAGGCTTTCACCATGTTTTAAATTAGTCTTTGATGGAGCAACTTTAAAATCAAAATCACCCACTGCACCGGTAAAATCATCTGGTTTGCCTGCTTCAGGTAGTGGTTTTACGTTTATTGTTTTGGCTCCAGCCGAAACTCTTTTTGTAGTTTCGGTGAGTAGCATTCTACCAAACATATCTCTACGATTAGTAGGTAATTGCACATCAACGGTTAAGGAAAGAGGCTCAATTTTAAGTCTACCCGATTTTTGAGGATACAATATTACTTTCTTGAGAACAATATACCTGAAATTTTGACCTTTAAAAATGCCTTCTTCGGCAACTAGTTGTTTTATCTCGATGTTTTGACTCCAAAAATCATTGTATTTGGGTTTACTTGTTTCCCCAAGATTTGTAATACCAATGTTTGCAAAATACAATTTATATACTACCGTAACGGGCTCATTGAGATATGGATTAGTCTTAGAAACATCAGCAACCAAATATAAGTTTTCATCACCAGAAATTTGAGAATCGTTAGGATCTCTAGGCTGCTCTGTAGCTGCTGTAACCGTTATTTTTATGGGAGCTGTCTTGTAAATTTGCCCGTTGTACTCAATAGCCGCGGACTTGATTACAAAAGTTCCTTTTTGATTGGGCACCAAAAAATAAGAATATGCTTTTTCAAAAGAGCTTCTCCCGTTTACCCAAGACTGACTCACTTGCTGACTAGGTCCGGCAATAATTCTGAAACCATCAAAAGATGGCTGCACGAAGTTATCGCCATCTACATTCATCATAAAATCAATACGCAATCTTTCATTCAAACCTAGCGTAGTTTTGCTTACTCTGGCCTCAAATTGAACCTGAGCGCTCAGCGTGCTACACACCAATAAAACAATCGCTGCAATGTATTTTTTCATTTTCAAAATCTCTAATTGAATTACCAATCTTTTTCTGTTTTAACTGGTTTTCCTTTTACTTTTTGGGCATTAACCTTGTCTTGAATTTTCTTTTCCTCTTTATTTACAGCGTCTAAAAGATTTTCTAAACGGTCTTTAGAGATTCCTCCTGGCGCAGGTTTAGGCTCTCCTTTTTCATTTGGTTTCGGATTTTTATTTTGCTTATCCTGATCGCCTTTGTCGTCCTTTTTATCTTTTCCCTTGTCGTCTTTTTTATCTTTTTCTCCGTCTTTCTTGTCGTCTTTTTTATCTTTATCCTTATTTTTCTTATCGTCTTTTTTCTTGTCGTCCTTCGGCGGATTGTCTTTTAGCATTTTTTTAGCCAAGGCATAATTATAACGTGTTTCCTCATCCTTTGGATCATTACGCAACGCATTTTTATAGGCTTCTACGGCTTGCGTATAATCCTTTTCATTCATAAATACATTTCCTAGGTTATGAAAAGCACGGTGTTTTTCGGGTCTTGTTTTCGAATTTTTTAAGGCTTTCGCAAAAGCAAATTTAGCTTCACTAGACTGTTTTTGTTTGTAGATACTGTTTCCAAGATTAAAAGGCGCAGCAGCTTTATTAGGGAATTTTGAATCCGAAATTCGATAATTGGCTTCAGCATCCGAAAATTTATTGCCCGCATATTCTTGGTTTGCTTTGGGCAAAATTCGGTCTTTTTCTTGAGCAAGCAATCCAGCTGTACCGCAAAAAACACTGATTAAAAAAGCAACTATAATTATTTTAAATCTTTTCATTTATTGTAGCTCTATGTCCTAAGGGTTTTGAAAACCTTTTGAAAATAATTATTTATTCTCGTTAAATAAATCCAATTTCTTAATCCAACTTGTTTTTCTTTCCAATAGAAAAACATCTGCAAATAACAACAAAAAGGCAAAGCCCAAAAACCATTGAAATTGCGATTGAAAATCGGCCATTTCCGTAGCTTCAAATTCGGTTTTTTGAATATTGTTTAGTGCATTTTTGACATATTCTAAAACTTCTTTTGTGTTATTTCCGTTTACATACCCTCCTTTTGTGGTTTTTGCAATCAATGTTAAACTTTCAGGCACCAACTTTGTAATTACAACTTCATTATTGCTGTCTTTTTTAAAACCTTCAACAACACCGTTTCGTTTTAGTGGAATTGTTCCTCCTTTTTCGGTACCTACTCCTATAGTGATAATTTTAATTCCTAGTTTAGCGGCTTCTTCTGCTGCAGCTTCTGCACCTTCATTATGATCTTCACCATCTGAAATCATAATTAAAAGCTTGCTCGTTTTCTTATCATCAAAATAAGTAGCTGATAACTTGATAGCCTCATTAAATGATGTCCCTACAGAGGAAACCATATCCGTATTCATGCTTTGTAAAAACATTTTAGCCACACTATAATCCGTAGTGATGGGCAGTACAGGAAAAGCACTCCCGGCATAAGCAACAATTCCTATTCGATCACTACCAAGCTGGTTGATAATTTGCGAAACGATTTGCTTGCTTTTGTCCAATCGGTTTGGAGCAACATCTTCGGCCAGCATACTTTTGGAGACATCCACAGCAAAAACAATATCAATTCCCTCGCGTTTTACCGTTTCCATTTTTGTTCCAATCTTTGGGTTTACCAGACCAATAATAAGCCCTAGCAAAGCCAAAATAAAAATTACAATTTTTAGAACAGGTTTAAACATGGAGCTGTCAGGACTCAGTTTTTTCACCATTTCTAAATCACCAAATTCACGTTGTTTTTTTCTTTTCCAATATAAATTGAATAAAAAAACCAACACTACTAGAGGCAGTATCAATAAGAGGTATAAATATTTTTTTTCGTCTAATTCCATTTTTTTACTTTTAGTCGCAGTATTCCGCTATAGTTTTGAACTGAAAACTGTGAGAGCGACTGTCATTATACAAAGCTTCTAAAAACCGTATTTCTTAATCCTACTTCCAGCAATACTAAAAATCCAGCAATCCATATAAACGGTCTGAATTTTTCATCATAATCATAAAACTTAAGTTCTTCTATTTCTGTAGTTTCTAGTTTATTGATCGATGCATAAATCTCGGCTAACTTATTATTACTGGTTGCTCTAAAATATTTTCCATCGGTTTTCTTGGCAATATTTTTCATTAATTGCTCATCAATCTCCACTTTCATCATTTGGAACAAAAATTTTCCATTAGGCGCAATAGCATACGGAAACATTGCCATACCATTAGTACCAATTCCTACCGTATACACTTTTATTCCGTATTGTTTAGCAATGTCAGATGCCGTTTCTGGCTCAATAAATCCGGCATTATTTACACCATCAGTCAATAAAATAACTACTTTACTTTTAGCTTGACTGTCTTTTAATCTGTTTACTGCAGTTGCTAGTCCCATACCAATTCCGGTTCCGTCTTGCAAAACATTGTCATATTTAATGCTGTTAATGGCATTAAGAATAACGGCTTTATCACTGGTTACTGGTGTTTTTGTATACGCTTCAGAGGCATAAACCACAAGCCCAATTCGGTCATTTGGTCTTTCTTGAACAAAATCGGCTGCTACTCTCTTGAGGGCTTCCATTCTATTAGGTTTCAAATCTTTGGCAAGCATACTTCCTGATACGTCAATTGCCATTACAATATCAATCCCTTTTGTAGTTTTCGTTTTATTGCTAATATCTACCGTTCTTGGTCGTGCCAATGCAACGATTAACGAACATAAGGAGAGCACTCGCAACACGTTTAACGTGGGTTTTAACTTAGTCAAAAATGATTCTGAACCTTTGAATCCTTCCAATGAACTCATTTTTAAGGTAGCCGATTGCTGCTTATTTTTTTGGAAAAACCAAAAAATAACAATTGGGATTAATACAAACAACCAAAAAAATTCTGGGTTTAAAAAAGTGATTTTGTCCATTATTTACTTGCTTGTTTTAATTCGACTGTATTTAAAACCCGTTCCGAAATTTCATTTCCATAAGAATCTCCTTCTTCATGAAAAATTAAAATTTGTTGCAAACCACCTTCTTGACTAAACAATAGTGCCTCATAATACATTCGTGCTGTAGTTTTGTTTTGGCTGTCCAGTTGAGAAAAAGTTCCGTAGGCTTTTAATCCTTTTACACCTTCTGGCGTTTCAAATTCTTCTTGCTTGACAATCATGTTTTGTGCTCCTTGTGCTTCTAGAGATTGTAAAGCGCCATCCATTGATTTGGCCAAGTCAATTTGAGTTTCGGCCTTATATTTTAAAGTAGAAACCATCACATAGAAACGATCTACAATGCTACCATAACCAAAAGATTGCATTTCTTTGATTAATGCCATTCCGTTTTTAGGAAGCGTTTTGGTAAGATCTACACGTTTTAAAACCTTTGGAGTTTCAATGACAATACCTGGATTTCCGTATTCACTTTTCACCCATTCCCCCTCTAATAATTCTTTAGTAGGGTGACCCATAATGTTGTCTTTCACAAAATCAAAACCTCTAGTTGCAATAAAATAGGCGGTCACGGCAGTTACAAGAAGAAGAACACTTACAATAGCGGTTTGAATTCGTTTTTTTCTTTGCTTGCGTAATTGCAATTCAATTTGTTTTTGTTTTTGAGCTTCGTTTAAAAGTAATTCTTCTTCAAGCGGAACCTCAACTGGGATTGATTTATCTAACGTTAAAATAACTTTTTGAATTTTGTTGCGATCCTCCGTTATTTCAAAATCAAGAGGCTTTGATTTGGCAAATTTTACTAAATCGGCTTGCTTTAAAACTCGCTCCAGGTTTTCAATAATTTCCTGTGAAAGTGTCATTTTCTTTTTGACAGAAGCCGCTCTTAATCCCTGAATCAACTCCGATGTTGTGCTTTCCATGGCTGGAATTTCAATCGCTTCTTCGATATAATTTCTAGCAATATCTGTTAATTCACTATAATAAGCCTTGACTTCTCCTTTTTGCCAAAGTTCTTTTCGCTCTAAGGTGTCTAATAATGTTGTTGCTTTTTCAATAGGAGTTTTAAAAACTTCTTCTTGTAATTTTTTCTCCTGACGCTTTTTTAGAAACCAATAAATCAATACAGCAATCCCTGCAAGTAATAGAATTGCCAAAACATATTTCCACCAGTTACCCATAGTCTCCTCTGCTGGAGCAATGTCTTTAATGTCATACATTTTTTGTTTTAGCGTATCCACTTGCACATTGGCAACTTCTACTAAAAGTGAATCCGTAAGAAAGGCTTGGTTGTTGATGAAAATTTTAAACCTAGGAATAACATACCTCCCAGAATCAAATTGGGTAAGTCCATATCTTTTTGTCAATTCATATCGGCCTTCTATTTTAACGGTATCAACTGGATAAGACTGAATGACTTCTAATGCGCCAAAGTTTCTCGATTTTGGAAAAAGTACACGGCTTGACGAATCTACCGTTGTTTTTATAGACAACTTAAACTCGGCACCAATCTTATTTTTAATTGTATCAATACTTGTAACCACTTGCTTTTGTTGTGCAAAAACAGCCGTAGAAAGCAGCAATAGTAGTAGATATAAATGTTTTTTCATGTTGTATTATTGAACCTCTTTTGATTTTTGATTGCTAGTAAACAATTTGTAATGCCCTATTTAAGCCCGAAACTTCTATTTATTTTTTATCAAAAATCTGTTTTTATTACCTCGATTTAAAGTAACTCAGCAACTTAGTCACATAACTTTCATCAACTCTTGTGTTCACCACACCTGAACCTGATTTACTAAACGTTTCCTTAAAATAATTTACCTTATGATGGTAGTGTTTTTCATAACTAGTACGAACTGCTTTAGACCCCGTATTTATCAACTCAATGGCACCTGTTTCGGCATCCAGCATAGGAACCATTCCTAAATCTGGCATTTTTTCTTCCCGAATATCATACACTCGTATTCCAGTAACATCATGTTTTTTAGCTGCAATTTTTAGTGTTTGTTCATAACCGCTTGCCATAAAATCAGAAATAACAAATACTATTGCTTTCTTTTTTTGGGTTCCTGATAAAAACTTTAAGGCTTGCGCTAAATCTGTTTTTTTGCTCTTTGGCTCAAACTCTATCAACTCTCTAATGATTCTTAATACATGCGACCTTCCTTTTTTTGGCGGAATATACAATTCTATTTGGTCAGAAAACAAAATTAAACCAATCTTATCATTGTTTTGAGTAGCTGAAAAAGCCATAGTTGCCGCAATCTCTGTAACAATATCTTTCTTAAATTGATTTTTAGAACCAAAACTTTCTGATCCCGAGATATCTACCATTAGCATCATGGTCAGCTCTCGTTCTTCCTCAAAAACTTTTACGTGTGCTTCATTATATCTTGCGGTTACATTCCAGTCAATTGCTCGAATATCATCCCCATATTGGTACTGTCGCACCTCACTAAAGGTCATTCCGCGTCCTTTAAATGAGGTATGATATTCCCCCGAGAAGATGTGATCGCTCAATCTTCTGGTTTTAATTTCTATTTTTCGAACTTTTTTTAAGAGGTCTTTTGTATCCATTTTTTTTAGTTTTCAGTCGCAGTTTTCAGTTCAGTTGACAAGTCATATCTTGTACACTGTGACTGAAAACTGAAAACTAATTTTTAAGGTACTTCTACTTCGTTTACAATTTTATTGATGATGTCAACAGATGTGATGTTTTCTGCTTCGGCCTCATACGTAATTCCTATACGGTGGCGTAACACATCATGCACAACTGCACGAACATCCTCTGGGATAACATACCCACGGCGCTTGATAAAAGCATAACATTTTGCGGCATTCGCCAAATTGATACTTCCACGAGGAGAAGCTCCAAAACTGATTAAAGGTTTTAAATCAGCTAATTTATATTTTTCAGGATAACGTGTTGCAAACACAATATCCAAAATGTATTTTTCAATCTTTTCATCCATGTACACCTCTCTTACGGCTTCTTGCGCTCGCAAAATTTGTTCAACAGATACTACAGCATTTACTTTTTCATAACTCCCTTTTAAATTTTGACGAATTACAAGGCGTTCATCTTCCATCTTAGGGTAATCGATAACCGTTTTCAGCATAAAACGATCCACTTGAGCCTCAGGCAATTGATACGTTCCTTCTTGCTCCACTGGATTTTGAGTTGCCAATACTAAGAAAGGTCTGTCTAGTTTAAAAGTAGTGTCCCCAATGGTTACTTGCTTTTCCTGCATCGCCTCAAGTAACGCCGATTGAACTTTGGCTGGAGCACGGTTGATCTCATCTGCCAAAACAAAATTGGCAAAAATAGGACCTTTTTTTATAGAAAATTCATTTGCCTTAATGTTGTAAATCATAGTACCCACAACATCCGCAGGAAGCAAATCTGGAGTAAACTGGATTCTGCTAAAAGATCCTTGAACGGCTTGCGCCAAAGTGTTTATGGCAAGAGTCTTTGCAAGTCCAGGTACACCTTCAAGTAAAATATGACCTTGGCCTAAAAGCCCAATCAACAATCGCTCAACCATGTGTTTTTGACCCACAATGACTTTGTTCATTTCCATAGTCAAAAGATCTATGAACGCACTCTCTCTTTCTATTTTTTCATTGATAGCTCTTATGTCTAAAGTCCCCGTATTTTCTTCCATTATATCTTTTTTAAAACCTTGTATTTAATGCCTTCGTTTTGAAGCTGCAAATTGAATTTTTTTTTAGAAGTAAGATGTTAAAAAATGGTTAAAACTTCAATAAAATAGGTAATTTTAAGGACATATTGTGATACAATTTTTATATTTTTAAGAACTTTGAATATTATACTTTGATTTCAAAGTTTTGTACCTTTAAACAAAAAAAATCAACCATGAGCAAAACAAAAATATCACCCATAATAGCAGGGGTCATGAATTGGGGAATTTGGGATAAAAAACTCAATACCAAAGAAATGGAAAACATGATCAATGTGTGTCTTGAAAATAAAATAAGCACTTTTGACCATGCTGATATTTATGGAGATTACACCACCGAATTTGAATTTGGTAAAGCATTAGCCGCAAGTAAAATAGATAGAGAAAGAATACAACTAATCTCTAAATGCGGTATTCAAATGGTAACTGAAAACAGAAATAACACCGTTAAAAATTACCAATATTCACAAGAATACATCATAAACTCAGTTGATAATTCCTTAAAAAACCTGCAAACAGATTACCTAGATGTACTGTTATTGCACAGACCTAGCCCCTTAATGCAAGCCGATGAAATTGCTGAAGCGGTTTTAAAACTAAAAACGGCTGGAAAAATTAATGATTTCGGATTATCAAATTTTACCACCTCACAAACAGAACTCATCCGTACCAAGACCGAAGTTTCATTCAATCAAATTCAGTTTTCGGCTACGCATCATGAGCCCATGCTCGATGGCAGCCTTGATTACATGCAAATTCACGGCATTCGTCCTATGTCATGGAATCCACTCGGATCCGTTTTTAGAGAGGATATTCCGCAAACAAGAAGACTAAAAAAATTACTAGCTACGCTGGTTTCAAAATACCATTTAGGATCTGATTCTATTTTATTGGCTTGGATTTTAAAACATCCTGCTGAAGTAATTCCTATTGCGGGAACTGTAAATGTGGCACGCATACAATCACTACAAAAAGCAGTTGAATTAGAACTAGAACATGAAGATTGGTTTGCCATCTGGACCGAAAGTATGGGTCATAAAGTACCTTAGTATCTTTTTAAACCCTTTAATTAAAATTATCTTAATAATGATAAAAACTGCATTAATAACTGGAGCTACCAGCGGAATAGGAAAAGCAACCGCACAGCTTTTAGCCAAAAACAATTATAAAATTATCCTTTGCGGAAGACGAGAAGATCGACTAGATGATTTAAAACAAGAACTCTTAAAACTCACTGAAGTTCACACTTTAAACTTTGATGTTCGTGACAAGAAAGCCGTTTTTGATAGTATTAACTCCATCCCTGAGAGCTTCGCAACCATAGATATTTTGATTAATAATGCAGGAAACGCGCATGGACTTGACCCGATTCAAAACGGAAATTTAGACGATTGGGATGCGATGATTGATATTAATGTCAAGGGACTTTTATATGTTTCAAAAGCTGTGATTCCTGGAATGATAGAACGAAAATCAGGTCATATCATTAACATAGGATCTATAGCTGGAAAAGAAGTGTATCCAAATGGAAATGTATATTGCGCCTCTAAACACGCCGTTGATGCACTCAACCAAGCTATGAGAATGGACTTAAATCCCTACGGCATACGAGTGGGTGGCATACATCCTGGCGCTGTAGAGACCGAGTTTAGCGAGGTACGATTTAAAGGCGATACAGAAAAAGCCGCAAATGTATATAAAGGATTTGAACCCTTGCGTGCCGAGGATATTGCCGATATTATTCATTTTGTGGTGTCAAGACCATATCATGTAAACATTGCCGACTTGATGGTGCTACCGACAGCCCAAGCAGCTGCTACTATCTTAAAAAAGGAAATTGTTTAGAAATAATTTGAAAAATTAACCGCTAATTAGAATTTTATCTAATAAATTTAAAATTTGATGATTAGCGGTTCCTTTTTCTATATTCTGAGACAAAAATTTAAAATAGGATTGAAAAAACACCTTAACAAAAATAAAAATAGTCTCTCGTAATGATCAACAAACGTCTACTTATCAAAAACTTACTCGCTCATAATGACGAGAGTAGTTTTTATGATAAAAAAAGACAGTTGAACTTGCATTCCCGTGAGGGAAAAGCAAAATTTTTAAAACATATTTGCGCCCTTTCTAACTCAAATCCCACAAATAATTCATACATAGTTGTGGGTGTTGAAGATCAAGAAAATACAATTGTAGGTGATGATTTTTTTGACGATAGCCGTATCCAAAATCTTGTAAACGCCTATCTAGAAAATCCGCCCAAAATTCAATACGAGAATGTTCCTTTTCCTAATTTGCCAAAAGACAAGGTTGTTGGTCTAGTGACTATAAAACCAAAAAACAAAATTTCATGCTTTAAAAAAGGAATTCATACCATCCCCATAGCATCTATTTTTATTAGACGCGGCAGCAATACCATACCACTTGACGGAGACTTTGAAAAAAATTATCAAAACACGGAGACAGTTATTGGTATAGAAAACAACTCTAGAAATAGTATTGAAAATACGCTTGATGGTGTTATGGATTTTATGAACCTTCGGCACAAGGATATGTCACCAAAATACAAAGTCTTCAAAGAATTATTTGTTATTTGCTGGGCAGGTATTGCTAAGAAATCTCGAGATAAAACCTATCTCTCACGTGTAGATATTGAATTAATTAATGAGCAAATTAAACTCTTTTATTCGGCACAAGATGTGGTTGAAATCACTTTTGACGAAGATACTTTTATTATTATTGAATATGTTCCATTGGGTTTAAATGATAAAACCAGCTATTACCCACTTGAAAAACAAACCATCCATTTTCAAGATAATGGATATTATAAAATTGAAAGAGAGTTTTTATTTCAACCGCCAGAATTCAATAAAAAATTACTATTTCATATTTACAATGTGAACCTTAGTATCTTAAAAAAGCTAGAAAAGGGATTTGAGTTAAACCATAGAGAAAACAAAGATTTAGAAAACTTACCCTCTACCTTCATGATATGTTACCTCAACGGTTTTGAAGATGCCAAACAAAAATTGATTGATGCTAAGCCAATATTGAAACCTTTTAACCACGTGTATTTATCGTTTAAGGAGTCATTACGGATTTTAAGAAAAATGAAATATGACGTTCAATAAAAAATTTTAGGATTTAAAATACTTCCCAAATATCTAAAAAAAACTTATTAATAAAGCTAAATAAGTTTTTATTCTATTGACTTCACTTCTATCTTAACTATTTACATCTTTTGAGTATGTAAATAGTTGAACATAAAAAAGGACTAATATTAAAAAAAAGCCAGTAATTCTTTAACCAATTGGCAAATAAATTTAGCTATAAACAATGATAATTCTACAATTACACCCATCTTAAGGAAATTTAGTATTTTTTGTAAATTTAAACTAAAAAAACTAAATAATTACTCACTAAAAACAGTGATTTTTAAAACTACAAAAAACATCTTAAAAAAAAGTAAATTCCGCTACCTTTTTATCGTTAAAGTAAAAAAAGAAAGTGTATTTTGGCCTGTAAAATAAAGTATCAACTAGAATAATTTTCTAGTAATTTTGCAACATTAAAAAAACAGTACGTACATGAGAACACTTGTTATAGGCGATATCCATGGTGGTTTAAGAGCACTTCACCAAATAATGGAAAGAGCCAAAGTTACCACAAAAGATAAACTTATTTTTTTAGGTGATTATGTAGACGGATGGAGTCAATCCCCTCAAGTACTAGATTTTATAATAGATTTAAAAACCAAACAAAATTGCATTTGTATCCGCGGCAATCACGATGACTTATTATTAGAGTGGCTTGATGAAAGTAAAGACAATCTGCTATGGTACAAACATGGTGGTGAAGCAACCGTAAACGCCTATGAACTTGTAAGTGTCGCTACAAAACAAAAACACGTTGCTTTTTTAAAATCATTAGAAAATTACCATCTTGATGATAAAAGACGCTTGTATGTACATGCTGGTTTCACAAATGTAAACGGAGTTAATTTTGAATATTTTCCAGGTCAATTTTACTGGGATAGAACCTTGTGGGAAACAGCGCTAGCGCTGGATGACAGAATGAAAACAGACCATCCTTTTTATCCAAAACGTTTTACATTATATGAAGAAATTTACATAGGGCACACGCCTGTAACACGCATAGGAGAAACAACTCCGGTCCAAAAAGCAAATGTTTGGAACGTAGATACAGGAGCAGCTTTTAAGGGAGCATTAACCATACTTGATGTAGATACTAAAGAGTTCTGGCAAAGCGAGCCTTTACATCAATTGTATTTTGACGAAAAAGGAAGAAATTAATTATTATTGCAGTACTTTTACACCATTAAAAAAAAATAAGTATGAAAAAGATTATTACACTAGCATTGCTATTAACAGTAGGACTGTCACAAGCTCAAGCTTTTAAAGGGGCTGGAGATGTAAAATTTGACCTTGGTACAACAATTCAAGACGGAGGTACAGGAATAAGAGTTGCAACAGATTTTGGCCTGGGTGAAAACATGTCTTTCGGGATTGCGTCTTCTTATTTATTATCTGTGTCGAATGATGCGCTGGGAAACAAACCAGAATTTGGAGATAGAATTGACGTAAAAGGAAGATTTAGCGCTAATTTAGGAAATGTATTTGAACTAGACCCAAAAATGGATATCTATCCTGGACTGGATTTAGGCTTACGCAATTTTGGTGCTCACTTGGGTTTCCGTTATTTCTTTACTGAAGGTTTCGGAATTTTTACCGAAGCTGGAATTCCTATTGCAAGCTACAAAACGAATCCTATCGGTTTTGACAAATTAAACAATCAGTTTACTTTTAATGTAGGCGCTTCTTTTAATTTGTAAAACAAAACTATTTTAAAATAAAAAAAGGCAATTTGAAATTTCAAATTGCCTTTTTTAGTATTTCTAATTATTCTATTACAAATCAAATTTAATTCCTTGTGCTAAGGGTAAACTCGTAGTGTAATTAATGGTATTTGTTTGACGACGCATATACACTTTCCAAGCATCAGAGCCAGACTCACGACCTCCACCTGTTTCTTTTTCGCCACCAAAAGCACCTCCAATTTCGGCACCTGAAGTTCCAATGTTTACGTTTGCTATACCGCAATCAGAACCCGTTACTGATAAAAATAATTCAGCTTCACGCAAATTGTTTGTCATAATTGCAGATGACAATCCTTGTGCTACTCCGTTTTGAATTGCAATGGCATTCTCTACCGTTCCAGAATATTTTAATAAGTACAATACAGGAGCAAAAGTTTCGTGTTGTACAATTTCAAAAGTGTTGTCAGCCTCAGCGATGGCTGGTTTTACATAACAACCACTTTCAAATCCTTCACCAGAAAACACTCCGCCTTCTACAAGAATTTTTCCACCTTCGGCAACTACTTTTTCTAGCGCTTTATTATACATTTCTACAGCATGTATGTCAATTACTGGACCAACATGGTTGTTTTCATCTAATGGATTACCAATACGCAATTGCTTGTAAGCTGATACCATGGCATCTTTTACCGTATCATAAATACTTTCGTGAATGATCAATCTACGTGTTGAAGTACAACGTTGCCCTGCTGTTCCTACGGCACCAAATACAGCACCAATAACTGTCATTTTTATATCCGCATCTGGAGTTACAATGATGGCATTATTACCACCTAATTCTAACAATGATTTTCCAAGACGAGCAGCAACCGCTTGCGCTACAATTTTACCCATACGAGTAGAACCTGTTGCAGATACTAATGGAACGCGTTTGTCGTTAGTCATCATTTCGCCTACTTTATAATCTCCGTTGATCAAACAAGAAATTCCTTCTGGAAGGTTGTTTTCTTTAATTACTTCGGCAATAATATTTTGGCAAGCAATACCACAAAGAGGTGTTTTTTCAGATGGTTTCCAAACGCAAACATCGCCGCAAATCCATGCTAATGCTGTGTTCCAAGCCCAAACTGCTACTGGGAAATTGAAAGCTGAAATAATTCCCACAACTCCCATTGGATGGTATTGTTCATACATTCTATGTCCAGGACGTTCAGAGTGCATGGTTAAACCGTGTAATTGACGAGATAATCCTACTGCAAAATCACAGATGTCAATCATTTCTTGAACTTCTCCATATCCTTCTTGCAATGATTTCCCCATTTCATAGGAAACTAACTTGCCTAAAGCTTCTTTATTTTTACGTAATTTTTCACCAAACTGGCGTACAATTTCACCGCGTTGTGGCGCTGGCATTGTTTTAAAAGTCTTGAATGCCTCAGTAGCAGTCTGCATTACTTTTTCATAATCGGTAGCGGTTGTTGTTTTTACCGAAGCTATCAGCTGGCCATCTACTGGTGAATGACTTTCTAGAATTTCACCGTTTGAAAAATGATTTATTCCTGTTGACGTTCCTTCGTTTATGGGTTGTACGCCCAATTGCGCCAATGCTTCTTTCATTCCGAATTGATCTGCTATTGTTATCATTGTAACTTTTTTATTAAATATTGTTATATTTTTTTACAAATATATTGATTTGACTTGAAATACAACAGTGTGAAACTGCAATTTTACTTGATTGAATATATAAATTTGTATGTGAAAACACCACCGTATTCGAGTTTGTGCCGTGATTGAAATTTCAAAATGAAAAAACATATCGTCTATTTGATGTACTATTTTCTAGCCCCGGTAGTAGCGGCATCCTTTTATGACTGCCTTTGCAGGAATAAAAGATACAGCGGATGACGGGAATAGCTCCTAAAAAAACTAGTCTTTAGAAACAAATTTAGGATCGGCCTGCATGACTGTGCAGCACGAATCGCAAGTGCGCAAGCTTTCTGAATTATAGAAATGCTTGAAATGAGGCAAGAAATCTTTTTCGATATTATGAAGTTCAAAATAAACCTCGTGCAATTTGTGGTTGCACGAATCACAAAACCAAAGCAGGCCATCTGTAAATCCTTGTCCGGCTCTTTTTCTTTCTATGACAAGCCCAATAGAACCCTCGGAGCGTACAGGCGAATGAGGCGTTTTGGCTGGATTAAGATACATGTCGCCAGGAAGTAATTCCATTTCCTTGCGCTCTCCATCTTCTTGAATAATTACTTTTATAGAACCTTCGAGTTGGTAAAATAGTTCTTCGGTTTCATTGTAATGGTAGTCTTTACGGGCGTTTGGGCCAGCAACAATCATAACGATATAATCACCAGACTCTGTATATAAATTTTTGTTCCCAACGGGCGGTTTAAGAAGATGACGGTTCTCATTAATCCATGCATTGAGGTTGAAAGGTTTTGCGATTGCCATTTTAGTATGAGTTTCAAAGTTACTAAGCCACTAAGGTACTAAGATTTTAAATGAATCAAGCGACTAATTTTTTACAAAAAAAACGAAGGCGGCTTAGCCTTATTTTTGTTTGATTAAATAAATATAAACGGGAAAGTGATCACTGAAACCAATTTCGGATACAGAATGCCGCAACGGATATCCTTTGTACTGCCCGCTGTTTTGTATCAAAAAAGGCTTGTTGTAAATACCTGCTTTCCAGAAACGATAGCTCGAGAAACCGGAACGAATTAAAGTCTCAGAAAGCATTATTTGGTCAAAAATATCCCAGGCATCTCGATGCGCAATGGTACCTAAACCTTTCTGAGCCATTTCTTCGAAGGGGTTGTAAATCCCAAACTCTGGTACGGAGGCTTTTTTGGCTTTGGCGCCAAGCCCTATTTTTACACTTTTATTGTAAGGTCCATCATTGAGATCGCCCATGGTAATGATTTTTGCTTCGGGATTAATTTGCTGTAACGAATCAATTATTTTCCTGTTTAGCAAGCCTGCTGCCTCGCGATACGGGCTTGATTTTTTTTCACCTCCAGAACGCGATGGCCAGTGGTTCACAATAATATGTACTTCCTCACCATCTAAAAAACCAGTTACTAAAAGTTGGTCTCTAGTATATACTCTATAATTTTTAGTGTTTACTTGGGGCTTATCATCGGTAATGTCCTCAGTTTTTTCGAGAACCTCTTCGGTTTGTGAGTTTCCTTTTTTATAAAGATATAAAGGGATATTGCTAAAGCTAGTGGGTTGGAATTTCTTTTTTTGATACAATAAGGCTACATCGATTCCTCTTTTATCGGGCGAATCAAAATGTATGATTCCGTACTCTTTATCGATGATTTTTGGTTCTTTTACAAGATCTTCAAGTACAGCACGATTTTCTATTTCGCATCCGCCAATGAAGGTGGGTGAATCTGGATTTTCTGAAGAACCAATTTCTGCAAGCACACGAGCTAGATTACTAAGTTTTTTTTGATATTTATCATACGTCCATTTCTGGGTGCCCTTAGGTGTCCACTCCTCATCATAAGTGTCTGGGTCGTTTATGGTGTCAAATAAATTTTCGAAATTATAAAAAGCTACAGTATGAATAATGTATTTTTTGGATTGAGCATTCCCAACCGAACTCCAACTCAACAAAAAAAGCAGTGCCAATAGGGTTTTGTAAAACCTAACTTTAAAGTACAACATAATTAAAATCAATTAATTCAGGATAAAAATAGTGATTTGTATCGAATTTCGTATTCTTTCTTAAATGACTATCTTTGAAATCATAAACCGTGTTGCTTAATTTGATGAAACAGTATACCAATACACACAACATTTATAATCCCATTTTTTATTGGGTACTATTGTTTATTTTTGTTTTTCGAACATTACCTTGTCAATCACAACCCACTATGATAACACCACCTTATTTACAAAAAGGAGATACTATTGCCCTTGTAGCAACAGCCAGAAAAAATATTGATGATAACTTAAAGCCAGCAATTGACTTGCTACACAGTTGGGGCCTTGAGGTAATCATTGGAAAAACGATTGGATTAGACAACAACCAACTCGCTGGCACAGACGAGCAACGCGCAGCTGATTTTCAAGCGCAACTGGACAATCCAAATATTAAAGCAATTTGGTGTGTGAAAGGGGGTTACGGCACGGTAAGAATGATTGACTTACTAGATTTTAAAAATTTTAAAAAGAATCCAAAATGGATCGTTGGTTTTAGCGATGTGACCGTATTACACAGTCATTTGAATACCTTAGGATACCAGTCGCTACATGCCATTATGCCACTCACTGCACCAAGAGCAACACCACAAGCTATTGAAACATTGCGTATGGCATTGTTTGGAGAAAAGTTATCCTATGCGGTTGCCGCAACTGCAAAAAACAAACTCGGAAAAGCAACAGGTCAATTAGTTGGCGGAAATTTATCCATCTTGTACAGTCTGTTTGGCTCTACATCTGCAATTGATTGTTCTGATAAAATTTTATTTATTGAAGATCTTGACGAATATTTATACCATATCGACCGCATGATGATGAACTTAAAGCGCAACGGTTGCCTCGAAAGCATTAAAGGAATTGTGGTAGGATCTATGACAAAAATGAAAGACAACGATATTTCGTGGGGTAAAAATGCACTCGAAATTATTGAAGACGTTACACAAAAATACACGATTCCAATATTGTATAATTTTCCGGCAGGGCACATTCAAGACAATAGAGCATTGATTTTGGGAAGTAATGTCACACTAGACGTGCAGGAAAAAGGCGGAACACTTACATTTGAATAAAAAAAAGCCTACTCCCTCCGAAGGAGTGGGAGACTTGGCAGAAGCAGTTTGGGAACTTCTGCAGTACACTGAATTATGTTTTTTTCATTGATGAATTTTAGTTGCAGAAATTAAAAAACTTGAAACCTCAAACTTGAAACAAAATTTTTAAATGGCTGAACACAACGAACTTGGTAAACTTGGCGAAGAAATGGCTGTTGAATTCCTCAAAAAGGAAGGCTACACTATTTTGCAAACCAATTATACGTTTCAAAAAGCAGAAATTGACATCTTGGCTAAAAAAGCAGCTGTTCTTGCTGTGGTCGAAGTAAAAACAAGATCTTCCTTGGATTTTGGTTTACCACAGGATTTTGTGAAGCCAAAAAAAATCCAACTCTTAGTAAAGGCTGTAGATGCTTATGTCACTCAAAATGATCTTGACCTAGAAGTTCGTTTTGATATCATAGCCATTCATAAAGAGGATAAATCTTTTGTGATTGAGCACCTTATCGATGCGTTTTATCACTTTTAAACATATTTTCTAGATGTTATATTTGTAACAAAATGTTTTTTTATTTATATTTGCGCTTTATTTACACACTAACTACGCGTAAAATAACGACTAACTAAAAAAAATCCATCATGAAAACTGTTTCTTCAATTGTTGAAAACTACATTAAAACTAAACCTTTTTTACTAAATGCTTTATCATTAGGCATTATCAATTTAACTTCATTATCCCGAAATATCATGACGGAATTAGAAAGTGAATTTGGCAAAGAAGTGAAGCAAGGTGCTGTAGTAATGGCATTGAAAAGATTGACAGAGGAATTGGATTTTAGACTCAACCACAAGATCAATAAAGTCATCAAAAACATTGGCGAAATCACCGTTCGATCAGCATTGACGGACTATACTTTTGCAGCCTCTGAAACGGTTTTGAACAAACAGGCCGATTTAATTGCGGATATCAATGCATTGCCAGACATTTTTTATACTTCATCAAGAGGGGTAAACGAAACGAATATTGTAGTAAGCAACAGCATCAATCATCTTGTAGACAAACATTTTGCAAGTGAAAAATTGATTCAAAAACTAGATGATCTAGCCTCAATTACTGTAAAATTACCCAAAGAAAATATTGTAGTTCCTGGAATTTACTATTTCATCTTTCAACGTTTGGCTTGGGAAGGAATTATTATTAACGAAGTAATTTCGACATCAAACGAGTTCACTATTTTAGTAAGTGAAGAACAAGTTGATGTTGCTTTTAAAGTGATAAAAGATTTGAAGAATTAAGAACATTCTAAAATAAACAAAGCTTCCAACCTTCAAAAGGCTGGAAGCTTTGTTTATTATTCTCCTCCCAAAAGCTCCATCAGTTCCAAACACCTGCGAGTAGTTTTGGCGTCATCAAAGGTTAAGAGCAAACGTAATCCTGCAGGAGTTTGCTTTTCTTTCATTCTACAAATAGCACTGTTTTTTTGAACAAAATTCACAACTTGCATGAATCGCTTGGATTGGTAATAATCGGATTGTTGATCCGAGACAAAATAGCCAATCATTTTACCTTGCTTCATCACTAATTTCTCGATTCCTACCCGTGTAGCAATCCACTTAATGCGTATGCTGTTCATCAATGCTTTGGCACGTGGCGGCATTGGACCAAAACGGTCAATTAATTTATCCTGAAAAACAGTAAGCTCTTCCTCATTTTTTACATCGCCTAGCTCATTATACAAACTCAATCGCTCTGCTACATTATTGATGTATTCATCTGAAAACAGCAATTCAAAATCAGTATCAATTTGTAATTCTTTGACGTATTCTTTGGTTTCTAAATTGTTTTCCTCGGGATACAAATCCTTGAATTCATTTTCTTTCAACTCATCAATAGCCTCGTTCATTATTTTTTGATAGGTATCAAAACCAATTTCGTTTATGAAACCGCTTTGCTCGCCGCCCAATAAATCTCCAGCACCACGAATCTCTAAATCTTTCATGGCAATGTTAAATCCGCTTCCCAATTCACTGAATTGTTCCAAGGCTTGAATACGTTTACGAGCATCTTCGGTCATACTTGAATATGGCGGACAGATAAAATAGCAGAACGCTTTCTTGTTGCTACGTCCTACTCGTCCACGCATTTGATGCAAATCAGACAGTCCGAAATTATTGGCATTATTGATAAAAATCGTGTTCGCATTGGGTACATCCAATCCGCTTTCGATAATGGTTGTTGCGACTAAAACATCAAATTCACCATTCATGAAAGCCAACATCAACTCTTCGAGTTTTTTGCCATCCATTTGGCCATGACCAATACCTACCCTTGCATTGGGAACCAAACGCTGAATCATTCCGGCTACTTCCTTGATGTTCTCAATTCGATTATTGATAAAGAAAACCTGCCCATTACGCTGAATTTCATACGAAATAGCATCTCGAATAGTCTCTTCGCTAAAACCAACGACATTCGTTTCAATAGGATATCTATTAGGTGGCGGCGTAGTAATCACTGATAAATCTCGGGCTGCCATCAATGAAAACTGCAATGTTCTCGGGATTGGCGTTGCTGTTAGTGTTAACGTATCCACATTAGCAGCTATGGTTTTGAGTTTGTCTTTTACGTTGACACCAAATTTTTGTTCCTCATCTACAATCAATAAGCCAAGGTCTTTGAAAACTACATTTTTATTGACTAATTGATGGGTTCCTATCACAATATCCAGTTTGCCTTCGGCTAATAATTTTAGTGTTTCGGTTTTTTGTTTTGCGGTTCTAAAACGGTTTAGATAGCCAATTGATACAGGCATATCTTTCAATCGTTCCGTAAAAGTGCGGTAATGTTGGTAAGCCAAAATGGTTGTGGGAACCAAAATGGCAACTTGTTTGCTGTTATCCACTGCTTTGAAAGCCGCACGAATTGCTACTTCGGTTTTACCAAAACCTACGTCACCACAAACCAAGCGATCCATCGGTCTATCGCTTTCCATATCCGCTTTTACTTCTGCCGTTGATTTAGTTTGGTCTGGCGTATCCTCGTAAATGAACGAACTTTCTAATTCATTTTGCAAGTAACTGTCGGGCGCGTACTGGAACCCTTTTTCGAGTCTTCTTTTGGCGTAAAGCTGAATCAAATTGAAGGCAATATGCTTAACACGCGCCTTAGTTTTTTGTTTTAAAATTTTCCAAGCATTCGAACCCAGTTTGTATATTTTGGGTGGCGTACCGTCTTTTCCGTTGTATTTTGAAATTTTGTGTAAGGAGTGAATACTCACATACACAATGTCATTATCGGCATAAACGAGCTTGATGGCTTCTTGTGTTTTGCCTTCGACTTGTATTTTTTGCAAACCTCCAAAACGGCCTATTCCGTGGTCAATATGCGTAACATAATCTCCCACAGAAAGTGTTGTAAGCTCCTTTAAAGTGATATTTTGTTTTTTTGAATAGCCATTTTTGATGCTGAATTTATGGTAGCGTTCAAAAATTTGATGATCTGTATAACACGTGATTTGGTTTTCTTCGTCCACAAAACCTTGATACAACGGCAACACAACAGTATTGTATTGCTTACGAATGTTTTCGGAATTGGCTTCGTCTAAACTTTCAAAAATATCATGAAAACGCTTGGCTTGCGCATCATTCGAACAGAACAAATAATTTTTGTAGCCATTGAAATGATTTTCATTTAAATTATTCAACAACAAATCAAATTGTTTGTTGAATGACGGCTGTGGTTTTATATGGTATTCAAATTTTTTGGTGGTTCTAAAAATAGGTTTTGATCCCCATTCTACCACCGCAAAATCCAAAGCTCTTTTTATAAATTCGGCTTGATTTAAGAATAATTGTTCTGGTGAAGCGCGTTTTATTTCCTGTGATAATTTTGCAAAAGCTTCCTCAGCTTTGCCAAATTGTTTGTCTAGTTGTGCTAAAAAATCTTCGGTATTTTGAATAAAAATAACCGTTTTTTCTGAAATATAATCTAAAAAACTCTCTCTATTTTCCTGAAAAACTTTGTTTTCAACATTTGGAATTATTGTGATCTTTTTTTGAGTTGCAATAGACAATTGTGTTGCTACATCGAAGGTTCTGATACTCTCTACCTCGTCCCCAAAAAACTCAATTCGGTACGGGTCATCATTTGAAAATGAAAATACATCCACGATTCCTCCACGAACCGAAAATTCTCCAGGCTCAGTAATAAAATCAACTCTCTTAAACTCGTATTCAAATAAAACTTCGTTAATGAAATCTATCGAAATTTTATCATTGATCGCCACTTTTAGGGTGTTCTTATCCAGCTCTTTTCGGGTAACCACTTTTTCAAACAAAGCTTCGGGATACGTGACAATAACGGCCGGTTTTTTTCTAGAATTTATACGATTCAATACTTCGGCACGAAGCAGTACATTAGCGTTATCTGTTTCCTCAATTTGATACGGACGACGAAATGAACCGGGATAAAAAAGTACGTCTTGCTCTCCAATCATTTGTTCGAGATCATTCAAGTAGTAGGCTGCTTCTTCTTTATTGTTTAAAACAATTAAAAAAGGCAACTCTGCTTTTTTGAAAATAGAACGAATTACAAATGATACTGCCGAACCCAAGAGTCCCGACAAATGCATTTTTACGGCGTTGTTATCCTGTAAACACGCAACAATTTGCAGGTTTTGAGGCGTATTATCATAAATCGTGTATAGGGCAGTTTTACTCAACTCGGGGTATATTTGGGTCTATTATTGGTGTATTTGGAATTGCTCGTGTAGAATCTAGCATTCGTCTAAGCTCAGATTCCCCTTCTTCTAGCGGGATTTTACTTTTTTCTACAATTTTATCCATTTGTCTTTGTAGCGAAACTAATTCTAGATTTATTTCTGCTATCAAAAGAGCCACTTTTTTATCTGGAATTTGATCCAGGTGTATAAATAAGTCAAGCATTCTTACCTTAGTAACTAGGGTTGCAATTCTACTTTTTATTTGAGGTTTGTCATATTCATATGGTATTCTATCCTGTAGCGCAATTGCTTTTTTAGAAAGCGCTTTGGCTTTACGCTGATAGGCGTTGGCTGTGTTTTTTGGTTTTTGAGATAATTCATCAAGAAAAAGTCGGAATTCATTCCAGGAAGACAAACTTTTCTCGGAAGCTTCAGTAAGAGGAGTGTCATAAAAATTCCAATTTTTTTGAATGTTTTTTAAGATCACTTCTTGTTTTTGAACTTCTTTTTTGTTTTCCAAAACGCGGTTATCAACCTCATCTTTACAAGAGCTTACAAGTAAAACCAGCATGAGGAACACAAAGGAAGAGTATTTCATTTTTACATAAGTTAAAGTACAAAGTTACAAAGTAAATTTACAATTATGAATTATAGAAATCGAATAACAATCTAGTACCTATATATTGTATTTTAGCAATAAAAAAACAAACAATTAGCAGTAAGAAATAGCACATTACTAATTTTTATATGTTTTTATAAAGATTCTAATAATTTTTTGATATTTTCGAAAACGTTATCTTTGCTTAACAAAACTTAAAAAAAATGAGTACAAAAATATTAATTATAGGCGCTTGTGGCCAAATAGGTACTGAGCTAACGCAAAAGTTACGCGGAATTTACGGAACAGATAATGTTATAGCCTCTGATATCCGTAAATTAAATATTGATGTCGTAAATTCGGGTCCATTTGAAGTGGTAAATGCGTTAGATTTTAATCAAATTGAGCATTTAGTTGAAGCACATCAAATTACCGATGTGTATTTAATGGCGGCACTTTTATCGGCAACAGCCGAGAAAAATCCAGCATTTGCATGGGACTTGAATATGAACTCTTTATTTCATGTTTTGAATTTGGCGAAAGCCGGAAAAATAAAAAAGATATTTTGGCCATCAAGTATTGCGGTTTTTGGACCAACAACCCCTAAAGAAAACACACCTCAATACACGGTTATGGAGCCATCAACGGTGTACGGAATCAGTAAGCAAGCAGGTGAAAGATGGTGTGAGTATTACCACAATGTGTTTGGTGTTGATGTGCGCAGCATTCGTTATCCTGGCTTGATCAGTTGGTCATCACCTCCTGGTGGCGGAACTACAGATTATGCTGTAGATATTTATCACAAAGCACTCGCCGATCAAAAATACGAGTGTTTTTTATCCTCAGAAACTAAAATGCCTATGATGTACATGGACGATGCTATTGCGGCTACCATCAAAATCATGCAAGCACCCGCTGAGCAAATTAAAATTCGTTCCTCATACAATTTGGCTGCAATGAGCTTTACGCCAACAGAAATTGCTGCCGAAATCCAGAAACACATTCCTGAATTTACCATTACGTACGAGCCAGATTTCCGTCAGAAAATTGCCGACAGCTGGCCAGCAAGTATTGATGACAGCAGCGCTCGCGAAGACTGGAACTGGAATCATGAGTTTGATTTAGCAACCATGACAGTGGATATGCTAGAGCATTTAAGATAAACTTTTTGAACATAAATAAAACGCCGCAAAATTCAAGTTTTGCGGCGTTTTTTTGTTTTCTACTTTTTCATGTACAGAAACCCATACTTGCATTCAAAAAACAATCGTTTCATAAAAAATACAACAGAAATCATCTTATAATTATGTAACATTATAGCTTTAAAAAATAAATGTAGCATCCTCAATATCATTACATTTGATAAAAGCTAAAACGCCATGAAACTAAAATCAAGTGAACCTTTTTGGTTGGTAAAAAATGGAATCATCAATTCCTATCCCTCAGTAAGAGAAAATTTGGACACAGATGTTCTTATTGTGGGAGGTGGTATAACTGGCAGTCTAATTGCACATCAATGTATAGCGGATGGTTACAAAACCGTGCTTATTGATCGCAGAGAAATTGGTCACGGAAGCACATCGGCTACAACATCCATGTTACAATATGAGATTGACGTGCCGTTGTATCAACTTATTGATTTGATTGGTGAAAAAGCTGCCGTTGACAGTTATTGGGCGTGTTACAAATCAATTGATGATTTGAAGAAAATCGTGCAACAAGTAAAATCAGATTGTGGTTTCAAGAAAAAAGAATCCCTTTATTTTGCCGCTTTAAAGAAAGATATTGTCTGGTTAAAAAAAGAATTCGAAGCGCGAAAAAAAATTGGTATGCCGGTAAAATGGCTGGAAGCCGAAGAAATTGAAAAAAAATTTAAAATCAAACGTTCACATGGCGGCATCTTGTCTGAACAAGGTGGCAGTATAGATGCTTTCCAATTAGCGCATGATGTACTAGCATACAATCATAAAAAAGGATTGCAGATTTTTGATAAAACCGACATTAAAAAAGTTACTTACACAAAAAATGGCGTAACCGTTTTAACGGAACATGGTACTACTATTACTGCTAAAAAAATACTCTACTGCAACGGTTTTGAAAGTACTGAAATCATTAAAGACAAGTTTGTAAAATTACTTTCTACCTATGCTATTGTTGGAGAACGTTTTGAAGACGATCAATCACATCTTAACGACACGCTGTTTTGGAACACGGCGGAGCCTTACATGTATATGCGAACCACAGACGATAATCGATTGCTTATTGGCGGCGAAGATGAAGATTTTGTAGACGCTGCAAAAAGAGATTCCTTACTCAATGACAAGTCCGATAAATTGACTAATTATCTGAAGAAAATTTTACCTGATTATGATTTCAGAACAGATTTTGTTTGGGCAGGTACTTTTGGTGAAACCAAAGACGGATTGCCCTACATAGGAGAACATCCAAATTTTCCGGGCGCTTATTTTGTGCTTGGTTTTGGAGGTAACGGAATCACCTTTTCTGTCATCGGAATGGAACTTGTTGCTGATATGCTACAAAACAAAAAACATCCCCTCGCAGATACCTTCAAATTCAGACGATAATTCGTTTCCTAATAACAAAAAGCCCAAGTAAACCATAGTTTATTTGGGCTTTTGTGTGGAGCGTAAAAAGAAGAACTTACTTTTTCTTTTTTGCAAATAGCGTTTGCAATTCTTTGTATTCTGCTTCAGATTGTAATTCAATTAAATCTCTAATTTTTCCGTTTTTCAACTCTAGAAAATATTTTTTTATACCTTTTACCTCACGCTCCTTGATTCCTGCTATTTGATCAAAAGGTATTGTATCTGCACCTGTTTTTTTCATAAAATAATGTCGCAAACCCACCGCAGCTGCCATACCAATCAATAACCAAATTAGTTTCATCAAACCAAATTCAACCTGAGCATTCGATAGATTTAAAAGTACATTTACAAAAGTCACAATGAGTAACAATCGTACAATAAGAAAATGGCTCTTCAAACCGTCTTTAATTTCGAGTGAAGCGGTTGCTTCATTGTATTTGAATTTCATATAAAAATCAAGTTCTATTTAAAAACGTTATTCTCTTTTTTAATATCAGCCATTAAACTACTCGGGTCTATGGTAATGCTTTTGATTCCCGTTTTCGATTTTGGAATATTGAGTTCATACGTAGGATACGCCCAAGCCCAATCATTCAATACTGTTCTTTTTACTATTGGATTAGGGTTTTCTTTCTCAAAACTCATCATTCGTAATGGGATGTAAAAACTTTCTGTAGTACCATCAGTGTATTCAATTAGCAAATCAATTGGCATTGGCATTCTACCAATTCGTTCTAAAACTACCTTTGTTTGTCCTGCATTCTCAGTTACTTCTTTAATGCCGTAATCAATAGTGTTTGTAGTTTGTGTCCAATCTGTAAGGTACCAATCTAGGTTTGCTCCAGATATTCTTTCGGCAGATCTTTTAATATCGTTTGGAGTGGGATGCTTGAATTTAAAATCGCTGTAATATTTTTTCAAGGTTTTCATCAAATTCTCTTTGCCTATCAAATACATCAATTGTGTCAAGAAAAGTTCCCCTTTGCTGTACGATGAAATGCTGTATACTCTGTTCTCATCAAAACGATCAGCGTGTGTTCCTTGAGGCAATTCTTTTCCTGAATTTACCATCGAAAAATATCCTGTGTAGCCACCCGCAAATGGGTTTTGTGCTTTTTTCTCTGCAATTTCATTCATTCCTAAATCTTCCAAAAAAGAAGTAAATCCTTCGTCCATCCATCCGTGTTTAGACTCGTTTGAGGCCAATACGTGTTGGAACCAAGAGTGCGCCATTTCGTGAGCCGTTACACCCAACAATCCTTCAAATTTTCCTTGTCCTAAAATCAAAGTACACATAGCATATTCCATTCCGCCATCGCCACCTTGAATTACCGAATATTGTTTGTACGGATAATCACCCACGGTTTTGTTGTAAAACTCCATCAATTTTACAGTCAATGGCTGTAAATTTTTCCAGTTTTCAATGTATTGCGGATTGTTTTTGTACAAAAAGTGAATGTCAACACCATTTGGACCTTTGGCAATATCATGAATATAGTTTTTGTCAGCTGCCCAAGTAAAGTCGTGAACCATTGGTGCTTTAAAATGCCAAGTAAGTGTTTTAGCTTTTTTAGGAATGGTAACCACTGCCCCTTGATCTTGGTATCCGTGACCAATTTCGTTAGGATTTTGTAAGTAACCTGTTCCCCCTAAAACATAATTTTTATTAATAGTAATTTTTACATCAAAGTCGCCCCAAACACCATGAAATTCTCTAGCAATATAAGGATCTGCATGCCAACCTTCAAAATCAAATTCGGCAAGTTTTGGATACCATTGTGCCATTGAAAGTTCAACACCTTCAGCATTATTGCGTCCTGAACGACGAATTTGAACTGGAACTTGACCCTCAAAATCTAAAGTAAAAATAGTTTTTGAATTGGGTAACATTGGCTTAGCCAAAGTAACCTCAAGAATAGTTCCTACTTCTTTAGCGGTTGCTGTAGTACCATCTTGCTTAAAATTAGTCACATGTAAAAAGCCAATTTCGTTTGGTTTCAAGTTTTTGATACGGCTTTCTTTAATTTCTTTGTCCCCTACTTTAACTTTAGAAACCATTCTTCCGTCAGGATCTTTAATGTTTTGGATACGTGCATCCATTTCGCTTCCAGGCTGAAAAGCGTTATTGAACAAGTGGTAATATACTTTTCTAAGTGTATCCTGAGAGTTATTGGTATATACTAATTCTTGTGTGCCTTTGTATGTATACGTTGATACATCCATGGTAACCGCCATTTTATAGTCAACATGTTGCTGCCAATAATTTGAATTTTGTGCCCATAAATTGCCAAAGCTAGACACTAAGATGGTGCATAAAAGTAGTTTTTTCATATGTAGTTAAAATAAAAATGGAAGGACAAATTGTCCTTCCATAAAATTAAGTTTTTTAAAATTTATTTTGACATTTTCTCTGCCATTAATAAAGCATTATATGCATTTACAATTTTACCTGATTTTGATAATGTTGAAAACGAACGTTTGTCAGTTGCTTTTCCTCCAACGATAACTTCTGTCGAAATAGCTACACCAGATTCCATCAAGATTTGTTTTACTTGTTTAGCCGATAATTTTGGATAGTATGAACGAATCAATGCTGCAACTCCTGCAGTGTTTGGCGCAGCCATTGAGGTACCCTGCAAATATTGGTATTCGTTGTTTGGAGTAGTCGCATAGATTTTTACACCTGGTGCAAAAACATCTACATTGAGTTTCCCTATGTTTGAAAAACGAGCCACAACTTTATCACCGTATTCAAAATTTAATGCTCCAATAGTAATTACATTATCCGCAAACTCTTTTACTTTATCTTCAGAATCATTTGGGAAATTCTCAGCAAAATCGATGTCTTTTGCGTCATTTCCTGCCGCGTGTACAAACAATACATCTTTTTTCTCTGCATATTTTAAAGCATCATAAACCCATTGTCTGTGTGGTGAAAAGCTTTTTCCAAAACTTCCGTTGATTACTTTGGCACCATTATCAACAGCATAACGAATCCCTAATGCAATGTCTTTGTCGTACTCGTCTCCGTCTGGAACAGCACGAACCGTTAAAATTTGAACGTTATTTGCTACTCCATCTCCACCTAGATTATTACCTCTAACTTGAGCCACAATTCCAGCAACGTGCGTTCCGTGCAAAATTTCGTTTTTGTCTGGCCCCATTACATTATTGTTACCGTACTTGGTATCAGCAATATCGTTAGGATTATCACCCAAAACCTTACGGTAATCTGTTTTAAGATTGTCACCATTTATAAGAGCATCTTGACCGTCTTTTTGTTTTTGAACCGCTACTTTAAGTTCAGCAACTGGTAAGCCATATCCCAACATTTGTAGCATTGTAGCCTTACCTTTAATCAAGTCTTGATCTTGAGTATCAATTGCCTTTACTTCATCAACAGTATATATCGCTTTACCTAAATGTTTTGCAACAGCAGCATCGCTTGATGCCAGTGTTTCAATCATTTCTGTAGAGCGCTTCTTTATTGTAGCCGCATCGGCCACTTTTTTATCATTTAAAGCCTTAGCTTCTTGGTATGTTTTTTCATCCACCAATGATTTATCCTTGATGATTCTCTCGTATTCCAAATTTTCCTTGGTTATATCTCCCAAGAAATTCCAACCATGAATGTCATCTATATACCCATTCTTGTCATCATCTATGCCGTTACCCGCTATTTCTTTGGCATTAGTCCAAAGCACTGATTTTAAATCTTCGTGTTCAATATCTACACCCGAATCTACAATACCTACAATAACAGGTACGCCTTTTTTTCCTTTTAGCAATTCTGCATAAGCTCTGTCAACGCTCATTCCAGGAATGGTGTCTTTTACGATATCCAAGTGACTCCAACGTTTCAAATCATTTTCAGTAAGCGCCGCCTTCTTTTTAACATTTAAAGGTGCACTAATGGTAACTAAATTCGAAGTTGAAGCACTTGAAACTTGCTTTGCTGCTCCACAACCTACTAATGCTAAAAAAGCAAAAGCAGAAATGTAAATGGGTTTAATGGTATTCATTGGTTTGTTTTTGTTTATTTTTGAAATATTGGTCTAAAATAATTGATTTTGTTAAACAAATAAAAGGATTAACACTATGTTAAGAAAATTTAAATATAAATGTAGTTTTTATTTGATAAGATTCACAACAATAAAAAAAGCTACCCTTGTAAGGTAGCTTTAATCTTAAATTTATTTGAATTATTAATTACCGCATAATGCTGTATAATCCTCAAACATTTTGATGTAAGTTTCTTTATTTTCAAAATTATAAAGTCCATTATTGATGTTTTCAATCATTTTAGGACAATCTGAAAAATATTCTCTTAATTCTTTTTTTCTACCAATCAAAATAGATGGGCTGAAAAATTCATCTTGAATTCTTTTTTTCAAAACGTATGCATCTTGAGGGAAAAACTCATGAAATACAGATATTTTTTCTCCTTTTTTAATTTCTTCAAATAAAGAATATCTTTTTGTATTCACATCAGATGTAAGACCTACTCCTTTACCTGTTTGACCTCCAATGTAAAAATGGCCTTCATTGTCTTTGATATTCGCCACTTTTTTCAAGTTAGTGCGTTCTGGTTTTTTCTGTCCTTCAATGCTAATTCTTACTGTACTTTTATCTGAACCGATACCATCAACTAAGGAACGCAGTCCTGAAACTTGCGACTCCGTTCTAAAATCTACTAGTTCCGGATAATCACTAACAATTCGAACTTTACCTTTAAAAACTTTACCATCTACATCTAAAACTTCTCCGTCAAATTCAGCATATCTAAAAGCGGATGCGGCTTTTTTATATGAAGCTAAAATCGGCTCAGCTTGGATCGCCTCTAATGTGGTTGCTTTTTCAGTAGTTTTTTTATACTCGTCAATATTGGTTGCTAATTTTGTTAAAAATGGATAGTGCGTACGTATTCCTAAAAAGCTTTTTTCGTTTTCCTTTACTCCATCTAAATATTTTGAAGCTTCCTCAACTTGACCTAAAAGTAAATAAGTTGTAGCTAAATTATAATGTGCACTAAAACGAACTTTTTTCTGTATATCCTCGTCATTTTTATCTTCAAAAGCTAAAAACTCTTTCCAATACTTCTGAGCTTCACCAAATAAACTTGGCCAATCGGCTCTGTCTACATCAACTAAAGTAGGCAATACTTGAACGGATTGATTGAATTCATCTGGATTAAAGGTTGATTTTGATTTCTTTTTCTTCTCAATATCAAAATAACGTAATCCTGAGACTTCTGGGCCATACAAGTAAAAACCTTCAAATTCTTGCAACATCGAGTAGAAATTTGTGGTCAAAATTCGAATTACCAAAGCTTCATAACTGTAGGTAGGGTCTGTTACATACATGTTGACTTTTGGCGTAGTATACCTTTTGTAAATAACCTTGCCTGTTTTGTCCATGATTTCAAGGTTAGACTCCATTCCTATATAATACGCAGGTGATTTTTGATAATACGACTGCACATAATCTTCGTCATTAATAGACTCAAACCTTGAAACTGTATATTTAATTTTAAATTCTCCTTCATTGGTTTTTTTCAAACCTGAGATGAAGAAAATATTATTTATTTTTTCACTTGAATATGGAATTTTTCTAAATGCAAAACTATCTTCAATACCTGTGGATAAATCCAGTTTAATTTCATACGTTTTGTAGTTACCGTATTGTTTGTCAACAGGAGGTTCTGGCCCTCTTAAATTTAAGGTGTTTTTTCTTTCTTCATCTTGACCTGCTGGAGTTCCAGAGCCCTCCACTTTACTGATCATTTTACCTAGTGAAAACTGGCTATAAGCATTACAGCTTAGTATTGTAAAAGCACCTATTAATGCTAATTGTATAATCTTTTTCATTCGTGATTAATTAAGAGTTGGGTTGTGCGTTGATCTTGTATTTGCAATTTTAAAATCTTCTATTAGTCTATTGGCGCGGTTAATTAATTCTTTACCATCGGCCTTGTCATAGTCATTTAAAATTAACTTCTCTGCCTCTACAATAGTCTTTTCTGGTTCGTCTGTTAATAAATAAATCACTGCCAAGTTATAATATGCAGAGTATCTCATTTTACGAGCTGGTTTACTATCATCAGTATATTTTGTTTTTAAGGAATCAAAATACTCTATTAAAGGTTGCATATTACTTTTTAAGTCCTCAATTGGTTGATCGGCTCTCATAGTTTTAAACAATGCTCTAACAGCTTGAATAGCTTCTATTTGAGTTGCACCCTCTTCATTTTTAGCATCTAAAATCCATAAAATTTGGTTAGTAATAATTGGTCTATACCCATATAAATCATTGATTCCACTATTAAATTTGCTAGTTACTCCATTAACATAATCTCTTAAAGTTTTGTCATGTATTGCACTTTGATTTAGATAAAAGTCTTTCATTGCAGTCCTTGCATCGGCAAACTCTTTCGTTTTTACAGCAATTTCTTCATCATAGCTCCATTTAAATCCTCCATTAGTAGTTGCTGTATCTTTTTTTACAACTGCATTTTTTAAAAATCTATTTGTAGTGGCTGCTGCTTGTTTGGCTTTTTCCTCTTCAATTTTTTTTGGTGTTAATTGATCCGCAGTTCGTGGTCCAGCTATTTTTGCAAATCCTCTTCCTGAGTATTTTACTAATAAATAATGGTATTCTCTGCGGCTTGTTACTTTACCTTGTCGGTCTCTAGTCTCTTCCACACGTATTTCTGGTGTTACCACTTTTTCCAAAAAGTCTTCAATATTGAGCTCCATTTTTACTGTTGGATTTTCATCTGCCTTTTTCCAACCATAAATTTTAATATTGTCATTTAATGTAAGTCTGTTTGCATACGTTTGTATTTTACCTCCTAAATTAACTTCTGAAATATAAGTTCTTTTTTCAAAAGGCACAGGCTCTTTTGGAAGTGCTTGATAACTAACCTCAAAGTAAAAACGATCTAAGTCTACTTTTTGTGCTGAAATAGTAACAGAAACTAAAAACAACAAAAAAATTAAAGTTTTTTTCATACGTGTATTTTTATAAATTCTGGACAAACCTATTTATTATATTCAAGAAAAACAATTTATTCCCTTACTAAAATTGAAATAATTCTTCATTTAAAAATTATAGAAACGCTCTAATCAGCTGTTCCTTATATATCATATTATCAGAAGCTATCAATCAAAAAAAATCCCTTATTACAAATGTAAGAAGGGACTTAATATAGAGATACCATCTTAAAATAATTCATCAGTGGTATATACATCTTGTAATCTAATGCCTTTCTCAGTATCTTTAACAGTGATTATCTGATTGTTCGCATCGTGTTCTAAAAATAAATAATGGTTTTGTTCTACTGCAGCGTGCAAAAACTTACTTTTTTCTGGCATGGTCAGTAATGGTCGTGTATCATAGCCCATGACATACGGTATCGGAATGTGTCCGGCTGTGGCCAATAAATCAGCACAGAAAACAATAGTTTTACCTTTATATTGAATGTGCGGGATCATTTGTTTCTCTGTATGGCCGTCCACAAAAAAGATTCCAAATCCCAGCTCTGATTTTTCAAGAAAATCACCTTCGGGTCTTTTTATAAAATGCAGTTGACCACTTTCTTGCATGGGCAAAATATTCTCAGACAAGAACGAAGCTTTCTCTCTTGGGTTGGGTTTTGTAGCCCATTCCCAGTGATTTTCGTTGGTCCAAAACTTAGCGTTTTTAAAGGCTGGTTCGTATCCCGTTTTGTCTTTATTCCATTGTACACTTCCACCACAATGGTCAAAATGTAAATGCGTCATAAACACATCCGTTATATCGTCGCGGTGAAAACCGTATTTTGCCAAAGATTTATCTAAAGAATGGGAACCCCATAAAGAATAGTATCCGAAAAATTTATCAGATTGTTTGTTGCCCATTCCAGTGTCTATCAAAATCAAGCGGTTTCCCTCTTCAATTAATAAGCAACGCGCTGCAATGTCAATAAGGTTATTGGCATCAGCAGGATTGGTTTTATTCCAAATGGTTTTGGGTACTACGCCAAACATAGCGCCACCATCTAATTTAAAATTACCCGTTTCTATTGGATATAATTTCATAGTGTATCAAAATTGTTGACTCTAAAATTAAGCATATTTATTGATACCGAACTAAAAGTGTGTAAAAACAAATTGCACCTAAACCCATACACAACTGAGGTGTAATGATTTAAGTGCAATTTTACATGAGATTATTTTTTTAATTGTTGAAACAACTGTTGCAGTTTACCATTTGATTCAACTTGATGCGGAGTAGATTTAACCAATTGTCTAGTGGTTTCAATGCGCTGCTTTGTAACAGGATGTGAACTCAAAAACTCTGGGATAATGGCATCGCCTTCGTCTTGTAATCTTTTAAACAAGTTTAACATTCCGTTTGGATTGACCTTATTTTTAATAACAATAGCAAAACCTTCTCGATCAGCCTCTTGTTCAAACTCACGCGAAAAGGATAGCGACTGAAAACTGTTTACGTTATCTCCTATTGTGGCCATAATTCCGTTTGCATCACCTAAAATTGCCGAGATAAATAAATAACCAGACAAGTTGCGACAAAGCATTTTCATGGAATGCCTATGATTGACGTGGGCTGCCTCGTGACCCAAGAGCGCCACCAACTCATCGTAGTTTTTCATCTTGTCTACAATTCCGGAATAAACCACAATGGTACCATCAGGCAAAGCAAAAGCGTTTACAATATCCTCTTCTACAAAAATAAATTTCAAGTTCTTTTTGTTGTTCAGCTGCAACTCTTTTGCGAAAGCATTCAAAGCTTTGGTTTTCTTAGATTCGACCTCCGAAAAAAGTAAATTGTCACTGATAAAGGTGCCACTTAAAGTATTATCATAACTTTCGGGAATAAGGACTACTGATTTTTCGCCAACCCAAGGTATCGCATACAAATAAGTCAGTCCGATTAAGGCAAAAATAACCAACGCCAAAACGAGATGCATCTTGAAACCAGAAGCAAGCAATTTTTCATACCAATTGATATGGTTGTTCTCTTTCCTGAATTTCTGAATGGCTGCTGCAAATGTAGCATCGGTTATTTTAAGGATTGCAACACCATCAGTACTTTGTTTTTGCAACTGCAAAGAGTTTCCAAAATTTTCAAAACTAACAGATGCAATCAACCACCGCTCTTGATGACCCGTTTCGGTTTCAAAAAGAATCATGCCTTTTTGCGTCTCCAACAACAGTGAACAAGGCTGCGGAACAGCTGATTTACCATCAAAATAAATTCCTACGGACTGATTACTCATACTTTATACTATAAAATCTATGTCTAAAAAGTCGCTAATATCGTCACCTGTAGCGTCTTTGAAATTCTCTTCGGTTTGTTGCAAAGTGTTTAAATCAATCGTGCCATCCAGTTCAATATGATCAAATATAAACTTCATAGTTCTCGTAACAACCCAAGCATAACCAAGGCCAAGCGTAAAAATAATCATTAACATATTAATAATTATAAGGCCTATAAAATCGGCTCCCGTAGCTGTTGATGTAAATTCAATTCTTTTGTCGTCTTTATGTAGCGATAAATTATTAACATAGTACTCAAAAATATCTTTTTGCCACCAAAAAGAGTAAATTCCTAAGGTTATAACACTTAAAAAGTAACCTTTAATGTTCATTAATAAATAATCCCCACCATCACCATCGTAATTCATTTCGGCATCACCAAAGCGAATATTACTCAATACATAACTACGCAGGTTCATTTTAAACCAAGAACTATAAATACCAAGCGTTATTACAGTATAAAAAATCCATTTAAAAAAAAGTTTGACAAATTCATTCCTATCGCCTCTGTAACCAAAACGAACACCACGCCAAGATGTTCTTGACATTCTATACTTATAAGAACCGTGAATTGCTAATGGCATAATAGCTATCACTATCAAATATAACGATATCAATCCTACTGAGGGCAGGTCTAAATAGATGAAAAGACTTAAAATTCCAAACAAGATTGCAAATAATATAATAACTTTTATAAAACCCTTAAACATTTCTTTCCCGGTACCATGAAAAGCAAAAGCATCATCATTTAAAGTTGTTTGTCCAAACATAAATTGGAGCGTTTTGGCTTTCGCCCAAGGATAATAAATTCCTAATGTAACAATTGTTAAAAGCCAATTGACGATTACGATTCCAAAAAAAGTTTCACCTTTTCCTTTAAAATCTAATTTGTACTGCATCTTTTCAGGTAAAATTTCTTCCATAATAATTTTAATTTAGTTATTTGTAAGTTATAAGGGACTAAAAGTAGTTTAATTTTTTGAAAAACAACCAATAACTATTTTCTATTTGAAGATTAGTTATAAAAATGCTATTGATTATGGAAAAAGTATTTTATATAGTATCTTTGCGGTTAATTTAGACAAAATCAAGATAACACAATTGGCTTAAAATTTAAAGCTCTGATAATAAAGATGCTAGGTAAGTTTTAACAAACAATATGTTATTACAAAACAACATAAACATGATAAAAGTTTCTGATACTGCCAAAAAGAAAATTATCGACTTAATGAAAGACGATGGTTTTGATGCCGCAACAGATTATGTGCGGGTTGGTGTTAAAAGCGGAGGTTGTTCCGGTTTATCTTATGATTTGAAATTCGATAACAACAAAGGCGAAGACGATAAAATATTCATAGACAACGACATTACAATAGCTGTTGAAAAAAAATCATTTCTCTATTTAGCAGGAACCGTTTTAGAATTTTCTGGCGGATTAAACGGGAAAGGATTTGTTTTTAATAATCCAAATGCAACTAGAACATGTGGTTGCGGGGAATCATTCTCTCTATAGTCATAATGTCAAATTTCATAAAGTCGAAAGACTTACAATGACTTTAAAACTTTAGACTTTAAAAACTTTAAGACAAAAAAATATGTCAAAATATACAGAAGACGACTTAAAAATCGAACTCGAAAATAAAGAATACGAATACGGATTTTACACCGAGCTGGAAGCCGAAACTTTTCCTATTGGTTTAAACGAAGACATCGTTCGTGCAATTTCTCAAAAAAAGGAAGAACCACAATGGATGACCGATTGGCGCCTTGAGGCTTTTCGTGCTTGGGAGCAAATGGTAGAACCAGAATGGGCTAACGTACATTATGTAAAACCTGATTTCCAAGCGATATCTTACTATTCAGCACCAAAAGCAGTAGACCCTAATAAAACATTAGATGATGTAGATCCGGAACTTTTAGAAATGTATAAAAAGTTAGGCATCTCTGTAGATGAGCAAAAAATGATGAATAATGTGGCTATGGATATCGTGGTTGACTCCGTTTCAGTAGCTACTACATTCAAGAAAACATTAGGCGAAAAAGGAATCATTTTCATGAGTATTTCTGAAGCCATCAAAGAACATCCAGAATTAGTACGAAAATATTTAGGAACTGTAGTGCCGCAAAAAGACAACTTTTATGCTGCGTTAAACTCGGCCGTATTCTCTGACGGATCGTTTTGTTACATCCCAAAAGGCGTTCGTTGCCCAATGGAACTTTCTACTTATTTCCGTATCAATCAAGCCGGTACAGGACAATTTGAAAGAACTCTATTAGTAGCTGACGCAGGAAGTTATGTTTCTTACCTTGAAGGATGTACTGCACCAAGCCGAGATGAAAATCAATTGCACGCTGCAGTTGTAGAGTTAATAGCTCTTGACGATGCCGAAATAAAATATTCAACCGTACAAAACTGGTATCCTGGAAACAAAGAAGGTAAAGGTGGGGTGTATAATTTTGTAACCAAAAGAGGAATTTGCGAGAAAAACGCAAAAATTTCTTGGACACAAGTAGAAACAGGATCAGCAGTAACCTGGAAATATCCATCGGTAGTTTTAAAAGGGGATAATTCAACTGGTGAATTTTATTCTATTGCAGTAACTAATAATTACCAACAAGCAGATACAGGGACCAAAATGATTCACCTTGGTAAAAACACCAAATCGACCATTATTTCTAAAGGAATTTCGGCTGGTAAATCACAAAACAGTTACCGTGGTTTAGTGCAAATTAGTGCTAATGCGGATAATGCTAGGAATTTTTCGCAATGTGATTCCTTATTAATGGGGAATAATTGTGGAGCACATACGTTCCCATACATCGAAAGTAAAAATCCATCGGCAAAAATAGAACACGAGGCTACGACTAGTAAAATTGGCGAAGACCAAGTTTTTTATTGCAATCAACGAGGTATTCCAACTGAAAAAGCAATTGCATTAATTGTAAACGGTTTCAGTAAAGATGTATTGAATAAGCTGCCAATGGAATTTGCAGTAGAAGCACAAAAATTATTGGAAATTTCGTTAGAAGGAAGTGTTGGATAATTTAGATATGGGAAGTAAGAAAGTTATTATAGTAGGTTCTTCCAGAAGCAATGGAAATACTTCAAAAATAATTGATAAAATTTCCACCAAAATAAATGCTGACGTTATTGATTTAAGAGATTATTCTATTTCCTATTATGATTATGAAAGTAAAAATAGTAATGATGATTTCTTACCACTAGCAAGAACTATTATTGAAAGATACGATACACTGATATTTGCAACACCTGTTTATTGGTACAGTATGAGCGGAATTATGAAAGTATTTTTTGATAGACTATCTGATTTAATTAGGATCGAAAAAGAAACTGGAAGAAAATTAAGAGGAAAGAAAATGTTTGTAATAACAAATTCTCACGATGATGAATTAGAGTGTAATTTTTATATCCCTTTTCAAAAATCAGCAGAATATCTCGGCATGAAATATTTAGGAGACAAGCACTTTAATGCTGATAAAATAAATGAAATTAACAAAATAGAATTAACTAATATATAAATATATAAGATGTTATCAATAAAAAATTTACACGCCTCAATAGGTGACAAAGAAATATTAAAAGGGATTAACCTTGAAGTAAAAGCTGGAGAAATTCACGCGATAATGGGACCAAACGGTGCTGGAAAAAGTACTCTTTCGGCAATTATTGCAGGAAACGAAAACTATGAAGTGACTCAAGGAGAAATCTTTTTGGATAACGAAGACATTTCAGAATTGGCTCCAGAAGAAAGAGCCCATAAAGGTGTATTTCTTTCGTTTCAATATCCTGTTGAAATTCCAGGAGTTTCTGTAACCAACTTCATGAGAACAGCGATCAACGAAACACGTAAAGCAAACGGACAGGAAGAAATGCCTGCAAACGAAATGCTAAAAGTGATTCGTGAAAAATCAGAATTATTAGAAATAGACCGTAAATTTTTGTCACGTTCTTTAAACGAAGGTTTTTCGGGTGGAGAGAAAAAACGTAACGAAATTTTTCAAATGGCTATGCTAGAACCAAAATTAGCTATCCTTGACGAAACCGATTCTGGACTAGATATCGATGCTTTGAGAATTGTTGCCAATGGGGTTAACAAATTAAAAAGCGATAAAAATGCTATCGTAGTGATCACACACTACCAAAGATTACTTGATTATATCGTTCCTGATTTTGTTCACGTTTTATACAACGGAAAAATTGTAAAATCCGGCGGAAAAGAATTAGCGCACGAGCTAGAGGAAAAAGGATACGATTGGATTAAACAAGAACAAGAAGCTTAAAATTTTGTTTGAAGTTTAAAGTTTAAAGTTGCCTCACGATAACTTTAAATTTTTAAACCTTAAACTTTAAACAATATAAAAATGGAATTAAAAGAAAAATTACTATCGTCTTTTATGGCTTTCGAAGAGCGCATCGATGTTCATGCTGAACTTCATGATGTTCGAACAGCCGCATTAAAAAACTTTGAAAATAAAGGTTTCCCTACCAAAAAAGAAGAAGCTTGGAAATATACCTCGCTTAATGCCGTACTAAAAAATGATTTTACAGTATTTCCTAAACAGGAAAATACAGTGCAATATGCTGATGTAAAAAAATACTTTTTACACGAAATTGATAGTTATAAAGTAGTCTTTATTGATGGTGTTTTTAGTTCGCATTTATCAGCTACAACTCACGAAGGCATTGATGTTTGTTTATTGTCTTCGGCATTAAACAAACCCAAGTACAAGGATATAGTTGATGCGTATTTCAACCAAATTGTCAATAAAGAAGAAAGCTTAACCTCACTAAATACGGCTTTCGCCAATGAGGGAGCGTACATTAATATTCCAAAAAGTAAAGTAGCAGACAGACCTATTGAAATCATGTATTTCTCTACAGGTAATGAAGCTGCACTACTAGTACAACCTCGTAACTTAATCGTTGTAGGCGAAAATGCAAACGTTCAAATTATCGAGCGTCATCAGAGTTTGAACGAAAATCCAGTATTAACCAATTCAGTTACAGAAATTTTTGCTCAAAAACGTGCGATAGTTGATTTTTATAAAATTCAAAATGATAACCTAACCGCTAACCTAATCGATAACACTTACGTTTCGCAACAGGAGGAAAGTAGTGTAGCTGTAAATACATTCAGTTTTGGTGGAAACCTCACCAGAAACAATCTGAATTTTTACCATTTTGGAGAAAGAATTGTGAGTTACCTCAACGGAATTACGATTATTGGCGATAAGCAACATGTAGATCATTACACACTCGTTCAACATGCTACGCCAAACTGCGAAAGCCATCAGGATTACAAAGGCATATTCTCTGATCGTTCTAATGGAGTTTTTAATGGGAAAATTTTTGTAGAAAGAGAAGCTCAAAAAACAAATGCTTTTCAAAAAAGCAACAACATTTTATTGAGTGATAAAGCGACTATTAATGCAAAACCACAATTAGAGATTTTTGCTGATGATGTAAAATGCTCTCACGGTTGCACCATTGGTCAACTTGATGAAACAGCAATGTTCTACATGCAACAACGCGGAATCCCTAAAAAAGAGGCCAAAGCACTATTGATGTATGCGTTCTCAAATGCAGTTATAGAAAGTATTAAAATACCAGAATTAAAACAACGAATTACCAAAATTATTGCTACAAAATTAGGCGTAAAAATGGGATTTGATTTGTAAGATAATTAAAACTTGATATATAAAACCCGACAGATTTTAAAAACCTGTCGGGTTTATTTTTTGGAGTTAAACCCACTATGTATCGCAAATGAAATTCACTGATTAACAAAATAAAACAACAAATAATTAAAGTAATCATTTTTTTGTAAAAACCTCAAAAAGGATTTTGATTTCTATCAGGGCTAAAATTTATTCCCTATAATTCCAATCATCAAAGAAATGTCTATTTAACTTTGAGGAATTGTATTTTTCCCAAATAAAAATTCATTTCTCCAAAATAATAGAAGACAAAAAACATATAATTTTCTATTGTCAATGTTTTATAGTCTATGAACTCAAATTAGACTACATTTGAGTACAATTAACATTTGTTGTCTAAGACAAGTTTAGATTGATTTACCATTTCCCTAAAATAAATTATGGCGAAAATGAAATCAGCACTTCCAAAAAGTACTCCTTTAGCACTTTCAAAAAAGCAAAAGTTAGAGCCAAATCAAATTTCTAAGAAAGAATATTCACAGTCTGAATTACATTCTAATCAAGAACTGGTTAAGGCATCCCATGGATTTCCTATAGTTGCAATTGGCGCATCGGCTGGTGGACTTGAGGCGGTTACTCTATTACTACAAAATCTTTCGCCCACGACAGGCATGGCTTTTATATATGTACAGCATTTAAGTCCAGATCACAAAAGCATTTTACCTTATTTATTATCTAAAGTTACTCAAATGAAAGTACAAGATATTGATGATATGGAAAAAATGATTCCTAATAATGTTTATGTAATTCCGTACAACAAAGAAATTGAAGTTGTCGATGGGCATATTAAATTAATTCCACGCCCCGAAAAACGTAAGTCAAATCTATCAATTGATTTACTTTTTACTTCATTGGCAGAAACGCATAAAGAAAATGTTATTGGAGTTGTGCTGTCTGGAAATGCTTATGATGGAACATCTGGTTTAAAAGAAATAAAACAAGCTGGAGGTATTACTTTTGCTCAAGACGATTCGGCTAAATTTGCTAGTATGCCTCAATCGGCCATTGCTTCAGGGGTAGTTGATTTTATTTTATCTCCTTTAGAAATTGGCTTGGAAATAAGCCGAATTAGTAAACATCCTTTGGTTAAACAAAAACCAATAAAAAATATACCTGAATCAGAAATAGAAAATAATGATCCTGATTTACAGCTTATTTTGCAAGTTCTTCACAAAAACAAAAATGTCGATTTTAGTCATTATAAGATGAATACAATCAAGAGAAGAATGACTCGTAGAATGCTGATTCACAAGATAAAAACATTAAAAGAATATGCGGTATTGCTTCTCGATCAAACTTCTGAAATTGATTTACTTTACCACGATTTACTCATAAATGTAACTGCTTTTTTTAGAGACACCGATGCTTTTTCACTTTTAAAGAGTACAATTTTACCCAAAATTATAGAAAATAAAACTACTGGTGAGAGTATAAGAATATGGATTGCTGCTTGTGCTACAGGTGAAGAAGTATACTCTATAGCTATGTTATTATTAGAAATTCAAGACCTTACATCGAATAACATTCCTATTCAAATATTTGCATCAGATTTAAGTATAGAAGCTATTAATTTAGCGCGTACTGGTGACTATTCTGCCCATCAATTGGCAAATGTTTCTCCAGAAAGAATACAACGGTTTTTTACCAAAACTAAAGATAAATATCGCGTTTGTAAATCCTTGCGAGATGTTTGTGTTTTTGCGCAACACAACATTTTGCGCGACCCACCATTTTCAAAAATGGATTTAATTAGCTGCCGCAATGTGCTTATTTATTTAGATACAATTGCTCAGAAAAAAGCCATTACCACTTTTCATTATGCGCTAAATGATGGGGGGTGTTTAATGCTAGGGAAGTCAGAAACGATTGGGGCATCTGGTCATTTGTTTGGAGTTACAAATAAAAAATATAAATTTTATTGCCGAAAAAATTATTCAAGATTAAATACCATTTCCAATTTAAACTCAAGAACAGTAAACAGTATTATGCCAAATAAAAAAATCAATCCAGCTTCAATGCTTAAAAAAACGACTAGCTCTGCAAATGGAAATATTGGTTTAGCTTTCGATTCTGTATTGCTTGAAAATTATGTTCCTGCAAGTGTTATCATTAATTACGAATTAGAGATTCTTCAATTTAGAGGAACTACATCGCTTTATTTACAACACTCTTCGGGCAAAGCCAGTTTTAATATTTTGAAAATGGCACATCCAGAAATCACATTTGAACTGCGTAATGCCATTCATAACGCCATTAAAACTGAACAAACGGTTGTAAAAATTGGGATTGAAATGAATCGTGATAAAAATGGGAATGCATTTAGAATCGTCAATTTAGAAGTTACACCCATAAAGCTTGAAGGAGAAGAACCGTTATTGGTTGTTGTATTTACAGGTCAACCCGTTTCAGAAGTTGAAGAAAATTCAATAAAATCTACTAAAAATACTTCGGTTGCAAAAGACCGACGCATTAAAAAACTAGAAGAAGAATTGGCAGCCGCAAGAGCCGATATGGGATCCATTATTCTCGACCAAGAATCTACTAATGAAGAATTGCAAAGCTTGAATGAAGAAATTGTTTCTAGCAACGAAGAGTTACAAAGTTTAAATGAGGAACTAGAAACTTCTAAAGAGGAAATAGAATCTACCAACGAAGAACTTACTACAAGTAATCAGGAATTGCAAGCTCGTAACCAACAAGTAGAGGAATTATATTCTTATTCTGAAGTGATTATGTCTACCATTCACGAACCCATGCTTATTCTTGATAAAGACATGAAGATTCGTTCTGCAAATAAATCTTTTTGTAAAACCTTTCATGTGACTGAACAAGAATGCGTGGGAATATCACTTTATAAATTAAATAAAAATCAATGGAGTTTTTCTGGATTACGAGAACTTCTTGAAGAGATTGTAACCAATAATGTGCATTTTCATGATTTTGAAATTGATCATACCTTTTCTAATATCGGACATAAAATATTATTGTTAAATGCGCATAAAGTAAGTCAACCAAGCAAAAACGAAGAGCTAATTGTACTTACTATAATTGATGTTACAGCATCTAGAAAACTAGCTTTGGCAACACGGGAAAATGAGATAAAAATTCGTGAAATTCAATTAAAAGCCGAAAAAGAAGCCCTAAAAATCATGGAGGATAGCAACAAGCGCTATGATATGATGCTCATGCAATCACCATTTTCCTTTGCTATTTTGAAAGGAAAAGACATGAAAATTACACTTGCTAACGATAGTGTAAAAAAAGTTTGGGGTAAAGGAAATGACATAGAAGGAAAATCATTGTTTGATGTTTTGCCAGAAATTTTAACTTCCTCACTTCCTAATATATTGGATGAAGTATTTACCAAAGGGAAACCATTTAATGGATATGAACTTCTTGTGCCGCTTTTACGAAAAGGGAAAATGGAAGATGTGTATTTCAATTTTGTATATCAGCCTTACTTGGAAGCGGACAAAACCATTTCAGGTGTTGCAGTAATTGCTTATGAAGTTACTAAGCAGGTGCATTTGAAAGACCAATTAATAGAAGCTATTGCCAATGCAGAACATAAAACTAAAATTGCTGAAGACGCACTAAAAGCCAAGCAACAATTTTTGTCTAACATGAGTCACGAGATTCGAACACCAATGAACGCCATAATTGGATTTACAAATGTGCTACTAAAATCAGAATTAAACAGCCATCAAAAAGAATGTGTTAATGCAGTTAAAACCTCTGGAAATTCTTTAATTGTAATTATTAATGATATTCTTGATCTTGCCAAAGTTAATGCTGGAAAAATGAATTTTGAAGAAAACCCATTCAATTTAAACCAGACAATTTCGGAAATCTTTCAATTATTTGTAGTAAAATGTGAGAAAAAGAAATTAGAATTAATAAAAAATATTGACAGCACTATTCCAAATATTGTCTTGGGCGACGACATTAGATTGCGACAAATATTTCTGAATTTAATAAGTAACGCCATTAAGTTTACGGAAAAAGGGACAATCACTTTAGATATAAAAATTCTTGACCAAGGTGCCGAAAAAACCACAATAGAATTTGCACTTACTGATACCGGAATTGGTATTCCAGAAAACAAACTCAATACTATTTTTGATAATTTTGAGCAAGCATTTGATGCCACATCAAGATTGTATGGAGGTACCGGATTAGGACTTGCTATCGTTAAACAACTAGTAGAACTTCAAGGCGGAAAACTGTTTGTAAAAAGTAAATTAGGAAAAGGTTCTACTTTTGGTTTTTCCATGAGTTTTAAAAATACCAATCTCGAAATGCCAGTTGAATCAGCAACTCAATTCAATAAAAACGATAAACTTACTAATGTAAAAGTGCTAGTTGCAGAGGACATGCCTCTCAATCAACTTTTAATAAAAATTATATTAGAAGATTTTGGACTAGAATGTGACATTGCAGAAAACGGGAAAATTGCTATAGAAAAACTTCAGAATAACACTTATGATATTGTATTAATGGATATTCAAATGCCAGAAATTAATGGCTTTGAAGCAACAGAATTTATTAGAAAAAAAATGAAGTCTAAAATTCCAATTATTGCTTTAACTGCAGATGTAACTACTATAGACATCAAAAAGTCATTGGAAATAGGCATGAATGATTACATCTCAAAACCAATAGACGAAAAATTATTATATAATAAAATTAAATATTTATTGATGCGATAAGAAGCGCTAAATAGTTGAAATTTCATTGTCTTATAAATCAAAAAAATGAAACTTTGTGAATCTGTATTCTTCTTTGATGAACATATTACTTACAACAATGTATTCTTGAATTCCTTATATAGCGACTTTATTATTTAGAATGTTTTTTCGATTAATAGTCGAGGTAGTTACATCATTTTTCCTAAATAAAAATTAATACTAACTATTATTGTTTCCCTTACTTATGAGGGAAACAATTTTTAAACGCTTGATTTTATTGGGGTTTACGCAACATAAAAATAGAATCAAAAACTATTTCATTTCAGTTAGCAAAAAATAATCAGTACATTACTCTACGTAAAAAATTTGTTTATTTGATTTTTCCCAAACTCCCCACAATCCCTTTCAACATTCCATTAAAATCAAATTCTGAATTCTCTTTTAAACCCATTCTAACAATCACAATATCCATTGAAGGTATTATCGCCACCATTTGACCTTGAAAACCGCTACAGTAATACATATCCTTTGGAACATCAGGGAAATATCCACCAGCGTTAAGCCAAAATTGACCACCATATCTACCTCCAGAAGTATTTGTAGGTGTTGCGGTGTATTTAACCCAACTTTCATTAAAAATTTGTTCGCCATTCCAGTTACCTTGATGTAAATAAAGTAAGCCAAATTTAGCCCAGTCGCGCGTTGTAGCCCAACCGTAGGACGAGCCAACATAATTTCCAGCCATATCGGTTTCGATAACCATAGAATTCATTCCTATTTTATCTATTAAATCGGTGTACCAAAAATCTAAATATTCTTGATGTGTTTTGAACTGCTTTCGCAAAATACCTGAAAGTAAATTAGAGGTTCCTGAAGAGTAATTCCAACGCATATTAGGTTTATATTCTGCCGGTTTCTCGAGTTGCGCTCGGGTCATATCTTCGGCTTGAAAAAGCATTTTGGTCGCATCACAAATAGAAGCGTAATCTTCTACCCATTGTAAACCAGAGTTCATGTGAAGCAAATCACTTGTGGTTATCAATTTTCGGCTGTCATTTTTCCATTCTGAAATGGGCGCTGGAGCATCAATGTCAAATTTTCTTTTTTTCTCTAAAACTCCAAACATGGCACTCGTGATACTTTTGGTCATGGACCAACCTAATATTCTACTGTTTTTAGTAAATCCTGTATCATATTTCTCGGCAATAATTTTGTCTTTATAAACTACTAAAAGGGAACGCGTCCTCTTTTTCAATTCTCCTTTCACATCAAAAGCATTGGCTACAGCCGCATTCAATTTGGTATAATCAACGTTAGCAAAAATGGTATCTCTAGGTTCTTTATTCCCGTACGGAAAAGGTAAATTGTTGTTCAATTTTGTTCTTTTGGGAACCAAATACGGTTTTGAAACATCAAAATCATCGTTGATTAAAGTGACTCCTAAACCTTCACGGTAAATGGCTTTTCGTTCTTTTATACCGTATACTGAGGCGATCGCCCATTTTCCTGCTTCATCAATTTGGTTTGTAGCCAAATCCATCATGTCGATATCATTGTCGCCTTTTTCAATAAGCGACTGCGAACGGTGATCTAAAAAATGGCCAGACGCAATACTTTTGGCTGAAAAGCCCGAAATTAAATCCAGTTTTGGATACGTTGTAAATCCAAAATAACAAATACCGACAAGCAAAGCAATGACAGCAATTTTGACAATTTTTTTCATAAGCGCTTCTTTATCCTGCAATTTATTAAAAACATTTCAATCTTTTTGATTTTAATAGCGCATAACTCCAAAATAATTTGGCTATCAAAGCATAACAAGAAAGTATGAAAAACTTAGAATTCTTAATTTCAAAACGGTTTAATTTCAGTACTTTTGTAACTAGATTTTTTCTAAATAATTATGCTAGACATTCAAAAAATAAGAGCCGATTTTCCCATACTTACACAAAAAGTAAACGGAAAACCATTAGTCTATTTCGATAACGGAGCTACAACTCAAAAACCGCAAGTGGTAATTGATGCGATAGCGAAATACTACCAAGAAATCAATGCTAATATTCATCGTGGCGTGCATACTTTGAGCCAATTAGCAACGGATGCCTATGAGGAATCCCGAAAGAAAATTCAAAATCACATTAATGCAAAATTTGCTCACGAAGTACTTTTTACCTCTGGGACTACACATGGTATTAATGCAGTAACTAATGGATTTGCTTCGATTTTAAAACCAGGTGATGAAATTTTAGTTTCGGCATTGGAACACCACAGCAATATTGTACCTTGGCAAATGTTGTGCGAACGTACAGGGGCTATTTTACGTGTCATTCCTATGAATACGGATGGCGAGTTGATTATGACCGAATACGACCAACTGCTTTCGGATAAAACAAAAATTGTAACGGTAAATCATATTTCGAATGCGCTAGGAACAATCAATCCTGTTAAATACATAATTGAAAAGGCACACGAAGTAGGTGCTGCGGTTTTAATAGATGGTGCACAAGCTGTTCCGCATTTAAAACCAGATGTACAAGAACTAGATTGTGATTTCTATGTTTTTTCAGGACATAAATTGTGTGGACCAACGGGAACCGGAATTTTATATGGTAAGGAAGAATGGTTGAATAAATTACCGCCTTATCAAGGTGGTGGCGAAATGATTAAAGAAGTCACTTTCGAGAAAACAACTTATGCAGAACTACCTCATAAGTTTGAAGCAGGAACTCCCAATATTGCTGGAGGAATTGCATTAGGAACCGCTGTTGATTACATGAACTCAGTTGGTTTTGACAACATTCAGCAGCAAGAAAAAGAATTGCTTGAGTATGGAACCCAACAATTATTAACCATTGAAGGTTTGAAAATTTACGGTACTGCCAGAGAAAAAACGTCTGTAATTTCATTTAATATTGAAGGAATTCACCCGTACGATATTGGCACCATAATTGACAAATTAGGAATAGCGGTGCGCACAGGACATCATTGTGCACAACCTATTATGAATTTCTTTGAGATTCCGGGCACCATAAGAGCTTCGTTTGCGTTCTACAACACAAAAGAAGAAATTGACAGTCTTGTAGCTGCCGTAAAAAGAGCTCAAAATATGCTTGCTTAACACTTAAACACACCTTATGAAAACAGTACTAGCTTTAGTGGCAACCGTGATTCTTGGATCTACATGCAGCAACAAGAAACAATCTGATCTAGAAAATACAGTGATCGAGTACACGGCTAATACGAGAGGTTTTTATCAAAAAATTACCGTTGTCAATCAAGAATTGAGTGTAAGCAAAGACAGAAATGAGACTGAAAAGCCTACTAAAACTCCCATTTCTGATGCTGACTGGAAGGAACTTATAACAGAATTTCAAATTATTGAACTTGACAAAGTGGAAACATTAAAAGCACCTTCTGAAAAAAGATTTCATGACGGCGCAGCAATGGCAAATCTGAAAATAGTGCACAAAGAAAAGACCTATCAAAGTAAAACATTTGATCATGGCACTCCTCCAAGAGAAATTGAAAAATTAGTAAAAAAAATCAATGCTTTAGCTGAGGCAAATTAAACACGAATAAACATGACTATAAAAGATATACAAGAAGAAATAGTAGAAGAATTCTCGATGTTTGATGATTGGATGGATCGTTACGAATACATCATTGAATTGGGTAAAAAACTACCTTTGATAAAGGAAGAATACAAAACAGAAAACAATATCATCAAAGGGTGCCAGTCAAAAGTATGGCTACAAGGAGAGCAAGCCGATGATGAAATTGTGTTCACTGCCGATAGTGATGCTATTTTAACCAAAGGAATTATTGCCATTTTGATTCGTGCCTTCAGCAATCAAAAAGCCGCCGACATACTATCTGCTAACACGGATTTTATTGATGAAATAGGCTTAAAAGAACATCTATCGCCCACTCGCGCTAATGGACTAGTTTCGATGATAAAAAACATAAAAATGTATGCTTTGGCATTTGAGGCTAAAAACTAAGACTCTTTTTATATGAAAAAACTATTTCTTATATTATCTATAGTAGTTACTAATATTGTTTTTTCACAAACGGTAATTCCAAAAGAATATTCAAAAATTAAATTTGTGTATGAACAAAAATCAAATTTAACAATAATGAATAATACTGTTTATGCAGATACATTATTGTTAAAGATGGAGTTTCCTAAAATCAAGTTTACAAAGGTTGTAGATTCAAAAGATGCGACAAAAACTATTGGTTCAGTTGCATTAGAAAGTTTTAAAACTGAAGACAAAAAAAGATTAATACAACAGTTATATCATAACACGCACTCAATAAATGGTGAGTATGATGTGAGAAAAAATAAAACGACACTTCATTTTAAAAGGGGTAATCCTGATCTTTCAAAAATTTTTAAAGAAAAATTATCTAGAAATATGGATGCTTTTACATTCAAATTTATTGTGGATTATAAAAAGAAAACAATTAACAGAGTGTACCCAAAGGTTAACTACTTCAATTCATTAAGTACAGAAATAAAGCAAATAAAATTTATGGATACAAATCCACTCGTTGGTACGTTCTCTCATAAAGTATTTAATGGCCTACAAACCGATGTAGTTGAATTAAACAAAATGCACGATGCTAAAGTTAGTACAGATGTTATATTTTCTAATGCTAATTACGGTATAGATAAAATTATAAGTCTTTACGATACTACAACTTTAACAAGTGTAACGTACGAGTAAAAAAAATCAAAAATAAAAAAACATGACACAAGAAATAGACACTAACGAATTAGGGGAAGCTATCGTAAAAAAATTAAAAACTATTTACGATCCAGAGATTCCTGTTGATATTTACGAATTAGGCTTGATTTATGACGTAATGGTAAACACAGATTACGAAGTAAAAGTTCTTATGACACTTACTTCACCAAATTGTCCCGTTGCCGAAAGTTTACCAAAAGAGGTCGAAGATAAAATTAAATCTATCGAGCATGTAAAAGATGCCGAAGTTGAAATCACTTTTGATCCACCTTGGAGCAAAGATTTAATGAGTGAAGAAGCCAAATTAGAATTGGGGATGCTATAATAAGTCGTAAAGTTGAAAGTCATAAAGTCTAAAAGTAAAAGGCCTTATGACTTTCGACATTCGACTTTAAGACTTCAAAAATGGAAGAAATAATAAATAAAGTTACCAATAGTGTGCTCGAAGTTTTCGATCTCGAGGATTATTACCCAAAAGGGATTCGTACACAAATTGATATTTCGCAATGGTTAGTGGAAGGTTTTCTTTTACGAGAAAAAAACTTCAGAGAAGATCTCAAAAATCACGATTGGTCACAATACCAAGATCAATATGTAGCTATACATTGCAGTACTGATGCCATAGTACCGGCATGGGCATCTATACTGGTTGCCATTCAACTTGTGCCCTATGCAAAAAAAATAGTCAATGGGAATTTAGAAGATCTTGAAGCCTCCTTATACGAAGAATTATTGCCAAAAATCGACTATTCGGCTTATCAAGACAAACCCGTAATCCTTAAAGGTTGCTCTAAAAAACCTGTTCCGATGCGAGCGTATCTCTTAGCAGCCAGCCACCTACAGCCTTTTGCCAGAAGTATTATGTATGGCGAAGCATGCTCAGCCGTGCCATTGTTTAAGATTAGTAAAAAAGAGTAACTCTTGTAGTATTTCTGCGTACGCAAAACTATTTTTTTCAGTTCTCTACTGGGTTTGAATCTATACAATGCGATTTAAGTTATTTGTTTTGATGTCACTTAACGGAAATATTTGTTTTTCATCTAAAAATTAGAATTGCTTTTTTTGTCATCATTCACTATTAATTTTTAGATCACAAATACGGTCACATTAGTTTGATTTTAACACATCAAATTCATTTAATTTATAGTTTAACTTCATGTATTTCAATACTTTAATACTAAATAGTAATTCTGTTTTCAAAGCGTAATTATTGTATCCCTATTTACTATTTCGAGGAGAATAAATATCAACCGTACTCTGTTATTATTCTAATTTACAACAACTTATAAAATATCTACTAATTGTTTTTTTATATATATTTGTTTTTTTAAAACAACAAATATGAAAAAAACACTACTTACATTTATCTTTCTTTTGGCGTTATCAGTTACAAACGCTCAGGAAACTCCTAAAGATTCTACCAAAATTTGGACTAGAAAAGGGAATGTTTCTTTACTTTTTAGTCAATCTTCATACAATAAAGAATGGCTGGGTGGAGGAACCTCAAACATAGCTGGAAACTTTGGTTTAAACTACGATTTCAATTATAAAAAAAACGATGTCGTTTGGGATAATAAATTTATATTGGCTTATGGATTAAGTAAAATAAAAGGTAACGAGCGTACTGCCAAAACAGATGACCGATTAGAAATCAACTCCTTATGGGGTAAAAAAGCATCTGGAAACTGGTTCTACTCGGCTTATTTCAATTTTAAGACTCAAATGGACACGGGTCTGGACAATAAAAATAACATAAAAATATCACATTTCTTTTCTCCGGCTTATTTCCAGATGGGTCCAGGTATGCTCTGGAAAAAGAACGAAAATTTAAGTGTGAATTTTGCGCCAGCTGCAGCAAAAGCCATATTTGTGCACGATCATTTCACAGAATTAGGCCCGTCATTTGGTGTGCTTCAAGGAGATAATTCTCGTTTTGAGTTTGGAGCCAGTATCTCTGCTTACTACAAAGTAAATATCATGACCAATGTATCTATTCAAAACCGTTTGAATTTGTATTCTAATTATCTTGATAACCCACAAAACGTGGATGTTGATTACCAATTGAATGTGGTAATGAAAATCAATAAGTATTTGTCGGCTAATATTGCTGTGCAAACCATTTATGATGACAATGCCATAAAAGGCATTCAAGTAGGACAATTGTTTGGCTTAGGAATCAACTACGGATTGTAAACATAAATCAAATCTACTATTATAAAAAAGGCCTTTTGGAAATTTCCAAAAGGCCTTTTTATTTAATATTGACTATCTTAATGGACAGGTATTAGTACATATAAAAATCTTAAAGAGTTTTTTTAAGCTATTGCAGTTACATATTGACTAAATAAATAGATTTAATCTAATGAATAAGAATATATTAGGTAAAAATTTACGGTTTTTAAAAAAATTATAAATACGAAATTAAGTTCTTTAATTATTTACCTTTTCCAATTGACCAACTTTTTCCCAGCTAGGATCAATATTTAATGCAACGGCAATATATACATCTTTTCCATTGTTTTTAAATGCGGTTCCTTGACTCATCTGGGCATTTACTTCATTTGGTGTCAAATTATATATAGCACCTGTTATGGGATCAATAATAATCCCTATTAAACCCCCAATTACTATATTTCCAAGATACCAAGCATTAAACTTTTTAGTTAATTTTGTTTGATACGTTTGATATCCTTCTAGTTTTAGCATGACACTATGTTCACTCTTTCTTGCAAGTTTGATTTCGAATGGTGTCTTACCAACTTCAATCTCATCAATAAAAATAGTTGCCGTTGACGGGTTACTCGAAAACTTCACATTTTGTTTTGATCCTGAAATAATTGTAGCACAACTTGACATTAAAAATGTCAAAGCAAATGAACAAGTGATAAGTTTGTTTCTCATTATAATATTTAGTTAAGTTTAATTAAGTTGTAACTGATACTGTGATAGTTTTGTTACATCACCTTCATAAAAATAAAAGTCAACTTTAATTCTGTAGCAAGATGACCCAAAAATACTAGGTTCTTTCTTCTCCGTTACTTTTATAATATTAGCACCATTTTCTCGAGCTAAATTTCTAGCTTTAATTAAATTTGAGTTGAAATCACAATCAGTTGAAAATCCTGAATCACCGAATTTTGCTGAACCAATTTTTTTTGAATTTTCGGGAACATTATTTTCTATGTCAAGAAATGCAACCTTGTTTTCAATTGTCAATGGCTTTAATTGTTCTGTAAAACTGGAATTTATACTTGCTCCGCAACTAATGAGAAAAAAGCATGAAATTCCAAATAATAGTTTTCTCATATTTTTTTATTTAATTTAATTTTTTTTTGGAATAGTACTCATAAAATTTACGCTATACGAAAACTAACTTCCAAAATTATTATGTGCAAATATAAGTGATTTTAACTACAAAAAAATAGAGCTTAAAATTATATTTTATTTTGAACATTCTTGTTCCAATGGTACTATTATCGGACACAAAATACGAATTATAACAATCCGTTACCCTAACTTACAATATTACAACGACTTAGTTATTCTGTTTTAAAATTAATATACCCTCGTACTAAATGAGAGACAAAATAGAGTAATCACTATGTGTTTTTAATAAAAATTGAGATACTTATTTATATTTATAACAAAAAAATATTATATTAGTAATATTATAACTAAAAAACAACCAATATGACATTTAGAATTTTTAAATTAGTACTTGTAACCGCTATTGTATTCACCTCGTGTAGCAGAGATGAAAATGAAAATCAAACCGTAAAGGTAAATGCTTTGCAAAAAGAACCATTGACCCAAACACAAATTAACGCAACAATTAATCAAGTTTTGTCTTCAAACAAACAATTCCATTGGAGTGAAACGTCGAGTCAAATGATTTGGAGTGCGGCTTTGCAAGGTCAAAATTTAATCACAATAGGATTTGGGAATTCCGAAACTGATTTTGATAGAAGTAAATCATCTAACAATCAAAAAATGCAAGAAGATTTACTGCAGCTTATTTCTAAATATGAAGGGAAGGAAATCAAGGATATTTTAGTTTCTTCGGATGCGTATTTAAACCTTATCGATGTTGTAATCACCAAACAAGAAACCGTTATAGCCTTAAGACTAACTAAATTTGTTAGATACGTTGAGCCTGCTGATTATAGATTTATAGGCGAAACCGTGAAAAATCAAAATGAGAAATCAAGCTCCAGCACGAGCTCTGGTTGTGGGCTTGAAGCTTCAACATTAAACTCTGCAGATTTTACTACCGTCACTCCTAATGCAAGAGTGCCATGGGCATTTTACCAACATAATATTCCATCGGCTTGGAATGTAAGCACCGGACGAGGAATTACAATAGGTGTTATAGATACTGGTACGTCACCAAACCAAACTTTATTAGGTTCTAGTTTTAACAACGGTTTATCAACTGGTCGTACTATTCAAAAATTTGGAACATTTGTAGATTCTATTTGGCCATGGAGCAGCACCACAGATGGCCCTAGTGATTTATGTGGACACGGAACCAGCATGGCATCGGCTGCGGCTGCGCCAAGAAATGATAAAGGATTACCTGTTGGGGTAGCATATAATGCCAACTTGATAACATATAGAGCAGCAGAAAACGTTTTGCTAGAAGGGTACCACGAACAAAATGGCGTTAAAGATGCCTTTACTGGTTTAGGTAATAACCCGAATGTAAAAATTATTTCTATGTCTATGGGATACATATTTTCTGTTGGGAAAATTTCGGACGGTGTAAAATACGCTCATAGCCGAGGCAAATTGATATTTTGCGCCGGAGGAACTTCTACAACATTCACCACTTTTGTTGGAGTTATTTTCCCGGCTTGGATGCCCGAAGCAGTTGCCGTAACCGGAATTAAAGAAGGTACAAATTATCAAAAATGTGATGTTTGCCACACCGGAGATAAAATTGATTTTACCATAGCTATGCAAAGAGCAACAGGAGGAAACACAGTACCTGTTACAAGTTACTACGACAATCAATCTGATTATGTGGGAGGTTCATCTGTGGCTACTGCCACTACTGCAGGAATTGCAGCATTAGTTTGGGCCAAAAATCCAACTTGGACACGAGATCAAGTACTCACAAAAATGAAACAATCCTCAAGATATTACCCAACTAAAAATCCTGATTTTGGTCATGGAAACATTGATGCTTTCAAAGCTGTTCAATAAACTATAAAAAAATAAAACCACTTAATGCTGAAAAGATTAAGTGGTTTTTTTATGTTTAATAATTTTGAATTTATAACAAGGTCGTAAGAGTAGTTTGTATGTCTTTCATTTCAGCTGATGTTATTTCGGGGGTTACAACTTTAATAACTCCATTTTTATCCAAAATTACGCTTGTTGGATAGGCATCAATTTTAAGTTTTTCTATCTGTTTACCTGAATTAGTAATATGTTTATAATCAAACTTGTCTTTTTTAATTCGTATTCCTTTAATTTTTTTCGACTAATTTAATTCGTTTCTTTATTAATTCCATTATCTCGGTATGTACTTTGAATGTCATTTTAAAATTATCTAAATTTTTTGCTGTATTTGCCAAAACTATTAAACTGCTTCTTGTAAGTGGATAAAAATAGCAGGCAGAAGCAAAACCAGGTGCGTACCCTAATGCACCAATTTGTATGTTTTGCTCTCCATCTTGAAAAAGTAAACCATATCCATAGTCAACTTTATCAAAAATTGGGTGCATTCGGGTGGCATATTTAGTTTCCATCAATTTTAAAGTTTCTGTTTTGACAAGTTTCCCCGAATGTAATAATTGATTCCATGCATCTAGATCCGCTACATTTGAAATGAAAGCACCTGCTGGAACAAAATTATCCAAACTATTTGAAGCATATTCTAATAGTTTATCTTCATTTTCTTCATACCCTTTTACCAGATTTTTATATTTTTTGTTATTAGGATGGAAAGTGTTTTTTAAACCATATTGTTTAAAAAATTCCATTGATAATTGTTCAAATTTCTTGTTTGTTACTTTCTCAAGAATTTGCGCAAGTAATTCATAACCTAACTGAGAATAATGAAATTGAGAACCTTGTACGAATTCTAAAGGTTCATCTAATGTTACAATTCCATGTGTATGAGTAAGTAATTGATGAATTGTAACTTCTTTTGACCACGGTTGGTTAATCTGAGTGAGATATTGATTGATTTTATCATCAAGTTTAATTTTACCTTTTTCAAATTCACGCAATACCAAAACTGCTGTTATTTGTTTACTAATAGAGCCTATTACAAATTGATCCTTAAATTTTAAAATATTTTTTTTATCTAAATCTGAGTACCCCATAGTTTTAGAAAATATTTGCTTTGAATTTTCGGTTATGAATACCACTCCATTAAAGTTATTGCTTTCTAAAATAGAGTCGATTTTTGCGATTAAATCATTATCGTTTTTATTCTGCGCAATAGTTTTAAAAGATATTAAAAGGATAAAAGATATAATTGTAATACTAAATTTCATTGATTTCTGATTTTTAAAATGATGCCCAACATTCTGTGAATGCGGCGGTTTTATTATTATAACAAGCCCATTATAGGGAGTTTTGTCACTTGAGCGATAACGATAGGCAAATCATCACAAATACAATACTAATTTTCCATTATGGTTGATGTCTAAATCCATTTTTACCTTGAGTTCTTATTTTCCCTCAAATGACTCAATGTTTTTCTATTGTTCTTTCAGTTTGAATAATATCCAATAATCACCGGAATAATTTCCTTCATAAATAGAATAAGATAGTTTTTGATTTTCATTTTCATCTGTTACATTGTTATGTATGGTTGTGGATTAAATTCTGAAATTAAATAGGACCCTATTCTAAGTTAAAACTATTATTATTTTCTGCTTTATTGTCAAATATTCCTATGTACTTTTTTATTTTTTTCTCGTTTTTCGGTATATCGATGCGTAACACATCCTCAATTACAATGAAAGTAGGCTACTCTACATATTTTTGATAGATTCTTTTTGATGTTATTCACGTTGTATTGATTCTCAAATGTATTAATTTTTTCTTACAAATAGTCTAAAAATCTTAAACGTCACTAATTACCGATAAGCCCCGCATGAAGGATGGAAGCGACATCCTTTTTATACATTTTAGGCTAGTAGCCTAAAATGTATAAAAAGATATAGCGAACAGCCTGACGCAGCTGCAACGCTAGTGAAAGCTGGGGTATGCCCAAAAAAAATCCCTCTTGAAAATCAAAAGGGATGTGGTATAAGGTTGTGAAACGATTAATCTATTTCGGATTCATTGTCTTCTTCCTCGTCTTTCTCGATGGCGTCATTGTAATCTGGGTACAAAAACTTGTTGTACGGGAAACGGGTTATGTGTATCTGGCGCACAGACTCGTACACGCGTTCTCTGAATTCTTCGAAATTTTCTTTGTGTGTGGCCGATATAAACAGTGCATTTTGCTCTCCTACTCTACTCATCCAGGTGGCTTTCCATTCCTCTAGCGTGAAGTGTCTTGGGGTTTTTTCGGTCATCAAATCATCTTCATCAATGACTAGCGGTTTGTAAGCGTCAATTTTATTGAACACCATAATTACGGGTTTGTCATGTGCCTTGATGTCTTGCAAGGTTTGATTTACGGACTCGATATGGTCTTCAAAATCTGCATGCGAAATATCGACTACGTGTAGTAATAAATCAGCTTCGCGCACCTCATCAAGTGTACTTTTGAAGGAATCAACCAACTGCGTAGGCAATTTTCTGATGAATCCTACGGTATCCGAAAGCAGGAAAGGCAAGTTTTTGATAACCACTTTACGCACGGTAGTATCTAGCGTTGCAAAGAGTTTGTTCTCTACAAAAACGTCACTTTTGCCCACGGCATTCATCAAGGTAGATTTACCAACATTTGTATATCCCACCAGCGCCACACGTACCATGGCACCACGGTTGCTGCGTTGCACGCCCATTTGTTTGTCGATAGTTTTGATTTTGTCTTTGAGCAAGGCTATACGGTCGCGCACAATACGACGGTCGGTTTCAATCTCGGTTTCACCTGGTCCACGCATTCCAATTCCCCCTTTTTGTCGCTCTAAGTGCGTCCATAATCCGGACAAACGTGGCAACATATAAATACATTGCGCCAGTTCAACTTGGGTACGAGCATAAGAGGTTTCGGCACGTTGTGCAAAAATGTCTAGAATAAGGTGGGTACGGTCTAGAATTTTACATTCGGTGATAATCTTGGATATATTTTTTTGTTGCGACGGCGATAATTCGTCGTCAAAAACCAGGGTCGAAATTCCATTTTCCTTTACAAAAAGGTGAATTTCTTCTATTTTTCCGGTACCAACAAACGTTTTGGGATTAGGGCGCTCCATTTTTTGTGAAAAGCGCTTGATTACCTCTCCACCAGCGGTGTAGGTTAAAAACTCTAATTCGTCTAGGTATTCTTTTAACTTTTCTTCACTTTGATTTTGAGTTACGATACCAACTAAAGCGGTTTTTTCGAAATTGATTACTTCTTTTTCTAACATGTCATTGAATAAGCTACAAATTTACGGATTTGTAAGCGACTTATGAAGCTATGGGTTTATAAAAATGTATTTGCCGTGAATAATGATAGTTTTTTTGCGGTCAAGCCAAATGGTAACTTTCCTTGAAAAGAAATTGGCGTTCCTAGGTACTTGCTTTCACTCCAGTTCAGATTAAGCAAATTTGTACTTGAAATAATAAAAAAGGGATTACTTTTGTTTTTACGGGTTTAAAAATTGTGATTGCGGCTGCGTTATGGCTTGCGACAAATTTTTAAACATAACATTAACTTGAAATACATTTTTAAAAATGAAGCAATTCTTTTTTACAACAGTTCTTTGTCTATGGTTTTTAGGCTCGGTACAAGCACAACAGTTGCAATCTCCAAACGGAAAAATGCTAATGGAATTTGCATTACAAACCGATGGAACGCCAACCTATACCTTAGCCTATAAAAACAAAACAGTTATTAAAACCAGTAAATTGGGTCTTGAATTAAAAAATGACAAGAAATCATTACTAAATGATTTTACGGTTGTTGACCAAAAAACAAGCACTGTAAACGAAAATTGGCAGCCTGTTTGGGGCGAAGTTGCCACCATAACAAATAATTATAACGAACTTGCAGTTACTTTAGAACAAAAAGAGACGGAACGTAAAATGATTATTCGTTTTCGTTTGTTCAATGACGGTTTGGGTTTTCGTTATGAATTTCCTTCGCAAAAAAACCTAACTTATTTTGTAATCAAAGAAGAAAGAAGCCAATTTGCCATGACTGGCGATCATACTGCATTTTGGATTCCAGGCGATTATGATACACAGGAATACGATTATACCAGCTCTAAACTATCCGAAATAAGAGGGTTGACTGAGAAAGCTACAACTGCAAATGTATCTCAAAAATCATTTTCGAATACAGGAGTGCAAACGTCATTAATGCTAAAAACGGCTGATGGATTGTATATCAATCTTCATGAGGCGGCGTTGATCAATTATTCTTGTATGCACTTGAACCTTGACGATAAAAACATGGTGTTTGAATCATGGTTAACACCAGATGCAAAAGGTGACAAAGGCTATATGCAAGCACCTCAACATTCGCCATGGCGTACCATAATCGTGAGTGATGACGCGAGAGAAATACTAGCCTCTAAAATGACATTGAACCTCAACGAGCCTAGTAAAATTGAAGATACTTCTTGGATTAAACCTGTGAAATATGTGGGCGTTTGGTGGGAAATGATTACTGGAAAAAGTTCTTGGGCTTACACCGATGAATTGCCAACCGTACAACTTGGAGTTACTGATTTCTCAAAAGTAAAACCAAACGGCAAGCACGGGGCGAACAATGCCAACGTAAAAAAATACATTGATTTTGCTGCTAAGCACGGTTTTGATGGCGTGTTAGTTGAAGGCTGGAACGAAGGCTGGGAAGACTGGTTTGGTCATTTAAAAGATTATGTTTTTGATTTTGTAACCCCTTATCCTGATTTTGATGTAAAAGGTTTGCAAGCGTATGCTAAAGAAAAAGGCGTAAAAATGATCATGCACCACGAAACTTCAGGCTCAGTGCGCAATTACGAACGCCACTTAGACAAAGCATACCAATTTATGAAAGACAACGGATACGATGCTGTAAAAAGTGGATATGTTGGCGATATCATCGAAAACGGTGGGAATCATTACAACCAATTCATGATCAATCATTACCAATACGCCATTGAAAAAGCAGCCGATTATAAAATTATGGTGAATGCTCATGAAGCCGTTCGACCAACGGGAATTGCGAGAACTTATCCTAACTTAATAGGTAACGAGGCGGCAAGAGGAACCGAATACCAATCTTTTGGAGGATCAAAGCCTAACCACGTGACGGTTTTACCATTTACACGCTTAATTGGCGGACCAATGGACTATACTCCTGGAATATTTGAAATGGACTTGAGCAAGTTGAATAAAGACAATAATTCACATGTCAATAGTACACTTGCTAATCAGTTAGCTTTGTATGTAACTATGTACAGCCCGCTACAAATGGCTGCTGATACACCAGAAAATTACGACCGTTTTCCAGATGCGTTTCAGTTTATTAAAGATGTGGCTATTGACTGGTCTGACAGTAAATATCTTGAAGCAGAACCTGGGCAATATGTAACCGTTGCGCGTAAAGCCAAAGGAACAAACAACTGGTTTGTAGGTAACGTAAATGGTGAAACACCGAGAACGGCAACAATCAAATTTGATTTTTTAGATAAAGGTAAAACCTATGAAGCTACCGTTTATGCTGATGCTAAAGACGCACATTATAAAACCAATCCACAAGCGTATACTGTCAAAAAAGTTAAAGTTACTAACGCTTATAAACTAGATGTACTTGCTGCTCCAGGTGGTGGTTATGCTATCAGTATTATCGAGATTAAAAAGTAATTAAGTAATCATTAAATATGAAAAGGCTGTCTTGCGGGACAGCCTTTTGTGTGTAGATTTGTTTTAGTGATTCCTTACTCATAACTATAGCTAATTTCAGTTTTTACAATTCCGTTTGATTCTATAAGAGAACATGATACTGGGAAATTTGCGGCGTTGTACTTGTACTTCCTTGTTTTTCCTACGGCATCTACTGCGGTGGAACTAAAATTTAAAACATTGTTATTGCCAATAGATTCAAACTCAAATTCTTCTTCATGCCATGAAATAATGGGTACAATAACTTTATAATGCGTTCCGAAAATATTTTGAACCAGCAAGGCGTTTACTGAAATTTTATCATCAAATGTGAAGTTTTTTATTTGTTTGTCACCTAATAAATCTTTGTGGCGTATGGGGTTTTCTTTAAAATAAAGGTACTCTACTTTTTTAACAATTTGTTGGTTTCTATCTCTTGTGGAACGTCTAACTATAATTCCGTTTTCAACTACATATTCAATATCATCCAACACGATTTGATGGCTAGTACTTTTTTTAGTAGTTACTTTTACGCGTGATCCTTCATAACTTATGGTTACGGTTTTAGTAACCAGTTCTCCGCCTTCTTCGTATTTTTTGGTAAACTTTATGAGCTGATCATTATTGTTGTACGTATAATTTATAACTTCTTTCCAATTACTCCCTACACGCTCTTTAACGGTCATGTCCAATAGCTCCTTTGGATTGTAAAAAAAACTTTGAATCACATCAGACGTTTTAATGCTTATTAATTTTCCGTCTTTAAAGGTGTAATCTTTGTGGGTAATCTCTCCACTTTTCAAATTTTTAAAATTTGTTTTAATGCACTTTATGGCTTTTATTTTTACCTCAGGCTTGGAAGTTTGACTTAATAATAGGCATGGCATTACCAACATAATAAGGGAAAAAAGATAGGTCTTCATTTCAATTTAGTTTCGATTTGGGGCTACTAAAATACAAAAACCTATGTACCGTTTCTCATTTAATTCTAATTTACGAGAAGTTTTTAAAGAATACGGTATAAAAAAGTGACTCTGTAAAAAAAAGAGAAATCTACCGGAGCAGATTTCTCTTTTTTATTTGTTTAAAAAGTAAATTAATTTATCGAGATCAACTTTACATCAAAAATCAGTACCGATCCGCCTGGAATAGGACCGTTTGTACTGCTTCCATAGCCCAAATGTGCAGGAATTAATAATATCCCGCTTCCGCCTTTTTTGAAAAAAGGAATTCCTTCTGTCCAGCCTCTTATTACTTGGTTTAAACCAAAAGAAAGCCCCTCAGGTTTGCTTTCATCAAACACAGATCCATTGGTAAAATATCCTTTGTAGGCTACCGTAACGTTTGAGGTTGCTTTTGGCTGATCACCAGTTCCAGGCTCATTAATCACATAGTACAATCCAGTACCTGTTTTTATGGCATTCAATTTATTTTTAGCAATATAATCTACTATTTCTTTTTCATTTTGTGCGGTGTAGTCAATTGGTTTTGTTATTTCATTGTCTCCTAAACAAGATACAAATAAAATAGAAATGAAGGCAAGTACTATAGATTTCATAGGTTTTATTATTTATTGTTGATGCAAATATAGCAATTCAGGAATGATAATAAAAAGAAATCATTTTTCACCAAAAACCTGTACATCATCTATTTGAAAAGTTCCGTCAAGTGCTAAATTACGTCCTGAACCTGTATATTTAAAAGCAATATTAATTTTTCCTTTGTACGCTGATAAATCAATGGCACCGCTGCCTATAAATTGGTTCCAAGGCGTAGCTTGTTTGGGCAAGTTTGCTGCTAGTCGGGTCCAAGTGGCAGTGGCAACATTCAACCCATCAAAATTAGTTGAGACATATACCTCTAAGGAATTTAGTGGTGAGTCAATATCCAATCGATCTTGTGCCGCTCTAAAAGTCAGCACCTCTTTTGTATGTTGATCCATATCAATTTTAGGCGTGACGAGCCAAGCAATATTAGAATTCACCCTAGTTCCAGATATACTAAACTCAGCAAAACCGTTACCTGCATATAGCGCACCTTTCCATAATAAAGAACCGGCTTGTACAAAATTACCCCAGCCTGGCAAACTTAAAGTGGAATTGTCTGGCACTTGATCAAAATTTTGAGAGAAAAAAGGAGTTGCTCTTGGAGCTGTTAATACAATATCTTTCTCTGAACGAGGCAACAACTGAAAATCATTTCCGTATTTAGTGAGTATGCCTCGAACTTTACCGCTATTATCCGGAATTATTTTTGAGGAAAAATTAGCAAAACTACTCGTTCTTACATACACTTGATTTCCCATTTTATCATTCAAACCCCAGTTTGTAGCACCTCCTACATTATTTGATTCTTCAAAATAGCTGCGACCTATAGCATCCTCAACAAACTGCACCTCTGTAAATTCTATCAACGTATTTAAGTTTTCATCTTTAAGTAAAGCCTCCATAGTTCCTGTGCGTACAAGTGCTTCTTCCTGTACCGTCTCACAAGAAGCATGTAAAACTTTCTTATAATCATTTTGAGACAATCTTCCCACACCTCCCTGATTGTATGAATTCACAAATATGTTCCCTATGCGTACCCCGCCAAAATCTATATCTGTGTACAAATCCTTGAGTTTTATATACACTTTGTTTCCCAATCTATAATCTATGTATAAATTAGAAGCATCAACAGGAACGCTAAAACCAAGTGCTGGAGTTGTGGCTGTTGCCAAGGTTTGAAAAGATATTGATTTAAAAAAATTCCCAGATTCGTCACTAGAGACAACATAAGCCTCAATAACATCGTCATACTTGTACTGCGTTACAATAGCATTTGCAGTAGTATGAATATCCTTCACTGATTTGTTAGTGACTAAAGTAGGCTGGTTGCAGGTAAGTTTAGGTGCAGGCAATTCATCTGGCACGCAACCACTGAATAAAACCAGCAATAGAACTATAAAAAGATAGCGTTGAAATTTCATGTGATTTGAATTAAAAATTGATATAGAGATTTACAAAATAAGTTCGGCCATAGCCATAAAAATATTTGGGTCCAAAAGAGGGTGTGCCGCTACTAGTATCTTGATTGATTTCTCTAAAATTAGCATTACGGGCTTGCTCAAATCCTCCTGTTTTATAGGTTGTATTGAGCACGTTATTGATACTTGCAAAAACACCTACATTTTTACCATAAATGATCCATGATTTTCCGCCTATAATATTGAGTAAGGTTACGGGATCAAACTTTTCTTGTCTTAATAATTGTGCTGCGCGCTCCTCTGTAGCTTCGGGAAAATTTAAACCATTAGCTGGATTTTTATAAAAAATTTCGGTTCTTAAAATAGGAGCCACATCAATATAAGTGTTTGTTAAATAATTTACATTGGCACTGATCCACCAGTATTTTGGGTCTCTGTACTCTAGTCCCAGCGAGTATGCTTGCTGAGGCATTCCTGCTTGTTTGTAATTTTTAAGAGATGCTTTTCCAAAATCAAAAACAGGAGCATTATTTTCTGGGGTTGCTGCAGCATCATTTGTGAGTGTAACTTTTGGATTATTATCAAAGGTATACTGACCCACTGCAGCAGCAAATGTGGTTTTTATGGTTGTAGTCAATTGGTATTCTAAACTCAACTCGGCACCTATATTTTTCTTGTTTAATTTGGTGAGCGTTTGACTTACAAAGGCATCTGTGTTTAAAAAACCTGCGCCGTCATCAAAAATTCCTTGGGCATAAAAAAACGAAATTTGAGTAGCATTCCTTAACTTTGAGAAGTAAGCTGTTGCTCTAGCTTTCAATTTTGGAGAACGGTACACATAACTAGCATCAACGCTACTATTGGTTTCGCCTTCTATATCATTTACAATAGCGTTATTGAGTCTGGCATTGGCAAACGTATTTCTTAAAGTAGGAGCCTTTGTAGCGTGAGCTGCATTTAATACCAAAACTTGTTTACCCGAAATTTTGAAACTTAAACCCCCTTTAAATCCAAAGTTTTCAAAGGCTACTTCGTCACTTTTGCCAAAAGAATTTGTCTCGTAAATACCGTTTTTATACAAGCCTTCGCGTTGATAACTTGTTGCTGAAAATTGCTGTGCCAAATAAAAATCGACTTTATTGTAACTGAATTTAAACTGTGTAAAAGCATCTATAACAGTGGCTAAAAAATTAAAATTATACCCGTATTTATCCCCCACTCCTACTTGCCTGTTGGGATTGTTTAAATCAGATTGGGATTGATTGCCTTCATAAAAAGCATCGATATCATTAAAATAAGAACCTCCCAAAAGATCAACTAAAACCTGGGAATTGTTAGATTTCATTTTCTTGAAAGAAGCTCCGGCGTTCATGAAAATGTTTTCAGATAATGCCGCGCTAACATTTGTTGTTACTGACCCTGTTTCGGCCTGCACTTGATCTTCATATAAAACATACTTACTCCTAGTGGATTCATAACCTGTAATGTTTCCGTTTCCATCTAGAACAGTTGTTTGATTGGCTAGGTATAAAGATCTCCAGTCAAGTTGCGGATTAGCTAAAAAAGCAGCTTTACTTTTGTCAGCATTTTCAAGATCAGGAGTAAATGCTCCCGAAAACTCTCCTTGATCTGGTGCATATAGTGAGGAATAATAACTGGGCATTTTTCTATAATACGTAGGATCTGGACTATTGGCATTTTGATAATCAATGGTGCTGTTTGCGGTAGTCCCTATTTGATAAAAAACACTAGTGTTCCAGTTTGTTTTATCATTAATTTTAAAATAATGATTGAGCATGAAAATGGGTTCCTCAATGGTTTTTACACGAGCATTTCGTTTTTTACCTTCTTGAAAACCCCAGTAAGAATTGTATCTGGGATTGGTTAATTGCGTTACTTCATCAGTATTTGGCGAATTTTTAGCTCTAGAATTTGGTGTGTAAAAAGCAGTAAGGTTAAGAGCATGCTGACTTCCTAACTTTTTTTCGAGGCTTACAAAAAACGAATTCGAATCGTAATTTGTTCCTTCAAAATAGCCTTCTTGAGCCCAGCGTTTTCCAGCAGAAACCACATAGGCCCAACCCTTTCTACTCATACCAGACGCATGCGTAGCCATAGAACGCCAGTTGTAGTTTGTATTGGTTCCAGAAAATGTAATTCTAGTTCCTGGTCTATAAATAGAGGCTCGAGTATTTATTTCTTGCGTTCCAAGGATGCCTCCAAAAGTATAATCAGATGGGGCGGTTCCTAAGGTAAACTCTTGATTGCGAAGTGCGTCATTTAAGCCGCCCCATTCACCCCATTGTGGTCTACCATCATATACCTTGTTCATAGTAACCCCATTGATCATCATGGTAGAATGTTCACTATCTAAACCACGTACTCTAAACCGAGCTTGTCCCCAGTTGAAAGCGGCAGCTTGTAGAAAAGCGTCCCGAGAAGATTGCAATAATCCTGAAGTACTCTCTGAGGAACTGTTATCATCATTAAAATCACTATCCATTAATGTGACAATGCTGCTTTGTAAGTCTAAAGATTGATCGTCTTGAAGACTTATATTTCCTAAGTCTACCATTTTTCCCGCTGTTATCTCCAGCGGATATAAGCCATCTTTATAACCTTGACTGTGAACCAAAACCAAAATAGTACCAGGTGGAACGCCCTCAAAAATAAACTTGCCTTCCTTGTCTGTGACTTGCATCAAGGATGTGTTTTGAACGCTAACTACAACAAACGGAATGGGATTTTGAGTTTTTGAATCGATTATTTTACCAAAAAAACCAGTGCTTTCTTGTGCCTGAATGCCACTCCAAAAAAAGATAAAAAACAATAGGTAATACAATTTACTCATAAATTCAACATCAAATAATTTAAGGTTAAAAAAACAATAATAATAATTCAGCCATTGTACGAGCAACAGCTGAATTAAAATCATTACTAACCGTTATCCTGATTTAGGACAACAAAAAAATTAAACATGAATTTTGGAAACGTGGTATAAACCTTTAAAAATTGCTACAGTTTATGTGGTATTTGCAACTGAGCAATGTACTTTATGTTATGATTGAAAGAATTATAATATTAAAAGTAGTAAAAAAAATTAACATATTGATTTTCCTTCAAAAAAAATTAAAAAATTTTCTGATGAAAATGAATTCTTCAGGATAGCCCTGATGGAAGTAAGTATCCTTTCCTGTCTTTTTTTAAGACTGGAAAGATACTGCGTACAGCAGGAATGCTACTGCTTTAGAAAATAAAATAGACTGCTCCAAAAACATTATTTGATTGCTTTTATTCTTGAAACCATGAGGGCAATCAAGAGTCCAAAAACACCTATAAATGCAAATGAGAAACGTAAACTAGACAGCTCAGCAATGTATCCTATTATGGGTGGCCCCATTAAAAAACCAAGGAAACTAACACTAGAAACGGTTGTTAAGGCTACACTGGGCGCCACATTGGGGGTTTTTCCAGCTACACTATAAACCGTTGGGATTATCGTGGATACGCCAAGACCTACAAACATAAATGCGATTGTTGCTGGGATCACATAAGGAAAAAATACAGCTGTAAAAAGCCCCGATGAAATGAGAATTCCACTTACTTGTAATACGGTTTTGCGTCCGAATTTTAAAATAATAGCATCTCCTATAAAGCGTCCGCCGGCCATCATGATCATAAATGAAGTATAACCCAAGATAACAAGCGGTCCTGGAGCTTTAATTACATCTTTGAAATAAACCCCGCTCCAGTCAAACATGACACCTTCACTGGCCATGCAACAAAAGCCAATGACTCCTAGCCATAGTAAGGAACTATCTGGTTTTGAAAATAATTTTTTCTGCTCTATTTGTACCTTTTCTTTGGCTCTTATCAAATGTTTAAAGTTGAATACAATAAGTATAAAAACTACTGCCGCTACAATTATAAAATGAATGTATGGCGTGAGTTGTAAAGACAGCATAGCGAGACCTACAAGTGCTCCTGTAAATCCTGCAAAACTCCACATACCATGAAAGGAAGCCATGATGGTTCTCTTGAATAATTCCTCTGTATAGACGCCTTGTGTGTTGACTGCAATATTAGACAGGTTTCCAAAAATTCCAAAAACAAATAATCCTAATGACAATTGCCATGCGGCTGCAGCCAAACCTAAATTTGTCATGCTCACCACATACATGGATAACGCAACTATTAAAACTTTATGACTTCCAAAACGGGTGACCAATTTCCCAGAAAAAGGCATTATTAAAAGTTGCCCCAATGGTAAGGCAAACAATATAGTTCCTAATGCGCCCTCGCTAAGATGCAAACTCGTTTTAATATCTGGAATTCTACTTGCCCAAGTAGCAAAGCACAACCCCATCCCGAAGTAAAATACAGATACTGCCCAGCGAATCCGGTTTAAATAAGACTTTTTAGCTTGTGAATAACTCTTTTTTAGCTTGGCTTTACTGTTTGTTTTTCCAAAAAATTGTAAGTCTATCAAAATGATTGTTTTTAATTTTAAGAGCAAAATTACAAAAAGCAATCTTTGATTGTGTCTATTCAACGCATTTGCTAAAAAATACAACGTTATTGTTTATAAAAAGGAATACATCAACTTAGCCAATTCAAAATATAATTAACGTTTTAGTTGATGAAAATGAAAGTTAAAAAAGACTTATTACAAATCAATTACTCTTTTCTGAGCATTGCTTAGTAGTGCCGCTTCAATAATTTGCATGACGTGTACGCCCTCTTGTGCGGCGACTGGTTCTGGACTATTATTTACAATTGAATGGTACACACCATCAAAAAAATCAAAGTAATTACCTTGAAGCGTAGGTACAATTTCCCGAATAATTTCTCCATTAATTTCGGTATGCAACAAACCTTGTTTTTCAATTGGCTCCGTTCCCCAAGTTTCTAAATTTGGTTGGTAACCTAATTTCAGTTCGTCTTCCTGTACATCACCGCGAGGTTTTAAAAAAGACCCTTTTTCGCCATGAATAACATAGGCAGGATTAGCTTCTCGAACAAAAAATCCAGCTTTTAGACGCACCCTAAAATTAGCATAATAAAGCAACAGATCAATATAATCATCTACCAAGGAATGTTCTCTTGTAATGCGGATGTCAGCAAAAACCAAATTTGGCAAACCAAACAAACACAATGCTTGATCTATGATATGAGGCCCTAAATCCTTTAAAATTCCTGATCCATCAGTAACCGTTTCTTTGTGTAACTTTGGACTCAAAAGCGGATTGTACCGATCAAAATGAATCTCAGCCTCCACGATTTTACCCAATACTTTATCTGAAATAATTTGTTGAACGGTTTTAAAATCACTGTCCCAACGCCTATTTTGAAAAACAGACAATTTAACATTTTTATCTTTGGCAATAGCCATAAGCTCCTTTGCTTGAGCAACTGTTGTCGTAAAAGCTTTCTCTACTATAGCATGTTTTCCTGCCTCTAGTACTTGTTTTGCATATTCATAATGCGTGGCAACAGGCGTATTCACAACAACTAAATCTATATCATCTTGTAAAACATCCTCTAGTGAAGCATAGCTTTTTAAAGCAGGGAAATCCTGGTGTAGTAATTTTTTACTGCGTTCCCAAGAACCAATAAGCTCAAATCCTGGATGAAAATTTAAAAAAGGAGCATGAAATACTTTGCCTGACATTCCATAAGACAATAAAGCTGTTTTTATTTTTTGCATAATGATAGGTTTCAAATTTGTGAAATGTTCATTTTAAACATATAAGTCATATAAGATTTTAAAATTATTAGGCAAACCCTTAACTTTTCTTAATTCCTTAATGGTTTAAAAAATATTGAAACATATAAGTCATATAAGATTTTAAAATTATTAGGCAAACCCTTAACTTTTCTTAATTCCTTAATGGTTTAAAAAAAGAAAACTTATATGACTTATATGTTTCAAAACCTTACTGTTTCGCTCTAGCGTATTGTTTTGGCCATTCCATATCGGCATCTAACTCTTGGGCAAATGTCAAACCTAAATTAGGATCTCTCAAAGATTCTCGTGCTATAAAAACCAAATCCGCTTTTCCAGAGGCAATGATTTCCTCAGCTTGAGCAGCTTCCGTAATTAATCCTACCGCTCCAGTTTGAATTCTAGTTTCATTTTTTATACTTTCGGCAAAAGGAACTTGATAGTTGGGTCCTAACGGAATTTGCTGGTGCGACACTAAACCTCCGGTTGAAACATCAATTAAATCAACTCCTTTTCCTTTTAAAATTTTCGAAAGCTGAACCGATTCTTCTAAGTTCCAGCCACCCTCAGCCCAGTCAGTTGCTGATATCCTTATAAACAACGGTAAATAATCTGGCCATTCTGATTGTACCGCTTCAACTACTTCAAGCGTCAATCGAATGCGGTTTTCAAAACTACCTCCATAAATATCAGTTCTAAAATTAGATAATGGAGATAAAAATTGATGCAACAAATACCCGTGAGCAGCATGTATTTCCATCACCTGAAAACCTGCTTGAACAGCTCTTCTTGTAGCTGATTTAAAATCCGAAATTACTTTTTGTATTCCTGCTTCATGCAATTCAAGGGGAGCGTTCTCAGTATGATGGTAGGCAACTGGGCTTGGTGCTACAGTATCCCAACCTCCTTGTGAATCATCAAGTTTACGTCCTCCGTTCCAGGGTGATGCTGAGCTGGCTTTACGGCCGGCATGCGCCAATTGTATTCCAGGAACTGTATTTTGACTCACAATAAAAGTATTGATTTCTTTCATCTTCACAATTTGCTCGTCATTCCAGAGCCCTAAATCCTCTGGTGAGATTCTACCTTCTGCTGATACCGCTGTGGCTTCTTGAATAATTAATCCTGCGCCTCCTATAGCGCGACTACCCAAATGTACCAGATGCCAATCATTAGCAAAACCGTCTTGGGCTGAATATTGACACATGGGAGAAATTGCAATTCTATTTTTTAGCGTGATGCTTTTTATGGTAATAGGAGAAAATAATTTTGACGACATTATACGTGTTTTAAAGTGATATAAATCCTAAATAATGGGATTTAAGAAAGTAAAGTTAAGATTCAGCATTCAAAGTTCTATTTCAAATTAACATAATTAACAAACTTTTAAATTGCTCTGGAACAATTATTGTAAAATATACAAACAGAAAACCTTACTTTTGTGAGTTATAAAAGAACTAAAAATTTAAAATGGACATAGTTATCAAGCTTTCTCAATTCTTATTGAGCCTATCATTACTGATTGTACTTCACGAATTAGGACATTTCGTTCCTGCCAAATTGTTTAAAACCAGAGTCGAAAAATTCTATTTGTTTTTTGATGTTAAATATTCTCTTCTAAAAAAGAAAATTGGCGAAACCGAATATGGTATCGGTTGGTTGCCACTAGGTGGTTATGTTAAAATTTCGGGGATGATTGATGAAAGTATGGATAAAGAACAAATGGCTTTGCCTCCACAGCCTTGGGAATTTAGATCGAAACCAGCTTGGCAACGTTTGATCATCATGTTGGGTGGTGTTACGGTCAATTTTATTTTGGCTTTCATTATATATATAGGAATGGCATTTGCGTACGGTGATACTTATATTGCTAATGAAGACTTGAAGGATGGTCTATTAATTGAAAATAAGGTCATGCAAAAGGCTGGTTTTAAAACTGGTGATAAAGTGATAGCTGTTGACGGCAAAAAGATAATTAAGTTTGATGACGAGATGAATATGAACATCGCTACAGCCAAACAAGTTATTATTGAAAGAAACAGAATAGAACAAACTATTCAACTACCAATTGATTTTGTAGATCAAATATCAAACGAGAAAAAAAGAAGTTTAGTCTCAATCAGATTACCCTTCATAATTTTAGATGTACCAACAAATTCACCTAATAATCAGCTAAAGCCAAAAGATGTTATGTTTACTTTAAATGGTAAGCCGGCAAGCTGCTACGATATGGTTAGTCCTATTTTAAAGGAAAATAAAGGGAAATCAATTCCAGCAGTTGTAATTAGAAACAATAAAAAAGTTCCTATTACAGTAAATGTTAACAAAGAGGGAAAACTTGGCGTACAATTAATTACTGATATTGAAACTTTAAAAAAATCAGGTTTTTTTAAAGTTTCAAAAGTTGAGTACAGCTTTACTGAGTCAATACCTGCTGGATTAAAAAAAGGTAAGGATCAACTCTTAGGTTATGGAAAGCAACTTAAAATGATTTTTAATCCAGAAACAAAGGCTTACAAACAAGTTGGTGGTTTTGCTTCAATTTATAAAGCTTTTCCAGAAACGTGGAGTTGGGAAATGTTCTGGAAATTGACAGCTTTTTTATCTATTGCACTCGGAGTAATGAACCTTTTGCCTATTCCAGCACTAGATGGTGGCCATGTGATGTTTTTATTATACGAAATTATTTCAGGTAAAAAACCTAGCGATAAATTCCTAGAGAACGCACAATTAGTTGGTTTTGTTTTACTTATAACACTATTACTATTTGCAAACGGAAATGACGTTTACAAAGCAATTGTTGGGAAGTAAAAAAAATGAAAAAAAGTTTCAATTTTATTTGCAGAAACCAAATGATAGCCTATCTTTGCAACCGCTTAGACAAACAAACAGTGTTATTCAAAAGCAAATAAATAAGACGTTCTTTAAAAAAATAAAAATATACAGTTTCCTCCTTAGCTCAGTTGGTTAGAGCATCTGACTGTTAATCAGAGGGTCCTTGGTTCGAGCCCAAGAGGGGGAGCTTTTAGAAAGCCTTTACAGCAATGTAGAGGCTTTTTTGTTTTATAATGGTTTTGGTTAAAATTAACCGCTTCATTGGAACTTTTTAAATAGACCTCATCTGAGTATTATAAAGACTCTTTTTTAACCGATCTGTGAATTTGTATTTCTGTAAAGTCGAAACAAAAAAAAGGAGCCAAAATTTAAAATTTCAACTCCTTCTTTTGGCGGGTAAAATGTTTTAATAATCCATTAGTTGGCCTCAAGCATATCTAAACTCACGCCCAGACAGAAAATGAAAGAAATAATTGAACTTTCGGACAAAGAAATTACAATCGACAGAAATGAGTTTCTGAAAGTAAAAGGGAGCATTGACACTAATTTGTATTATATCGAAAGCGGAAGTCTGAGAGTTTTTTTTTAGATAATTACGAGGAACAAACTATTAGATTTGGTTACAAAGAAAATTTAATAGTTTCGCTAGACTCTTTTTTGACTGGAAAACCTTCTGACTTATATATTCAGGCAATTAAAAAAACTGTTATAAAAGTCGTAACCAAAGAACAAATTGACTTATTTTTAGAAAAAGAAAATAATAAAAATTTGTGGACAAAAATTTTAGAAAATTTAGTAGTTCAACAAATGGAACGAGAAATTGATATTTTGACAAATTCGCCAAAAGAACGATATGAAAGAGTTTTAAAAAGAAGCCCACAACTTTTTCAAGAAATTCCTAACAGACATATTGCAAATTATTTAAGAATGAGTGCCGAAACTTTATCAAGACTAAAAAAATGTTGACTTCAATCAAGATTTATGGTTAATACATTTTAAAACTTTGCATAAAATTTAAAATTATGCAATCAGAGAAATTAATACAAACACTTCTAGAACAGACGATACAAATTATAAAGCAGGCAGAAGAACTCAAATCCTATGATTTGAATACATTAACATGGAAAGAAAATGAAATTTCGTGGAGCATTTTGGAGTGTTTAGAACATTTGAACTTATATGGAGACTTTTATCTTCCTCAAATACAAAGTAAAATAGAAAATTCAACCACTAAAGCTGATATTGAATTTAGCAGTGGAATTTTAGGAAACTACTTTTCGAAAAGTATGTTGCCAAAAGAAAAATTGAATAAAATGAAAACATTCAAGGACAAAAATCCATTAAATGCAAACCTTGACAAAGTAGTAATTGACAAATTTATAAACCAGCAAATCAATTTTTTGAACTTATTAAATCAATCAAAAAATGTGAGTTTAAATAAAATGAAAATTCAGACTTCAATTTCAGGTTTAATCAGACTAAAATTGGGTGACACTTTTCAGTTTTTTATTAATCATGTCATTAGACATTTAAACCAAATTGACAGAATACACCAAACAATGAAAAATGTCTGACAGCTAAAAAGGTTATTCTTTAGGCTGGCTGAGGCACAAAATTCAACAGCTGTTTTTAATTTGAACTTAACTAATAAATTTAGACTTTGTACTTCGATTTTCCGCCTGAAAGTAAAGTCCCAAAAATAAGCGTAACGCATTAAAACAAATTAGAGCTTACATCATGCAACACAATCCATTTCTTGTCGCTGTTAAGTTTAAAACTACCTATGTGCTCTTTGTTCCACTCATTAGGCCCAATTAAGGATAAAAAATTCACTCCTTCGGCATCTCTATATAAATGATAAATTTCACCTATCACAGGTTCAAAGGAAAATTTGGCACTATAGACTAATTCATTCCACTCATACTCTTGCATTAACTTTTCGTACTGTAATTTGAGTTCGTTAAACTTATTTCCGAGTTCTTTGTTTACATTATCAATTCCTCTGCTTTTCCAAGAAACTACATCGTCAACCCGTATTGCAGGCGCACCTACATTAGTAGCATACGGCAGTACATTTGCATTAAATCCTTTTTCTTGATTATAAACAACGTTATCTGGTTTCTTATTTTCCATGTGATTTGAACTTTTCAACTCTCCAAATTACTACTATTGAAGGTTTTATTTTACTGTTTGGGTACCAAAATAAATTTCAATACTTATGTTTGTTTAATATTTTTTATGCAAAGTTAAACAAAAATCACAAACCTACCAATCGAAATTTAAACTTGCTACAAATAGTCTCATGTTACTATGTTTTTGCCAAAAAATATCTTTTCAATGTGTCTTTATAACGCAATAATTTTTATATTTGATATCAAGCTAAAAAACTCATTCACAAACAAATACCCTATTATGCCAATAAAAAACTCATTCCTTCCCATCGTCTTTTTTATTTTTGCAGCAGCAAACGCTCAAAATAAATGGACCGAAACTAAAAAAGGCTCTTTTACAATCATTGATAATAAAGGAGGTCAAAAATTAGGCTACTCACCACAATCTGGTGTTGCTATTTTAAATGATAAAGGGTTTGCGTTTAAAGACCTCAACAAAAACGGGAAATTAGATCTCTATGAAGATTGGCGCAAACCAGTAAACGAACGAGCCAAAGACCTAGCCGCGCAAATGACCGTAGAACAAATTGCAGGTTTAATGTTATACAGCAGGCACCAAGCCATTCCAGCACAAGAAGCAGGCATGTTTACAGGAACTTATAACGGAAAACCTTTTTCCCAAAGTGGAGCGCAAGCTTCCGCTTTATCTGATCAGCAAATTGCTTTTTTAACCAAAGACAATCTGCGACATATATTAATGACCTCAGTAGCGTCGCCAGAAATTGCAGCACAGTGGAACAACAATATTCAAACTTTAGTCGAAGGTATCGGGATGGGAATTCCAGCCAACAACAGTTCAGATCCTAGAAACGGAGCCAATAAAGATGCCGAATATAATGCGGGTTCAGGCGGAGCAATCTCACAATGGCCAGAAGAATTAGGCCTAGCTGCCACTTTTGATGCTGCCATTACACAACAATTTGGTAGTATTGCTGCACAAGAATACCGTGCCATGGGAATCGCAACGGCGCTTTCACCTCAAATTGATTTGGCAACAGAACCAAGATGGAATCGCTTTATGGGTACTTTTGGCGAAGACCCAAAACTCGCTACCGACATGGCAAGAGCCTATGTAGACGGTTTTCAAACCCCAAAAAAACCAATTGCCAACTACAACGGTTGGGGACATCAAAGTGTGAATGCCATGGTGAAACATTGGCCAAGTGGCGGTCCTGAAGAAGCCGGACGCGATGGGCATTTTGCCTACGGAAAATTTGCAGTATATCCTGGAAACAATTTCGAAACACACTTAAAACCATTTACCGAAGGCGCTTTTCAACTGAATGGTTCTACCAAAAAAGCATCGGCGGTGATGCCGTACTACACCATCTCATTTGGTCAAGATAAAAAATATAATGAGAACGTAGGGAACGGGTTTAGCAAATACATCATCACTGATTTGTTGCGTGATAAATACAGCTACGATGGCGTAGTTTGTACCGATTGGCTCATTACTGCTGATGAAGGCCCGAAACCAGATGTGTTTGCTGGAAAATCTTGGGGAGTTGAATCCTTAACCGTGGCCGAAAGACATTATAAAGTGCTGATGGCTGGCGTGGATCAATTTGGAGGAAATAACGATATCAAACCTGTTCTTGAAGCCTATCAAATGGGTGTAAAAGAGCAAGGCGAAACCTTTATGCGCAAGCGTTTTGAGCAATCAGCGGTTAGGTTGCTTTTAAATATTTTTAGAGTAGGATTATTCGAAAATGCTTATTTAGACCCGAACGAAACTAAAACTATTGTTGGAAAACCCGAATTCATGAAAGCGGGTTACGATGCGCAATTAAAATCGGTAGTATTGCTTAAAAATCAAAACAAAACGCTCCCAATTGCCAATGGAAAAACGGTCTATGTACCAAAACGCACTACGCCTGCGGGAATCAACTTTTTTGGACAACCTTCGCCAGAAAAGACAGAATATCCAATTAATTTAGAATTGATTAAAAAATACTATACTGTAACCGATGATCCAGACAAAGCTGATTTTGCAATGGTTTTTATCAAAAGCCCAATCAGCAACGGGTACAGCCGAGCCGATAGAGAAGCTGGCGGAAACGGATATGTACCCATTAGTTTGCAATTGAGTGACTACACCGCCGTTGATGCAAGAGTGCAAAGTATTGCTGCTGGTGATCCCGTGATTGATCCTACTATCAACAACCGTTCGTATGTCAACAAAACGAGTAAATCCAATTCATATCCTGATTTAAATACCATTTTAGATACAAAAAAAGCCATGAAAGACAAACCAGTTTTAGTATCTGTATCCATTTCAAATCCTATGGTTTTTAGTGATTTTGAAAAAAATGTAGACGCAATACTGGGAGATTTTGGCGTACAAGTAGAAGCTTTACTAGATATTGTTTCTGGTAAAACCGAACCGTCTGGCTTGTTGCCTTTGCAAATGCCCGCCAACATGTCTACAGTTGAAAAACAACTCGAAGATGTGCCACACGATATGATTCCGTACGAAGACAGCGTTGGAAATGTCTATGATTTTAGTTTCGGATTAAATTGGAAAGGAATCATCAAAGATGCCCGAACAGCCAAATACAGTGTCAAAAAATAAAACACAATCTCTCAAAAACCACTTCATAAAAAAAGTGGTTTTTTTATGGAGAAACTTTGGCATTTTCTAGTTTCAAAAAAACACTAATTAAATGCTACGAACTGATTTTGTTAATTCGAAGCAAAAATTAAATCCAATCATCAATTTTCATTTGCCATTTAGTACCTTTAAAATGAATTTTGTTAAATCGTCAATCATGAAAAAAATAAAACTTGTTTCACTTTCTATATTCTCTATGCTTGCACTAAATTGTGAGTCACAAACCAAACCTGACGATGTAATTGTCAAAGATGAAGTTAAAAATTACACCTTAGAAACAGTGGTATCAGATATTGCAATTCCGTGGGGAATGACTTGGTTGCCAGACGGTGCGCTATTGGTTACAGAAAAAAGTGGGACTTTATTTCACATTAAAAACGGACAAAAAACTGCCGTTAAAAATGTTCCAAAAGTTTATACTCGCGGACAAGGCGGTTTGTTGGATATCGTTCTACATCCAGACTACGCAAAAAACGGTTGGATTTACATGACTTTTGCTTCCGAAGAAGGTGAAGGCACCGGCGGAAATACCAAATTAATTCGCGCTAAATTAGTTGACGGCGGTTTAACCCAAATTGAATCGCTGTATAAAGCAACTCCAAACACAACCAAAGGACAGCATTTTGGTTCCCGTATTGTTTTTGACAATGATGGCTACTTATTTTTCTCGGTAGGAGAACGTGGCGAACACTTTGTCAATCCACAAGATATTACCCGTGATGGTGGAAAAATTTACCGCCTAAATGATGATGGAAGTATTCCAAAAGACAATCCTTTTGTGGGTAAATCAGGAGCTAAAGAAGCTATTTTTACCTACGGAAATCGCAATCCACAAGGAATGGCCAAAAATCCAGTTACCGGCGACATTTGGGAAACCGAACACGGACCTCAAGGCGGCGATGAAATCAATATCATTCAAAAAGGAGTGAATTATGGTTGGCCTGTGGTTACTTATGGCATCGATTATGATGGAACTACAATTAGTACTCAAAACGAAAAACCAGGAATTGAAAAACCAATTTATTACTGGTTGCCTTCTATCGCGCCAAGCGGAATGACATTTGTAACCAGCGATAAATATCCAGAATGGAAAGGACATTTGTTAGTAGGATCATTGAAATTTCAGTACCTTGAATTGGTCCAATTAAAAGGAAATGAAATAGTAGGCCGTCAAAAAATAGCCACTGGAGTAGGTCGTGTACGCAATGTAGCGCAAGGTCCAGACGGTTACATTTACATCGGTGTAGAAGGAAAAGGAATTATGAAAATTATACCTAACTAAATCATGATCAACACAAAACTAATATTGGGATTGGGTATGGTTTTACTTGGAAGTATTGCTGCGAGGAACTCTATTGAAACACCTACATACAGCCGCGTTGATAAAAAAAACAACTTTGCCAGCACTCAAAATCCAGGTAAAGAAATCTATGCCGATTTTTGCATACAATGTCATGGCACTGCAGGCAAAGGTGATGGTACTAATTTTCCACCATTAGATGGTTCTGATTGGTTAAAAAACAAACGCACAGCTAGTATTGCCGCGGTAAAATACGGTCAAAGCGATCCAATTATGGTAAATGGTAAAAAATACAACAGCAGCATGCCTGCCATGGGACTTACTGATCAAGAAGTAGCTGATGTAATGAACTACATTATGACTTCGTGGAGCAACAAACAAACCAAAGTTGTAACTGTAAAAGAGGTTGCCGCTATTAAAAAATAAAGTTTTTTTTAGAATTTAAATTTAAAAGTAATAGGCTACCGAAAAACCTCCGTAATAATTTATTGGATTCCCAGGATAAAAATAACGAGGAGAAGCAGTACCAAAACCTACTGCGTTAGGCAAAATATTAGCAGCATATTTTTGATTTAAAGCATTGTTTACTCCAGCATTTACCTCTGTTTTCAAACAATTAAACAAGGTAAATAAATAAGTCAGTTTACTATTTAAAAGCGCATAATTACCACTGTATTTGGTGTTGCTGTCATTCATAGGGATTTTACCAACGGTTTGCAAAGCGGTGTTCCAGCTTATTCCCTTTTTTGTTTGAACATCAATTCCGAAATTAAATTGCGATTGCGGTGCGCCCGTGAGTTGATTTCCAGAATAATCAGCATCGCCATCTACAAATTCGTTGAACTTAAAATTATTCAAAGTTCCCGAAGCTTGGGTTTTAATTTGTACTTGTTCATTATTTAAAACTGAATAACGCAATACAAACTCAAGACCTGAATGTGAGCTACTACCCGCATTGATACCCACAAATTTATCTTCCGCAGTGCGACGTGCGACCAACAAATTTTTGATTTGAGTAGTGTACAAAGTTACTTCGGTGTATAACTTTTGACCCAACCAATTTCCTTTAAAACCAACTTCATAATTCCAACCCAATTCTGGTTTCAAACTGCTGTTAATTTGACCTTGAGGAGTTAAAGTTTCTGAAACCGATGGGACCGAAAAACCATTGCTAACTGCCGTATAAAGATGTTTTCCTTTACTTACTTGATACGACAATCCCACTCGTGGCGACCAAACATCGCCAAAGGAATACGGATCCCTCTGATTTTCTTCGTTTTCTAATGAATACGAAGTTTCATTGAAAGCCAAACCCGTTTCTAATTGCAGTTTTGAATTTAGCTGTAACTCCATTTGAACAAAAAAAGTACTATAATTTCTATTTTGATTTACGTTACTAAAAGCTTCCCCTTGCACACTTCCTTGACCCGGCTGCGATTGGTACAAATTACGATACAAAGTATTTTCGTATCGTTCTTTAAGTAATTCAGTTCCAAAACTCAGTTCAATGGGTACTGAAAAAACTTGGTCTTTGAAGTTGGCATGCGCTCGCAACCCCACTGTATTGGTATTGTCTTCTAAGATATCAAAAGGGCGTGGTTCATAAGCATCTTTGAAACTAACAAAAATACTCGTTTGCAACGACCATTTATTTGTAAATTGATGTTGATGTGCAATTCCTAAAAGTACTTTATCATACGATTCAAATCCTTTTGCGGCAGCCCAAGTAGGAGCGGCTTTCTCGGGATTGTTATTAAAATCATTTTCGTTAATCGAACTCGGGATAAACGCTTTCAATCGTGTAAAAGTTCCCAGAAAAGACAATTTCCCTTTCGTTCCCAGCTGCTGCTTGCCGTGCAAGTTGATTGTTTTACGGTTGTAGTCACTGTTGGCTCTAAATCCGTCTTGCTGCACATTAGCGTAACTGCTGTACCAATTGCTTTTTGCATTAGCAAATCCGGCATTATATTGTTGATGTCGCAAACCAAAACTGCCCAAAGTGGTAGCCGCTTTTGCAAAATTCTCTCCCGCAGGCGTCTCTTTTGAAAACAGTTGAATAACACCTCCCAAACCCGATCCAAAACTAGTGGCATTAGGTCCTTTTGTGATTTCTATTTTTTCAATTGCACTTAAATTGAGATCGTCAATTGTGGTTTCTCCTTCGCCGGTAGTTAGCGGAATCCCGTCAAAATAGGCTTTGATTTTGGTAGTGCCAAATTGCGCGCGCGCACCTATGCCACGTATCATAATTCGGTTGGTGTTCAGCGCACCTTGTTGCATGCTCACTCCCGGAATTGTATTCAAAACCGGAGTTAGAATCAAACCATCGCTTTTATTAAGGTCTGCAGCAGTTAGTATTGCCACAGCCGCCGCGGTTTTTTGAACGCTTTTTTATATTGGTGAGCCTTTCAAAACTACTTCTGGCAGTGAAATGGTGTCTTTTTTAGCTTGCGCAAAAGCAAAGCTGATGCAACCTATAAAAAGGAAACAAAGGAGCGGTTTTTTAAACAAGAGACTGATTTTTAGTTGATTTTAATTGTGTTTAAAGATACTGTTTTCTCTGTTTTCACAGCAATTTAAATCCGATTTCATACCGTCAAAAACCGTAAATTATGTAACGGTTTTAAACTTTACTTCAACCTTTAATGAATACCTTGCTGTCATAATTAGCACCTTTTTGATGCAGTAATTCAAATAAAATGAAACCCGTTTTAAATCTACTTTTCACTTTAGCATTTTCTATACTATTTTTTTCTTGTCAAAAAGAAAAAGCTGTAAAAAAACCAGCCACTTCTCCTATTACAAAAAAAATTCAAAGCCAAGAACCACAGCTTGACACAATAGATTACAACAAGCGCATGCTCGCTTTAAGCAATCAAGACACCACAGGAAGATGGCCTGTAAAAAGCCCGTATCCTTTGGTAGGTCCTGTTTTGCCATACCAACGCATCATCGCATTTTATGGTAATTTGTACTCCAAAAGAATGGGCGTTTTAGGTGAATATCCAAAAGACGAAATGCTCCAAAAACTACAATTAGAAGTAGCCAAGTGGCAAGCCGCTGATTCAACAGTTCAAGCAATACCTGCCCTGCATTATATTGCAGTTTCGGCGCAAAGCAAACCCGGAAAAGCGAACAGATACAACATGCGCATGCCGTTTAAACAAATTGATACGTTGCTGGCTTGGGCCAAACCTATCAAAGCATTGGTTTTTTTAGATGTGCAAATTGGTCACAGTACAATAAAAGAAGAAGTAACACAACTAGAATCGTATTTGGCCAAACCCAATGTGCATTTAGGTATTGATCCTGAATTCTCGATGAAAGGAGGTCACGTGCCTGGCAAAAAAATCGGTACACTTGACGCCTCAGATATAAACGATGCAATTGCAATTTTGGCTCGAATTGTACGCGAAAAAAAGCTTTCGCCAAAGGTTTTAGTAGTACACCGATTTACACAAGGAATGGTTACCAATTACCAAAACATCAAAAAAGTTCCTGAAGTACAAATAGTGATGCACATGGATGGTTTTGGAAGTCAAATTCTAAAAAAATCAACTTACTTACGTTACATTTTTAGAGAGCCTGTGCAGTTTACGGGTTTCAAATTATTTTACAAAAATGATAATTGGAACAACTGGAGCATGTACACGCCAGCGCAATTGGTGCAGCTTACGCCAAAGCCAATTTACATTCAGTACCAATAAATTTGAGTGAATTACTAATTGAAAAATCAGCTCCAAAAACTAAAAAAGCACTTTCGTTTCTTAAGAAATGATAATGCTTTTTTATGTTAAGGCTAATTATAAGTTACCTTCCAGACAACCAGCCTTCAGGGTTATTATATGTTGTGTTTTGCAGGATCAAGAATTTAATAATCGTTTTTCCAGTCTCGCCATTTGTTCTTACTTTACCTATGCTTTGCTTGATACTCACTTTATCTCCTTTGCTTACAGATACAGAACTTAAGTTTTGGTATACCGTAAAATAATCTCCATGCTGTATCATGACCGCCTTATTTACTGGAGAGAGTACTATAACACTGGTTACCTCTCCACCAAAAACAGCTCTCGCATTTGCACCTTTATCTGTAGTAATTTCAACACCACTATTGTGAACCGTGATGGTATTAAACATAGGGTGCGTTTGATTTCCGTAGCCTAATGATATGAAACCTTTTTCTACAGGATAAGGCAAGCGACCTCTATTTGCTCTAAAATTATCGGCAATTATTTTTGCCTCAGGAGTAAGTTCAATTTTTGATGAAGATACTGCTGCCTTAGAAACTGGTGCGCTAGGATTTGCTTTTGATTTTTCTAGTGCTGCTTTTCTATTGGCCTCTGCAATGGCTTCTCTAATAAGTCTGTTAATTTGTCTGTCAATGGTTCTGTACTCTTGCTGACGTTTTTTTATTTCTTGAGCAATTTTATTTTTATCTTTTTTGAGTGTGTTTACTAATTTTAATTGCTCTTGCTTTTCTTTTTCTAATGACAATCGCTCTTTTTCATTTTCGGCTATCAACTTTTGTTTGGCCGTTTTTTGAATATCTAATTTCTGATTGTAGTCTGCTAGTTTATCGGTTTTTGTTTTTATTTCTTCCCCTTGCATTTTTCTAAATCCAGTATATTGCTTCATATACTGTGCTCTTTTATAGGCTTGAAGAAAATTTTCAGACGATAGTAAAAACATGGCTCTACTCTCGGCCGAACGACTTTTATAGGATTTCACAATCATTTTTGAGTAATCCTCTTTTAGAATTTCAAGCTCTTTTTTAAGTTTATTAATCTGAACTTGATTAATATACATATCATTTTTAAGCAATTTAGTTTGCTTTTCGGTAGTGTTTATTAGTTTCTCCTTCAGCTTAATTTTGGTACTCTGAATCACTACTACATTTACCGCAGATTTTTCTTTTTTCTTTACGGTTTGTAATAGCTTTTCATTTTCCTTAATTTCTTTTTGAATTTGAGCTTTGCGTTGTTCTAATTTTTCTTGTTGAGATTCTTGACTCCACAACAATGAAGTCATACAAATACAAATTAGGCTTAGGATATATTTTGGCATGAGATAAAAAATATTTTTGCTAATTTACTTAATTAAAATTCTTTTGTACCCATTTGGTACACTATATGGAAAAGAAAGTTCCTCATTAAAAGAAACCGAATTGTATTCTAAATTGATTTCTGTACTTCCTTTTTTCTGAAAAGTATTGATCAGTAAGGCTGTAGGCAGTTTCATATTGTCATACTCTTTGTTTCCTAAATAGGCTACTTTTATCATACGCTCTTCTTTAGGTTGCGTAATTTCTTGTTTTTGAATTAAAAACTGATTGCTGTCTAAGAAAAATGATTTTTGTGTGTTTTCATTTGTTACAGCATCTAATCTATAGCTTTGATCCAAAATTGTTTCAGTGTATTTGCCTTTTCTCAAGTCATCAAGCGCCTGACCTAATAACAGATTTTGAATTTTAGAATAATCTAAATCAGTTCCTAACCATTGGCTTAAGCTACTGAAATCACCTTCAAAATAACTGTTGTTTATTTTCTCATAATAACTCACTGCGGTAGGAGTTATCAAGGCTTTGGCCATAGTAATTCCTAAAAAACGAATGCTTACTAGAATTTGCTCGTCTTTCTTGATTCGTATTTCGGCGGTTACATTTTGAGTTTGTTTATCGTCACTATACCGAGCACTAGACTTGATGTACAGAGTTGAAAAATCAGTTTTGTTGTTGTAATGGTTTTCAATAATTTTTTTGGCCGTCATGACATTTGTCTCAACAAGAGGCTCTTTTACTGTGGCTACAGCAACGGCCTTAGATTTACAAGAAACCATTACAAGCGCCAATAAAACCACATATATTCCTTTTTTCATTACTTTTTTTCTTTTAATAATTGATTTGCTTTTGAGAAAAATAAATCTTTTTTCTTAAAATCACCTAGACCATTATAGGCTTCTCCTAGTTGCTTATTAAAATTGATTTCAAGTTCCTTATTTTCTACTACATAATCCATGCCCATTTCTAAATAGTCTTTTGCTTTCTTGAATTGTTTCAACTGGTTGTATGCTAAGCCGGCGTAAAAATAAAACTGTGCTTGTGAAGGATAGGTTTCTATCAAAGATTCGGCTTTGGGTGCTAGGCTACTAAAATTTTTCTGCTCCACGTACGCCTGAAACAAAAGTAAATTAGTCTCAAGGACATCACCCAATCCTCTTTGAGCTGATTTTTCATAATATACTACTGCCTTATCCCACTGCTTTTTATTTTGAAAAAATTTCCCAATTTCTTTGTTTACATCCACACTCGTATCATTATTAAACGTTGCGACTGCTTTTTCTAAATCAGGTGCGTACTGTGGATTTTTTTGTGTGAAAATTAAAAATTCATTTAAGATTCTATGCTTTATTTTTGAGTCAATTTTTGTACTTGCTAGTGCTACATTCATAGCCGTAATGGCTTTTTGAGCTTCATTGCCTTCAAGGTATGTTTTAAACAAACTGACTTGAGCCCACTCTGAATTTGGAATTGCTTTTTCTAACTTTTTTACAATTTCAAATGCTTTTGCATCTTCATTGTTCTTGGTATACAAAAAGATTAGGCTAATATAATTTGATTCCTGCTGCGGATATTTGACAATTTGTTCTTCTAGATTATTGATTTCTAGATTCTGATATTTTCCTTGTGCCAAGATCTGGCTTTTGTACAATTCTCTTCTATCTGTTTTTCCTACCGTTTCATTCAGTTCTTGAATCAGTGCCAATGCTTTTTCAAACTGATTGGTACCCATATAAAGTGACGTTAAATCTTCTTTATACTTAGGGTCAAATTCTATCAATTTATTAATTATTGTTATACCTTGGGTAAAGTTTTTAGTTTCATAACTTACATCATACATTCCTATCCAATACCATCTGTTTTTAGGATCAAGCTTGGTAGCCGTTTCAAATGAGGTATAGGCATTTTGATAGTCTTTTAAGGATAAATAATTTTTGCCCAGCTCAAAATAAACGGTTGCATCATTAGGTTTAAATTTATCAGCTTTTTCTAGAGCAGCTATAGCTTTGTCATAATTCTCAATCCCTTTTTGAAGTAACGATTCATAAAAAAGTTCTTGAAATTGATCTGTATCAAGCTTGATTTCTTCGGGTTCTGTTTGTGCGCATAGCAATGCAGGGAATCCTAAAATTCCAAGTATAAAAAGTAAAAAAGCTTTGTTTTTCATATCTTATTACAACTCAATTATATCACAATTAATACAAAAACCACATTGAATATTTTAGCCAGCGTTTCACAGCTTAAAAAAAATTAAAACTTGTAAAACGCTGGTGCTTTTTTTATTCTAAAACGGAGTAATCCCCAATACTGATGCTGGTAAAATTCCCGTCAAAACTAGCATGATTCCCAATCATGGCATTGTCTAAGACAGCATTTTTTATATGCGAATGCGTTTGTACCAAACTGTTTTTTACCGTACTATTTACCACATGACAACCATCTCCAAGTGAAACATTTGGGCCAACAGTAGCATTAACCAACACTACGTTTTTACCAACATAACATGGTGGTATAATAGTTGCGTTTTCTAGTTTTACACTTTCATCAACTAGGGATTCACTATCATTATGTAAAAATCCTAACATTCTAGAATTGGTTTCTACAGTCACGTTTTTGTTACCGCAATCCATCCACTCCTCCACTTTACCAGGGACAAATTTCATGCCTTTGGCCATCATTTGTTTTATTCCGTCATTGATTTGGTATTCGCCTCCGTGAATGATGTTATTGTCAAGCACTAACTGCAATTCGTTTTTAATTACTGCAATATCTTTGAAATAGTAAATCCCGATAACCGCTAAGTCTGAAACAAAAGTCGCTGGTTTTTCAACCAACTCAACGATTTCATTGTTCGCATTTAATTTTACCACACCAAAAGCTTCTGGTTGGTCTACTTGTTTTACCCAAATTACACTATCAGCAGTTGTGTCTAAGTCAAACTTGGCACGTATTAAGGTGTCTGCGTAGGCAATTACCGCTGGTCCGCTCAAAGATTCTTTGGCACACATAATGGCGTGACCGGTTCCTAAGGCTTCGTTTTGATAATAAATAGTTCCTTTGGCACCTAGTTTTGCAGCTATTGCCAAAAGTTCTTCTTCCACTTTTTGACCAAAACTTTCATGAATGATAAAAGCTACTTCTTCAATATCTTGATTTAAAACTCCCGCGATGTCTTCAACCAAACGGTGTACGATTGGTTTGCCGGCAATAGGGATTAATGGTTTAGGAATGGTTAATGTATGTGGGCGAAGGCGTGATCCACGACCAGCCATAGGAACGATTATTTTCATATGAGCCCCCTAACCCCCGAAGGGGGAACTACTACTAGGGGTAAGTAGGATTTAAATTTATATTGTTTCTATTTGTAATTATCAATTCCCCCTTCGGGGGTAAGGGGGCTTTATTTGACTCCCGTACTACCAAAACCGCCTTCTCCTCTCGAGGTTTCTGATAATTCTTGAACTACAGTCCACTCGGCACGTTCGTGTTTTGCGATAACTAATTGCGCTATGCGTTCTCCGTTTTGAATGGTAAAATCTTCATTGGATAAATTTACTAAAATTACTCCAATTTCTCCACGATAATCCGCATCTACAGTTCCGGGTGCGTTTAGTACGGTTACACCATTTTTTGCTGCTAGTCCGCTACGTGGTCTTACTTGTGCTTCGTACCCAATAGGTAGTTCTATAAAAAGACCTGTTTTTACGATGGTTCTTTCTAATGGTTTTAAGGTAATTGAGTCTGTGATATTGGCTCGTAAATCCATTCCTGCCGAGGCGATGGTTTCATAGCTAGGCAAGTCGTGTTGTGATTTGTTGATGATGTTGATATTCATAATGTATTTATTTGAGCTAGTTTTCAGGATCAGATAGTCTTATTTAGGAAGTGCGCTTTTTTAGCCGTGACCGAAGTGGAAAGCCTTTTTTTATAAAATTGTGTTTTTTTCGAGGGTGAAAAGAGCGACTGCAAGAAGCTCCTTTTGAGCCGTAGAAAAAAACAATTTTAGGAAAAAGCTTGAAACGAAGGGCGCGATAAGCTCCTAGAAAATTTGATACTACTTTGCTTTACGTTTTAGTATTTGGGTTAATAATTCTTTTTCGTTGTGGTATATAAAATAAAGGAACATAAGCAATAACGGGATTCCTACGAAATAATTCTCCCGGAATCCGTAAAATGAAATCGCTGAAAATCCGATTGAAATCAAGAGATACATAAAAATTTTACGGCTGTCATACGGTATGGGGTAATATTTGTTTCCGAAATAATAAGAGATGGTCATCATGCTACCATAAGCTGCTATTGTGGCTATGGCCGAACCGTAATAACTCATGGTTGGGATTAGCAGGTAATTGAGCGCTAGTGTGATGATGGCTCCTACGATTGAGATGTAAGCACCTACATAGGTTTTATCAATGAGTTTGTACCAAACGGAAAGGTTGGTGTAAATGCCCAGGAAAAAATTAGCTAGAATAATTAAGGGCACTACTTTCATGGCTTCCCAATAGGACTCGTCCTGAATCATAATTACCTTTAAAACATCGGCAAAAACGATAACCGAGAGTAATATGAACGACCCAAAAATGACAAAATATTTGGTTATTGTGGCATAGGTTTGTGGTGCATCTTTACTATCAGCATGGCTAAAAAAGAAAGGTTCGATACCTAAGGTGTAGGCCGTACGGTACAAGACCATAAACAAACCAAGTTTATAACAAGCGGAATACACTCCTACTTCTGCATCGGCAATGTTTGCTGGCAATAATTTTCCCAATAAAATTTTGTCAAACTGATCGTTGATGGCAAATGCAAGTCCGGCTACCATAATAGGCATTCCGTATTGCATCATGCGTTTCCAAAGCTGGTAATCAAAATGCCATTTTAGTTTTAAATAATCAGGTGACAATACTACAAAAGTGAGCAAACTGGCTACAATATTTGACACAAAAATATAGCCTATTTGATATTCTTCTTGGTATAATGTACTAAAAAAATGACCTGGATTTGACTCTGCCAAGTAAGGCAAATAAATCAAGAAGAACAAATTGAGCAAAAGATACACTGTAACGTTTCCTATTTTTATAACGGCGTACTGCAACGGTTTTTGTTGTACTCTTAACTTAGAAAACGGAATGATTACCAGCGCATCTAGTACAAGAACCCAAATGGTATAGGTGATGTATTGAACATCTATATTTGACCAAAGGGCTAATTTATTGCGAAACAGTAGCGCTAAAAATAAAAAAGATAAGGAGGTCCAAAAGATAGATACTGAGGCTGTTTCTAAAACTGATTTTTTATCATTCTCTTTATTGTAAAACCTAAAGAAAGCGGTTTCCATACCATAGGACAAAACAACATTAAAAATAATAAGCCAAGCAAAAATCATAGACACTTTACCAAACTCTTCTACAGGTAGGTATTTTGTGTACAAGGGTACTAAAAAAAAGCTAAACATCCTGGGAATAACCGTGGCTAGACCGTAAATAGCTGTTTGTTTAAAAAGACTTTTATATAATCCCAAAATGATATGTATATTAAAATTAAAGCGACAAAAATAAGAAATTCTTAGCTGAAATTGCTTGCGGTAGGGTTTTGTTTTGGTCTACCACCCGCTTGATGTATAGCCTTTCTAAAACGGTTCTTATTTAAGCTATTGCTGGATCACCACATTTTGTATTTTGTAAAAATACGTTTTGTGATTTAATTTATATTCTAAAACGGCTTGGTTAGGTTCTAGCTTAAATTGGGGTTGGTATATTGCGGGTGCTTTATTGCCATATTCTTTGGCTGGATCTACGTCCAAAATAAGATCAGTGGGTGCAGCAGTGGCTTTCAAGATAGCTTTGAAAGATAACTGTGAAGCACTTTGCAAGGCAGCATTTTGCTTGTTATAATGAACCGAAATGAGTTCTAAATTTGCTGACAATGGTTGGTCAAACTCTATAAAAAAAGTGTTTTTTTGGACAAATGTTTTTTTTATTTTTTGAGGAAAGTGCGATTGAAAATCTGGATTTGTTCCACAAGAGATAAAACTACATACGAACACTAAAAATAGGATACTTATAAAGCTTGTTTTCATACCAATGCGTTTTAGCTTAAACCGTCTTCGTTAATAATTTTTAAAAAATGAAATCCTTTAGGCGCGTATCCTTGATTGTAATAAAAACGATGCGCATTGAAGTTTCCTGTAAAAGCATCTAATACAATCATGGTACAACTAAGTTCTTTAGCTTTAACATCTACATAATCAGTCATCATTTTGCCAATTCCTTTTTTACGATGGTCGGGGTGAACGATAAAATTATCAATTTCGAGGTACTTGCCAGACCAAAGCTTCGTTCCAGACCACAAACCAGAAAGTCCTACACAAACATCTCCTTCAAAAACAGCAATTTGTTTGTAGTTATGCGGAATCATCTCAGTGAGATACGCATCGTATTTTTCGTAAGTAAAGTTGGTATACAAGTACAACATGACAGCATATTGTGCCAGCATTTGTTCTTTGGTAGTAAGTTCTTTAAGTTCTAATTTCATATTTGCTTTTCAAAGATGTAAAATTAGAGAAAAAGGAATGAGATTAAAAGTGATGATGGGATGAATTTTTGAGAAATCTAATCGAAAATTTTAAAATAAATAAGTGATATCTATAACGTAACACATAAAACCACAGCTTATAGCTTGCATTCATAGTAAAAATTCTAATTATCATAAAGTAACTTTTACAATAATGATTGAAAAAAATATTCATTAAAATTAAAAAACTGCTACTTGTAAAATCAAAACCTTGTTTAGTAAAATAGCAGACTTTATTTCCTAATATTTGTGCTATGTTTCGCTGCTGCTATTTAAATAAACTATTTTAAGTGTATTTTTACCTAAACAGTAAGAAACATCCAGATGCAAGAAATTTTAAAAAATCAAATCGATAAAATTGTACCATTAACGGATGCTGAGTTTCAAGTGGTACTTTCTTATTTTTCAATAGGAAAGTACAAAAAACACCAATATATTCTGCAACAAGGAAACTCGGTTCCTTACGTTCATTTTGTTCTAAAAGGATTGCTCAGATCATTTTATTTAGACAAATCAGGCAAAAGTCATATTTTACAATTTGCAATGGAAGATTGGTGGATAACAGATAATCAAGGTTTTTATAACGAACAAAATGCTACGTTAAATATTGATTGTTTAGAGGATGCTCAAACGTATTACATTTCGCTTGAAAACAGAACTAAATTATGTAGCGAACTACCGAAAATCGAATTCTTTTTTTTACAAAAAATGACAGCAGGTTCTATTGCGCTTCAAAATAGGGTTCTTTCACTAATGAGCAAAAATTCAGAGGAGCGTTATACTCAATTTATTCAATTATATCCAAACTTGATTCAGCGTCTTTCTAAAACTTTAGTAGCCTCCTACCTCGGAATTTCTCGAGAAACCTTGAGCAGACTCTCACATTAATGTGATCTATGTCACTTGTTTTATGTGATATAGATCCTTTGCTTTCCTATTTGTATTGATGAATTTTGTATCTACAAATTTAAAAATACGTATATGAAAAATATAGCACTTGTAGTGGGAGCAACCGGAATAACGGGAAGCGCACTCTCTCAGCAACTAATAAACAAAGGTTGTACAACATATGGATTAGCCCGCAACCCAAGACAAGACATTCCTGGATTGCAACCCGTAGTTGCCAATCTATTGGATCTTGACAGTTTAAAACTAGCTTTACAAAATATAGCACCCACACACATATACATTACAACCTGGATGCGTCAAGATTCTGAGCTCGAAAACATACGAGTAAATAGCTTAATGATTCGGAATTTATTAGATGTTTTATCTCCTAAAAAATCAGTTCAACACGTAGCTTTAGTAACAGGACTCAAACATTATCTGGGGCCATTTGAGGCTTATGCCAAAGAAGGTTTTTTGCCCGAAACTCCGTTTAGGGAAGAACAACCGCGTTTAGATATCGATAATTTTTATTACGCACAAGAAGATGAAGTCTATGTTGCTGCAGCTCGAGATGGATTTACGTGGAGCATTCACCGTCCGCATACAGTAATTGGAAAAGCAGTAGGAAACTTAATGAACTTGGGTACAACACTTGCTATCTATGCTAGTATTTGCAAAGCAACTGGCAAACCATTTCAATGGCCAGGTTCAGAGGCGCAATGGAACGGACTTTCAGATGTGACCGATGCTGAAGTATTAGCAGCACATTTAATTTGGGCTTCTACAACTGAGCAGGCATTTAACGAAGCTTTCAATGTAGTCAATGGCGACTTTTTTCGATGGAAATGGCTTTGGAAAAAAATAGGAGATTCGTTTGGACTCGAAGTAAAAGGATATGATGGAACGATGCATCCTCTAGAAAAACAAATGGAAAAAGATAGCGAAGTTTGGAAAAAAATCGCGACTGAAAATGGGCTTAAAGAATTGGATCTTAACCAACTTGCTTCGCCTTGGCATACTGATCTTGACCTAGGACGACCTATAGAAGTAAATACAGATATGTCTAAAAGTAGAAAACTAGGTTTTCTCGTTTTTAAAAATACCGAAGATTCCTTCTACGAACTTTTTGCAAAACTTCGTTCGGAACGTTTGATACCTTAGTTTGTAGATGCAGGTTTAGTAGCGTTAATCTAAAAAAGGGATTTGAAACAGGATATGAACTGCCCCCAAATAGTTAGACACTATTTGGGGGCAGTCCTATGGAAAAAAAGTCAAATACAATTTGCAGGAATTATAAGTCTACTACTTTCTACGAGTTTGTTTTTCTGCTAGTTGCATCGCGTTATAGACATTTAATACTTTCCCTGATTTAGAGAGTTCAGAAAATTTAGCTTTTTTACCCTCACCGCCAGGAATCAAAACTTCAATGTCATATTCAGTTCCGGATTCCAGAATAATTTGTTTCACTTCCTTAGCACTAAGTTTAGGAAAATACGACCAAATCAAAGCCGCTGTTCCAGAAACCATAGGTGTAGCAAGTGAAGTTCCTGAATCATACACATAACTATTTCCTGCAGTTGTTGTATAAATTTTATCTCCGGGAGCAAATAAATCCACATTTTTTTTGCCATAATTAGAGAATTTAGATATAAAATTACTATCTATTTTTTGAGATATTGAACCTACAGTTATAAAATTTTCTACAACTTCATCTGGGTTTTCGTAATCAACATCACTAGGATAATATGGGTTTTCATCAACATTAAAACTATTATTCCCTGCAGCATGAACCAGCAAAACATCATGCTTTTCGGCATATTTATAAGCGTCTATTACCCATTTTTTATGCAAAGAAAATTCTTTTCCAAATGACATATTGATGACTTTCGCTCCATTATCAACCGCATAATAAATTGCCATTGCAATATCCTTATCGTGTTCATCGCCAGAGTAAGAAATATTTAAAGGCATTATCTTTACCATTTCTGAAATTCCATTAATTCCAAAATCATTATTTCTATTTGCTGCTATAATTCCTGAAACCTTTGTGCAATGATCTTGAATTTTTCTATGACCAACTTTGTTGTTACTAACTAAATTATTACCATAACCTTTTTTTAGATCATAAGCATTATCCCCTAGAGCTTCCCGTTCATTAAAATTTAAGTTCAAATTTTTATTAACTATCGAATCTACCTGTATTTTAGTCTCTATAATATCTTCTAAAGTATTTTCGTTTAAATCAAATTTTCGCTTCAAAAAACCAACCATTGCTCCTATATCATAGTCCTTGTCCTCTCTTCTTTGTCTATATGTTTTATCATTTATTTTATATTTATTATAAAGACTATCTAATTGTTTATAAGTATAGTCCTCTTTCGGAAAATAATGCTTTAAACTATCTCTAGCTATTGGATAAGTTAAAATACTATATTTTTGATTTTCTAACCAGTTTTTATAATCAGCATTCCGAGTCTCAAATAATTGCAATGCTCTGTGATATTCTCTATAATCATAAAGTTCTTTTGATGCTACCTGATTCTCCTTTTTATCTTTAAATCTAGAATTCCACTCTCTTATGATTCTTACAAATTCAAAATTCCCCCAAACTATGTAACCACCACTTTTAGTACCAGCAAAGTTCCAACCGTTTACATCGTCAACATAACCGTTATTGTCATCGTCAATACCATTATTATTAATTTCTTTTGTATTAGTCCAAATTTGACCCAATAAATCTTCATGTTTTAAATCGATTTGAGTATCAATAACGGCTACAATTATATCCTTCTTTTTTGGCTTTGTGGTATTTTGACCATACCATTTATTTAGAGAAATTCCAGGTATACCGTCTTGCAAGTAATCTTTCTGAAACCAATTATTTAATGAACCATCTTGCTTTGTGGTGAGTAAATTACTGCTTGTCGTTTTCTCTTGAGAAAAACAACTTACAAAATTTGCAATAAAAAGAAAACAAGTAAAATAATAAAGCGGCAATAATTTCATGATTAAGGTAATTTTAATGGTTCAAATGTATTAAAGTTGAACGATTCCTGTAAATAAAAATGTAAAGTTGTTACTGGAATTCCGTGAATTCCGCTATCTGAAATTCTATTTGCTTATTTTAAAACAGTTAAATTGCTCTAGTTTTACTCAATTCTTTGATAAAAAAGCTAGGCTTGATTTTATATTTTTTATAAAAAGCAGTCGAAAAAGCTTCCGCCGAATTAAAGCCAAATTCACTTGCTAAGGAAGCTATGGTATAATTTTGCAAAACAGGTTGTGCTTGCAATTGCAAGACTGCTTCATATACCCGTAGCTCATTGATGTATTGAACAAACGTTTTCCCTTTTTGTTCATTGATAACTTTAGACAAATATTTAGTATTGGTGTTTAGTTGCAAAGCCAGTTTTTGAATAGAAATTGTGTTTTCTAAAAAGCCTTTATCGTTTTCAAATACTGTTAATTTCTCCAGTAATTCAAGTATTATTTCGTCTGATAAACTCTGTTGTACTTTACTTTCTTTAGCATCAGATGTGGTAAGCTGTGTTTCTAGAATAATACTATTTTCTTCAATAGGTAATGCAGAATGAAATATGGCTTCGAATCGATTTTGGAGTTGCTTTTTTAAGTAAAATTGGTATCCAATCAAGCAAGCAACGCCCACAACTAAAACTACAATCCAGATATAAGAAGTAGATTGCCTTTTTTCCAAAGATTGTATTAAGGCTACTTTCTCTGCAATTAGATGCGGGGTATCGTATTCTTTTACTAAAACTTTATTTAATTGCTTATAGTTTTTTTGTAATATACTATCAATACTCATAAACTTATTCAAGAATTTTAATTGATTTTCTTTGTCTCCAATTTTTTTGTAATATTCAACTAAATAGGAATACCCGCTGATAAACTCTGGTGTAATTCTTTTATTTAATAAATACATGGAATCAACTTTGATAAAATTTTGAATCGCTTTCTTTTCATTACTCATACCAGCGTAAGATTTTCCTAAATAAAAATAAGAAGCCAGTATATTACCGTAGTTTTTATCTAATATTATCTGAGGTAATGCCTTATTAATACTATCTAAAGATGCTTTATAATTTTTCTTAAACATTTCATTTGCACCTTCATTTAAAATAAAATAGGGTATATAAAACTTATCGTTGGTTTTAATAGATTCTTTAAAACCTAATTTGTTATAAAAACTAGCAGAGTCTAAATTGTTTAATGATTTATGCGCATCTGCAAGCACAAATAAAAGATTGTGATAATCGCTACTGTATTTTTTAGAAGATATATCTTTTTTTCTTATATAATTTAAACATTCACGGTATAGTAACAAAGCCTCCTCTACTTCGCCTAATTCCTCTGACCTCAAAACACCAATTGACCTCTTGATATAAAAATTTAAATCTTCGTTATTACCTTTAGCATATTTTTCTGCTTTAAAGTAATTGTCCAAAGCCTTGCTATATTTAAATTGCATTCTTAATTCATATGCCTTTCTAGAATAAGATAACGCTGGAAAATTATAATCATTTTGATTAGTGGAATAAGCAATAGATGAATCAAGGTATTGAATTGCTTTATTTCCTTTGTATAAAGTTGATAAAAGATAAAAACCGCGTGAAAGATTTAAATTATTTTTTTTAGAATAAGAATTTGAAATGATTTCCAAAATAAATCTTTTCTTATGGTGATCACTTTTCTGTGAAGTAAACTCTTGTTTCAAATCTTCATAAGAATCCGATTTTTGAAACGGTTTGATTGTCTGTGCACACAAAAAGAAAGGAAACAGTACCAAAAGCACTATTTTTAAAAATTGTTGGTTAGTCATTGTAGTTTGGTTTAGTACAAAAGTAGATGATGTTAATTAAAACGCTGAAAAAAAACTACATTTGAAATGGTTTCACGCGGAATCAATTTTTACATATTGAAATCATTAAAATTCCGATACCTAAAATTCTATTTGCTTATTTTAAGACTGTTAACTAGCTCTAGTTTTACTTAACTCTTTGATAAAAAAGCTAGGCTTGATTTTATACTTTTTATAAAAAGCAGCCGAAAAGGCTTCCGCCGAATTAAAACCAAACTCACTTGCTAAGGAAGCTATGGTATAATTTTGCAAAACAAATTTTGCTTGCAATTGCAAAACTGCTTCATTTACCCGGAGCTCATTGATGTATTTTACAAACGTTTTACCTTTTTGTTCATTAATGACCTTAGACAAATATTTAGTATTGGTATTTAGTTGCAAAGCCAGTTTTTGAATAGAAATTGTGTTTTCTATAAAGCCTTTATCGTTTTCAAACACTGTTAATTTTTCCAGTAATTCAAATACAATTTCATTTGATAAACTCTGTTGTAATTGACTTTCTTTAGCATCAGGCGTGGTAAGCTGCGTTTCTAGAACAGTACTATTTTCTGCTACAGATATGGCTGGATTCAGAATTGCTTCAAATCGATTTTGGTGTTGTTTTTTTAAGTAAAATTGGTAACCAATCAAGCCAGAAACGCCCACAACTAAAACTACAATCCATATATATGAAGCAGACTGCTTTTCTTCCAAAGATTGTATTAAGGCTTCTTTTTCTGCAATTAAGTGCGGGGTATCGTACTCTAATTGCATTTTTTTACTTAATTCTTTATAGTTTTTTTGTAACGTGCTATCGATAGACATTAACTTGCTAACATATTTCAATTGATTTTCTTTATCATTTCTTTCCTTATAGTGGGAAATTAAAAAAGGATAACCGCTAATAAATTCTGGGGTTATTCTTTTCGTTTTACCATACATGGAGTCAACCTTGACGAAATTTTGAACTGCTTTTCCTCGATTTCCACTACCCGCGTAAGATAAACCTAGATAGTAATATGATGCCAAAACGTTTCCATAATTTTTTTGTTCTATAAGTTCCGGTAACGCTTTGTAAATACTGTCTAAAGCACTTTTGTAATTTTTCTTTAATACTTGATTGGCTCCTTCATTTAAAATAAATAATGGCGTATAATGTAAGTCATTGGTGGCTCGTGATTCTTGATAACCTAATCTATTGTAATAGCTTGTAGAATCTAAAGTGTTCAATGACTTATGGGTATCAGCTAAAGCAAACAAAACACTGTGAAATTCTACTGCATAACTGGGAGATCTTACTTCCTTATCCTTCATATAATTAAAACATTCTCTGTAAAGGACAAGTGCTTCTTCAACCTGACCCAACTCTTCAGAGCGTAGTATTCCGATAGAATGCTTTACGTTATAATAAAAATCTAAATTATTTTTTTTGCTATCCTTTCAGCAATAAAAAAATTATCAAGTGCCTCCTTAAACCGCAATTGTTTTTTTAGTTCATATCCCTTTTTGGAATAGGACACTGCAGGGAATTTTGTATCGTTTGTGTTTTTTGCGTATGCAATTGAATAATTTAAATATTGAATAGCTTTTGATCCCTTAAACAAAAACGACAATAAAAAATAACCTCTTGAAAGATTAATACAACTATTATTCTTACGAGCCCGTTGTATGTAGACATTTGCATAGTAAAGCTGTTTTTTATCATTACCTTGATTCTTAATGAAGGCCTGTTTTAAATCTTCATAAGAATCCGACTTTTGAATCGGCTTACTAGGCTGTGCACACAAAAAGAAAGGAAACAGTACCAGAAGCACTATTTTTAAAAATTGTTGGTTAGTCATTGTCGTTTGGTTTAGTGCAAAAGTAGATTATATAAATTAAAATGCTGTAAAAAACTACATTTCTAGGTTAATTGTATTGTGTTGATTTTCATTATTTTAAAAATATAACTTATCGGAATTCACGGAATTCCGATAACAAGTATTTGCACATCATCAACAACAATCCTAGTTTTGACCTCAGAAATGAAAAGCATTAAAAAATAAAACGATAGTCAAAAATATAAGCTTTATCAAAAAAAGGGAATAATTCAGCTGGTAGGTAACCCTTAAAAAAAATACAGAGCATGGAGTTTATAAAGCTACGATCTCCATTAAAAAATGAGCATAAAAGTTCTCGAGAAACTTTTTTAAAAAAAGGATTTAAAAAAAATGAAAAAATGAATTTACAACCATTTTTAGATCAATTAAATAGTGCAAAAGTAAAAACTATAAAAGAAACTATTTTCACTGCACTTTTTGTGCTTATTGCTGCATCAGTTGAGATAATTTCTAATTGGGCTAATTTTATGGCTGGACTAATGGGAACAATACCATACGATACCTAACAAATGAAACTACCCAAAAACTTTTATTTATTCTTTGGAATTTTCTTTACCATAAACTTAATTTATTCCTTAATTAAGATCAGAGACACCTACGAATTATTCTCTTTCCCAGTTAATATTTGGGTATACAGAGGCTATAGATTGTTTATCGCTTTAGTGTTTATAAAAATATATTTTAAAATGAGAGTCAACGATATGACAAAACTAAATCAATAAAAATAAGTTCTGACTTCAAGTACCTAAAACCTACAAAATTTATCTGAAAAGTCTATCTTTTCAGTTACTACTAGTATACTGAAGTTTAAAAGCCTCATCTAATGAAATACTTTATTACTCAAACGTTGCAAAACATACTTCTAATTGTGTTCATTTTACTTATCCGAAATTTTTTTAAAGATGAAAAAAACAACGACATCTACAAAGTATTGGACTTAGAACGCATCTTTCTAATTCTCTTTTTTTCAGTAGCACTAGCCAGCTATGAAACATACAAAAAGAAGCAATCAGAATCAAAAAAAGAGCTGAATCCATAAACTTCATTTTAAATCTATCCTAAATAAACCCTACATACTTTGAAGTAAAAATATATCTTATACATTAAAATTCATATAGAAATAATTCGTTTTTCACATCTAAAGAATCCTAATAAGATCATCATAAAAATACTATACCTAAAAATAAAATGATCACACTTCTACTTAAAATAATCATACAATACTTGAAACTTTTTGTGAATTTTATCAATGAAAATTTAAGCTAACTAACAAATTGGCATACTATTTGAAAATATAATTTTAGCTATTTCAGTACAATAAAAATGAAAAAATACTTCTTCTTTACATTATGCTTTGCAGTAATCTCTGCAACATCTTACGCCCAAAAAAAAGGTAAAACCGCCTTGCATGAAATAGAAAAAACAGTAAATACCTATCCCTGGCAAAACATAAAAACAAAAAAATATTCTTGGCTAGAGACTATAGATAAGAAACAAATTGACTCTTTAATGAGAACGTCCCTAGTTATAACAAGTACAGAAAAACCAGTTAAAACATTCAAAAAGAAAAGCTAACCACAAAAAAAAGAGCCAACATAATGTTGGCTCTTTTTTTATTTGTGTAAATAATTACTATCCTTTTAAAGCTTCCGCTCCACCTACAATCTCTAAGATTTCATTGGTAATTGCAGCTTGACGTGCTTTATTATAAGTCAATTTCAATTGGTTTCTCAATTCCGTTGCGTTATCAGTTGCTTTGTGCATTGCTGTCATACGAGCTCCATGCTCAGAGGCAAATGAATCACGAATACCTTTATACAATTGTGTTTTTAATGATTTAGGAATCAAGGTTAAAACAATTTCTTCTTTTGAAGGCTCAAAAATATAATCTCCTGGAGCAACAACTACATCTGTTTTCAGTGCTGCTAAAGGCAAGAACTGTTCAGTTTGAACAATTTGTGTAGCAGCATTTTTAAATTGATTGTAAATCAATTCAATCTTATCATACTCACCAGCAACAAATTTTTCCATTAACTCATCAGCAATTTTTGCTACATTGTCAAAGTTTAAATTATCAAAAACAGTACTTTGATTGCCTACAACATTTAAAGTTTTGCTCAATACATCGTTACCTTTTTTACCAATAGCAAAAACATCTACTTGCTTTCCTGAATAAAATTCAGCACGGTTTTTGGCTTCTTTTATAGCATTGGTATTAAACGCACCAGCTAAACCTCTATTTGAAGTTACTACAACTAATAATACTTTTTTAATGTCGCGTTGTGTGGTATATTCACCACCAGCATCACCTTCTAATGTAGCAGAAAGATTTTGTAGCAGTTCTGTCAATTTTTCGGCATAAGGGCGCATAGCTGTGATTGCATCTTGTGCTTTCTTTAGCTTTGCTGCAGAAACCATTTTCATTGCCGATGTTATTTGCATCGTCGATGAAACGGAAGTAATTCTATTACGGATTTCCTTTAAATTTGCCATTATTTTTAGTCTAATGTCTTAAAGTTATAAAGTCTAAAGTCATATAAAACAGATTAACTGAATTTAAGACTTTGGACTTTACAACTTTTGACTAGTTTTAGTTATATTTTGCTGATAATTCTTTTGCAACAGTTTCAATTACATCTGTAATTTCGTCAGTCAATTTTCCTGCTTTCAACGCATCAAGAGTTCCTCTGTGTTTAGCGTTTAAGAATTCTAAGAAATCTTTCTCAAATTCTCTAACTTTAGAAACAGGTACGTTTTTCAACAAGTTTTTTGATCCTGCATAAATAATAGCAACTTGATCTTCTACAGTATAAGGATCATTCAAACCTTGTTTCAAGATTTCAACGTTTCTTTTTCCTTTTTCGATTACGTTTAAAGTAACAGCATCAAGATCAGAACCAAATTTAGCAAACGCTTCCAATTCACGGAATTGTGCTTGATCTAACTTTAAAGTACCAGCCACTTTTTTCATTGACTTAATTTGTGCATTTCCTCCAACACGAGATACCGAGATACCTACGTTAATCGCTGGACGAACCCCAGAGTTAAACAAATCACCATCTAAGAAAATTTGACCATCAGTAATCGAAATTACGTTTGTTGGGATGTATGCAGAAACGTCACCAGCTTGAGTTTCAATAATTGGTAAAGCAGTCAATGAACCACCACCTTTTACAATTGATTTCAATGAATCTGGTAAATCATTCATGTTTTTAGCAATTCCATCATCAGCAATTACTTTACAAGCACGCTCTAATAAACGACTGTGTAAGTAAAAAACGTCTCCAGGATACGCCTCACGTCCCGGTGGTCTTCTCAATAAAAGAGAAACCTCACGGTAAGCAACAGCTTGTTTAGACAAATCATCATAAACGATCAACGCTGGACGACCTGAATCTCTGAAATATTCCCCAATAGCAGCACCTGCAAAAGGAGCATAAACTTGCATTGGAGCTGGATCAGAAGCATTAGCTGCAACAATCACAGTATAAGCCATAGCACCTTTTTCTTCTAACATCTTAGCAATTCCTGCTACAGTAGAAGCTTTTTGTCCAATAGCTACATAGATACAAAATACTGGTTTCCCAGCATCGTAAAATTCTTTCTGATTTAAGATAGTATCAATACAAACAGTTGATTTACCTGTTTGACGGTCACCAATAACTAGCTCACGTTGTCCACGTCCTACTGGGATCATTGCATCTACTGCTTTGATACCTGTTTGTAATGGCTCGGTAACTGGCTGACGGAAGATAACTCCAGGAGCTTTTCTTTCTAATGGCATCTCGTATAAATCTCCACCGATTGGTCCTTTTCCATCAATAGGAAAACCTAGTGTATTAACAACACGACCTACCATTTGTTCTCCTACTTTAAGAGAAGCAATACGTTGTGTTCTTTTTGCAGTAGATCCTTCTTTGATTCCTGTAGATGGTCCTAAAAGTACCACACCCACATTGTCTTCTTCAAGGTTCAATACAATAGCTTCAAGTCCGTTTTCAAATTCAACTAACTCACCATATTGCACATTTGAAAGCCCGTAAATACGAGCAATACCGTCTCCAACTTGAAGTACAGTTCCTACTTCCTCTAGTGTAGCACCAGATTCAAAACCTTCTACTTGCTTTCTTAATATTGCTGAAATTTCAGCAGGTTTAATTTCCGCCATCTTAATTTATAATTTAGACACTTAATGTGTAATAAAAATTAGTTACTTAATTCTCTTTTTAAAACTTGTAATCTGTTTGCAACAGCAGCATTATATTGCTTGTCACCTATTCTAATAATAAAACCTCCTATAATAGCAGGATCTACTGTATTGATAATTGTAATTTTCTTATCAGACAAAGTAGCTATTTTAGCTAAAACTTTGGCTTCTAAAGCTTCATCCATAGGAACAGCTGTAGTAACAGTTGCTACTTCAACTCCATTCATTGTATCAAACAATCCATTGTATTCTAATGCAATAGCACCTAGAATTTCAAATCTTTTGTTTTCAAATAACAAATGAAATAAACTTTTAGTCACAGGATTTGCATCCGCAAAAACCTCTAGTAAAGCACTTTGTTTTTGATCAACTTTTAAAGTTGGATTTTCAATAAAGTTTTTCAATTCTAGATTTTCTGTAACAGTCAATGCAATAGTTTTCATATCAGCATTGACAGCATCAGCCACACCTTTTGACTGTGCGATTTCTAAAATTGCTTTCGCATAACGAATTGCTGCTCTAGTTCCTGACATAATGTTAGTTTAATTTTACGTCTCCTAACATGTTCTCAACTAGTTTAGTTTGAGCCTCCTTGTTAGATAATTCGCTTTTTAATAATTTCTCTGCAATATCCAAAGATAATGTAGAAACATGAGATTTCAATTCAGCCATTGCTGCATTTTTTTCTGCTGCAATAGCAACTTTTGCTTGCTCAATCATACGAGCTCCTTCTGCTTGCGCATCCGCTTTTGAATCAGCAATCATTTTCTCTCTCATTTCACGTGCTTCTTTTAACATAGCATCACGCTCTAAACGTGCTTCTTGTAAAATACGCTCGTTTTCTGCCGTTAAATTTTGCATTTCCAAACGCGCAGTTTCAGCTGCAGCTAAAGCAGAGTTGATTGAATCTTCTCTTCCTTTTACCGCGCTCAAAATTGGTTTCCAAGCAAATTTCCCTAACAGGATAAAGAAAACTATAAAGATGATAGAGGTCCAAAAAATTAAACTCTCTGGTGCTGTAAAATTCATATATTTATATTTAAAGTTTGTTTTAGAAATAAAAACTCCCTGATACCAACCGTATCAGGAAGTTTTAAGCTTTAATTATGCGTTTGTGATTAACGCAACAACTACTGCGAAAAGTGCAACACCTTCAATAAGTGCAGCAGCAATAATCATAGCAGTCTGGATTTTTCCAGCAGCCTCAGGTTGACGAGCAATAGCGTCCATTGCAGAACCACCAATTTTTCCAATACCTAGACCTGCACCAATAACAGCTAATCCAGCTCCGATTCCAGCTAATACCATAATACTAAATTTAATATAGTTAATAATTAATAAAACACAAATTAATGGTGGTCATGCTCTTCAACAGCCTGACCAATAAACAATGCAGTTAACAACGTGAAGATATATGCCTGCAACGCCGCAACCAACATTTCAAGTACACTCATGAACACTACGAAAGCTCCAGATATAGGTGCAACCGCTACTGTTTTGAATATAAAAATCAATGAGACCAAACTCAAGATGATAATATGCCCTGCAGTGATGTTAGCAAACAAACGAATCATCAACGCGAAAGGTTTTGTCAACATACCAATAATTTCTACTGGTATCATAATAGGATATAATGCTTTTGGAACTGGTGGCAACAAAATGTGCTTCCAGTAATCTTTGCTTCCGCTAAAAGTAGTTACAATAAAAGTAATCAAGGCCAATACAAATGTAAAGAAGATGTTACCCGTAAGGTTAGCACTAAAAGGGAAAAAAGGAATTAAACCAATTAAGTTGTTAATCCAGATAAAGAAAAATATGGTTAACAAATACGGCATATATTTAGCATATTTTTTAGTTCCAATATTAGGAATTGCAATTTCGTCTCTTACAAAAATAACTAATGGCTCTAGGAAACCAGCGATTCCTTTTGGTGCTTTAGGGTTTTTCTTGTATGATCTTGCTACTGCAAAAAACAAGAAGAACAATACTAAAGCCGACATTAACATGGAGAATACATTTTTTGTAATCGAAAAATCAAGTGGCCTTGCTTCAAATGCGAAAGCACCATTTTTTCTTTGATCTTCTGTTAATGTTTCAAATTTATCAGCATAAAAAATAACTTCATTGAAACGAACTAATTTTTGACCGTTTATGTCAATAACATGATGTCCTTCGTTATCGTGGTGAAATTGCTCCGAAGAAAAAACCTCTAAACCAGTATTAGTCCACAAAATAACTGGAAGGTAAAACGAAATAGGGTGACCACCCCAATCAGCAATATGGAATTCGTGCGAATCACCAATGTGATCATTAATCAATTCCGTGGCATTAAATTCTTTTTCAGCAGAATGACCTGTTTCTCCGTGTGCTTCTGCAGCAGGAGCAGCATTCTCAGTGTGATTTTGAAGACTATCCGCGCTTTCATTTGCGAAAGTAACCAATGGCATACACGCTAGAAAAGTTACTAACAGGAATTGAAGTGATTTTTTTGAAATTACCATTATTAATTGAGTATCTGATTTAACGTTTTTAAAATTTTTTGCAAAGGTACATATTTAATTGAAAATTGAAAATTATAATGATGATTTTAAAAAATGAATTTTACAATCGCATTGCATTATTTTCAAGTAACTTATCTTTTATTTATCAATCGTATTGAAAATACAGTTTCAAAAAACAAAAATAGGAAATACGGGATAAAGAATGCAGCGATATCTAAATTAGTTTCTCTACCTTTTGCTTGTATCAAAGGAATTAAAAAAACTACCGAAGCCATCATTTTAAAAAACGTAATCCCCATAAAAGCAAAACCGGTATACTCTGGTAATTTTGAATGAACAAAAAGCAGTACTATATATAGGAGTAATGATGATATAAATTGAAATAAATAAATACTCCAAGTTGTGTAAAAAAAATCGTGTTGAGATCCTAAAGCCGTTGTGGCATATTGCTGTGCAAAATACAATAGTAAGGTAAAGGGTATACAATATTTTAAAAACGTAATTAATTTGCTCATTTATTATTTTTATTAATGTTGTTCACCTGACGTATAACATTATATAGCCCAACAAAAACAGAAAATAAGGATAGCCCAATGGTAAACCAAGGGGTTGTTCCATGAGTATATTTTCCGTCCAGCCATATTCCTAAATAAGTGAATAAAAAAATGACAATCCCCATTTGAAAAGGGATTCCCATAAATAAAAGCCACTTATTAACATTACTATTTTTTGGTTCCTTTTTCACTGTCATTTGGTGTTTGACTTGTATTCATCATTTTCATGGTACAAGTAGCCGTAAAATCAGCTCCGGGTTCTACGGAAAGTTTCCCTACAAGTACTTCACCATTAATACGTGCGGTTGCTTTAATGTTTAAAAGTTCGGTTACTTGAATTTTACCTTCAAATTTCCCCTCTATATCAGCACTTTTACAAATTATGTCTCCTTTTACACTACCCAACGGACCAATAACAATTTTACCCTCTGAATGAAAATTTCCAATTAAATTTCCATCCAGTCTAAAATCAGCCTTAGAGGATATGTCTCCAGTGATTGTTGTAGCTTCTACAATTCTATTTGTTTTACCTAAAAGATCAGTGTATGGTTTTTGCTTTTTATCAAACATAGTTTATTTTTTTAGACCTAGATAAGCCTCAAGATTCTTTTTAATTTGGATTACTTTATAATTATCATTGCTAATCACAATGGCATTTGGCACATTCCCAGTAGGTTTTAATGCTAGTATTTTTGTTGTGATGTTCGTTGCAAATGCACTAGAATTAAATCCGTGGATTGTGATGAAATTTTCTTTTTCATTATACACATCAAATGACAAAGACAATTCAGTTAGATCATTTTCTTTTATAAATTTGGTTAATTTATCTGTTAAGAGTTTAGTGGCTTCGACATCTTTTTTCCCTATGGTGTACAATACTTTCCACTTACCGCTTTCTGTTGTCTTGAAATCTATTTTTTCTAAAAATGGAATTTGTTCTTTTAAGGTAAGCACTGCACCCTTACCTTCTTCGCTATTTGGATAATTATCAGCAACATCTTGCAATGCATTTTTAAAGGCCGTTACTCCTCTTAGTTTTCCTATGGTATTGGCCTTAAGCAATTCAAATTTTGACACTATAGCATCACCTGAAAATTGTGTAATTAATGGGTCTATGTTTTCTAAAACTGTTACATATTCTTCATTCTGGAAAACTCTATACCATTTGTTATACGTTGTTTCTGGAGTTTCTTCTACAGCTACTGAACTTGAGCTGGTATTGCTTATAATTTGAGCATAGCGAGAATTAGGGAATTGAGTCTCTATTTTTTGTTTTATAGCGGCTGCTTTACTCACATCGGTAATTTGGTATAATTTGTACAAGTTATACAAGGTAGGTAACACTAATTTTTCCTCAGGATTATTTAAAAGTAATTGCTCTAACTTGGCTATTGCCAATTGATTTTCTTTGAATTTCTCTTTGTATATTATTCCTAATTGATAGTATGCTTCATTTCGGTCTTTATTTAACTTATCCAAGTCGGCTTGTTCAGTAGGCAATTTCTTGATGTAAAAATCAGTAGTAAATTGCTCTGCAACGGCAGTTGTTGTTTCTCCTGCTACGCTTGTAAGTGGCGAATTAGTATCACCGTTTGCCAAACTAGAATTTGAGGTAGCTTTTACCATTCTCCAATTGCCGATGGCTTCTCTATCTCCCCAATTTTTTTTAAATTCTACTTTTCCAAAAGCTACTGTGGTAGGATTGTAAAAATAAAAGGTGCTGAGTGCTTGTTGTGAAATAGGTGCGTTCCCTGATGGCGGAAGCATAGCGTTTTTTCCTCCTGGGGGTATTGGACTGAAATTTGTAGCTGGATCTGGTGAATTAATCGATGAATTTGCAGCTACATTGTCCGCAATGCGTTTGTTTTTTTCTTCTAGTATTCGTTTTTGTTCTTCTTTTTCTTTGAGTCCCGCAATGTGTTTTTCATAATACACAATTCTATCTGTTGTACTCATGGCTACTACCCGCAGGATACTGTCATTTCTATTGGCAATGGTTTCGTACAAAATAACCTCATCAAGATCCGTTCTAATTTTCTTGATTTTTGCAAACTCTCTAGTCTTATCATTAAGTTTTACCAGCGTACTATCATAATACTTAGCTGCAATAGGATATTTTGTATTTCTAAAATACATATTCCCCAGATTTCTATAGTTTGAAGCTACAAGGTAAGGATCTTTAGAATTTGATTTTAAGGATTCATTATACAACGCAACAGCTTGTTCTTGGTTGTTTTGCTTGTCATGAAATAAAGCCATTTGATGAAAGATCAAATCTTTAAATGGGCGGTTTTCTCGATCATTTATTAATTTGTCAAAGGTTTTAGTGAACAATGCCACATCTCCTTTTTGATAATCAAAAAGCGTTGCTTTTTTTGCCTGTGCTTGAATGACAAATTTGCGCTCCGCCTTTCTGTTCATGTCTATCACATTCTGATATACTGTTACGGCACTATCTTTGTGCCCTAACTCTTGATACAACTGCGCTAAGACAAAACGATATCTTGCTCTTTCTTGGTTTATTTTTGTAAAATCTATGGCTAATTTTAATTTGGCCACAGCACTGTCTTTTTGTTCTAAATTTAAAAAAGAAGAAGCCAAAAGCGCATTTGCATCTGCAAAAACTTGTTTTTTTACTTCGTGATCTTCTAGTAATTTGCTAATATTCTTGATAACAAGTGGGTCATTCCCCAAACGCATATTGGTTTTTTCACGCCAAATCTTAGCTTCGTAAATTTTACTACTGTTAGGATATTTGTAAAGAATGTAATTGAATGCATCAAGAGCTGGTATAAACCGTTGATCATAGTATCTCGCTTTACCTAACATGAGGTAAGCCTCATCTATTTGCATGTTTTTCTCTCTGCCGTTAATGTTCATGGAGTGTTTTTGAATGGCTTTGGTTGCTTTGGTCTCAGCCAATTCAAAATCAGGGTTTTTAACTTTGTTTGACGCTGAAAACTCCTCAGAAATTTGCATTTTTTCTATGGGTAGAATATTCCAAAAATTATCATCGCTGTTGTCGTTGACGGTTTTTATTCCTTTGTCTAAGGCTATTTGTCCGTTGTAAAGGATGTTGTATTCTGTACTTAAGGCATGGGAATTTCTAGAAATGAAGGTATCTTTTTTTGTAGAACAGGCTACAAAAAAAGTAAGAAGTAACCCGAGAGATAATGTTTTAAATATATTGATTTTCAATGGAAAACGTTTTTATCAATTAACTATGAAATACACCTTTTAGTATATGAACTTGTAAAAATACATTTCTTTTTGATAACGTGAAAATTATGATGCTTTATTTGAACTTTACTCGAGTGCGTAAGGGATTGCAGCGGCATCCTTTATTTTTTTTCTTTAAAAAAATAAAGATATAGCGAAAAGTCCGACCCGAGGTCTCGTTTTACTGAACGAGACTGAGGGTTACGCCCAAAAGAAAACGCTAATTCATTTTGTAGATATTCTCCTGGGAGCATCTCTTAAGCGAATTAGCGGTATCGTCTTGCTAGTAAGCGATAGTCGGCTAAATAAAGCAATTATTTTCGGATTATAAAGAATTTTTCCAAATACAAAACCATTTTTCCATTAAGCCTAATTCCCGACTATTACTTACTAGCTCTTATGGGTTTTTGCTTGACAATCCTTATCTTTTATTAGACTCCAATTTTTTAATTTTAGCTTTCAATATTTTGAATTCTTGATTCTGCTCTTCAATTTTTTTATTCTGTTCAATTGTATATAAAGTCAATTCTTCAATTTTTTGTAATAGCTTAGATGTTAAAACTCCTAAATCAGTACCATTATTCTCCATTTCTTTTGCAGGTGCAATTTCTGGTAAATGCTTTTGTTCTTTTACAAATTTTTCTAATTCATTTAATGGCATTAATTTATAAGTATTTTCAAAAACAAAATCAGCTCCATTTAGGTCAACTTTAATTTCTCGTGCTCTAATTGTCCCTATTACATCCAACTTATATTTAGGAGATACTGTACCAATCCCAACGTATCCACCAGAGTTAAAAATGACATCATTCGTGTTGTATACACCTTCAATCATTACTGTTGGAGTATTTTGAACATATTTAGTTATACCCCATTTCGGACTATTTCCATCCCATGCATCAAGAGCTACACCATACCCAGTTGACCATCTAACTCTAATACCTCCATTCCCATCTGAACCACTAAAACCTGTCCCTCCAGAAACTTTTTGTACTGTTATTGGATTTGAAATATTACTTGTACCTACTCCAATCCTATCATCTACAGTCAATATTTTTGCACTCCAATCTATATTAGATTTATTGGCGTTGGCCGAAGTATAAAATGTTTCCCAATTAGTCCAACCTTGATTATCATATCTTCCTAATCGTATTTTTGGAGCAACACCTCCATAGGTTTCACTGTAAGGAAAAAAAAGTTGAAAAGCACCTCCGTCTTGACCTACATAATATCCTCCTCCAGCCAATACTGACCCAAAACTCGGAAATCCATTTTCTCCTTTAACAAATGAAAGTTGCAATTTATTATTAAATATTTTTGGTTGGTCTGCGTCATTCCAAAGGTAAGAACCAATCGAATTCAATTGTGTCTGTGCGTTAATGCTATTGATAGTAATCAATAACAAACTTGCAAATATGATTTTTTTCATTCTGATTTGATTTTGTATTTAATTTATTTTTGTGTCCTTTAGGCGGTGCAATAACCCATAACATTATCTAAAATTGTTGTGCTGAATTTATACGGCAAAAAACTGTTCTAATTCTTGTAAGGTTTCTGGCGATGTTTGAATGTCTTTGACCACGTTTCCTTTGTGCATGGCTACAATCCTGTTACTAACCTCAACGGTATGTTGCAAATCATGGCTTGACACAAGTACGGTTACGTTAGGATCATCGGCTAGATCTTTGATGATTTTTTTCAATCGGAATTGTGTGGTTGGGTCTAAATTAGCAAATGGTTCGTCTAGAATCACTACTTCGGGATTGCCAATAAGAGTAGCAATGATCCCTACTTTTTTCTGGTTTCCTTTTGATAAATCGCGTAAATATTTTTTGTTTTTAAGGATTTCTCCGTTGAAAAACTCTTCATGTTTGGCTAGTAAAACATCAACATCGGCTTTGTTTTGACCGCGTAAATCGCCAATGAAATAAAAATATTCTTCGGGAGTTAGGTATCCTATCAAAAAGCTTTCGTCTAGGAACGATGCTGTAAAAGGTTTCCAAGCTTCGCTGGTGTTTACTTGCACGCCATGGTTGATGATGTTGCCTGTTGAGGGCTGTATTAAATCTAAAAGCAAACTGAAAAAGGTGGTTTTTCCAGCGCCGTTGTTACCTACTAAGCCAAAGCTTTCCCCTTTTTTTATCTCTAAAGAATCTATTTTTAATACGGTTGTTCCGTTATATGTTTTTGATAAGTTGTTTACTTGTATCATTTTTTGAAGTTTAATCGGTTGATTGGTTAATGTGATTGTTAGTTATCCTTTTTGTTTGTATGCCGCTATGGTAGCGTATTTTTCTGATTTATATGTTTTTTCAATCAATGAAAATGCTTTTTCTTTGAATGCAAAACCTATTACACCTAGGGCTGCTACTAGCGCTAAACCTATAGTTGGACTGCCATATTTAGACCCAAGCCAATACAATAATACAGGTAATCCTAATTGTGGTATGGAGATGAGCATGGTTTTTACATTGAAGGCTTTTTTATCTCCAAAAGCGCCTTTTCCTGAACTTAAATCAATAGGTGTTTTAGTGTACGCTCCTCCTAATAATACAAGATGTGAGTTGACACCAATGTTATAAATGGCTCCTACAATAATGGTTAAGTAAACTTGTACACCAAAATAAAGATAGAACGAAGCAATAACTGTAGTAACAATGGTAGCAATTACCATTAACCACCATTTTGAACTCAAATAGCCTTTGTACGGAATATTTTGTGTCATCATGAGCTGGTAATACGAGCTATCCCAACTCGGCACAAATTGTCCGAAAGTGATTAAAAATCCACCTGAAACAAATATTCCCGCAAAAATGTGCATAATAGGATTATTGTACATTGAAACGCTGTTAGTAAAAAACAACAATCCGTAAAATAGAAACATAACGCTAAGTCCAACCGTAGTTTTAGAACGTTTGTTTCGTTTGATTAATTTGATGTCATTTTTCAAGAAAGTTCCGATGGTTCCAAATTGGTTCAACCAAGTAAGATCTTCTGTTTTGGCCTCATCGTGTTTGCTAGATAAACCTGCGTCTAGGTACAAGTTCTTCTTGAAATATTGAAAAGTAACATAATACAAAACAATTACGGCTACAACTGGTATTAAAAATGCCCAATACGTATTGAAAAGTGCATTAAAAAACGGAGCTACATATGCTGTAATATCAAATATACCATAGTAATGCAATCCTCCTAAAACAGCTGTAATTCCTAAAAACAAGGCAAATAAATTATCTTTATTGCTCAACAATATATTGATAAAATTGTTACAATAGAACAAAGAATAAACGGCCAAGAACCAAAGTACAACAGAGGCTGGATCATATCCTTCAATAAGCAATACTATACTAAAAGGAATTAAAAAGAAGGCATGAATAATGTTGAAAAAAGACAAAATAGTTTTCCCTAGTGAGAAATGGACAATAGTTGATTTATTGATGGGAAAAATCAGTAAGGGACGAATGTTAAGTACTGGGATTTTTTGAAGCATCAATCGGACAATTAAATCCATGATTACCAAATAAAACAGGAACTGATTGACAGAAACTATTGGGTCTAGTTTCATTTTCTTGAGGACATAAAAAGCCCCAACACCAAATGCTAAAGAGATTAAAATGAAATAAGCCGCAACAAATCCCATCAAGATTTTTAGTGCAAGATTTGAGGCAAAAGATGCCGACCTAGTAAAGGCTTTCCATTCGAGATAAAGGAATTTTGAAATCATAATTTGGTTTTTTGGTTTGCTAATAAGTAGATCGAAATTAAAAAATGTTACAATTTTTCGTATTTATATTCTGGATAGGTTTGTTCTAGGTAAGTTTGTGTTTTGGATGGGATTATTTTAAAAATGATGAAAAGAAATAGGCTAAATGATACTAAAAAAAAGCTCAGCCCCATTATTAAGTAATCATTAATTAGATATTCTTCGGGATGATTAAAGATATTTATCATTATATTAAACGGCAAAATAATAATTGCCGAAAAACTTCCATAATTGTGGATAACCTCCTCAAATAACCAAAGTTTTTCTCCGCTTTGTTTTCTGTTTTTGGTGGTTTTGTGATTTTTGTACAGTTCATAAAACATAGTGACGAACAATAAAAGGTATGTTCCCATGAAAATATATTCCCTATAAACACTTAACTTTAAAACAATAAATAAAGCTAAGTTCATAATTATTGTTAATCCAATTTTAGGGATACTGAAAAAATCTTTGAAATACTGCCAAACAATCTTGTAGTACTTTTTGTTTAGGACCGCTCGTCGTTTTTCAACCACATCCATAAAGCCATAGATACCAAATTTTTTAAACTCGATATTTAAAGCTTCGTCAAAAGTACGTTTTGGACTCAGTTCTAATTGCGCTTCAATGGCATTAGCAAGATGATCTACAAGCTCTGATTGCAGATCGTACCACTCCACATAACGCTGGCGGGTAAAAAGATAAAGTTGATCTATTTGTTCGGTGGTTAGTTTCATAAAAAAAGATTAAACTAATTTCAATTTTTTAACGATTTTAAAATGTTCACTAGCCAAGACTAATTGAAAGAAAGAATAAACAAATGGAATACATAATAGTATACAGCCTACTAGATTTTGCAAAAAAGAATTAGTAGCATCAAAATGCTTTAATGGATCTCTATAGTTGTTAAACTGTAAACAAAATAAAAAAACTAGCCAACCTCTAAAAAGAAACAATCTTCCGTATATGGTTTTAATTGTAGACCTCCAAATCAAAAACAAACTTATACTGGTACATACTATCAATATCGTGTAAGCTCCTTGTAAAGCTAAACTAATAGCTTTAAAGGTTTCTTTTTGAAATGTATTTGAAACTATAAAAGCTAGTAGAGACCCGAAAACAAGAATTGAAAAAAATACATTTAAAGCCTGTCCTTTAGAATAAGTGACTAATTTGTCTACTACAAATCGAGGTGCTTTAAAGAAAGTTCCTAACCAAGCATAACTTGAAGAAATTACTAGTGCACTTTTCCATTTCTCAAAAACTGATTTAAAGACAATGTCAAATGAAATTTCTTCCTGACTCATTCTTTCTTCAATTTCTGATGCTATATGGTCAATTATTTCTAGCTTCACATCTTGATAAACAAGACCGTTTAAAACTAAAGTCTCTTCTATTTGGGCTATTTGTTCGGTGGTTAATTTCATCTTGAAAAAATTAAAATTCTAAACTAGGCTTAGGGTTCACTAAACTCTGCATGTTTCTGATGAAATCTTCGAGTTCTAAGAGTCGGTTTACGGTTTCCTTTTCGCCTGATTCGGTTAGTTTGTAATACTTTCGCATGCGGTTGTCAACTTTTTCAATTTCAACATCCAGAATTCCCTCAGCCTCAAGCTTGTGTAAGGCGGGATACAAAGCGCCTTCGGTAATATTGAGTTCACCCGCAGTAATCGCTTTTACTTTCTGAGTGATTTCATAGCCGTACATCTTGCCATTTTCTTCTAGCAATTTCATGATAATCGTATTCAGACTTCCTTTGTACAATTGTGAGTTTTTCATTTTCATTTTCTTTTGGAAAAACAAATATACATAAGATTCTTATACATAACATTTCTAGGTATGTAAATTTTTCAAAGGCTTTAATTTAAGAAACCTATTGACTTTAGTATCTTTGTAAAAAAATAAACAGATGTCATCCTTTTTAAAACTTATCATAAAAGAAGTAAAACGCGAAACTCAAGATGCGGTTTCTATACTTTTTAATGTACCACAAGAATTAAAAGCCAATTATGCTTTTATTGCTGGTCAATATTTGAACTTAAAACTAACCCTTGACGGTCAAGAAATTCGCAGAGCCTACTCTATTTGTTCTTCGCCTGATAGTGATGAACTTCGAATTGCTGTTAAAGCCGTTCCTAATGGTTTGTTCTCGCAATTTGCCAAAACCAAACTCCAAGCGGGTGACGTTCTTGAAGTAGGTACTCCGGAAGGAAAATTTACATTTGAACCTCAGGCTGATCGCCAACGCAACTACGCTGCTTTTGCGGCAGGAAGTGGCATTACTCCTGTAATGTCGATCTTAAAAACCGTTTTGAAAAATGAACCAAATAGTTCATTTGTATTGGTTTACGGAAACAAAACGCCCCAAGAAACTATTTTTCACCAAGAATTACACGATTTGCAATTGCAATACGTAGGACGACTGTTTGTACATTATGTGTACAGTCAAGTTCAGGTAGAGCCTTCTTTATTTGGCCGAATTGAAAAATCAACAGTGAATTTTGTTTTAAACACAAAACACAAAGAACTTGATTTTGATAAATTTTATTTGTGTGGTCCTGAAGAAATGATCAATACCGTTTCTGGAGTTTTAAAAGAGCACAACGTAAAGGAATCAAATATTAAATTTGAATTGTTTGCTTCATCAACCAAAGAAAATAAGATAGAAAAATCATTAGGAGGTCATTCAAAAATTACCATTTTGGTAGATGATGAGGAAACAACCTTTGAAATGTCACAAAAACAAACCGTTCTAGATGCCGCTTTAAAACAAGGAATTGATGCTCCATATTCTTGCCAAGGCGGAATTTGCAGCAGCTGTCTGGCTCGTGTTACCTCTGGAACTGCTGAGATGTCTAAGAATTCTATCCTTACTGATAAAGAAATTGCCGATGGTTTGATACTTACCTGTCAAGCGCATCCTACCTCTGAGACTCTTTATGTAGATTATGATGATGTTTAAAACAGTCTATACGATAACAAGAACTTCTCTGAAAAGGGAAGTTTTTTTGTTTTAGGGAGTTGAGATTTTTAGTATATTAGTAGACTTAATAGTCTATTACAAGTAATTCTTCTTTAAATCCTATAAGGTAGGTCAGACATTATATTTATTTACCTTATCATCTTGCATTAAAACATGAAAATTAAAAAAATTGAAATTGAACAACTGACAACTAAAAATTTAATACTTAAACCATTTACAATTCCATTTTGTCAAAATATTTTAAATAATGATTTTAGTGATTTAGAAAAATGGAACTATCAAAAAGGAAAAAGTTGGCCAGACATGGATGTTTTAGATACTTTGCCAAGAATTATTAATAATTTAACCAAAGTAGGCTATCCATCAGGTTTTGAATCTTGGATGATAATCAAGAAAGACACAAAGGAAATAATTGGAGATTTAGGATTTAAAGGATTTAACAATAAAAAAGAAAATATTGATATTGGATATGGCATAATCAAGGAAGAAAGACGAAAAGGTTTTGCAGAAGAAGCCGTAAGAGAAATAATAAAATGGGCTTTCTCCAACGAAAAAATTAAAGAAATTACAGCAAATTGCTTAACAGAAAATATTAGTTCAATAAATCTTCTACATAAATTTAACTTCACCAAGATAAGTATTGAAAATGAGATGATTTATTGGAATCTAATCAACAAAAATTATAAAAAAACAAGCTAATAAATCTCACCGAAAGTTTTACCTAATTTGATTTGAGTACTATTATTTTAAGTTGTTTTATTTTATAAAATCAAATGATCGATAGAATTTAAAATATCCTTTTCATAAGTTATTACAAAATTGAAAAAATAAACGAACTGCTGAAATTATTCAGCTTAGTTCATTAATAAATACTTTAACAAACCTAAATTTTCTTAGTGGTTCCAATGAACATTATCAACTCTTAACACTAATAATCCCTTTAAAATAATTCGTGCAAGATATTCACAACTTGATACTTTTTTATTTCAAATACCATTGAACAGTAAATTTTAAAGTATTGTCAAGATAAAAAAAAATGATTTTAGAGTTGATGTGTTCTAAAAATCAATATTTTAAAATCCAATATTTAATCTACAGTCAAAACATTACAAGAAAGCATTCCACAAAAACAGGTTTTTTTGACGCTTATTTTCTTCCTTATCTTCCCCATACGTATACCAATCTTTTGTTTTTTCTTCGATCAAGGTTTTTAATCCTATTAAATCGTAGGTTTTTTTAGCTGTAATGGACTTGATCGCGGCGCTATCATTGATTTTTAAACCTACCTTAGTTGCAATGTACGAGGTGTATAATCTAGGAATTGATAGTCCTAAAATAAGTCCTGGCAATCCGTTTATAGAACATGGACCTCCAGAAATGGTGATATCATTTGTATAAAATGCAAAAACGTATACATCATCCATTATTTTACCAACTGCTTTTCTACAATTATAGCCAGCAATTTCTCTGTGTTCATTAGTAATCTTCCACTGAATGTTAGGAATACTATCTACCACAACAAAATTGGTTCCTACAATTTGTTTTTGCATGTTCATTTTTCGAGCGGTAAAATCAAAAAACCAGCTGTTCTCTTCGTCTGCGTCTTTTTCGTGTTTCGGGATTCTAGTTTTGGGACTCCAACGGTCGAATTTAAAAATACTTTTATTGTCCTCAAAAGTATAGGTGAAATAGGATATTTTTAAATCAGACATGTTTTCTTTCATTTGCTCATCCCAACTGTCATTGCTCATTGTTTTTTTAAGATTGGTGCTTACTTCATATTCAACTACAGCCTTATCTACAAATTGCTGAGCAAATAATCCTGTAGTGCAAACAAAAGCTGCGAGATAAAATAGGATTGATTTCATAGGATTGGATTTTATACTTTTTGATGTTTTCATTTTAGTTGCTGTGCTTAAAAACGTTATTCAACGCATGATTCTACTTAACAAACGGATTTGTCTATTTTTTTTCTAGGCCATTTTTGTTTTTAAAATTCCATGTAAAACCAATCATAGCATATCGGCGAAGTCTATCATTACGTTCCTCACCTACTGTGTTTTCATAGACAAATCTATTGATGCCTATGTTTTGATTCAAAATATCTCGTACCATCACATAAGCGGTAAATTCATCATTTTTGAATGTTCTTTGTAACCTAGCATTCCATAATTGGTTGGTAAGATTGGTTTGAAAATCTACTGTTTTTTGACGAGAATATAAATTGTAATCGGTTGATATTTTCCATTTTTCTCTAAAGTAAACCGCAACATCTAATCCTAAATTATTGGTGTTAAAAGATTTCACCTCATTGTTTTGAGAGGTAGCATTTCGGCTATTTGAAAAACTATTGTTCAAAGAAATATCGTATTTTTTCTCTTTAGATTTATTCAAATAAATAGAGAATGACGAATTCAAAGTATTCGAATTATTGATTTTGTTATTGATACTATTTACAGACCTATTGAAATTAGCTGATGGACTTAGATTGACATTCAAATCAATTTTTTTGATCTTAAATCCATATCCCATATAGAAATTTCCTGAAAAATTTCCGTTTGTGTTGATTGGTGTGGTGATGGTCTTTGCACTTTCAGGATCAATATCTCTATTGAAAGAAATCAAATTTGAAGTCGTTCTAAAAGAAACACTTTGATACCAATTCGTTTCGGTCAAAATATCGTAACTATTATTAGACACATTTATGCTATTTGTAAACGATTGTTTCAAATCTGGATTTCCTACTATTTGGTTAAAGAAATCCTGATTGTTACGCAATGGTTGTAATTGGTCAATTGTGGGCTGTCTAGTAGCTCCCTGGTACGTCACGCGCAAATTACTGTTGCTTTTGTATTTATACGAAAAATTAGCCGATGGGAAAAAATTAGTAAAACTGCGTTTGTATTCTTTATTCAAAGTTAAATCTTGTAAATTAAAGGAAGTAAAGCCAAAACCACTACCAAAACTGTAATTGATTTTTTTGGCATTGTAATTTAATTTTATAACCGGTTTATGTGTTGTAATATTTTGTTCAAACTGATTCGAAAGTGACTCTACTAATACATCATATTTGCCAGTAATATCAGAGAAGTCGTAGGTAATAAAATTGCTATCGCCGCTATTATTTGCAATTTGATAAGATAATTGCAATGCGAATTTTTTTCCTAAAGGTTCTGTATACGTAGTGTTTACTGTAAGATTCTGAGTGTTTTTTTCGCCTATTTTGTTTTGGTCCACTTCATTACTAAAAGCAAAAACACCACCTTCAAAACTTTCATTCGCCGATTTCAAAAAATTATTGGCATTGGTATTAAGAGTATTCCAATTGGTATTTATAGACAATGTTCTGCGGGCTTTAGCAAATTTATGCTTGAATAAAGCGCCAGCTGAAAGCGCTACTTTATCAGATTTTGTAGTAAACAAACGCTCTTGATTGTTTCGTATCAAGCCGTCACTACCGGTTGTATTGCCAGTTGTGAACTCATCACTTTCTGTATTATAAAAATTAGTTTTTGCAGTAATTTTTAAGGTATTTACGGAGTCAATTTTTACATCATAAACCGCGTTTAATTTAAAGTTATCTCTGTTAACATGGCTTACGGTTGATCTATTCTCGTTCAATTGTGTGTCGCCTACCTGAGTCTGTGTACTTCTAGAATTATTGTTTTGGTAGCTTTGTCTGTTGTATTTTGGCGACAAATTTAAACTGTGTTTTTCACCCCATTTGTTGCTGTATTGTACACCTGCATTGCTATTCTTTATAAATCCATTTTGAGTATCTACATACGGTTCTTGATCTGTGTCGCCACCAGTCCATTCATAGTTTACGTTTCCATCATCATCCATACTCATGCTTACATTACCTGATCCACCTCCAAATTTGTCACTATCCTGCCAGTCCAATCCATCTTGGCCCGTATTTCCATTTAATAAAAACGCAGAGAGCTTCCTTTTTCCTTTGAAACTACTTACCATAACATTGCTATTGTATCTGGAATCTGCATCGGTAAAAGGTTGGTTCGAACCATCTATTTTACCAAAATATCCTTTCTTCTTGTCCTCTTTCAATCGCAGGTTGATTGTTTTTTTAGTGTCACCATCGTCTATTCCTGTGAACTCAGCTTGATCGCTTTTTTTATTAAAAACTTGCACCTCTTTTATCGCATCGGCACGTAAATTTTTAACAGCCATTCCTGGATCATCTCCAAAAAATTCCTCGCCATCTACCAATACTTTTTCAACGGTTTCTCCCATGGCTTTGATAGTACCGTTTTTGTCAACTTGTATTCCTGGTAATTTTTTTAGTAATTCTTCCACATTTGCGTTGGCATCCACTTTAAAATCACTAGCTCTATAACTAGTAGTATCGCCTTTAATCTTGATAGAACCCGTTTTAATGACCACTTCACGGAGCAACTCCATTTTACTCATTAAGTTGATGTTACCCATGTCCATGTCTTTATCAGTAATGGTAATATCCTCTAAATAATCTGCATATTGATTGTGAGCAGTCATCAGAATGTACTTTCCTGGCTTTATATTTTGTAGCAAGAACTTACCGTCTTTGTTGGATCGTGTAAATTGAAATAGAACAGAGTCTACCGGAGTTAATAAAGCTACAACTGAATTGTGAATTGGAGTTTTTTCATTACTATCCATTATCACTCCAGAAAGTTTGGTTTTTTGAGAAAATGCTGAAAAGCAGAAATAAAAGAAAATTACAAGGGTTACAATAATTTTTGGCATAAAGAGTATCTGATTTTGTGAATGGAACGATTCAAAATTCTTCTAAAAAGTTTGATTATCAAATGAATATTTTCTTCTAACCAAAACAGATTGAAACAAATTGAATTTTTCAAAATCAAAAATAGTATTATTCTTACTGCAAAAATAATGCGTTTTTGTTATTTTAATGTTAAATTTATTCTTACATAAAAGTCTATGAGCCTAAAACTACAATTGTAATTCAGAAAGCACTTCTAAAGATTGTAATCATGTTTAGGAAACAGTCTTGTTAAAAACTAAAACTCATCTGAAAAGGGTAATTTTTGATGGGTGTTTTAATTTAAAATTCTAAATGGTTATCCAAAATACCATTAATTTTTAAAACAATAATTTCTGGGGAAATTGTACGCATGACATTTTCATAACCCAATACTTTTTTGTTTCCATAAACCGAAGTTGGTAATTTAGGAAACAAATTTCTGTCAGAGACCAAAGCATTCTCTAAAGGTTGGTTAAACGGTGAGAATCCCGCATAAGGATGTGTGGCGCCCCAAAGTGTAATGACTTTTACGCCCAGCATAGCAGCAATATGTGCATTGCCGGAATCCATAGAAAGCATGACATCCAGATTACTGATGAGTTGTAATTCCTGCTGAAACTTAATTTTTCCTGCAACTACAATCACATTTTCTTTGTTATCAGCCAGTGAATTTAAGAGTTCTATTTCGATTTTTCCTCCGCCAAAAAGTAAAATGGTTTGGGTTGTATCCAATGCTAATTGATCAATTACTTCACCCATTAAATCCTGTGGATATACTTTAGAATCATATTGTGCAAAAGGTGCAATTCCAATCAGTTTGTGATTTTTTTGTCCAATTATCGTTAAAATATCCGGACTCAAAACTGCTTTTTCAGGAAACTCAGGTTGGGAAAGATCAACGGTAAAACCAAGTTTTTCAAAAACTTTTACGTGTCTTTCAAACATCGTAGGCAGTTGCTGGAATACTTTATTTTCGGGTTGGGTCAATGCTTTTTTTGCTGCTCTTCCTTTATTCACCGAAGCTGTTTTTTTTCCACTTAGTGCAAAAAGATTTCGGATAATTTTAGAACGCAAAACATTGTGCAAGTCGGCAAAAGCATCAATTTCTAAAGCTTTCAAATCTTGGAACAAACGCAACAATCCAAGAAATCCTTTATGTCTCTCTTTTTCATCAAAAGCAAAAAAAGAAAGATTAGAAATTCCTTCAAAAAAAGGTTTAAAAAAAGGTCTAGAAATAACCGTGATTTTAATTTGTGGATTCTGCTTTACAAAAGCTCGTAAAACAGGAACCGTCATGGCGACATCTCCCATTGCAGAGAGTCTCATGACGGCTATATTTTGGATTTTTTTTGACAATTAATTAATGTTCAAAATATCTTTTTACTTCTTGTTTTGGTACAAAACAGGATTCAATTCATCATCATTGTACATCTTCATTTGTTTGTACACTTTCATGAATTTATCTCCATTTTCAATATCAGTAAGTAAATCATCAATTGCAGTTGACAAATCTGTTCTTTGCTCTAATAACACATTTAACTTAGCCTGACATTTATCTCTGTGATCTTGTGAAGCCTCGTCACGAGTAGCTTCTTCTTGCATATGATAAATTTTCAATGCTAAGATAGACAAACGGTCAAATGCCCAAGCAGGACTTTCTGAATTGATTTTTGCATGGTCTTTTACCACCACATTACTATGTTTTTGAAGAAAATAACTGTCTATATATTCCACCATATCCGTACGCTCTTGATTAGAAGCATCAATTCTTCTTTTCAATGTTAAGGCAGCAACTGGATTAATATTTGGATCACGAATAATATCCTCAAAATGCCATTGAACGGTGTCAATCCAGTTTTTGTGATACAATAAATGTTCAAATTTATCCTTTGGGAAAGGATTGTTTATAGGTTGATCAACATTATCAAACTGGTGATAATCCTTGATGCTTTGCTCGAAAACGGAGTAGGCTAATTTTGAAAACATATCTTTATATATTAAAACACAAAGATACTTTTTATACTTTTATACCATAAAAAATAAGTACTAAGTTTAATTCGAAAAAAACAACCATGCAAATTCATTATTTATCAGAGGAAAACAGTGTCCTTAATCATTTTTTAGGGCAAATACGAAATGTTACTGTACACAACGACAGTATGCGTTTCCGAAGAAATATTGAACGTATTGGCGAAATAATGGCATACGAATTAAGTAAAAGTTTAGAGTATACAAATATTGAAATTCAAACACCACTTGGAATAAAAAAAACTAGTGAAATAGCTGATCAACTCGTATTGTGTTCAGTACTGAGGGCGGGTTTGCCTTTGCATTTAGGTTTTTTAAATTACTTTGATCAAGCCGAAAACGGTTTTGTATCAGCTTACCGGCACCACTCAAACAATGATGAAACATTTGATATTTTGGTTCAATACCAAGCCATTACTAACCTCAACGGAAAGAACCTAATTCTAGTAGATCCTATGCTTGCTACAGGACAATCGCTGGTAGCTGTTTTCAATAAATTAATGGAAAATAGTACCCCAAAAGAAATTCATATTGCTGTGGTTATTGCAGCGCCAGAGGGGATTGCTAACCTGCAAGAACAATTGCCTGATACTTGCCACTTATGGGTTGCCTCACTCGATGAAAAACTCAATGAAAAAAGCTATATCGTTCCTGGACTAGGAGATGCAGGTGATTTAGCCTATGGGATTAAATTATAATTGTGTGAAAAAAGCAAACATACTGCAGGCAATCATCACATAAACTACAATTTCTTGTTTTAATTTTTCTTGTGGTATCTCAATATGACTGGTTGCCATGATGGCTAAGGGTGCAAAAGTAAAAAGGAGTAAATCATTACTTTTATCATCTGAGATAAGATAAATGATAACTCCTAAAAAGAACGAAGCAATCACTTTTTTGTAGGATGTGTGTAGTATTTGAGGTCTACTTGACAAACTAGCAAACATAGAGATTATAAAAAACAAAGCAATAGTTGCAAAAATAGACATTGCTCCATTTTGATAATTATTAGTAAAATAATCTAGTGAAAAGTTCACACGAAGGCTATTTTGGATATAAGAGAAACTATCAACTTGAAAGAGCGTTGTGAATAATAGAAAGATAATTCCGGTAACAAAAAAAGCAATAAAAGGTAAAATCCAGTTTCTATAGTCTCTGGCTACGTGAAAAATAATAGAAATAAATACCAAACCTATAAAAAGGATACTCCAAAAATGAAACAAACTAGCTAAGAAAATCCATAACGAAGCATCAAATATTTTCTCTTTGGATGCTTTTAAAGAATGCAATGAGATTAATCTGCGTAGGGCTAAAAGCAGAAAAAAATTTGCAATAATGAGATTGATATTGTCAAAAATACTTGGAAAAAATAACAAGAACAATAAAAAGAAAAATATCGTAAAAGTGCTGTCTTTACTCAAGCCATTTCTTTTGGCAATAAAATCAGTTAAAAACACCGAAGCAACTATAAAACAAAAAGATAACCCTTTCTTAAACATTAAAAAATAAGATGCCATCCAGGAAGTTTCTTGGAATTGTACTACTAAAAAGAAAACCAGCATAAAAATTACAACCAATGAAAAATTTAATGGTGTAGATTTTCTAAAAACACTTGTTATCATAAGGATATTTTATACTTTTGTGTTTGTAAATATAATACTTGTTTAAAAAGTAAACCCTGCTTGTTAATAAAGATTATTTTATTTTAAAAAACATTCGTTAGTATCGTGTTTACAAAACAATTACTTAAATCAATTTATATATTATGAAAGCATTTTTCGAAGGAATACAATACTTATTTGTAGACATTTTATTTGCTCCTCTAGATTTTTTACGTTCTTTAGAGCTTAGCTCATGGTTTGTTGCTAACACTATCAACTGGATTTTCATGATTATTTGTGCATCTGCAATGGTATACTGGATCAAACAGTTGCAAATCTTTAATGATGCAGGAACAGAAAATCAAGATACTACGGCTCACTCTTTCTTAAAATAAGAACCCTCAACCCCAAGTGGGATTGAGAGCTCTTTTTATTATTTAAGATCATTTCCAATGTCTTTTCTAAAAAACATCTTATCAAAATGTAGCTTGTCTATGTTTTGGTAAGATTTTTTTATGGCCTCTTGAAAATCATTTCCGTAGGACGTAATGGCTAGCACTCTACCCCCATTTGAAACAATTGCTCCTTGGTCTAGCTTAGTTCCAGCATGAAATACAATAGCATCTTGAACGTTTTCTAGTCCCGTAATTACTTTTCCTTTTTCAAAATCTTCTGGATAACCTCCAGATACTAGCATCACAGTAGTGGCACTTCTTGGATCAATTTCTAAGTTGATTTCGTCTAGTTTTTCATTGGCTACAGCCAAAAATAATTCAACCAAATCAGTTTGTAATCTTGGGATTACTACTTCAGTCTCTGGATCTCCCATTCTTACATTGTATTCAATAACAATAGGTTCATTATTAACATTGATTAACCCTATGAAAACAAAACCTTTGTAGGCTATTCCGTCTTTTTGAAAACCATCAATTGTAGGTTTTACAATGCGAGTTTCTATTTTTTCCATCAAAACAGCATCTACATAAGGAACTGGAGAAACAGCTCCCATACCGCCTGTATTAAGTCCTGTATCGCCTTCGCCAATGCGTTTGTAATCCTTTGCAGTAGGCAATATTTTATAACTTTTTCCGTCTGTGAGTACAAAACAGCTCAATTCTATTCCGTCTAGAAATTCTTCGATAACTACTTTTGAACTGGCTACACCAAATTTTTGATGTACGAGCATGTTTCTTAATTCTTCTTTGGCTTCAGCCAAATCCTGAATGATTAAAACGCCTTTACCAGCAGCCAAACCATCTGCTTTTAACACATACGGAGGTTGCAATGTTTCTAGGAATTCACATCCTTTATCAACTGTGTCAGCTGTAAAACTATCATAAGCAGCCGTTGGAATGTTATGTTTGATTAAAAATTCCTTTGCAAATTCCTTACTTCCTTCTAGTTGAGCGCCTATTTTTGAAGGACCAATAACAGGAATATGATGTAAAGCTGGATCATTTAAAAAGAAATCATAAATCCCCTTTACCAATGGATCCTCAGGACCTACAACCACCATGCCTACATTCTCTTGAATGGCAAATGCTTTTATGGCTTCAAAATCGGTTGGACTCATAGCAAGATTGGTTGCAATGGCTGCAGTTCCTGCATTTCCAGGAGCTACAAAAAGTCTTTCGCATAATGGGCTTTGAACCATTTTCCAAGCAAATGCGTGCTCTCTTCCGCCAGAACCGAGTAGTAAAATTGTCATGTGTGTTGTTTTTAGTTGTCGTGCAAAAATAATTGGTTTTGAACTCAAAAAACAATTAAATAGTAAAAACTTCCCCAAAGCAACTAATAAGTAAGACATAAATACTATTTTTGATTACACAATACTCCTTAAAAATGTTTCGATTATTTGATATAGCACTGCAATGGAACGGATTTCCCATTCGTAAAGCACAGCAGGAATTACTAAAAATAATTGCACATACACCACAAGAACATGAGCAATTTCTTGAGAATAAGAAACAGGAAATTATTCAGTATCATTTAGAAAAAAATCCGTTTTACAGTAAACTTGTAGGTACAAAAAATTATAAAAACTGGGATGATTTACCCATTTTGACCAAACAAAATTTACAAAAACCACTTCAAGAAAGACTTTCTAGTGGATATACTTTAAAAAACTGCTATACAAACAAAACGTCTGGCTCTAGCGGTACTCCATTTATATTTGCAAAAGATAATTATTCTCATGCTTTGACTTGGGCTTCAAACATGTACCGTTTTGGTTGGTACGGCATTGATTTTAATACCTCTTACCAAGCCCGGTTTTATGGCATCCCGATGGATTTTATTGGAAATAAAAAAGAACGGTTCAAAGATTTCTTGAGTCATCGGTATCGGTTTTCTGTATTTGATTTGTCAGATGTTGTTTTAGAAACGATTTTGAAAACCTTTAGCCAAAAAAAATTTGATTACATCAATGGGTATACCAGCGCTATTGTTTTATTTGCCAAATTTTTACAGCAAAAAAATATTTTATTAACCAGTGTTTGTCCAAGTTTAAAGGTATGTATGGTTACCTCTGAAATGCTTTTTGATGACGATAAATTTTTACTAGAAAAACAACTTGGAGTTCCTATTGTCAATGAATACGGTGCCTCTGAGCTAGACCTGATTGCGTTTCAAAATCCTGAAGGGCTTTGGCAAATAAACTCTGAAACCTTGTTTGTTGAAATTTTAGACGAAAATAATAAAGCGGTTCCTCATGGTAAAGCTGGCCGTGTTGTCATCACCTCTTTGTACAATAAAGCGCATCCGTTTATACGGTACGATATTGGTGATATTGGCATTTTGGATAAAAAAAGTACATTACAAAAGCCCATTTTAAAACAATTAATAGGGCGCTCCAATGATGTGGTTGTTTTACCAAGCGGAAAAAAATCAGCTGGTCTTACATTTTATTACGTGACTAAAAGTATCATTGAAGATGATGGAAATGTAAAAGAATTTACCATAAAACAAACTAAATTAGATTGTTTTGAAATTGATTATGTAAGTGAAAAAGAACTAGTTCCCAATCAAATTAAAAAAATTGAAACTGCCATTTCTTTATATCTAGAGCCTAATTTGAGCATTATATTCGTCCGAAAAAATAACTTAGATAGAACCAATAGAGGTAAACTAAAACAGTTTAAATCTATGCTATAATTTTTTTGTGTAACGCGGCTTGACCAAAAGTTGCGTAAACAGGAAAACTAACATGCACAATAATGCCCGTATGATGTTGTATCCATGAAAAGAACGATATACTGCAAAATTATGTTTGATTAAAGCCATTTTACCAGCCGAAATAGAGTTGGCCCTTACTCTATAAAATGCTAAACTTTCGGGTATGGGCTGCACTTTTTTTATAGGTTTTAGGATGGTAAGCCACATCATCCAGTCTTGTCTTTTTCTAGAATGAGAAATAGGAATTTTTCCGTAGAAAGAAACATCATAAATCCCAGTGAGATTGCCTATGTAGTTGCAAAAAAACAGTTGCCTATACGTAAGTTGCTGTGGCGCCTCGACACCTTTGTGTAATAATGTTCCTGCAGAATTCATACATTCGTAAAAAGAAAAAGTAAATGGTAATTTATGCTGCTGCATGAATTGCAATTGTAGTTCAAGCTTATTGGGTTTCCATTTATCATCTGAATCTAGGAAGGCAATATAGTTACCAGTGGCTTTTGATAAAGCTGTATTTCTAGCAACGCCTGTTCCTGAGTTTGTAGGGAGTTTAAAAATACATATTCGGCTGTCTTGATTAGCAATTGCTGTAGCAATAGATACAGTGCTATCACTTGAACAATCATCAACTAGAATCAATTCCCAATTTGTGTGTGTTTGTTGCTGTACTGACAGAATAGCTTCAAGAATGTACTTCTCTGAATTGTAGCAGGGCATTAGGATAGATACTAAATTGTTTTTCATATCAATATGCTTTTTTATCGCCCCGAATCGTATTGTAAATGGTCAAAAAAATGATTTTAATATCTAATAAAATAGACCAATTTTCCATGTAAAAGATATCATATTTTACTCTGTTGATAATGTCCTTATCGGTCTCCACTTCTCCTCTAAAACCTTTTGTTTGAGCGAGTCCAGTGATACCAGGTTTTATAAAATGTCGTACCATAAATTTATCCACAGTAAGCGCATACATCTGGGTATGACTTACCATGTGTGGTCTAGGTCCTACTACTGACATTTCGCCCAGTAAAACATTAAAAAATTGTGGTAATTCATCAATACTAGTCTTTCTTATAAAACGACCTACCCTAGTAACTCTAATATCGTTTTTTGATACTTGATTCAAATGGGCTTCATCATTAAGTTCCATTGATCTAAACTTATAACAAAAGAATTCTTTGTAATTCAATCCATTTCTTTTTTGGATAAAAAACAAAGGCCCTTTTGACTCTAATTTAATGAATATAGCCAGTATGGGTGTCAACCATGAGAGCACTCCTGCAATTATGATTAATGAAAAAACAATATCAAAAACACGTTTAATTACCTTGTTCAAAGTATCATCAAGTAGAATGTTACGCAGTGATATTACAGGAATATAATTGTAATATTCAAATGTGAAATTCCGCGAAAGAATTTGTTTTTCGCTGGGAATAAACTTTAATGTCTTCAAATTATTATCGGCAAAAAAAACAATTTCATTAATTTGGTTTTGGTTTAAATCACTCATAGAACAATACAATTCATCTATTTGATGTTCTATTACATATTCAAAACTCTCTTTAAGGGTTCGTGATTTATTTTTTTCAAGTTCAAAAACACGCTCAAGTTTGTACCCATAATCTGGGTTCTCTGTAAAAAAATGTTGTAAAGGCTCAGTACTTTTTTCATTACCAATCAAAATTACTTTTCTAAAGTTTCCACCATACAATAGCCTATACTTTTTTAGAAAATAATAAATAGCCAGTTTGACAATTAAAATGATAATTAACGACAGTAGCGTAAAATACCCAATGCTTTCAAAACTAGAATTATAGGAGTCGTAAAAGGCTAAGGCAAGACAAAAAAGAGAAAATACAACTCCTTGTTTTAAGGCACAATTTAGTATAGAAATCACTTTAGTATACCTGTAAACCTCATAAAAACCCAAACTGGCAGCAATAATAAACCAACTTATACTTATGATAACAAAATAAAAAGGTGTCTTTACAGGAAAATCAGTCATATACCATAGCAAGACATTGATTATCAATAAATCAATGGCAAATGAAAAGGGACGTATATAACCGGAATATCTTCCTGTTTTTGTTTTCAATAGGATACAAATTAAAATAGCATGTAATTAACCTAAAACCGTTGCGAATCTTATAAAAAGAAATTTTCTTAGAACTTTTATTTCATTTAGTTACAAAATAAAAGAGTAGAATAAACTAAAATATATACTTAGAAAAATCCTTGTGCTCTTCTTTGGATAATTCTTCCTTAGATAAGGATTTAAAATACTCGTAGGTGATTTTCATTCCTTCGGCACGGCCTACTTTAGCTTCCCAACCAAGCAGTTCTTTGGCTTTTGTGGTGTCTGGTTGGCGCTGCAACGGGTCATTTATTGGTAGCGGATGGTACATCACTTTTTGACTGGTACCTGTGAGTTTAATGATTTCTTCGGCAAAATCTTTAATGGTAATTTCATCTGGGTTTCCAATATTTACAGGCAAAACATAATCCGAATGCAACAATCTAAAAATACCTTCTACCTGATCATCAACGTAGCAAAAAGAACGGGTTTGCATGCCATCGCCAAAAATGGTTAAGTCCTCGCCGCGAATGGCCTGACCAATAAAAGCGGGTATAACGCGACCGTCATTGAGGCGCATTCTTGGACCATACGTATTAAAAATACGTACAATTCTTGTTTCTACTCCATGAAAGGTATGATACGCCATCGTGATTGATTCTTGAAAACGTTTGGCTTCGTCATACACGCCGCGTGGGCCAATGGTGTTTACGTTGCCATAATATTCTTCTGTTTGTGGGTGTACCAATGGATCGCCATACACTTCAGAAGTAGATGCAATAAGGATTCTAGCTTTTTTTACTCTGGCTAAACCCAATAAATTATGAGTACCAAGGGAACCTACTTTCAAGGTTTGTATAGGAATTTTTAAATAATCAATAGGACTTGCAGGCGATGCAAAGTGTAAAATATAGTCTAAATTTCCAGGGACATGCACAAACTTGGTAATGTCATGATGGTAAAATTCAAACTGCTCCAATTTGAAAAGATGCTCAATATTTTTTAAATCTCCCGTAATGAGATTATCCATCCCAATAACATGGTAGCCTTCTTTTATGAAACGGTCACAAAGATGTGATCCTAAAAATCCTGCGGCTCCGGTGATAAGTATTCTTTTCATTACAATAAGTTCTGTTCTTTATTATGATTTACTTTGTTTAACAAACAGTACAATACAATAAAGAAAATTATACCTCTTTGTCTACTCAAAAAGGATTCGGTCAAAAATAACACTATCATTGTTACCGAAAAAGCGATATGCACAAAATCTTTATTTCTAATTCCGTTTGTAATGGAAATAAACAACATACAAACCAGAATTAAAAACCCGAAAAAACCAAGTTCAGAAAAAATTTGTACATATTCATTATGAAAATTATATACTCCATAACTGTGGTGCAAATGATGTTCCTTGACTTTATCTTGAATTTTAGTTTGAGCTGCATCTAATCCGAATCCAGTGAAAAAGATGCTCTCATCTTGAAGCATTTCTAAAAAAATCCTCGTTTGATAAACTCGAAAAGCAGCCCCAGGAAAAAAATCATTCTCCTGAAACGTATCTTGGCTCCAAGCCTGTTTTAAACTAATGCTGTAGATTGAATTTTGATTTTCTTCAGATCCTTCCTTTAAGGAACTATCAACCAGTATGGTTTGTAACTCAATCAAAAACCGGTCCCTTATTGGTTTTATTGATGCTATACAGGTGATTGTTATCAAAACAATGGCTACAAGTATTGCAGTTTTTATTTTTCTAGAAAATCCAGAAAAAAAGAAAAGATACACCATGACCAAAATAAAATCACAAATTATAATATTCTTTGATGACAATAAAAACACAAATACAACTAGTGTTACCAATGCTAATTGATCAAGAATTGTTTTGTTTTTTTGGACCAAAAAATAGAACATCCCAAATGAGGCAAACCCCGAAACATATATTGCATTAAGGCTAACTGTAACCAATTCATGATAAAAAAACACGCTAAAATCTCCTGAACTGCTAAATTTAAGGACTGCTTTTGCTAAACAAAACATGGCAAAAAACACCATTGAGAAACTGTAAATTTTAAAAACCCGATGCTTTACCTCTTGATTTAAATGGGGTAAAAAGCAAAAAGCAATGGGAATTAATAAAACCAATATTTCCTTTTGTAATCCGGCCTTTGTAGCGTGAATGTCAATAGTCCATAGTAAGGAAAGCACCATTAATACATAAAGGAGCATAGGAAGTATTTCAACTTTTGAAATTGAAAAATTAACTTTTTTAGCCTTAGAAAAACAAACCAGTAAAAAAATAATACAAGTCATACTCCCGATGTTGTGTTTCAACGGAAGCGTCATGAGCATTGCAGCTAAAAGATAAACCAATAGTGTTTGATTTTGCCACAATTCTTCAATTTTATGAAAGACTTTTTTTGAATAAGGTAAGATAGGATTCATTTATTTTATTCCAATTAAATTCCTGAATTATGGTATCAAAGTTATCTTGAACAATTTGATTGTGATGACTCTTATGAACTGTTTCTCTTAGTTTTTGAACCTCTTTAGCATTGGAAAAATAAAAAGCATTCTCTTTTAAAATGGCTTGATTAAATTCATTCCTATGAGCTACAATTAATGCTTTTGCAGCCATTGCCTCTAGCAAAGACGGATTAGTACCACCCACGGAATGACCATGAAAATAAAGCGATGAAAAAAACCTAAGATTATCTAAATGTTCCTTGTTATAGACGCCACCTATAAATCGTATTCTAGGATTGTCTTTAAACTTTTGTTTTAAATAATTACCAAAACTATTGTTGCTATTACCCACAACAACTATCGGTCTATCATTTTTTGAAATGGCTACTCCATCCAGAATCATTTCTAAATTATTTTCGGGTTCAAACCGAGCGATGAGTAAATCATAAGTATATTTCTCTAAGTTATAGGGTAAGAGCAACTTCTCATTTGGATTCCAAAATGGTGCTGCTCCATACGCTATGTACGTAGACTCTTTGTTGTACTTTTCTTTAAGATATTTTTGTATTCCAATAGAATCTGCTATTAAAAAATCACTGCTTTTTACAGCTCTTTTCTCGGCAAATTGTAAAAATCTTTGAATTTTTGCAGAATATTTAGTTCTCTTCCACTCCATTCCATCCATGTTTGTGATGATCATAGATTTTTTGGGTAACAGAAAAGACCAAATGGAGTTACTAGTGTATCCTAATTGCAAAATAATATCGAATTTCCTTTTCTTGGTGTCAAGTATACAGTTTAAATCATAAATAAACTGCCCTGCCGTACCTATTTTATGTTCTGGATTGTACTTATGGATGATATGCACACCTTGAAACATTTTTTCTTTAAAAATATGATCATGGGTGTTATATACATATACTTCATGATTTTGCTTGGCAAGATAAACTGCAAAAATCTCGGCAAATTGCTCAAAACCACCATAATTATTAGGAATTCCTCTAGTCCCGAGAATTGCAATTTTCATTTCATTATTTTTAATCAAGTTCCAAAAATAATGATTTTAAAAGTTTAAAAGTCTCAAATACTGGAATTGATAGCGAAAATTAATTCTAATCTAATTAAATACGCTCATTAATAGCTATTTTTGTTTACAAATACATCACCTCAGCAATTTATGATCAATTTTGAATACCTAGAACATAATTTAAACCCACTACGTTTAACGTATCTAACCGCTAAACCGTTTCCACACTTAATCATTGATCAATTTTGTGATGAAGAAAAACTAATCAAAGCATATAATAGCATTCCAGAACTGCATAATAAAAGTAGGGATTATGCTTTTGCAAATAATAAATTTGAAAAATCAAATTATAAAATACTTGGACCAGAATTACAGGAACTGTACGAAGACTTATCCTCGGAAAGGTTTAATAAAATATTATCCTACATCACATCAAAATCAATTTTTGTAGACCCAAAAAATCATGGAGGAGGCTTGCATCAAGGAAAGAAAAACAGCTTTCTCGATATGCACTTAGACTTTAATTACCATCCCATTCAAAACAACTGGTACCGTGAATTAAACCTCTTATTATACCTCAATAAAGACTGGAAAAAGGAATACAAGGGTGAGTTAAAAATAAAAGATCTAAGAACAGGAGAAGAAGCCGAACTAGATGTTCCGTTTAATCGTTTTATTATTCAACAATGTGCACCATACACGCTACATGGATATGATTTAACCAATTTTCCTGAAGGGCATTTTAGAACGTCAATTGCAACATATGCATACCAAAATCATATCTGCCAAATTGAAAAAATTCGCACTACAGATTGGTTCCCAAAGGAAGACGCGTCCTTTTTAAAGAAACAATTTGCTAAAAATTATAACCTTTTAGTGAAAACAAAAAACAAATTGTTTGGAAGTGGTACTGCAAAAAATCAATAAACTAAATTACATTGTAGTTTCTTTTAAAAGTTGATAAACCACCTTTGCTGACTCTTCCCAGTTGTAAATTTCTTTAATAGAAAACGCCATTTTTTCAAACTCTAATGTTGTTTTATTTTCAAGAATATACAGCAATTTGTGGTTGAATTCGGTTTGATTATTTGGATCAAAATAAAATTCGTTAAAAAAGCTAAAATCAGACATGGCCGTTTTATTAGAACAAATTGTAGGGATTTTTGCTGCAACTGATTCTAACGGAGGAATACCAAACCCCTCAGCAAATGAAGGATAAACAGCTGCACTTGCTCCTCTTAGTAACAACAACATCGTTTGAAAATCAGTGTTGTTTATAGTTGTTATTTGATTTTTTATCTCAGGTGCTAATCCATCAAATATTTCTTTGTACTCTAGATTAAAAATGCTTTCATTACCTAAAAAAAGAAGTTGGTGTTTTTTATACAATTCCAAGTCTACAAAAGCTTTCAAAACCATTTGATGATTTTTCCTGGGTTCCCAGCGGCTTACATAAATTATATAATCGTTCAAGGAATATTCATTTGCAACTCGAGCTTTGACTTGCTCCTTAATATAGGTTTCAAAAAAAGCACCGTCAACTGCATTTGGAGTTAATACATAATCAGAAAATCCAAAATGTTGCTCTAATTTTTGTCTGGAATATTCAGAAACCGTGAGTCTAATATCTGCCCATTTAGTGCTTTGTTGGTATAAAATGGTATTGATAAATCGACTAAAAAACGAAAAATATTCTGGAAAATCAATAAACAATACATCATGTGTTGTCACGATATATTTGCACCTTTTTATGGGAGAAACAGTGTATTGAAAATGCGCAAAGTCAATTTTGTTTTTTATAATAATCTTAGGAATATCAACAAGAAGTCTCCAGAATTTATTATGATACTGGTATTTTACGTACGTCACGTTAGGGTGATCTCCAAAAATAATTTGTAAGGATTTTGGATAATTGGAACCCAAATACAAATGAAGATCTTCATACTGCATCAAAGCCGTGTAAAGACCTTGAATATAGGTTCTAGTACCTTGAAAACCGCTATCAAAAACATGACAGTCAACAAAGATGTTGGTTGTGTTTTTAATATTCATTTAAACTGCTTTTTGACTTTTATACTCTCTTAACATGACCTCTCTTAGGGCAATTAAAAATCCTATTATTATTGATTTGTTGTCTAATTTTAAATACAAACCTAAAAAAACCCAATTAGATACAATTAAAAAAACACTAGAACCCAATAATAAATAATTAATCGCTTGTAAGGCCTCAAGATTAGATTTCTTTTGTCTGTATAAATGAATCAAGAAAACTAGCAGCAAAATAACTCCTAACAGCCCTGATTTTAGAAAAATAGTCATGTAACCGTTATGAACAATAGGAATGTATTGAACGTACTCATTGTCATTTGTCAATATTTTTCGACCAATATTTAATGTTGACCCCAACCCTTCCCCAAAAAGTACAGCTCGAGGTCCGTTATTTGAAACTTGTTTTACAGTTATAATATTTTCAAATGAGCGGTAATTATCATTGAAATCTTTCCAGTCATCCTTATTAATTCGTGTTTTAAATGCCTCTTCGGGAGCAATTTTTATTTTGTACAAAAACGCTTGAATCCCCTTTCCTTCTCGTTTTGGATTGCTATAGACAATGGCTGTATAGCCTATAATTGTAACTAAAAGTACCGATAAAATCACTTTTAATGATCTGTGGCTGTATACTAAATATCCTTTTAGACCCACGTATAAAATAATAAATTGAATCAGATTAGTTCTCGCCAAATACAAAAAACTAGACAAACCTATTACAAGTAATAAAACTGTTCTTAGTTTTTTTGAAATTTCAATTTTGAAGGTTTTATAAAAAATAAGGACGATTAAAACATAGATTTCATAATCACTAAAATAGCCACCTTGCTGCCTCAAGAAATTAACACTTAACGTTCTAAATTGGATTATGGTGAAAAATAAGGTAACCAAATGTAGTATTGAAATGGCTAGGCCTGTATAAATTAAAACCTTTAAGGCTAACTTACTGCTAAACCTACAAAGCTGATAGCCCACTAATAATCCTAAAATGGGTTTTACCAGGTATGTAAAGTCTCTTATAAATAAAAAAAGAGTCGTTTTACTAAATAAAGTAGAGACCGTTGCAACTAAAAGTATAGCCAAGAAGATAGCGCAATATTTTAGTATAGTAACTGAATATTTTCTTTTTATGGTGATCAATAAAGTGAAAAACCATACCACAAAAGTAAGCTCATAGTTTGCAAACAACGAAACTACTATACAGAATAAGAATAAAATCTGGTAGGGGAAACTTTTATAAATTGTAAAGTTCATCATTATTTTTCCAATCTAATTAATGGTTTCAAAACAATACAATATAGAACAATCACTACTAATTCAATAAAAATTGTAGCTAAAAATGCACCCTCAAGACCCACATTTTTAATAAATATGAAAAAAACAAGCAGGCTAAAAATAGAAGATCCGATGGTAATGTTGATATATTCTTTGTTTTTATTTAAAGCAAAAAGCAATTGTTTTAAGGCAATAGAAATTGCCATAAACAAAGGTATGATCAGACCTATTTTAAAAAAAATGTTCATTGCATCTAGCTCATTAGAACGTATATTAAAAAACAACAAAATAGGCTTAGTACACACAAATGCAACAATTACTAACAATACCACTACCGTATAATTAAGCCCATAATACTGCAACCAATGTGTAATGCCTTTTTTCAGATTTTTATGTATTTGCAAACAAACATCAGCATAAATAAAATTAAAGAACATCTGTAAGTAAGTCCTAAAAATCATTACAATTTGATCTATAATTCTATACTGTCCTGCCATTGCATTTCCTCCCAGATAACTAATAATCATGATGGGAAGATATTGATAAAAAGACAAAAATAACTGGGATATTGTTAATGAAAACTCTTGTTTTAATAATACTAGTGCATCTTTACAAACCGAAGAATAAAACCGTAAATGGTATTTTTTTATCAAATAAAATAATCCAATGAAGCTTGAAACAATCAATCCAACTCCCAAGTAAGCATTAGCATAGATGTAATCCTCCTTTTTATTGATAAAAGAAAAAACAGCCACAACATAAATTAATTTGGATATAATATTTATACATGAAATCCATTTGTAATTTTCTAATCCTTGAAAAACCCAAGTTGGGTTGATTACTTGTCCCAATACATACAATAAACTTAAAAAGAAAACTGCTTGTTCCTGCTTAAAAAAAGGAACAAACCAAATCAATAGAAAGGAAAAAAGTAGTAAAATAGCAAGTAAAAACAATTTCATTACATAGATCGAAACAATTTTTTGATTGATACTTTCAACTTGGTTTCTACCTATCGCAATAGCTTTGGTACCATTGATATAAGAGCCATAATCCACTATTACATTACATATTAATGCAAATGAAAAGCCTACACCTATTTTACCTAATCCTTCTTTTTCACAAATCGTTATTAGATAAGGCATAACCACAAGCGGACTAATCAAATTGACAATTTGACCAATTCCATAAATAGTACCATTTTTAATTCTACTATTTTTAAATACCTGTAGACCTATTGATTTAAACAAAATGATGTGATTTATTACAAATATAACATAAGCAGTGCTAGTCCTCTTTCAAATTCATTTTAAACTAAAACAATACTTTATATAATCAAAAAAAAGAGCCACAATTTGTGACTCCTTTTAGCTTGAATATCAATTATTTAATAAGCAATTGAATCTGGTCATAAAGTGCTTTTTCTGAATAAAATAATGGATCATATCTTCCGTCTGTTGACTTTATATTTTGAACAACTGATTTGTTTTTTTCTAAAATTGTAACGCAATCATTTGGAATAAAATAGTTGAAAAACAAAGAACCTTTAGCCTCAAAACTTTTACTGAAATAGTTCATTTTAAAATTTTGAATAATGATCTCTTTTTGCTTCTCATTGGTTCCAAAATCAATTCGAATGTAATTGGGAAGTAGATCTTCTGGAAGTACAAAAACTATATCTTGCGGCTTGTCACTAGCTTTTACAGCTACCCAAACCGAATTATCTTCTTGAAAAGGAGCTTCATAATCATTTTGACTATAATACAACTGGAAATTATCATCTACTGTAACTGTGGCTGTCAAAGTTACTTTAAAACTGTTTTTAATAGCTTCAGTTTCAGCAGGACTTTCCTCTTTTTTACTCTCCTCCTTTTTGCAAGAACTAAATACTATTGATAAAATTATGCATGCAAAAAATAATTGTTTTTTCATTTTTTTAAAGATTTCGGTATTATTGTTTCATTTTAAAATCTACAAGATGCCAACTGTTTAACTATTCATTTTCTGTTTTTAAGATATCCAATATCAACATTTAAACACTATTTGCTTTGCATTGCAATTAAGGATTGCTTTTTATAAAAAACTATGAAAGAATTTACCAAAACGAACAATACAATAAACAATATCGGTAGTGCTATTTTTTTATTTCCATGAAGCAAACCTATTTTTTTAATGTTTAACGTTACACTTACGTCTTTTATAATCTTATCACTTCCCAAAAGATTAATTTGATGTATTCCTTGTTCAACCACCAATAAATCTTTAGTTTTAATGACATCATTAAGCTGCGTATTCTCATTGTAATATACCAGTTTATCATTTTTTTGAGTAGCATTTGCATTAGCCGAAAAAGAACCTAATACATTGTTTATTTGAGAAATAATGGTGTCATTTTGCTTCATCTTGACTTCAATATTCTTTAAACTTACTTTTTTAATTTTTTTAAAATACTCCGATTCATTTAAAAAAGATATCAGTGGCTCTACTATTTCTTTATCAACAACAGTACGATCTGTTTCAAAAGAAATCGTGTGGTAAGTGTAGTTTTTACTGGTCACATTATCCTCAATGATTTTTTTGATATCACCATTATCCGCCATTAATTTGATCAACTCAAAATTTTCTGGTGTGTTCTTTATGAAATTGTACACATCAGCAATGGGTTTGACTTCAATTTTTGACAAACGCTTAGGATGAACAATCCCAACTACGTTTTTTAAGAATAATGTGTCTTTTGATTTTATTTTTGATTCGATCAAATCCACTTTTGAGTACAAATAATCAACACTACCAAAATTAGGCTGAACAATAATAGAATGCTCATAACTTCTTTGTGTCTTGTCTAGATACAAGCCCAGACCAAAACCAACAAGAACCAAAACAGAAACCAGTATTGCATTGCGAATAAAAAACTGGATTCCTTTAAAAATAGAAGTGCCAATCCAATCAAAAAATTTTTTAATTTTTTTGGAAACCTGATTCAAATCTATTTCTTGATCCTCTTGGTTATTGGGCACATTTGTACTCATTTATTGTTATTATTTTACGTTGAAAATTTGTTCCAATATTTTAATTGTGATCAAGTAAGTAGGTTTTACACCTGTTGTTCCTAAACCACCTGAAGCCAGTGTACTTCCTGTTTCAAGCGGATTATCTGAGGCGTAATAGGCATAACGTACTTTGATGTCATGAGGAACACTTCTTCTAATTTTTGAGGCCGATTGAATGGCTTTTTGATAATAAGAACCTTCCATTTCAAGACCAATAATTCCCCAAGTAGACTCGTGGAAAAACTTTAATAAATCTCTGTTCTGTAATGAAGTTCCCAAAACAGTTACCATTGGACCTGCAAAGACAGCAATGTCATTTCCTTCAAACATCTCAGCAGTTAGTTCGTTTTCAAAGAAATAATTGTCTGCAGTTCCTTCATTTATATGCGCATTTGGAATCATGATATCTCCTTTTCCTCCCTCTAAAATTCCTGCTTTACCCATAATAGAAACCGATTCTACGTTTAATAAAGTGTCTTTCTTAAAAGGTTTCAACAACTCGTCAATTGTCTCATAGGCTTGCTCCCCAAAAGCATAATCCATCACTATTAAAACTGGTTTTTTATCATCAGTCTTGGCACTAGGAAATGATGTTTTAGCCCAATTGATTTTAGCGGTATCAAAAATTTGTACATCAATATTAGTTCCTGAGGTATCTGGCAAAGAAATCATTCCTTGTTTCAATGCAACTGCTGTAACTTGATTGCGTACCTCATCAGCTCCAGATCTACTTAGCTCTTCATAAATAAAGAAATCCGATTTGTCTTTGAACTTCGTTTTCAATACTTCAGTTGCAAAAATCGAATTCATCACACTGTGCATATTAGCACTGATTACGTGAATTGGTCGGTCTAAAAGTTGATTTTCTTTTAAAACCTCTTTAATATTGGTAGCCCAAACTTCGCCATGAATGTGGTGTCCCAAACGTTCTCTCAAAATAGGACTAAAAGTGATTGTTCTCTTGTTATCATCAACTATTTCTTCAATAGCTAATTTTCCTAACCAATAAATCACGTGTAAAAAACGGTCTGGTGCTGCTGCTGAACCAAAGGCATCATAAATATCCAAAACCTCAGCAAAAGTTCTACCTAATATGTTAGCTGCATGCGAAATGGCTTTTTCTTTCTCTACTTGCGTAAGCTTTTTCTTTTGAGAAACTGCCTGTTCTAGTTTGTACCAGTCACGAGAAACCTCACCAGCATCATCCAGTAAAACACGGTTTCTGATTTTGTGCGATTCAATAAATATGAAGGTCAAGTGCGTTAAAATATCGTAAATATCTGATCGCCCTCTTGTAATTTCGACATTCATTTGCTCCTCATCAATTCGGTAGCAATTACGACGTCTTTTTGGAGGAACAATAGCTTGAAAATGCGATTTAGAGTAACCTTCGTCTGAAGTAAGATTGATAAAACGGCATTCTTCAATTCCTACCGGAAGTCGTTCAATTACGTATAAAAGTCCGTTCAATTCTACTTTCTCTTCGGCAATATTCCCGTAAATCTCTGGTCGTAACGCAAGCAACGCCTCGCGAAGCGTATCCCCTGACACTCCCATTGGCTTGTAAAATCCTCTATTAAAAAGGTGGCGCATGGTAATGTACATTTTTTCAATGGCTGCCGATGATTCTTGTGCTCTTGAGCGCGATATATTTTTTGTTTCTTTCATTTTCTACTTATTTTCTAACCTGCAAAGGTATGACATTTATTCTCTTTTTAACAAATCCACTATCTTTCTGTCATTCGAAAGTCTTGGAATTTTGTTTTGACCCCCTAATTTACCAATTGATTTCATGTATTCTTGAAAACCGTTTTTAACTACTTTGGTAACCACCACTTTTTGCAACACCTTGCCCACAATCAAATCATCATAATACATGTTTTGTTTGCGCATGGCATTGTCCAGCGCTTCCGCAAATGCTACGCTGTCCTCTGGTTCGTTTTCAAATTCTATAAACCATTCGTGATACGGTAATCCCTCGACTGGCGTGATTTGTGGGGCTACTGTAAATTCATTAATTCTGATTGATGTTCCAATAATAGCTTCTTGCAACGCACTTTCTACTTCCTTACCAATAACATGTTCTCCAAAAGCCGATATGTAATGTTTGATTCTGCCAGATACAATGACTCGATACGGTTTTAAACTCGTAAACTGAACGGTGTCACCAATATTATAGCCCCAAAGTCCAGCATTGGTAGAAATAATTAAAACATAATTGACATTCAATTCAACTTCGCCAATAGTGTGTCTTCTTGGATTTTCGGTATAAAATTCGTCACTTTTGATAAACTCATAAAAAATTCCGGAGTTCAGCAGTAGTAACATTCCTTTTTCCTTTTGAGAATCTTGATACGCAAAAAATCCTTCCGAAGCTGGAAATAATTCAATGCTGTCTACTTTTCGACCTATTAAATTCTCGAACTTCGCCCGATACGGTTCGTAATTCACACCGCCGTAAATGAACAAATTAAAGTTTTTGAAAATTTCGCCCACAGGCTTCCCTCCTTTTTGATGCAATTTTTCAAAATACATTTGCACCCAAGATGGAATCCCGGAAATCACAGCCATATTCTCGTGAAACGTTTCCTCTACAATGGCGTTTACTTTGGTTTCCCAATCTTCAATGCAATTGGTTTCCCAAGATGGCATTCTATTTTTTTGAAGGTATTTTGGAACAAAATGCGCTACAATTCCAGATAAGCGCCCTAATTTTATTCCGTTTTTTTCTTCTAAAAGTGGACTTCCTTGCAAGAAAATCATTTTGCCATCTACAAAATCAGCCTTACCGGTTTCATGTATGTAATGCAAGATCGCGTTTCGAGCTGCCTCAATATGATACGGCATTGATTCCTTAGTTAACGGAATGTATTTAGCACCGGAAGTAGTTCCAGATGTTTTAGCAAAATACAAAGGTTTACCAGTCCACAATACATTTGCCTCACCTTGAACCACCCTATCGACATAAGGTTTTAGCGCCTCATAATCCCGAATAGGAACTTGCTTTGCAAAATCTTTTGCGGTTTTTATACTTTCAAAATAATGGTCTTTTCCAAACTGAGTAGTGCTTGCTTGAGCAATTAACTGTTGTAATACTTTTTGCTGTGTAGCAACTGGTTCTGCTGCCCATTTTTGCGTTTTCTGGTATATTTTATGTGCAAATAATTTTGCAGCAAATGATTTTATTGACATTATGTAAGTGCTTCTTTTTAAAGATTTTTAGTTTGACTTTTTAGTTTTAGAACCAGATGATTTTGCTTTTTGGTCCTCAAGTGCAACTTGTTCTCGTAACTCCAACTCCGCATCAGTAGCGGACAAGTCTATTTCTTTATCTGAAGTAGTTGCCGATTCTAAAATGGAATCCTTGTTGAATTTTGCGTATTCTAATTTTCCGGTCAATACCTTTTTTATTCCTTTCAAATAATCCTCATTTTGTTTAATAGCCTTAGACAAAGAGTCTGATTTTAAAGCAAGTTCTATGGCTTCTCTTTTTAATTTTGAGGATGAATAGCCTGGTATAAACTCTCTCAAAGGAGTAAATGCAATTATAAAAGTAGTAACAATTATAATAAGTATTGCCCCAACGCTTGCTACTACAAATACATTCATCAAAGTAAGTTTCAATGAAAAAGTTTCTTCAAAAGTATCCTCATTTAAAATAATTAAACGCCTCTTATTAAATAAATTTTCCTTTATTAATTTACGTTTTAGTCTTTTCTTGGACATAGAATTTGTTTATCAAACAAATATAACAATAATTGTTATTGCTTGTATTTACTAGTTTTTACAAGCTGTTAAAATAGAAATCTCTTTTTTAGTAAATTTTTAACGGTGCTTGCATTAAAAAAACACACTAAAAAAAATTTAGGATGCATATTTCTATTTACCTTTGTGACTTATATTTAAATATTAGAGATATGAACTTTTTAAACATAACTTTAGGTTTCATGCCGGGTGGTTCAGAATGGATTTTAATCATTGCTGTTGTTTTACTCCTTTTTGGTGGTAAAAAGATACCGGAATTAATGAAAGGTCTTGGTGGTGGGATCAAGGAATTTAAGAATGCTGCAAAAGAAGACAGCCAGCCTTTAAGTAAAAAAGAAGAAACAAAAGAGTAATCTTTTTTAAAAAACAATATTTTAAAAAGTCCTAGTTCTTAATTCATTTTAAGAACTAGGACTTTTTTATTTTACAAAATCATCGTCAACTGAATTCGCTTTCTATCCTCATCTACTTCCGTTACTTTAACAGTAACGTGCTGGTGCAACTTCACCACTTCGTTTACGTCGCTTACAAAGCCTGCTTTGAGTTGAGAAATGTGTACCAAACCACTTTCTTTAATACCCAAGTCTACAAAACAACCAAAATTGGTAATGTTATTGACAATTCCGTTCAAAATCATTCCTGTTTTTACGTCTTTAATTGTTTTTACATTCGGATCAAATTCAAAAACTTTTGCAGCTTTTCTAGGGTCCAAACCGGGTTTTTCTAATTCCTTAATAATATCTTTTAAAGTCAATAAACCTATCTCAGGCGTAACATAATTTTCTGGTTTAATTAAGGCTGTTTTCTCCTTGTTAGCAATCAAATCAGTGACTTTCAGCTTTAAATCTTTGGCCATTTTTTCCACAATTGAATAAGCTTCGGGGTGAACGGCTGAGTTATCCAATGGGTTTTTGCCGTCTTTAATTCGAATAAAAGCTGCTCCTTGTTGAAAAGCTTTTTCGCCCAAACGAGGTACTTTTTTGAGTTGTTTTCGATCCTCAAAAGGACCATTTTCAGATCGGTAATTCACAATATTTTCGGCTAGCTTCTCTCCTATTCCACTCACATAACTCAACAAATGTTTACTCGCCGTATTGATATTTACTCCTACTGAATTCACGCAACGCACCACAGTGGTATCTAGTTCTTCTTTCAATTTGCTTTGATCTACATCATGCTGGTATTGGCCCACGCCAATGGCTTTTGGGTCAATTTTTACCAACTCCGCCAAAGGATCACTCAATCGGCGACCGATAGAAACCGATCCGCGAACCGTAACATCATAATTAGGGAATTCTTCACGAGCAATTTTTGATGCCGAATATACCGAAGCACCCGCCTCTGAAACAATGAAAACCTGAACCGCTCTATCAAAAGCAATTTTCTTGATAAAAAATTCGGTTTCTCGAGATGCCGTTCCGTTTCCAATGGAAATTGCGTCGATATTATACGCATTTACCATTGATTTTATTTTTTTCATGGCCATCGAGATTTCGTTTTGTGGCGCATGCGGATAAATAGTTTCGTTGTATATTAAATCGCCTTTTTCGTCTAAGCAAACTATTTTACAACCTGAACGAAATCCTGGGTCAATGGCTAAAATTCGTTTCTCTCCCAAAGGTGGTGATAGCAATAACTGCCCTAAATTAGTTGCAAAAACTTGAATCGAATTGGCATCAGCCTTGGCTTTCGCTTCTTGCAAAGCTTCGTTTGAAATAGCAGGATTTAGCAATCGTTTGTAGCTGTCTTCAATGGCTAATTGCACGTGTGGCGTGGCTGGACTGTCTCCTTTTAAAACCAATTCATCAATAATATCATAGGCTTCGTCCAAATCGACTTCGACTTTAAACTTGATAAAACCCTCATTTTCGGCACGTAGCATTGCCAATAATCTATGCGAAGGTGCTTTTGTCAAGGGTTCTGACCAATCAAAATATTGGTTGAATTTTTGAGCGCCTTCTTCGTCTTTTTTGGTCTTTACTACTTTGGTTGTAATGGTTGCTTTGCGCTCGTAAAGGCGTCGCAACTGTTTTCTAACAAAAATATTTTCGTTGATCCATTCGGCAATAATATCTCGTGCGCCTTGCAAAGCGGCATCTTCATTCGTCACATTATCGTTCAAATATTTAGTAGCCAGGAAATCAACATCCTCTTTGTTTTGAGCCATGATGATTTTCGCTAAAGGTTCCAATCCATTTTCACGAGCCACATCTGCTTTGGTTTTTTTCTTCTTTTTGAACGGCAAATACAAATCTTCTAATTCCTGTAAATCAAAACTTTGTTGTATTTTTCTATCTAATTCAGACGTTAATCCGTTTTGCTCTTCAATTGATTTTAGGATTGCTTCTTTGCGTTTAGCAATTGCTTCGTACTCTTTTTGAAGTTTGGCAATGTGTTCAATTTGGACTTCATCTAGATTTCCAGTAGTATCTTTTCGATAACGGGAAATAAAGGGAATCGTGCAATCTTCTTGTAAAAGTTGAACCGTTTTTTGAATGTTGATGGCTGCTGTTTGAACAGACTTGGCAATGAATTGTATATTGTTCATTTTTTGATTTTTTCGGACGGCTAAAATAGCTAAATTTACTCTAGCTCTTTTTGAATTGGTGGTAGAAAATTTTCTCCTGTTACTACACTTTTTCCTGTTTTCTCCTCTAAAGCTAGTCGGGCGTTTTTGGCAATTGCTCCTCCTTTCTTACTGGCATTTGCATTTTCTAAAAGACCTTTGGATTCATCTGTTTCTGCAATTTGTCGGGTAGAAAGTTCTGCTAGAGCTGTAAAAATTAATTCAGCTTCCGTCATATGATCTCGTAAATTTTGAGTTTTTAGTCCTTTTATTTCTTTATGATTTTTAACAGATAATCCTGACCATTCCTGATGAATGATATTGGTCAACATTGCAAATTCATCTTTCTTTTCCACACCCGATTCTTTCCAATAATCGGTTAATTTATTGCGAGTCTCCTGCCCTGTCATTCGCTGCTGAATCCATTTTTCGCTACATCCCAATTTTTGCCAATTTTCACGGGCACGGTCTAAACTTTGGGCGGGATCTACCAATTCTTGCATTCGTTCATAGCCCACTTTTGCCAACCATTGCTTGAACGGTTCTGCTTTTGGTGAAGAAATGGATTGAATTAAGCGCAATAAAGTTTCGGTATCAGCAGTATCTGTCAATCTATTTTTACCATCTTCAGCAAGCATTTTCAACTGTCCGATTTTATCGGACACTTCACTTCCTTCCTTTAATAGTTTCTTTTTCAAGTCAGACCAATATTTCCTTGGTCTATCTGTTCCTGTTAAAATCTGAATAACATCAATAACTGAGAAATACCAAATTTCTTTTTCAGCATCGTAATGGCTTCGAACTTTTTTGGCTTCGAATAATTTAATTGGACTCATAATTAATAACTTTTTAGACTTAAATAAGGATTCTAAATATAAGAAAAACTACTTACTTCATTTATCTTTGACTTTAATTTAAATCAAATGACTGTTTTATTCTGTTTCTTTTTTGTGATTAACATTATCGCTTTTGTGAGTATAGGTTATGATAAATTTTTAGCTAAAAATCAAAAAAGACGAATCTCAGAACGAACTCTTTTAAGTTTTGTATTTCTAGGCGGCACAATTGGTTCAGGAATTGCAATGTTACTTTTTAGACATAAAACAGCAAAAAAAAGCTATTTATGGAAGTTTTGGTTACTTGCTACTTTACAAATCGGACTGATCTTTCTGGTCTATTATTTCGGACTCATAGCTAATAAAATCTAAATAATTCTGTTTGTTAATCACTTCAAAACTAGCTTCTGGATACGCTTTGGCGAAAGCCGTAGGAATTTTTGCTTTTCTGTTTTCATTCCATTTGAATTCGTAACCTCTTAAAATACCGTTTTCTTCTTCAAGCCAATCTAATTCTTGTTGGTCATAAGTTCTCCAGAAGTAATTAGAAACCGTTTTTTGTGTGTAATTTTGATTTTTTATACGTTCCGAAGCAAGATAATTTTCCCATAATGCTCCCACATCTGTTCTGGAATCTAACCGACTAAAATTAGCGATAATAGCGTTCCGAATGCCGTTGTCATAAAAATACCATCTGCTTGATTTGGTTATTTCTTTGCGTAGATTTTTGCTAAAACCAGGAACTTTGTAAATAACAAACACTTTCGAAAGTAAATCCAAATATCTTTCGACTGTATTTTTAGAAATACCCAATTGTCTTGCTAATTCTTGCAAGGATACCTCCTGCCCTATTTGAAAAGCAATTAACTTTAATAAATCCAGAATTTTATTGGATTGTTTAATCCCTTCGTAAACTAGAATATCTTTTAATAAATACGAATTCACGATTTCTTTCAGGTAGTTAATCTTTTCCTCCCATTCTGGATATTGCTCTAATTCTGGATAGGACCCAAAAAGCAATCGTTCTTCTAATTTTTGAGTGGTTTCTTTAAAGTTTTCATATTTAGCAAATTCTATTTGTGCCAAAGGAAATAAGTAAATAGTATTTTTTCTGCCTACTAATGGCTCTCCCAACTTATTAGATAAATCAAAAACTGACGATCCTGTAGCAATTACTTTTATGTCATCAATAGAATCAACTATCAATTTTAAAATGAGTCCGATATCAGGAATGTTTTGAGCTTCATCAATTACTAACAATTTTACTTTTTTTAAAAGACGTTTATAATTAGCTACTGATCTTTCTTTGAGTAAATCTGCATCTTGAATATCTTCGCCATTCAAATGCAAATAATCTTCTTTTGGAATGGTAGCAAGATAATTTTTGATAAAAGCTGTTTTACCCACACGTCTTGCACCTAATAAAATCAATACTTTATTAGGTAAAACTCTTTTAGAAAATAATGTATCTATTCCTCTTTCTAAAAAATTCATAAGCTTGAATTTTAATTATTTAGATACAAATATACTTAAAAAACGTTAATTCAGTCAGTACGTTGACTGAATTTACATTAATTCAGTCAGTACGTTGACTGAATTTAGATTAATTTAGTCAATAGAAAATAAAAAAGCCCAGTAAAAAACCGAGCTTGATGTAATTATAAAGCTGCGTAGCAGCCAAAATTTTATTGACAGGCTATTTTATTGACACGATTTTGGTGTCTGCCACCTTCAAAATCAGTACTAATAAAAGCTTCAACCATTTCTAATACTTGTGGAATTGAAGTAAAACGAGCAGGAATACTAATAATATTGGCATCATTATGTTGGCGTGCTAAAATTGCAATTTCTTTGGTCCAACACAAAGCAGCACGAACTTGAGCATGTTTATTAACAGTCATTGCAATTCCATTTCCGCTTCCACAAATTACAATTCCTAAATCAGCTTTACCTTCTGTTACATCATTAGCTACTGGATGCCCAAAATCAGGATAATCAACGCTATCAACTGAATCAGTTCCATAATTGGTTATTTGATGTCCTTTTGCGATAAGCATTTCAACAATTGCCTTTTTGTAATCTGGCCCGGCGTGATCGTTTCCAATTGAAATTTTCATTTTGTATGTTTTAAGTTGTGTGTTGCAAATTTAGAGAAACTAATCTACTATTGAAGAGGAAATACAGCTAAGTTTGTTGCCGAAAATTGATTCTTATAAACACTATTTTCAGGCCATTTTTATAATATTATTTAAAGACTTAGTAATGAAATATTTAGCAGTTATTAACAATTTTAATAAGTATATAAATACTTGTAAATCAGTATAAAATGTATGATTTAAATGTTAAAATTTTACATTGTTAATACCAAAACGCAAATGCTTGATATTCAGATAACTTTAAATTAACATAAAATGTTCATAACTTGAGATAGAAAATAAGAACTAATTTTTGGTAAAATGAAAAAAATAACTAATCCAAAACTGACTTATTAATTCCTAATTTAGTTTGCAGAATTTTTAGAAAAGTTATCAATACTCAAAAGTACTTTATTAACTAATTTTAAAAAATTACTTATTTACAAATTCAATTCATTTATAATTATCAACCGTTGTTAATTAAAAATAGAAACTCTTTTAAAATCAATAGATTATTTCCATATAAGTATGTTGATAAGTCTAAATAACATCTTAAAACTGATTTTCAATATCATTTTTAAAAAATTTATTGCCATTATTAACACACTATAATAACAACCAAGAAGGATTTAAAATTTAATTTTTCTTTTTGTTTATTTAAATATATGTTGACAACTTTGAAAAAAGAAAATTCAAAAATTTTTAAAATTGATCTCAAACGATTTTCAAATTGTTGTTCAAGTGATCCAAAAGAGCTTGCACTTTTTCAAAATCGTTTTGATGAATTTTGAGTTTGATTCCTCCGTAGGCAAAACTGCCAAACGGATCAACTGATACAAGATTTTCGTTTTCGAAAAAAAAAGCAATTGCTTCTTGCTCTAATAAATGTTTGATTACCACAATTTCGTGTGCGTAATTGAATATAGCAATCGTTTTAAATGCTTCCATTGGTATAGTTTTTATAAAGATACAACTATTACGTAAAGTTATATTTTATTTAAAACTAGCGCTATTTTAGTGATAACAATGTAGTATTTCGTAATTTTAGACTTTTAAGAACAAGATTTATGAGTAAAAGATTAAGAAAGCCGATAAAGAAAGGGAAAGATTTCACGGATAAAATATTAAAAATACTATCGCAAAGTGCTAATAAAGCATTCAATTATAAACAAATAGGAGCAAAGCTAGAACTTGATGATACGGAGAGTAGAAATCAAATTATAAAAGATTTAAAAATTTTAGCCTCGCAAAACAAGATTATTGAGTCGGAACCAGGTAAATTTTTGGTAAAAGCTGCTAGTCAAGATTATTACGAAGGTAAGATTGATATGACTGGTCGTAAAACAGCCTTTTTTGTTTGTCCAGATCTTGAGGATGATGTTTTTATTCCTACCGCAAACTTGAATCATGCTTTAGATAAAGATATCGTAAAAGTATATGTGTACAACCGCAGAAAAGGAAAACGTCCTGAAGGTGAAGTTATTGAAGTCATAGAACGACACAAAACAGATTTTGTGGGCGTAATTGATATCCAAGCTAATTTTGCTTTTGTCTCTACTGCCAATCCAAAAATGTATACTGATATTTTTATTCCAAAGGATAAAATAGGCGAGGCGGAGCAAGGTGATGTAGTTTTGGTACATATTGAAGATTGGCCAAAACGTGCTGATAGTCCGTTTGGGACTGTTGTGAAAGTTTTAGGTAAACCAGGTGAACATGATACGGAGATTCATGCCATTTTGGCTGAATACGGTTTGCCATCAGAGTTTCCTATTGAAGTTGAAACTTATGCACAAAAAATAGATACTTCGATTACAGAAGCTGAAATTGCCAATCGTCGTGATATGCGCGATACGTTAACTTTCACCATTGATCCAAAAGATGCTAAAGATTTTGATGATGCTTTGTCTTTCAAAGAATTAGAAAATGGTAACTACGAAATAGGAATTCATATTGCTGATGTTTCATACTATTTAGAAGAAGGAACTATCCTTGATGATGAAGCTTATCAAAGAGCCACATCGGTTTATTTAGTGGATAGGGTAGTACCCATGTTGCCTGAGGTTTTATCAAACTTTGCGTGTTCATTACGTCCGCAAGAAGAGAAATATACGTTTTCGGCCATATTTGAAATTACTGATAAAGCTCAAGTGGTAAACCAGTGGTTTGGTCGAACGGTAATTTATTCAGATCAACGTTTTGCCTATGAAGAAGCGCAGCACATCATAGAAACCAAACAAGATGTTATTCCGGTAGAAATTTCGATTACAGGAGCATCTTATCAAGTTCCTGCAGAAATTGTCGCAGCAACGCTTAAAATGGACGAAATAGCTAAGATTTTTAGAAAAAAGAGAATGGCTGATGGTGCCATCTCTTTTGATAAAGTCGAAGTAAAATTCAACTTAGACGATGCGGGTGAACCACAAGGAGTTTACTTTAAAGTTTCAAAAGATGCCAATCATTTGATTGAAGAGTTCATGCTTTTGGCTAATAAAAAAGTGGCCGAATACATTGGTAAACAAAAGAAAACCTTCATTTACAGAATTCACGATGAGCCTAATGAAGACAAATTAATAGCCATGCAAACCGTAATTGCTAAGTTTGGTTACAAAATTGATTTCAGAAACAAAGGCGATATTTCTAAGTCTTTGAATCAATTAATGGCTGATGTTAATGGTAAAAAAGAGCAAAACTTAATCGATACACTGGCTATTAGAAGTATGAGTAAAGCCAAATATTCGACAGATAATATTGGTCATTACGGACTTGCTTTTGATTATTATTCTCATTTTACATCGCCAATACGTCGTTATCCAGATGTTATGGTGCACCGTTTGTTACAGTTTTACCTTGATGGAGGAAAATCAGTAGATGAAGAAACGTATGAAACCAAATGTTTGCATTCGTCAACTATGGAAGGTTTGGCAACCAATGCGGAACGTGATTCCATCAAATACATGCAAGTAAAATACATGCAAGATCATCAGGATCAAGAGTTTCTGGGTGTGATTTCGGGTGTGACAGAATGGGGAATTTATGTTGAAATTATCGAAAATAAATGCGAAGGAATGGTTCGTATTCGAGACATACGTGATGATTATTACACTTTCGATGAAAAACAATATGCATTAACAGGAGCAACTTCTGGTAAGTTATTGCAATTAGGAGATGAAATTTTCGTTAAAGTTAAAAATGCCGATTTAGTTAAAAAACAATTGGATTTTAATTTTTTAAGAAGAGTTAGTGAACCTATAAAGTAAAAAAAAATGAAATCAAAGATTCAGGAATATCAAAAAAGTAATTTTAGAAATTGGACTAAAAAAATAGTGCTACTTGCATTTGTAATTTTAAGTCAAATTACGAATGCTCAAGTATCTAGAAATCTGGGTGATTTTGATGAAGTTAGAGTTTTTGATAAGATTAAAGTTGTATTAATTCCAGCTTCGGAAAACAAGATTGTTATTACAGGTGATCGATCTGAAGAATTAGAGACGGTAAATAAAAACGGAATTTTAAAAATAAGAATGCCGTTCCCAAAATTACTTTCAGGTAATCACATCACTGTAAAATTATATTTTAATAAAATTGAAGAAATTTCAGTTAGTGAAGGTGCTTATGTTTCTAGTGAATATGATTTTAAACAGACTAGTTTTGGAGTTAATGCAACATCTGGTGGTGAAGTTATTTTAGATTTAAACGTAGAAAAAGTCAATGTAAAAGTCAATGCTGGTGGAATTGTTACCTTAACTGGAAAAGCAACAAATCAAGACGTTGTAATTACATCTGGAGGTATTTTAAGTTCCAAAGATTTAATTACCACACAAACCGCCATAAGTGTCTCTGCAGGTGGTGAAGCTGATGTTTATGCTACCACGCTCGTAGATGCAAAAGTTCGTGCCGGAGGTTCTATTTTTATTTATGGTAAACCCAAACAAATTAATAAAGAAGTTTTCATAGGTGGTAAAATTCAAGAAAAATAGATAATCCTTGGTATATTTACAGGCAACAAATTTTAATTTTGAATGGTAAACGATATTTTAGCGGGTATTCCTTGGGGAATATTTCTTAGTTTTATGATAGGTCCTGTTTTCTTTATACTACTTGAAACCAGTATTATAAAAGGATTAAGAGCCGCTTTAGTTTTTGATTTAGGTGTTGTTTTAGGAGACATTTTTTTTATAGCTATTGCGTATTTAGGAAGTTATAGATTAATACAAAGTATCAAAGATCAACCAGCATTATTCATTTTTGGTGGTGTTATTATGTTAGCTTACGGCATTATTTCTTTTGTTCAATTAAAAAAAGAACAAAAAATAAATACTGATCTTATTGACAAAGAAATTGTCAAAAAAAATTACATTAGTCTTTTTGTAAAAGGATTTTTACTCAACTTTATCAACATAGGCGTTCTAGGTTTTTGGGTTGCTATTATAATATCTGTGGGACCAAAACTGGAGATGCAAACGTCTAGAATGATAACTTTTTTTATATCTGTAATATTGAGTTATTTAATAATTGATTGTTTTAAAATATTGTTAGCCAAACAATTAAAAACTAAACTTACTCCAGTAAATATTATTAAAATTAAAAAAGGAATAAGTGTAGTGATGATGATTTTTGGGATAGTACTAATCACTCAAGGGTGGTTTCCCGAAGAAAAAGAATTGGTTAAAAAAGCATTTGAAAAAATAGAGAATAAGTAATTTTAAATTCTATTTAAATCAAAAGGCCTTGATTCTAATAAATAGTGTCAGGGCTTTTTTAATTTATACAAATAAGTCATTTAAGTGTTAATGAATTTAATTATTTATTATTCTTGTGTGTTTACTCTTAATTTTCTTAATAACCTAATGGTTTAAACAACAGAATTTTTCTAAAAATAATTCACAAAAAAACCTCAAGTTTACTACGCCAATTCACTTTGTTTGTGTCCTTGAAAGTTTTAGAGGCATCTCCCGAAGTTTCGGGACGAATTCGAGCCAGTATTTTACTTTATTTTTTCTAAAAATAAATCACAAAAAAACCCTCAAGTTTCCTTGAAGGTTTTAGAGGCATCTCCCGAAGTTTCGGGACGGATCCGAGCCATTATTTTACTTTATTTTTTCTAAAAATAAATCACAAAAAAACCCTCAAGTTTCCTTGAAGGTTTTAGAGGCATCGTCCGGATTCGAACCGGAGTAGGAGCTTTTGCAGAGCCCAGCCTAGCCGCTCGGCCACGACGCCAATATTTAATTGGTTTGCAAATGTACTATAAAATTTCGTAAAAGCAAGTTTCAATTTCTAAATAAAGCATATAATTCTATTACAAAGTAATTTTCTTTATTAAGAATAACAGAAATTAATTTCTATATTCCTCCATTTCAATAGTAACTGCTTCAACGTCACCACTAATAGGAGGATTTAGTTTTGAAACCTGAACTACAATTCTTGATATAGCAGCAATTTCATTAAAAATACGATTTACAATTCTATGCGCCACATGCTCTAATAAATCTGATCGTATGTCCATTTCTTCCACTACAATGCGGTTTAACAGCACATAATCTACAGTATCTTTTAAATCATCCGAGATACTTGATTTACGTAAATCTGTTTTTACTTCAAGATTAACGAGATAGTCTGATCCTATTTTTCCCTCTTCGATTAAGCAACCGTGATAAGAGAAAGTTCTGATATTTTTAAGTTTTATTATTCCCATTTTTGATTGTTAGTTTTATGTATAAAGATACTGCTGAAATCCCAGCTATTAATTGGTTTCGTTGTAAACATTAAACTCAAACCTTAAAGTTTTTTTTATCTTTGCTAAAATAAAACAAAAAGATGTCAACTGAAGAAAAATCACTCCATTTTATAGAACAAATCATTGAAGACAGTTTAACGAACGGTTTTCCTCAAGATAAATTACGTTTTCGTTTTCCACCAGAGCCAAATGGTTATTTACATATTGGGCATGCCAAATCAATATGCTTGAATTTTGGTTTGGGTTTAAAGTACAATGCTCCTGTTAATTTGCGTTTTGATGATACTAATCCTGCCAAAGAAGAGCAGGAGTATGTTGATGCTATTAAAGAAGACTTGGAATGGCTAGGCTTTAACTGGGCTGAAGAACGTTACGCATCTGATTACTTTCAACAATTGTATGATTGGTCTGTAATGATGATTAAAAACGGAAAGGCTTATGTAGATAGTCAATCTTCTGAAGAAATGGCTGCTCAAAAAGGAACGCCAACGCAACCTGGTGTTGATGGACCTTATAGAAATCGTTCAGTTGAAGAAAATTTATCTTTATTTGAAGGTATGAAAAATGGTGATTTTCCGGAAGGAAGTCATGTTTTACGTGCCAAAATTGATATGGCTTCTACTAATATGTTGATGCGTGATCCGTTGATGTATAGAGTGTTACATCGTCATCATCATAGAACAGGTAATGATTGGAAAATCTATCCAATGTATGATTATGCGCATGGCGAAAGCGATTTTATAGAACAAATTTCACATTCGATTTGTACTCTAGAATTTGTAATGCACCGTGAGTTGTACAATTGGTTTTTAGATCAAATTTATGATAATACGAAAGTGCGTCCAAATCAATATGAATTTGCTCGTTTGAATTTGAATTATACTGTAATGAGTAAGCGTAAATTACTGCAATTGGTTCAAGAAAATTTTGTAAACGGTTGGGATGATCCTAGAATGCCTACTATTTCTGGTTTACGCAGACGTGGTTATACTGCTAATTCTATCCGTAAATTCTGTGAAATTATCGGAGTTGCAAAGCGTGAAAATATCATCGATTATTCGTTGTTAGAATTTTGCTTACGCGAAGATTTAAATAAAACTGCGCCACGTGTTATGGCTGTATTAGACCCAGTTAAATTGATTATTACGAACTATCCGGAAGGTCAAGAAGAGTGGTTGGATGCTGAGAATAATCAAGAAGATGAAAGTGTTGGTTTCAGAAAAGTACCTTTTGCAAAGACATTGTTTATTGAAAGAGAAGACTTTTTAGAAGATGCTCCTGCTAAATTTTTTAGATTAAGTATCGGTCGTGAAGTACGTTTAAAAAACGCCTATATCATTAAAGGTGAATCTGTTGTAAAAGATGATTCAGGAGAAATTATTGAAATACATGCTACCTATGATGCAGATAGCAAGAGTGGAAGTGGAAGTGAAGCTAGCCAACGCAAAGTTGCGGGTACCTTGCATTGGGTTTCAGTTGCTCATGCTCTGGAAACGGAAGTTCGTTTATATGACAGATTATTTTTAGACCAAGCACCTGACAGTCATAAAGATAAAAACTTCTTGGATTTTATGAATCCGAATTCTCTTCAAGTTGTAAAAGGATATGTAGAGCCTAGTTTAGCTACTGTGAAAGCGGGTGATAAGTTTCAATTTCAGCGTTTAGGATATTTTAATGTTGATAAAGACAGTACTGCTCAGACCATTATTTTCAACAAAACGGTTGGATTAAAAGATGCTTGGGAAGAAAAAGGTAAAAAAGAAGAAAATCTTTTGATGAATACTCAAAAAGATCTGAATAAGTACGTTAAAGAAAAGGATGAAACTGCTGCAGCTTCTCTTTTAATTGCTATTATTGAAAACATCAAGAGTGTTGATAACTATAGTTTGTTAGTTCAAACGGTTACCAAAAATATCAAAAATGATAACAATGCGTTGTTGTTTGCTAATTTGATTGTTCAATATTCTGATAAAGTTGAAATTAATTCGTTTGATGCTGATTTGGTTCAAAAATTTTATACTATGTCATTAAAAAGTCAATTGGCTTCCGTTCGAATGGCTGCAATTTTGAATTTGAAAAATGATGCTGATAATTTAGTTTTATTTGAAGCAGTTTTATCAGAATTGAAAAATGTAGAAAAAAACGAAAAAGTGCTTGCTTTATTAAATTAGAAAAATCACTTTTTAATTATAGATATTACCAATACTAGAACTCCTTTAATCGGGAGTTTTGTTATTATTAGTAATATCTATTTTATTTCTTAAAATTATTATTTTTAATTATTAAAATTGACGCTCATATTTTAATTTTAAGCAATTAATTTTATTTAGACATCAATTTATATGTTTTTAAAAATTTCGTTTAATAATGACTCTTTAATTAGGTTTTGGTGTAAAAATAGTTACTTTTTGTACATATTTGTTCCAATAGGCTGTTGCAATTTTGAAAATGTACTTTTTTCTGTTTTTTCCACGTGAAATTTAATTTTTTGAAAAGTTAAAAAAATTACGTTCTGATTTTATTTAAAAAATGAAAGAGTAGGTGAGGAGTTCATTTTTTATTTTAGTTTCAAAAAAAATGATGGCACAAAAAAAAGAGGCGCTTGGCCTCTTTAATTTTTTATTCTTCTTTATCCTGAATTTCGGAATGATCAGTTGAATTGTGATTTTCTATTTTATGATCTTTCGATCTGTGATCTTTTTCATTTCTTTTTTTCATTAGTTCACCAACTTGGTTAGAAGCTGAAAATGATGCAATCATATTATTTAACATATCGCTTCCTGCTTGTGGTGAATTTGGCAACAATATCAAATTCGAATTTGTATCTGCACCTATGGCTTGCAATGTATCATAATGTTGGGTTACTACAATAAGTGCTGATGCTTCTTGAGAATTGATACCAACTCTATTCAAGACATCCACACTTTCTACAAGACCTTTTGCAATTTCTCTTCGTTGGTTTGCAATACCTTGTCCTTGTAATCGCTTACTTTCAGCTTCAGCTTCGGCTTTTGCAACAATTCGAATACGTGATGCTTCAGCTTCAAATTCTGCAACCGTTTTTTCTCTGTCTGCAGCATTGATTCTGTTCATGGCATTCTTAACTTGAATGTCTGGATCAATATCAGTTACTAAAGTATTGATGATGGTGTAACCATAAGTGGTCATGGCCTCATTTAATTCTCTTTTTACTGCAATGGCAATATCATCTTTTCTTTCAAAAACATCATCCAGTTTTAATTTAGGTACTTCGGCACGAACTACATCAAATACGTAAGATGTAATTTGATCGTGTGGATATTCTAATTTGTAAAAGGCATCATAAACCGTTTCTTTTACAACCATAAATTGAACCGAAACTTTTAGTTTTACAAATACGTTATCTTTAGTTTTAGTTTCAATGATAACATCTAATTGTTGGATTTTTAAATTTACTCTTCCGGCAATTCTGTCAATGATTGGAATTTTGAGCTGTAATCCGGATTGTCTTATACTTAAAAATTTTCCAAAGCGTTCTATTACAACAGCTGTTTGTTGTTTAACTGTAAAAAATGAGGATAACAAAATGAATAATCCAAAGACAAGAATAACAATTAATGCAATGTTCATGATAATTTGATTTAAGTTTTTAATTTCTGTTAAATTACGAATTATATAATTATGTTTTATTTATTTTTTTTATGATTTTTATTGTTAAAAATTATTATATTTTTGGTTTTAAATTAACCAAAAACTAAAATTTATGAAAAGAATAATTTTAAGTATTACTTTAATTTCTTCTGTTTTTTTATCTGCTCAAACAACTATTGTTGAGAATAAGGACAGTAAAACGTATCGATATACAAAAGGTAGATTGCTGCCTAACAGTAATTTTCTAATAGATGGTAGAAATATGTATGATGAAAATGGAGTATCAAAGCCTTTTTTGGATTCAAATATTAAATTTGGCTATACTAAAAATTCTAATACTGAAAATGCTTTTGTTTATCAGGATGATTCTGAAGGAGTTTTTAAACTTAAAATGGGTTACATTCTTGATGCAAAATTATTAGAATTAAAAAATTCTGAACTTAGGGACGATAATATTTTAGTATTTGAAAAATCTCAAAACTTTACTTCGAAATATATCTATACCTTAAGAAATTCTAAAGGAAAATTTGATGTTGATTTTCAAAAAGATGATATCTATCTATGTGTTAAAGATATGATTACTAGAAAGAAAAATACTTTTAAGATTGATAAACCTAATTTGGATAGATATATCGGTCCTAATTTTATTAAAAGCAAAGAGGAGTTTAAGTTTAATTTAGCAGTGAATTATGATGAAACTGTTGATTTGATTAGTAAATCTATTTCTAAGGATTATTCTAATACAATCTTCTATAGAACTTGTTTATCTAATGAAGGAAAAACAGTTAAAGAGATAGTTTATGATTTAAAAATACCTAATCGTGTTTTTCTTTATTCAAAAAATGACGGAGGTAAATTTACTCCTGGAGGTTATGATAATAAATTTTTGCATTTTGGAGATGACCTTTCTATTAACAATTATATCCAGGATTTTAAAAATGGTGATGTTTATATTTACGGATTATACGGCAATGAGTTAGGTAAATTAAACGATTTGGCTAATCCTAAAGGATTTTATATTTTTAAATTTGATAAAGCAGGTAACAAAATTTGGGAATCAATAAATGATATAGAGGACTCTGATTTTAATAAAAGCCATGTGATGACTACAGTTTTTGTTGATTTATATCAATTAAATAATAATGTTTGTTTAAGTATCAGAATTAATGGATTGAAAGATTTTTTCAATTATAGCATTATTGATAAATCTTCAGGTAAAATTTCTAAAACTCAGAATGTAATATTCAACGAAACATTTGCACATTTAGATGATACTGAAAATAATATGTATGATGTTAATTCTACTTTTAAAGGATTTACTAATGCAAAATTTGATTTTAATGGCATTATAGCACTTAACTCTAATTTAAAAGTTGCTAATTATATTAAGAATTTGAAATTAAAAGGCAATTTGTTTTTTTCTGCTCAATTTTCAGATAAAGGAATCTGGTTGTATGAAGCCTGTGAAAATCAATATTTTAAAGTTACTCTTTTTAAAGACTAAAAAAAAGCTCCCAATTTGGGAGCTGTTTTTTTATAATGTTGCTATTGCTTTCTGAACTCTCGAAATGGTTTCTTCTTTTCCAATGACTTCTACAATATCAAATAGGTGAGGACCTTTTAGTGCGCCAACTAAACTCAAACGAAATGGTTGCATAATTTTTCCCATCCCAATTTCGTTTTTCGTCATCCAATCTTTGACAATTGTTTCGATATTTAGAGATGTGAAATTAGTAATTTCCTCCACTACAGATATTAATTCTTGCATTAGTGCAGGAGTTTCAGCTTTCCAGTTTTTGCTTGCTTTTTCATCATAACTTTTTGGAGCCACAAAAAAGAAATCACTCATTTCCCAAAATTCCGATACAAAATGGGCACGCTCTTTAATCAAGGAAACTATTTTAGTAAGCTTTGTTTCTTCTACATTAAAACCTTTTTCAATTAAAATAGGGGTGAAGGCTTTTGCTAAAGTTGCATTCTCTTGCTTTATTAAATACTGATGATTGAACCATTTATTTTTTTCAGGATCAAATTTTGCTCCTGATTTGTGAACTCTATTTAAGTCAAATGAGTAGACTAGTTCCTCTAATGAGAATAACTCTTTATCGGTTCCGTCGTTCCAACCTAGTAATGCTAAAAAGTTTAGAACTGCTTCAGGGAAAAATCCTTTTTCTCTGTATCCTGATGAAACTCCTTCTTCTGTTTTCCAATCTAATGGAAATACTGGGAAACCCATTTTATCTCCATCACGTTTTGATAATTTTCCGTTACCAATAGGTTTCATGATTAGCGGTAAATGTGCAAATTGTGGTGCTTCCCAACCAAATGCTCTGTACAATAAAACGTGTAAAGGCATTGAAGGCAACCATTCTTCACCACGTATAACATGCGAAGTTTCCATTAAATGATCATCTACTATATTAGCCAAATGATACGTTGGCATGCCGTCACTTTTAAACAATACTTTATCATCTAAAAGATTTGTTTCAAATTTTACATCACCACGAATAATATCATGTAAATGCAAAGTTTCATTCACTGGGGTTTTAAAACGTATTACATAATGTTCTCCAGCAGCAATTCTTTTTGCAGTTTCCTCTTCAGAAATTACTAGAGAAGTATCTAATTTTTCTCTGTTAGTATGGTTGTATATAAACGTTTTTCCTTGTTCTTCTTCTAATTTTCTAGCCGCATCTAAAGCATCTGACGTATCAAATGCATAATACGCATTGCCTGAATTTATCAAATCAGCTGCATATTTTTGGTATATATCTTTTCTTTCGCTTTGACGGTAAGGTCCAAATTTTTCGTTTTTACCAATCGTTTCATCAGGAGCAATTCCTAACCATTCTAATGCTTCCATGATATATTCTTCGGCACCAGGAACAAATCGGTTTTGGTCTGTATCTTCAATTCGTAAAAAGAAAACACCGTTGTTTTTCTTCGCAAACAAATAATTGAATAATGCGGTACGAACTCCGCCAATATGTAAAGGTCCTGTTGGACTTGGTGCAAAACGCACACGAACTTGTTTAGACATCTATATTTTTTTATTGCAAAGATACAATTCTATACTTTTATTATGGTTTTCTAATTTTGGTATATTATTTAACTTAAATTGATATTTTGCATCGATTTAAATTATTAGTTTTATAGGTTAAATAAATACCAATATTATGCTTAAAAGTCAGCATGTTATTTACGATAAACTAGAAGCTTTTATTAAAAAGTATTACACCAATGAACTCATTAAAGGATCTCTTTTCTTTATCGGTTTAGGTTTAATTTATTTTTTACTTACCCTTTTTATTGAATATTTTTTATGGCTTAAACCTAGTTATAGAACTTTTTTATTTGTTCTATTTATCATTGTAGAAGCTTTTTTGTTCTTTCGTTTTATTTTGATTCCCATTTTTAAGCTTTTTAAATTAAAATCTGGTATTGATTATAAAGCAGCTTCAGCTATAATTGGTATACATTTTTCTGAAGTTCAAGACAAATTGATCAATTTTTTACAGTTATCTCAAGATCAATCTTCAGTATCTTTGGAATTAGTTTTAGCTTCTATTGAACAAAAATCCAATACACTTTCTCCGATTCCTTTTGAGAATGCTATTAATTTTAAAGCAAATTCTAAGTATTATCCTTTAGCTTTAGCACCCATAATTTTGGTCTTTCTTATTTATTTCACGGGAAACAGTGCTGTAATTTCTCAAAGTTTAAATCGTGTTGTTAATTTTAGTTCGCCTTTTCAGCCACCAGCGCCATTTAAATTTATTATTCTTAACAAAAATTTACAAGTAGAGCAAGGTTCTGATTTTACTTTACGCATGAAAACAGTAGGTAAAATAATGCCCGAAAATATAGTCGTTTTCTTAAATGATGAAACTTATTTTATGGAACAGGATGCCCAAGGAGAGTTTTCATTTAAAATTACTAAACCTATTCAGTCTTTATTGTTTCACGTGGAGGCTAACGGAGTTTTATCTCCAGATTATGAATTGAATGTAATTGAAGTTCCTTCTATTGCCGACTTTGAAATGTATTTACAATTTCCGAGTTACCTAAATAAAAAGTCTGAAATTATTAAAGGAACAGGTAATGCTATGGTTCCTGAAGGCACAGTTGTTACATGGAAGTTGAACACATCTAAAACACAATCTGTATCTTTTATTGAAGATAATCAAAAATCTTTTTTCGTTAAATCGAATAATACTTTCCAATTGTCTAAGCGAATTTCTAGAAATCTGGATTATCAAATTACTACTTCTAATATTGCTGTTGCTAATTTTGAGAAACTCAATTATGAAATTAATACAATAGTAGATCAGTTTCCTTCTATCATGGTTTCTAAAGCTCCAGATAGTCTCAATGTTAGTAAGAATTTTGTTATTGGTCAGGTATCTGATGATTACGGACTTTCGAAACTACAAATTGTTTACTATGATCGAAAGAATCCTTCTCATGTTAGACGTGGAACTATTGCTGTCAAGAAAGCCTCTTTTGATCAGTTTGTTTTTGCTTTTCCAAGCAATCTACCTGTTAGTGAAGGGGTAGATTATGAGTATTATTTTGAAGTATTTGATACTGATGCTTTGCATAATTTCAAAAGTTCAAAGTCTTCTATTTTCTCAAATAGGGTAGTAACCGAAGAGGAAAAAGTAGCTGAAGTTTTAGAGTCTCAATCCCGAAATGTTTCTGGACTATCTAAATCTTTAAAGCAACAAGATAAGCAATTTTCGTCTTTAGATAAATTGCAACAACTAGGTAAAGAAAAAGATATTCTTGATTTTAAAGACCAACAAAAATTAGATGATTTTATACAACGTCAAACTAAGCAAGATGCGGTCATGAAAGATTTCACAAGGAAAATGAATGAAAACCTTTCTCAATTTAAAACGGAAAAGAAAGATGCTTTTAAAGAAGAACTTCAAAAACGTTTAGAGAAAGCCGAGAAAGATTTAGATAAGAATGATAAGTTATTAGACGAATTAAAATCCTTAACTGAAAAAATTCAGAACGATCAATTGTTTTCTAAATTGGAAAAATTCAAACAAAACAGTAAGAATCAAGTTAAGAGTTTGGAACAATTAGTTGAGCTTACTAAAAAATATTACGTAGAAAAGAAAGCGGAACAGTTGCAAGATCAACTTTCAAAACTAGCTAACAAGCAAGAAAATTTATCTAACGATGATAAACTCAATAAAACGGATAATCAAAAGGAGATTAATGAAGAATTTAATTCTTTAAAGAAAGAACTGGATGCATTGTCTAAAGAGAATAAAGAATTAAAAGCACCTTTATCTTTACCATATTCAGATTCTAAAAAGAAAGATGTTGATGAGGAATTGAATAAAGCTATTTCTGAATTATCAAAAAATAACAAAGAAAAAGCTAAATCTAATCAAAAGAACGCATCCAAAAAGATGAAGCAAATGGCTCAAGAAATGGCTCAAGAAATGGAGTCTGCTGAACAAGAACAAATGGAGGAGGACGTTGCCATGTTGAGACAAATTTTAGATAATTTACTGTCCTTTTCTTTGACTCAAGAAGACCTAATGTATCAGTTTAAAAAGTTCAAACCTGGTTCTCCTGCGTTTAATAAAAACATTAAAATCCAACAAGATTTAAAACAACAGTTTAAACATGCTGATGATAGTTTGTTTGCCATGTCACTTAGAAACCCAAAATTCACTGATGATATTACTAAGGAAATAGGAAACGTTTCTTATAATTTAGATAAGTCACTTAGTACTTTTACCGATGCTCAAATTTCAAAAGGATTGTCTCATCAACAATATACAGTTTCGAGCGCTAATAAATTAGCTGATTTTTTAAGTTCTATTTTAAGTAGCATGCAATCTCAGATGTCGGGTATGGGTCAAGGTAAACCAAAACCTGGTAATAATGATGGAATGCAACTTCCGGATATTATTAAAAAGATGGATGGTTTAGCCGATAAAATGAAAGAAGGTCAAAAGAGTGGCAATACCCCTAAACCGGGTAGTAGTGGAAAGCCATCTCAATCCGGATCAAAAGGTGAATCGGGTGAGGGAGAAGCTCAAGATATTATGGATATTTATAAAGAACAACGCCAGTTGAGAGAGTCTCTTCAAAATGAACTTAATAATAAAGGCATTGGAGCTAAAGGTCAGAATGTCTTAGAGCAAATGAAAGCTTTAGAAAAGCAGTTGCTTAATAAGGGTTTTAATAATGAAAACATGCAACGTATTCTGAATATTAAACAAGAATTACTTAAACTAAAGTCAGCTATTCAAGAACAAGGAGAAGATACTAAAAGACAATCAGAGACCAATCAAAAAGATTTTAACGGTAGTTCAAATAGGATTCCAGCTGCGTTACTAGATTATTTAAATAGTAAAGAGATTTTAAATAGACAATCCTTACCTTTGCGCTCAAATTTCAACACTAAAGTTCAAGTTTATTTTAACAACAAATGATCAATTTTAATTACGAATCCACGTTCACATTAGACAACGAAGATAGTTTTGCTGCTTGGCTTTCCGCTGTGATAGTTTCTGAAAATAAAAAAGAAGGAGAAATAAATTATATTTTTTGTGATGATGAATACCTTCACAAAATTAATCTAGAGTATCTTAATCACGATACACTTACAGATATCATAAGTTTTGATTATTCTGTAGGCAATGAATTAAATGGAGATATTTTTATTTCCATTGAACGTGTACAAGATAATGCTAACGATTTTAAGGTAACTTTTGATCAAGAATTGAAAAGAGTCTTAGCTCACGGCATACTTCATTATTGTGGTTATAAAGACAAGAGTGATTCTGAATCTTTATTAATGAGAAAGAAAGAAGACGAAAAGATAGTTATGTTTCACGTGGAACACTAATCTTTTATTAATACCATATCGTTCCACGTGGAACACAACTCTTCTTTTTCGGTTTCTTTGTTGAACTTAAAAAATTGAAGTTTTAAATTAGTTCCACGTGGAACACAAATTTAACGAAGGGCTAATTTAGTTCCACGTGGAACACACACTGAATTTTTAAATTCAATCCGTAAGGATTAAACTTTTATAAAAATGTTTTATCAAGAATATGATGTTATTGTAGTTGGGGCTGGTCATGCTGGTTCTGAGGCCGCCGCTGCCGCTGCTAATTTGGGATCGAAGACGCTTTTGGTTACCATGAGCTTGCAAAACATTGCGCAAATGTCGTGTAATCCTGCAATGGGGGGTATAGCAAAAGGACAAATTGTTCGAGAGATTGATGCTCTTGGCGGTTATTCTGGAATTGTTTCAGACAAGACGGCAATTCAGTTTAAGATGCTTAACAAATCAAAAGGACCTGCTATGTGGTCTCCAAGAGTTCAAAGTGATCGAATGCGTTTTGCTGAGGAATGGAGGTTGATGCTTGAAGGAACACCTAATCTTGATTTTTACCAAGAAATTGTTAGTGGGTTGATTATCGAGAATGGAGTAGTCAAAGGGATCAAAACTTCATTAGGCTTGGAGATTCGTTCAAAATCTGTGGTGCTTACTAATGGTACTTTTTTGAATGGATTGATTCATATTGGTGATAAGCAATTTGGTGGAGGTCGTGCAGGGGAGAGTGCTTCTTATGGAATTACTGAAGATCTTGTTGCGGTTGGTTTTGAATCTGGCCGAATGAAAACTGGAACGCCACCGCGTGTTGATGGACGATCACTTGATTATTCTAAAATGAATGAAGAGAAAGGTGATGCCAAGCCGGATAAGTTTTCTTATTCTGATTTCACTAAACCTTTGGCTTTCCAAAAATCATGTCACATGACGTATACTTCTTTGGATGTTCATGACATTCTTAGAGAAGGATTTGATCGTTCTCCAATGTTCAACGGTCGTATCAAAAGTTTAGGCCCGAGGTATTGTCCGTCTATTGAAGATAAAATTAATCGTTTTGCAGATAAAGAAAGACATCAACTTTTTGTTGAGCCTGAAGGTTGGAATACCTGTGAGGTGTATGTGAATGGTTTTTCTACTTCTTTACCCGAGGATATTCAATTTAAAGCTTTGCGTTCTGTTGTGGGTTTTGAAAACGTAAAATTTTTTAGACCAGGTTATGCTATAGAGTATGATTATTTTCCACCAACGCAATTGAAGCACACTCTTGAAACGAAATTAGTATCAGGTTTGTTTTTTGCTGGTCAAATAAACGGAACTACAGGATATGAAGAAGCAGCTGCTCAAGGATTGATGGCTGGAATAAATGCGCATTTAAAGATCAACGAAAAAGCTCCTTTGATTTTAAAAAGAGACGAAGCTTATATCGGGGTTTTAATAGATGACTTAATTACTAAAGGAACAGAGGAGCCATATAGAATGTTTACCTCACGTGCAGAGTACAGAACTTTATTGCGTCAGGACAATGCGGATTTTAGATTAACTCCAATGTCATTTGAAATTGGTCTTGCTTCTGAAGCTCGTTTGCGCAGAATGGAACATAAATTAAAAGAGTCTGAAAAGATGGTTGCCTTTTTTAAAGAGACTAGTGTTTCTGTATCTGAAGCTAATCCTATTTTAGAATCAAAAAACACTGCATTGATTACTCAAGGGGATAAAATGTTTAAAGTTTTTTCTAGACCACAAATAGATTTAGAAGATATCTTAAAATTCGAAAAAGTGACTGTTTATATTGATGAGCACGATTTAGATCAAGAGATTTTAGAACAAGCGGAAATTCAAGTAAAGTATTCTGGTTATATTGAAAAGGAACGAAATAATGCAGATAAGTTATTGAGACTCGAAGATGTTAAGATTCCTGAGAATTTTGATTATGAAAAAATAAAGTCTATGTCTATTGAAGCCAAACAGAAATTATCCAAAATCAGACCGGTTACTATTTCACAAGCTTCCAGAATAAGTGGTGTATCTCCAAGTGATATTTCTGTATTGTTGATTTATATGGGGCGTTAAGTAAGTCTTCATTATTCAGTATATAGTCTTAGTTGACCTTCGATTTTTATTTATACTGTTATTGAATAATGAGTACTAAAATTGTTCCACGTGAAACTACAGTGTGAAGTGTTGCTGTTATTGAGAATTTAGAATAATATATAATTTTAACCCTGAAAGCTTTTATAAATGCATTCAGGGTTTAGTTTAAAAACAAAACATAAAGAAGATTTAATTAATGGACATTTCAAACAAAAAGCATTTTTTAACCGTTAAAGATTATTCCGTTTCAAAAGAAACTTTTGATTTGTATCATGACGAAGATTTGGACATGTTGATAACAACTCCGCAACCAAGTTTAGAAAATTTAGGAAAGTACTACGAAAGCGTAGATTATATTTCACATACAGACAGTAAACGTTCGTTGTTTGAAAAAGCATATCACTTCGTAAAAAACATTGCATTAAAAAATAAGTTAGATTTGATTAATTCCTTTCAACCAAATAAAGGAAGTATTTTGGATATTGGAGCAGGAACAGGAGATTTTTTATCTGTTGCAAAACAAAATGGTTGGCAAACCATAGGAGTAGAGCCAAGTGAAAAAGCAAAAACCATTGCAAAAAATAAAGGTGTTGTTTTTGTTGAAAAAACAGCTGAATTAGAAAATCATTCTTTTGATGTAATTACCATGTGGCATGTTTTAGAACATGTTCCTAATTTAGAGGAGCAAATTTTAGAACTGAAACGATTGCTTAAGCCAAATGGAACTTTAATTGTAGCCGTTCCAAATTTTAAATCTTTCGATGCAAAACAGTACGGAACTTTTTGGGCAGCTTATGATGTGCCTATTCATTTTTGGCATTTTTCTAAAAAGGCCATACAATCACTTTTCAAAAAAGTAGATATGAATCTCATTAAAGTACTTCCTATGAAATTTGATGCGTTTTATGTAAGCTTGCTTTCAGAAAAATACAAAACAGGAAAAATGAATTATCTCTCGGCAATTTATGTTGGACTCAAATCAAATTGGTATGGAAAGAGAAATTCTGAGTATTCATCGCACATTTATGTGCTTAAAAACGATCAAAAATCAATTTAAGCCTTTTTAAGGCGCTATTTTGAGTTTAAACACTCTAGAATATCGATTTTTTTTAATTTTTAATTTAAAATCAATTGTGAGCTTTGTTTTTAATAGGCTAAAATTATTTTTGTAATGAGTGGCATAAGTAAATACTATAGCGATTAAAATGACTAATTTTTTAAGTTTTTGTCAATGCTGTCTATTTTTTTATATTTTTGTCACAGTTACTAAAAATTGATTTTCAATCACAACAAAATTTAATAATTACCAATCTCAAATAATAAATAAAATTACTATGAATAAAAAAGCGTTAGTACTTGTTGCTTTAACAATTGCACTTGTATCTTGTAACAAACCAGCAGAAGCAACTAAGGAAGTAAAAACGGCTTATGTTGATACATCTGAATTAATGAAACAATATACCGAAGCTAAAGATCTTGAAGCTAAATTCAAATCTAAAGCAGAGGAGAAGGGAAGACAATTAGAAGCTGAAATTAATAGATTTAAGCAAGAAGCAGCAAACTTTCAATCACAAGCTCAAGCTAACGGTCAAGAATGGGCACAGAAAAAAGGTGCTGAATTGCAAAAAAGAGAACAACAATTAGGTTATGCTCAACAAGCTTTATCACAAGAATTACAAGCTGAAAGTGGTAAAGAAATGGATTCACTAGTAAGCGGTGTAAAGAAATTTATTAAAACATACGGTAAAGAAAAAGGTTACGCATATATATATGGAACTGGAGATGCTGCTTCTATCTTGTATGCTGAAGATAAATTTGATATAACAAAAGATATCATTAAAGCATTGAATGACAAATATAAAGCTCCAGCTAAAACGGAAGAAAAAGCAGAAGCTAAAAAATAATTAGTATCTTAATTTAAAAAATCGCCTTCATCTATTATTAGATTGAAGGCTTTTTTTTGCTTTTTTTTTAAAAGCTATCTTTCTTTTTTATGTCGGAAAAGAATACATTTTTAGCAAACCAAAGCTTAAAGCCTTTTAATTCCTTGGTTTTAACATTGAATCTTTTATGTTTTGTAAAAATATCTATCAAGATAAATTTTTATTTCATGTAATTACTTTGGTTTATCGATTTACTCAATTTATCGGTTTACTAATAGATTGATTAAACTTAAAAATTTACTTTAAATACGAATTTAGAATAGTCAGCTTATTTTTAATTGAATTTTCGTTTCCTATATTTGCTTTTTTATATACACGCCTAATGCAAACTATCTCTGAAGCAGCAGCTTACACCCTTCGTTTTATCAATCAAACGCAACGATCTATTTTTCTAACAGGAAAAGCTGGTACAGGAAAAACCACTTTACTTAAAGAAATCATTGCTACTACTCATAAGAATACAGTGGTCGTTGCACCTACAGGCATTGCGGCCTTAAATGCTGGAGGGGTTACTATTCACTCCATGTTTCAATTGCCTTTTGGCGGTTTTATTCCAGATAATTCGGCACCACAATTTTCTGATAGTACCAAGTTTGAAACCAAAGCAACTTTGCGTAGGCATTTTAAAATGAGCGGTTTAAAAAAATCGGTCATTCGTAATATGGAGCTTTTGATTATTGATGAAGTAAGTATGTTACGTGCTGATTTACTGGATGCTATAGATTTTATGATGCAAACAGCGCGTTCTAAAAATAGCCCTTTTGGAGGAGTTCAAGTTTTGTACATTGGGGATTTGTTGCAATTGCCACCTGTTATTCGAGATGAGGAATGGAGCACTTTAAGGAATTATTACAAAGGCAAATTTTTCTTTCATTCCCATGTTATTCAGCAGTTTCCACCATTGTATATTGAACTATCAAAAATTTTCCGACAGACAGATGATACTTTTATTTCAGTGTTGAACAATTTGAGAAACAATCAGATCACCTCTCTTGACATTCAAACCTTAAACCAATACGTACAACCTAATTTTGATTTAAAATCTAACAAAGGTTACATCACTTTAACTACCCACAATCACAAAGCCGATACCATCAACGCACAGGCATTGGAGGATCTTGAAGGGAAACTACAGGTATTTCAACCGGAAATCACGGGTGATTTTCCAGATAAAATTTTCCCCGTGGAACATGATTTAAAATTAAAAGTGGGTTCGCAAATTATGTTTGTCAAAAATGATTTGTCATTTGATAAACATTATTTCAACGGGAAGATGGGTGTGGTACAATCTCTCGCGCCCAGAGAAATTGTAATTTCATTTCCTGAAGAAAACAAAACCATCGAGGTTGAAAAATACGAATGGCAAAACATACGGTACACGGTAAATGCTACTACAAAGGAAATAGAAGAGGAGGTTTTAGGCACTTTTGTGCATTACCCCATCAAATTAGCGTGGGCGATAACCGTTCATAAAAGTCAAGGACTTACTTTTGAGAAAGCAGCGCTTGATGTATCGCAAGTTTTTCTGCCTGGACAGGCATATGTAGCATTATCGCGTTTGCGTTCCTTAAACGGGCTTATTTTGCTTTCTCCGCTACGTATGAATGGTATTTCAAACGATCAAGATGTAATGGACTATTCTTTGAACAAAGCTTCGGATACTGTTTTAGAAAACGCCTTGCACTTTGAAACTAAGAATTTCATTCATCAATACTTGGTTAACAGTTTTAATTGGACTGATTTAGCGCAACAATGGCGCAACCACAAGTTTAGCTATACTGAAAATTCAGAAAGTACTGGCAAATCAAAACATGCGCTTTGGGCCAGAAAACAAATGGAAATTGTAGAGCAACTACTTGAACCTTCGGCCAAATTTATAAATCAATTAAATAAACTTTTTACTCCAGAAACGGTAGATTTAAACCATGTAGCAACTCGTGTGCAAGCAGCTTTTTCTTATTTTTTTAAGCCAATGGACGACTTAGTATTTGAAATACTTTGGAAAATAGAAGAGATAAAGCGCATCAAGAAAGTAAAAGCCTATTACGAAGAGTTGGTTTTGCTGGAGGAATTTCAAACAAAAGCCGTACTTCGTTTAATGAAAGCCCAACTTTTAATTGAAACAGTGGTTGCAGGCGAAACCATTTCTAAAGAAAAATTAACTTCAGACGAAATACAAAAATACATTACCAGAAAAACGGATGCCATTCAAAAACAGTTCAAAGAATTGAATGTTACTTTAATTGAAGATGAGCAAGATGTGCAGCGTTATACCAAAAAGAAAAGTAAAACAGCTGTTGTAAAGAAATCGACCTATCAAGAAACGTACGAGCTGTGGGTAGAAAAGAAAACCATACCAGAAATTGCAGCATTGCGTGTACTTACGGTAAATACTATCTATTCTCATTTTGTTAAGTTGATTCAAACTAATGCGGTTTCTATTAAAGAGGTTTTATCAGAGCAAACACTTCAAGATCTTGAGAAAGCTTTTGCGGGATATAAGGAGGAATCTTTGAATGCTTTAATGGAAGAAAATGGCCAAAAATTTTCATGGGAAGAAGCGCGCATGTTTAAAGCGAGTTTGAATTAATGGTTTTTGTTTTAACGCTAATAACTTTAAATTCTTTTGATTCTGAATTAATATCTTTAAAAAGAACTTTTATGAGGAGCCTAAAGCAAGTAATACGCCTTGAGGTAACCATAACATAGCCCAGATAGAAGTGAAAATCCTTATGCGCCGGGTTTCGGCGTATAAGATTGTAACGGATAGCTGGAATTGCTTCCCAAAAAAATCCCCAAAAATATAATTTTGAACGCTTTGAATCGACTTTCGCAAGAGGGTATGTTTAACGAGAAAATTCGTTTTTTTGTAAAACCCCCAAGCATTTTATACTATCATAAAACACGTAAAAATACGCGGTTACCTTTGTGATAATTGTTTTAGTTTTGGGTGCCCATAAACCAAATTAAATTTTGGGTGTGTTCTTAAACTAGGTGAAAAGGTTCCTACATCACAATGAAATTAGGAACGATTCAGTAAATATTGGCCATCTAGCAGTCAACAGAAGTTATTATGATTGCTATCCCATTCGCCACTTTTAGACAAAAACCTTAATAAAAACTATCAATTAAACTAAAAATAACTATGACAACATTTACAAGAGCGAATGCATGGAACAAGGGAGGTACCTTTGAGAATTTAGATCTTTTGTGGTATGCAAAAGCAGTAGGCGTGATGAAATCAAAACCAATTAGTGATCCCACAAGTTGGTGGTTCTACGCCGCTATTCATGGAGAATATCTAACGAGTGATTTTGGTACAGGTACAGCGCCATCTGGTTATCCTAATTGGACTAAAATCAATTCAATACCAGCATCAGCAAATCTTGGTACATTGCCAGAACAAAATTTTATTAGTTTGTTTTGGAATCAATGTCAGCACGGAACGTGGTTTTTTCCTCCATGGCATAGAGGGTATTTAGTAGCTCTTGAAAATCTTCTTAGAGATACAATTGTTCAATTAGGAGGACCAAGCGATTGGGCCTTACCGTATTGGAATTACATGAGTCAATCCCTAACTTTTGAAGAAAACTATATTCCGCCAGCATTTACTGCTTCAGAGTTGCCAGACGGAACCGCAAATCCTTTGTATGTACCAGAACGATACGGTGTTACGGGTAACCCTACGAACGGTATATTTTTAATAGTGGGAACGGGTTTGACTAATTCTATTAATGATGAATGTCAGTGGGATACTTTATACAGTAGCGGTGCTGATTCACAGGAAGATCCACAAACGCCTCCTGACCAAGAAGGCATAACTATTTTTGGCGATCATTATGGTGGTGCACAAACAGGTTTTAGTCATAGCAATGGTGGTTTTGGAGATTTAGAAATGAATCCTCATAATTTTGTGCACGGAATGGTTGGAGGATTAAATTCAGAATTTTGGTCTTTTTCAGGTACTAATTTTACGGTACAAGCAAACGAACCTTGGCAATCTACAGGAATAAATATTGTTCAAGGAAGTTCCACAGTTGTAGTGTCCTTTGTGAGTGGAGCTTGGACTGCAGATCCAAATGATAATGGCGGTAAATTATATGATGCTAATGGTTCTCCAGATATTGTTGTTCCAGTTAATCAACCGCTGTATCCAATGGTTAATGTAGCCATGGGAGCTTTAGTTGGGAGAGTAAATGGTGGAACCCCTTTTTTAATAGGAGATGGAGCTATTGTACCAAATGGAAGTAGTGGTTTATTAGAGGTTTGTATAAATGACGATTTAACGGGTGCATATGGTGCTGGTTTAACAGATAATACCGGTGCTGTTAAAATTAGTCTTACTAGTACTCCAAGTGAGGAATATGAAGGCTTAATGGCTGATCCAGGATTAGCAGGTTTAGACCCTATTTTCTTTCTACATCATGCCAATATTGATCGAATGTGGGCTGCTTGGAATGTAACAGGTAATAATAATAATCCAACAAATCCAAATTGGTTAACGGGTCCTTCAGCTCAAGGAAATTCAAGATTTGCTATGCCACTGGACTCAAGTGGAAAACCATGGTACTACACACCTGATGATGTTAATAGCACTACTGATTTAAAATATTACAATAAAGCTCTTTACTCGTATACTTATGATGATCTTTCCTTAACTTCATATAGTAATGTACCTCCAGCAACCGCAGTTGAAAAATCCGTTTTGCGTTTATCTAAACTTGGAGTTACTATAAATCCTAATGATCATCCTATGCCTTCAAAAAGTAATGCTGAGCTAGTTGGCGCAAGTAGCAATTCTATTAAATTGAATAGTGGTACAACCCAAGCAAGTGTAGCACTTGATACCAATGCATGGAAATCGGTCTCTAAGAGCTTACTTAAAGCGTCTTTAAGCGCAATGCCTGATGAAGTTTATCTTTTGTTAGAGAATGTAACAGGGACTAATAATGCTAATTTTTTATCCGTATTTGTAAACGGGACCTTAGTAAAAACAGTTTCACTCTTTGGTATTCGAATGGCATCCATGAAAAATACAGCACACGGAGGTTCTGGTCTTACTTTTAAATTTAATATTACGAGTATTGTTGATGATTTGCATCTTGCAAATAATCTCACTTTGGAAGCGCTCCATGTCGAGATAAAAACATCAAATCCTTTGCCTAATAATAGTGAAATTACTGTAGGCAGGATAGGAATTTACCGTTCTGGCAAATAAACCAAAAAAGGAAAGTATGAAACTATCAAAATACAGTAAATTAAGCATCAACTTTATAATCATAAGCATCAGTTTACTTGTTTGGGTACTGCTATTAGTAAATCCTGGGAATATTATGACTATGGAACATTGTCATGTTTCTGCATCTGGTCCTTCCGCTGGATCCTTAAAAATGTTATTAGAGATGAATCCATTTTCTTCCCAGCTATTAGGCTGGGGGTTAATGGTTGTGGCTATGATGTTACCTAAATTAATCGTACCCATACAACTTATTCATATACAAAGCCTTAAGCGAAATCGTTTTTTAAATGCTTTGTTATTTGTTTTAGGTTATGTTCTAATTTGGGTGGTAACAGGTGTATTCATGATTGCAATAATCATGATGTTAAATTTGTTACTTCCTATGTCTTATTTACCGGCATTGGGCTTTATGATTGTAGCTATAATTTGGCAATTTTCACCTATAAAACAACAATGTTTGAACCGAGGTCACGAACATTGGACTCTTTCAGCCTTTGGATGGTCGGCAAAACGAGATGCATTTGTTTACGGAATTTACCATGGTTTATGGTGCGTAGGAGCAGGATGGGCCTTAATGTTGTTTCCTATGCTTTTGCCTACTGGTCATAATTTAGCCATGATTGTGGTTACAATTATAATGATTAGTGAACACATGGAACACCCGCAATTGCCCCGCTGGAACTTTAGTTTTCGTTTGAAATTGATAAAAATCCTGATTGCTCAAACTAGAATTAAAGTACAGCAACTTGTAACGGTATAACAAACAATATAATCTTGACTTCAGGTGGTTAAGGATAAGATTAAATTTAATTTAAAAAAAATCCCCTAAATAAATTTTGCTATTTAGGGGATTTTTTATCATTGATAAAATGTAATTTAAAGCGATTCTATTAAAATCCAAGCATCAGGATTGTGCGTATCGTTGATTTCTTTTTTTGCTTTTTCTGCTTCTACAAATGTAGCATAACTTCCGTATAAAACAGGGTAATACCCATTTTTATTGGGAGCAATACGTCTAGCAGGGAACCCTAATTTTTTAAGATTTTTTAAACTCGCATTAGCATTATGTTGATCTCGATACACTCCAGCCATAATGTGGTATGGTAGGGTTACTTTTTCTGAAGGTTTTACAGTTAAAGTAACAGCTGGTATAGGATTTTCAATAATAAAAGTAGCTTCTTGAATCTTGTTTTGAACTTGCTTTTGTACTGCAGTTTTTACCAGTAAAGTTTGAGATGCAACTTGATTTTCATACATAGGGTAACCCACGCTACCTACAAGTCCTAAACCTAATACAAACACAGCTGCATATTTTAAGTATGGAGAAATAGTTCTAGGTTCTGTTGGTATAAAGGTAACCGTTTGTGTTTTATCTTCAAAACTGAACACTTCTTCCTCGACTAGTCTTTTTACTTGTGGTGAAACAAATGGAGCTAAACCAAATGAACTGGTTAAATAATTGGTTTGGTCAAAAGGGGTGAAAACTATATTTTTGTCTTCATTCAAGCGTAAATCACCAATATTATCTAGGGTCAAATACGTGTTTTCTTCTAATGATTTTTTCCACTTGAATACTTCATATTGTATGGCGCCTACTGTATAATCATAAGTTTTTTTCTCTGCTAGCGCAATATGATTGGCCAGTAAACCATCATTATTTTTCAAATTGGCATTAAAAGCAATTTTTTTGGTAGGCGGAGAAAAGGAATGAGAACCTTGCTCTAGTTTTGCAGATTGGATTTCAGTCAAAAATGCCCCAAAACCAGGTACAGTTACACATTGGTAACGGTATAAAAGCTGAGCGATGTAAATTTCAATTTTCATAGTAGCAAAGTTATACAATGAAAATAGTTATCACAATTTTATTCACAATTTTTATTAACAATTTCCATAAAAATTTATACATTTCACCTTCAAATATTTAGCATGAACGAACAGGATTTATTTTATATTTTAGCTTTGCAACGTGTAGAGGGAGTAGGGGACATTATGGCCAAAAAATTACTAGCACATTGTGGTTCTGCCGAAGAGGTGTTTAAATCAAAAACATCTCAACTTGCTGCCATTGATGGGGTTGGGGTAATGCTTTTAAAAAATATCAAAGATAAATCAGTATTTGAAAAGGCAAATCAAGAAGTAGCATTCCTAAAAGCCAATGCTATTAAGACAACAAGTTTTTTAGATCAAGATTATCCAGAACGACTAAAGCATTGCTTTGACGGACCCTTATTATTGTTTCAGTCTGGAAATATAGATCTAAAAAATAAAAAAATCATAAGCATAGTAGGTACCCGCCAAATTACAGCTTACGGCATCGAATTTTGTAGAAAATTTATCTCAGATTTGGCCCCTCTTAATCCAATAATCGTGAGTGGTTTTGCTTACGGAGTTGATATCGTGGCCCATCAACTGGCTATAGAATTTCAGTTGCAAACCATAGGTGTTGTAGCCCATGGATTGAACCAAATTTATCCCAAAACTCATAAAAAATACGTAGCTGCAGTTGAGCAAAACGGAGGTTTTATGACCGAATTTTGGAGTACCACCAACCCAGACAAAGAAAACTTTGTGCGCAGAAACCGCATTGTTGCAGGCATGTCTGAGGCTACTATTGTTATTGAATCAGCAGATAGAGGTGGCTCCTTAATCACAGCCAATATGGCCAATGATTACAACCGAGACGTATTTGCGGTTCCAGGTCGCGTTACCGATAAATACAGTCAAGGTTGCAACAACCTCATTAAAACCCAAAAAGCAAATGTGCTCACTAGCGCTGCAGATTTGGTGTATATCTTAAATTGGGATATTCAGCAGGATTCTAAACCCGTACAAAAGCAATTGTTTGTAACGCTTGATGATGACGAACAAAAAGTATACGATTACCTCCTAAAAACAGGAAAAGAATTGATGGACATTATTGCACTACACTGTGATTTCCCTATTTACAAAATATCAGGAATGCTCTTAAATATGGAGTTAAAAGGCGTTATAAGGCCATTACCCGGCAAATTATTCGAAGCAATATAAATTCATCAAAAGGTAGTTTTTCATTAAAATAACATCTTAAAAATGAGTCAAATCCTTTAAAGGTTATTCCCGATGCCTGTCCATCGGACATATTTTTGTGTTTTTCTAGGAGCAGCATATTTTTTGCCCAGCACACGAGTTGTCCCGCTGTACGTTACAATCTTTATTACGATTCGGTTAAAAAACTGGCTCTAAATAAAGGATTTCCACTTCCATCGGGGCTAAGGGAGAACGTTTTATTTTCAGTACATAAAATAGTACCATCATATTGTAATTCTTCTGGCTGAATGAGCCATGTTGCAAACTTTACGGTTTGTTTAGTCCTAAAAGTTTTTTAAAACCTGTTAGGTTTAAATTGTAATTGAACGTGTGTTTTAAAAAACAAAAACGCCATTTCAGTTAAGAAATAGCGTTTTTGTAAAAACGAGTGTAAAATAGTAAATAAATTATTTAACCATTACTTTTTTTACGGTTGTAGCATCATTACTAGTAAGGTAAATATAATAAATACCAGTAGGTAACTGTTCTAAATTTGCTGTAGAACTATTGCCCGTACTTGTAAATGGCACATTCATCAGTTTTCCTAAGGCATTATAAACTCTTATTGAATCAATTGCAACATTATCAATGAATAGCGCACCTTTTGTTGGATTAGGATACACACTTATTTTTTCAAAAATAAGATCCGAAGTAGATAGATTAGCACAAGATTCAGAATAGGATGCTGTAACATCTTTACTTGAAGACCAATTGGCATCAGCATAGGTTTTGCTATCTACTTGAATACAACTTAAATTAGGATTATCATTAAAGTTTGTATACATAGTGTCGAAAATAGTATTATTTCCGTTTTTCAGATTCAATGATGTTAAATTATTTAAATTAACTCGTAAACCTTTTATTTTCTTATTATTAGTTATATCAAGGCTTGTTAGCTGATTATTGAAACAAAAAAAATAAGTCAATTCAGCATTTTTAGAAACGTCAATAACAGTCAAATAATTTTTGTAAACATACAATCGAGTTAGCAATGTATTATTCGAAACATCAATAGTTGTCAAAGAATTATCATAAACATATAAATTTATAAGTAATTTATTATTTGAAACATCTAAGGTAGTCAGTTGATTACTATAACAATATAACGTTTCTATTTTTAAGTTTTTTGTAAGGTCTAAGCTCGTTAATTTGTTAGAAGAAGAATTTAAATATTCTAAATTTGTATTTTTTGTAACATCAAGACTTAGCAAAGAATTATTTTGGCAAGTTATGGATTCCAATAGAATACTATCTAACACATCTAAAGCTGTCAATTGGTTGTTATGACAATTCAAGCTTGTTAAAAGAGAAGCATTTGTAATGTCTAGACTTGTCAATTTATTAGAAGAACATTGCAAAAATGTTATCGCGTTATTTTTTGATAAATCTAATGCTGTTAATTGATTATCAGAAACAACTACTTGTTTTAGTTGTAAATTATTGGATAAGTCTAAAGCTGTTAATTGATTATATTCGGCATTTATATGATTTAATTTGGTATTTTGAGATACGTCTAAAGTTGTTAATTCATTTTTTCCAATTGACAAACTAGTTAATAGAACATTAGCTCTAACGTTTATACTCTTTAATTTATTTTCCCTTACATTTAATGAAGTTAATTTGGTATTTTGAGATACGTCTAAAGTTGTTAATTCATTGTTATCTATTGACAAACTAGTTAATAGAACATTAGCTCTAACGTTTATACTCTTTAATTTATTTTCCCTTACATTTAATGAAGTTAATTTGGTATTAGCAGAGAGATTTAGCGTTGTAATTTGATTCTTAGAAGCATAAAGTACAGTCAATTCTTTAAAATCTTCAATTCCTGTTAAGTCTATGATTGAAGAATTTGCAACATCTAAAGAAGTTAAGGAAGCAATATTTGTAGTTAAAACTTTTCCGTCTGGAGCTCCTGAATCGATTCCTAAACTTATTAATTTAGTTTCAAAATTAAGGTCTGGAATTAATGTAACAGCATTACAGTCTGTGGTAAGGCTCGCTGTGTTGTCTTTTGTAATGCTCCAGTTTTTGGTCGCATAATCTACATCGGCAACTAGAATACAAGTCAGCTTATTGTAAATACAGTTTAATGATTTTAATGCATTGTTTTTGGTTAGATCCAAACTAGTTAACAGATTGCGATCACATACCAATGAAGTTAAATTTAAATTAGCGGATACATCTAAATTTGTCAATTTATTGGAGGAAATCCACAATGAATTTAAGGCTAAATTTTTAGACACATCAATTTTTGTTATTTGATTTGCAATACAATACAGGTTTTTTAACGCCAAATTACCCGATACATCCAGATTCGTCAGGTTATTGTTGTAAAGCGATAAAGTAGTTAGTGCTACATTTTTAGAAATATCAATAGTTGTCAATTTATTATAAGAAAAAGACACATCTTTCAAATCTAAATTATTGGATAAATCTATAGTGGTTAATTTATTCTGAACACAATTCAAAGTAGCTAATTTTACATTTTTGGAAAGATCTAAAGTCGTAATTTGGTTATTAGAGCATTCTAAAGTCGTCAAAGCGATAAAATCCTGAATTCCTGTTAAATCAGTTATTGAATTTCCATCGATATATAAGGACTTAACTGAAGCAACATTTGAAGTTAGAACTTTGCCATTTACCCCATCTTTGTCAATACCAAGGGCAATTAGTTTTTTCTCAAAGTTGACATCTGGAATTAAAGTATATGCTTTGCAATCTGTGCTAAAACTCGTGCTAGGATCTTTTACTTGAGACCATATTTTATTGGCATCCTCAACATTATCTACCTGAATGCATTCTAGATTATTTCCGTAAAAGGTTGCGTAAGAAGAATTAGGATTAAATAAATAATTTGTTCCGTTTTGTATATTCAAATAGGTTAACAAATTTGTATGAGCAGTCATTACACTCAATTTATTGTTTTTACTTAGATCGAGATTTTTCAACAAATTGTTATTACACCATAAAGAGCTTAGTTTTAAATTAGAGGACACATCAAGAATTTTGAGTGTATTATTTCTACAATCTAGACTTTCCAGCATCAGCTGTTTAGAAACATCTATACTTATAAGCTGATTGTTTTCACATTCAATAGAATTAAGAATTGTATTGTTAGAAAAATCAAGCAATGCTAATTTATTATCTGCACATTTTAGAACATTTAAGCGTGGATTATTATCTAGATTTAATGTTGTTAATAGATTATTACTACACACCAAATTTGTTAGTTTAATGTTTTTAGAAATGTTTAATTGATTTAATCGGTTATTTTGACAATTTAAACTATTTAAAGCAATAAAATCTTCAATCCCAGTAAGGTTTGTAATAGAGCTGTTGCTAACATTTAAAGAAGTCAAAGATGCTACTTTGGATGTTAGAACCTTTCCGTCGGTAGTGCCTGAATCAATACCCAGACTAATCAGTTTAGTTTCAAAATTTATATCAGGGATCAAGGTATATTGTGATCCTAGAGACGAAACATCAACCACAGAAACATTGTCTACCAAGATTTCTGAGTTCAGCGTACCTGTTGTCCAGATATCTACTTCAATAGATTCGCTTATGGTTGGTGTGTAGTCAAATTCTATTTTTCGCCATTCGGTGCTGGAAGTAACGGCATCTGTTTTTTTGGTAATTTCTGTTTTAAAAGTGCCCGGTTTGTGATACAAACTTAGGTCAATAGCCGAGAAAGTTCCAGTAACCAGTTTGTGATACATTGTAATGCGATACGTTTTACCAGCTACAACAGGAAAATACTCGCTGTTGATGTAATTAAACGTTCCGCTTGTAATTTGCATTTTGGTACTCGAGCTACCATTTTGAGCCGAAGTACTCTGGAATACTAATCCGTTAAAGAATCTAAACCAATTATTTGGTTGTGAGGAGGATGTCCAGTTTTCGAAGTTTCCATTGGGCACCAAATTGGTTTGGGCTTGCAAGGTAATCGTCAAAAACAAAAACATCAAAAGTAATTTTGCTTTCATATAATATACATTGTTGATTTTTACTACAATATTATGAAATTTTTTTAAAACTTTTTGAACTTTTTATCAAATACTAAGTTATGGTGGATTTATAAGCGATTCTCTTTTAAATTTTCAATAGCAGTTTTATTTCTAGCTTTATAAATTTGCTATATAAACACTTACTGCTTTGTTTGTCTGCGCCTAATCTCAGTTGGGAATAGCTCACAAATTTATTTTAGACCTAACTGGTTTTTAAAACCTGTTAGGTCTAATTTGTAATTGAACTTGGGTTTTAAAAAACAAAAACGCCATTTCAGTTAAGAAATAGCGTTTTTGTAAAAACGAGTGTAAAATAGTAAATAAATTATTTAACCATTACTTTTTTTACGGTTGTAGCATCATTACTAGTAAGGTAAATATAATAAATACCAGTAGGTAACTGTTCTAAATTTGCTGTAGAACTATTGCCCGTACTTGTAAATGGCACATTCATCAGTTTTCCTAAGGCATCATAAACTCTTATTGAATCAATTGCAACATTATCAAAGAATAACGCACCATTTGTTGGGTTAGGATACACACTTATTTTTTCAAATGCGATATCTCCCGTAGACAAATTGGTACATGATTCAGAATACGATGCAGCTGTGTCCTTACTAGATGACCAGTTGGAATCAGCATACGTTTTACTATCTACTTGAATACAAGTTAAATTGAGATTTCCTCTAGAAATGTAATACGAAGCATTTGCATTGTATCCATTTTTTAGATTCAGGGTAGTCAATTGATTATCTCTTAAATTTAATTCTTTCAATACTTTATTGGTAGACACATCAAATTTTTGTAAACTATTTTTATTAGCCTGAATAATTGTTAGTAGTACATTTTTACTAACGTCTAATGATGTTATCGTATTAAAATGACAATAAAGTTCAGTAAGTTTTAAATTCTTAGACACATTCAATTGTGTCAAACTATTAATTGCACAGTCAAGTACTTCTAAATTTTTAAAATCTTCTATTCCTGTTAAATCTTTAATTTCCGAAAATTGTAAATTAATTGATTTTAAGTATTCGATACTGGTTGTTTTTACTTTTCCGTTTTTCCCGTCATTATCAATTCCTAGAGCAATTAATTTTTCTTCAAATTTAACATCAGGGATCGTGGTGTAAACCACAGTTGCAGTACAGTTTAATGAATAGTCAGATGTGACATCTTTTTGTGTAAAATTAGCAACAGCATATTCTACATTATCCACTAAAATACAAGAAAGGGCACTATTGTTTCTAGTATCTAGCATAGACAATAATGTATTTTTACCATTTTTCAAGTTCAAGGTAGTCAACACATTGTCTTTGCAAATAAGTGTTTCTAAAAGTACATTCTTAGAAAGGTCTAAACTAGCAATTTTATTATTTCTAGCGCTCAGTGTTTTGAGTAGTACATTCTTGCTAACATCCAAAACAGCTATCTGATTGTCAAAACAAGCCAAATAAGAAAGGTTTATGTTTTTGGAAACGTCAAGCGTAGTTATTAGATTATTGTTGCAATAAAGCTCTGTTAAAGCGATGTTTTTACTAAGATCAATAGTGGTAAGTTCATTAGCGTTACATATCAGAGTTTTTAGTGCTTTAAAATCTTGAATTCCCGTTAAATCTTTAATCCCAGCATTTATTATACTAAGATCAGTTAGCAATTCTATACTTGCAGTTTTTACTTTTCCGTTTTTACCATCGGTATCGATGCCTAGTACTATTAATCGATCCTCAAAACGTCCGTCTGGAATAAAAGTGTAAGGCACACATTCAGTATCATTAAAAGAAGCAGTAGCATCTTTTTTGGTAGACCAATTAGCATTAGCATACGTCTCATCATCTACTAAAATGCATTTTAAATCAGGGTTATTAATGAAGCGAACGCCTCCATTATTACTATCAGTAATTGGGATAGATGTGTTTTTCCCGTTTTTTATAATTAAACTTACTAAGTTATTGTTGTTACAAAGAACTTGTGTTAATAATGGGTTTTTAGAAAAATCTAATGTTTTTATTTTATTTTCTTGACACCAAACTTGATATAACTTGACATTATTAGAAACATCTAAATTTGTTAATTGATTATTGTTACATAAAAAATAACCTAGAACTATATTCTTAGAAACATCAAGTGTGGTTAATAGATTATTAGTACATAGAATAAGAGATAGAGCTATATTTTTTGAAACATCAAGTGTGGCCAATTGATTTCGAGAACATTCTAAATAACTTAAGGCCAGATTCTTAGATAAGTCAAGTGCAGTTAATTGATTATTGTAACAAGAAAAAGAAGTTAAAGATACATTTTTAGAAATATCAAGTATGGTTAATCGATTAGAGTCACAAAATAATGAAGCTAAAGCCACATTTTTAGAAACATCTAAAGTAGTTAATTGATTGTTCCTTAGGGTTAAAGAAGTTAAAGCAACAAAATCCTGTATTCCTGTTAGATTTGAAATTGAACTAGAATCAAGATTAATTGAGGTTACAGTAGCAATACTTTCTGTGGCTACTTTTCCGTTTTTACCGTCTCTATCAATAGCAAGAGCAATTAATTTGTCTTCGAATTTTGCGTCAGGAATTAACGTATAAATGGTACAATCAACACTAAAACTAGCTATGACATCTTTGGTAGTCGTCCAACTGGCAGCTGTAGTAAGATTTGCAACTTGTATACAAAATAATGTTGGATTATTAGAGCAGCTTAAAACAGTAATTGCTGTGTTTTTAGAAAGATCTAATTTTTTCAATTGGTTTCCAGAACAATTTAAAGTAGCTAATGCTATAAATCCTTCAATCCCTTTCATATTAGTAATAGCGCTATTTGAAACGTCTAATGCTGTAATTGCTTCAATACTAGAATTTAACACTAAACCGTTTTTACCATCGGTGTCAATTCCCAATGCAATTAGTTTGTCTTCAAATTTAGCATCAGGTATTTGTGTTATCAAACTACAATCATACGGTGAGAAAAAAGTAAAAGAATCTTTTTTATCCGCCCAATTGGTATTGGCATAGGTAGCATCATCCACCAAAATACAGCTTAGATTCGGATTCAATGAAAGCGATATACTTGAATTAGTTAGTAAAGTATTTTTACCATTTTTGAGATTCAAACTGGTTAACTGATTATTTTTACAATCTAGTCTAGATAAAGCTACATTTTTAGAAAGATCCAGTGTGGTTAATTGGTTACTTGATATATCAAGTCCAAATAAAGCTACATTTTTAGAAAGATCAATTGTGGTTAATTTGTTATTTTGACATTCAAGCCTTAATAAAGCCATATTTTTAGAAAGATCGATCGTGGTTAATTGATTATTACTACAATAAAGCTCTTTTAAAGCCAAATTTTGAGATAGATCTAGTGTATTTAACTTGTTGACATAACTGTCTACTCTAGTTAATGCCAAATTTTTAGAAAGGTCAAGTGTGGTTAATTGATTGCTATAACAATTAAGATATGATAAAGCCACATTTTTGGTTATATCTAAGCTGGTTAAACCATTATTGTTACAATTCAAGTTTTTTAACGATACAAAATCTTGTATTCCGGTCAAGTCTGTTATTGAACTAGAAGAAACATCCAAAGATACTACAGAGGCTATATTTGAAGTCAACACTTTACCATCAGGGACACCTGAATCGTGTCCTAAGGCAATTAAACGTTTTTCAAAATTAAGGTTTGGTATCAAGGTATATTGTGGTCCTAAAGTAGCCACATCAACCACAGAAACATTGTCTACCAAGATTTCTGAGTTCAGCGTACCGGTTGTCCAGATATCTACTTCAATTGATTCGCTAACAGTGGGAGTGTAGTCAAATTCTATTTTTCTCCATTCGGTGCTGGAAGTAACGGCATCGGTTTTTTTGGTAATTTCTGTTTTAAAAGTGCCTGGTTTGTGATACAAACTTAGGTCAATAGCCGAGAAAGTTCCAGTAACCAGTTTGTGATACATTGTAATGCGATACGTTTTACCAGCTACAACAGGAAAATACTCGCTGTTGATGTAATTAAACGTTCCGCTTGTAATTTGCATTTTGGTACTCGAGCTACCATTTTGAGCCGAAGTACTCTGGAATACTAATCCGTTAAAGAATCTAAACCAATTATTTGGTTGTGAGGAGGATGTCCAGTTTTCGAAGTTTCCATTGGGCACCAAATTGGTTTGGGCTTGCAAGGTAATCGTCAAAAACAAAAACATCAAAAGTAATTTTGTTTTCATAAAAAAGTTTTATTGAATTTTAGCACAATTTTAGTCATTTTTTTTTAACTTATCAGAGATATTATTGAACTAACAAAAACTTATTTTTTGTCCCTCTCTCAATAGTTGATTATAAAAAGTCCGTTATGTGTAAATTCAAACTATCGGATTGTTTGGTTTTTACGTACACATGGGTTGAAAAAGGACTGGAATATATTTAAAAACGAAGTGGCCGAAATTGCTTTCGACCACTCGTTCTAATTATCTAATATTTTCGTATACTTTCCTGTTGTTTATAGGTTGCAAGGAACGAAAATTCTCTTCGTTGTATTTGCTAGCGTAATTTTCCAATTGGGCGGTAGTCATTTCAATGTTATTCTTGAACACAATCCAAGTAACGGGACCTTGATTAGGGGTTGAATTAAGATTGGGCGTGGTTAATGAGCCACTATAGCTGTAATATTTTCCTTGATCCGTTGGCAAAATTGAATTCAAATAGAAAGTATCGCTTAAAGTGTTTACTCCTGTAGTTGTTGGTGATGCGTTGATGAGTGTTTGGAGTCCATTATTGATGGCACCATTTTTCACAAGTACGCCTAAAACGGCATAAGCTCCAGTTGCTGATTTGTTTACAAAATGAATTTCCATTGTTCCATATTCGCCATTTACATTATGTTCACTATGACGGTGAAAATGAAATTGCTGCAATTCATATTTCATGCCTTTGATCGTGATATAATTGTTTGCTTTATCTGTTGTGGACAAACTAATTTTTAGGTTTTCCTTTGTGTTTTCTACACTGCTTAATGTGAGTACATTATAATGTATAACTGGATCTACGGTATTCATTTTTTCGGTATCGCTGGTATTAATAGCAATGGGGGTTTGCCCTTGAATGTTAGTAGTTCCTAGCGGAAAATTATAGCTCACAACACCTTCCGGAAAATCAGTGTTTAAAATCGAAGCTGTTTCGTCTTTGCTACAAGATGCCAATACGGTTAAGGCAATTATTGTAATTGCTATTTTTTTAATGTTTGTTATATTATTGATTTTCATTTTCGTATTTTTTATATAATTATTTTCAGTGATTTTTGAATACAATGAGACACCCATATGGCATTAAATCAAAAAAGGGATTATGCAATGGGTAAAAAACTGTAACTTCAATAAAGATTGTTAGGGATAATTATATCAAAAATGAAGGTGGTCGAAAGACAGAAGAGATAAATAAATAAAGATAACTACTGACTGCTTTGCTAACTTTTTTGTGCGTTTCAACAGAAAAAATCAAAAGAGTAGTAAAAATTTTTTGTTGGATTTTGATGCATTGTCTTTTAAGAAAACTAGACACCCAATTTGGCTTGTGATAGGTGAGATTTCTACTTTGATTATTTTTTTTAGAAGACAATAAAGCCTTGTGGACTTTTATGTCTTTTTTGAAAAAAGAATTAAAAGCTACTGCTGATTCTTGGTTTTTAATACCGGTTGCTGAAAAACCGGATTGAACATGGTTCATCACAAGTCCTAAAACGACAAGGATCAAACAGAAACGTAATACTATTTTAAATTTACTTTGGAACAATTAATCTTGATTTTTCTTTTTTTTAATTTTATTTCAGCAAATCGACAACAAAATTATTTAAAATAGTAAAGTAAAAGATAGTAGTTAACAAAAGATTATGTTGTGTTAAATCAAAAAGTTGCCCTCCCTCCATTGCTATAAGATGCTAATTTCGTAGTGGCAGTGGCTATGGAAGAAGTATTTGTTTTCAGTACAAAAAAATAGTAGATTCTGTATTACTTCGGGTTAAACTATCCGTGTTGAAAGCACTGCGGTTTGTTTAGACCTAAACGTTTTTTAAAACCTGTTAGGTTTAGGACCTTAAACAATTCTTGAAAATTACTTTCTGTATAACTATATTTGCTTTAGGGTATTGGAGTGGGTGCGAAGTTGGAGACATTCGCTGTTAATCAAATGTATTGATTTTAAAAGAAAAATTTACATGCATAAATTAACTCCTGTTTTAGTTAGCCGCGTTGCAAACGCTTTGCCTTTTCTTATAAGATAAATAGGCACTCGTTGCAAACGAGCACCAGTGGGGGTTTTCTTAATGTCTAATATACCTTACTTTAACTTTTGATTTATTTTTTTTGTTTTTTTCTTGTTCAGCTTCGATAGGATACCATATTTTATACATATTGAGCAAATTATAATGTGCCTCAAAATTAGAATCTTTGAATTTAAATTTTAAAATATCCTTATTATCTGTTTGAAAATAACCGTCATCTATAAGAATCAAAACTTTGCCGTTTTCATCAAATTTTAAATACCCAGCAAAACCATCGTTTATACCGGAATATTTTGCCCATATTTTACCTGACTCTTTTCCATTTTTCATGTAATAAAACTCTGTTTTTCCATTTGTGTCAATTCTTTTAATAGTTACATTATCGTAAGTATAGTAAACTTCATCATTTATAATATTACAAGAATTTAAAAAAAATAAAACGAAAAATATTATCTGTATACGCAAAACTTAATTTATTTATTCTTTATGTATTTTTTTCCCCAGCTGGTATGAGCATTATTAAGTTCAAAGGCTAGTGCGAGTATCTTGCTCGTAACCAAAAAGTTGCCACCAGCTGCTCGAAGTATTATAAAAAAACGTTCTTAAAGACGGCGGGCTGATGCGCGAATGTCTCTGACTTCGCGCCATTTTAAATTGTATTACACCGAAAATTAGCAGATTATGGTATTATAATCTGCGAATCTGCGGTTATTTTAAAAACGTAATTATATTTCGAATCCTAGTTTTTCGCGCACTTTGGCGAGTACACCATTGGCCACAGCCGATGCTTTTTGAGCACCTATTTTTAAAAGTGCATCTACCTCGTTAAGATTGCTCATGTAGTAGTTGTATTTTTCTCTTTCGGTTTTAAAGGTTTCACAAATCAATTCAAACAAGGCTTGTTTGGCGTGACCGTAACCGTAATTGCCGCCTAGATAATTGGCACGCATTGCTGCTAATTGTTCTTCATTTGCCAATAAAGAATAAATAGCAAAAGCATTACAAGTATCTGGATTTTTTGGATCTTCTAGTGGTGTACTATCGGTTTCAATACTCATGACTTGTTTGCGTAAGGCTTTGTCATCCAGAAATATATTGATAATGTTGTTGGCTGATTTACTCATTTTTCCGCCATTGGTACCTGGAATCAACATGCTGTCTTCTTGAATTTTAGCCTCAGGAAGTACAAAGGTTTCGCCCATTTGGTGATTGAATCTTGAGGCTACATCACGGGTGATTTCTAAATGCTGCAGCTGGTCTTTTCCTACCGGTACAAACTCGGCATCGTACAGTAAAATATCAGCAGCCATCAGCATAGGGTAGGAGAATAGTCCTGCATTGACATCATCTAGCCTGTCTGATTTGTCTTTGAAAGAATGAGCTAATGTCAAACGCTGGAACGGAAAAAAACAGCTCAAGTACCAAGACAATTCTGCCGTTTGTGGCACATCCGATTGTCTGTAAAAAACAACTTTTTCTACATTCAATCCGCAAGCCAGCCATGCTGCTGCTGTGCTATAGGTATTTGTTCGTAGTGTTGCTCCGTCTTTTATTTGGGTAACCGAATGCAAATCAGCAATGAACAAAAAAGATTCATTTTCGGGTTTGTTTGAGAGTGCTATTGCAGGTATAATTGCGCCAAGAAGATTTCCTAAATGTGGTGTCCCTGTACTTTGAACGCCGGTAAGTATTTTTGCCATTATGATTTTAACTTTTCCCGCAAAGTTCGCAAAGTTTTTTATTTATTACTGCAAAATTGTAAATTTTAAAAACAATCTAGCCTTATGAAGTTAGCATTTTTAAGTAAAGTATCATCGTCTTATGTTTCATAAATCAGTATTTTGTTCCCAAAAGATTTTGGTGCTAGCCTTTGTTTTAATTTTCATAAAAAAACACCCTACTTTTTTTGAGTATTTTACCTCTTGATTTCTTACTTTTGGAGCTATGAATGCAATCAAAATTATTTTTTGGGTATTGTGGCGTGTTTGGTTTTATGTTCTTATGGCACTACCCATTCTGGTCATGTTTCCCTTTTTAGTGCTGTCTATCGTGTCAGAGCGTGGGTATCCTTACTTTTTTAAGATGGCTCGTATTTGGGCCAAGTGTATCCTATTTGGTATGGGTTTTTATTATAAAATTGATGAAGATGAGGCTTTAATACCACACAAAAGTTATATGCTAGTGGCCAATCATACCTCTATGACTGATATTATGCTGATGCTTGCTATTACCAAGAACCCGTTTGTTTTTGTTGGTAAAAAAGAACTCTCTAAGATTCCCTTATTTGGTTTTTTTTATAAACGAACGTGTATTCTTGTAGATAGAAATTCATCAAAAAGTAGGTTAGAAGTTTTTGATAGAGCCCAAAAAAGGATTCAACAAGGTTTGAGTATATGTATTTTTCCTGAAGGTGGTGTTCCAGATGATGAGTCTATTGTATTGGATACTTTCAAAGATGGGGCTTTTAGACTGGCTGTAGAGCATAGCCTTCCTATCGTGCCGATTACGCTCCCTGACAATAAAAAACGATTTTCATTTACTTTTTTAAGTGGTAGCCCTGGGCTAATGCGTGTTAAAATCCACCAACAAGTTCCCACTATAGCTGTAGATGGAGTAGATCGAAAAGAAATTCGGGACCGGGTACGTTCCACTATTTACCATCAGTTGTTGTTATTTGCAGCAGGATCTTCTAAAACTCATAACTAATTCCGGTATATACTCCCATTACCATTGGCTTAAAGTTACTGCTGTTGTTTGTAAAAGTATTGATTTGGTACTTGAGCATGGGCTCTAAACTGAGTTGAAATGATTTTATGAGTTTGTAGCGTACTCCAAAGCCAAAATTAGTACTAAAGTGTACCGAATTTAAGTTGGTTGCACTGCCAAGTCTTTCATTGAATGAATTAGATTCTAATCGGACTTCATTATCATTTAAAAGTAATGTGCTGACCCCTGCAATGAGATGTATTCCTATTTTTTTATCGATTACTGCATAGGACATTTCAAACGGAATTTCAAAATAATTCATCTGTTGGTTTAGTGCTCCTACGTTGTTTTTTTGTAAGTTTTTCTCAAAACCAGATAGGGTAGTAGCGCTATTGTTGTTAGTGATTTCAATGGATGAAGAATTTCTGAAGTTAATGTTTGATACGGTATTACTTCTTAGTCCTGCTGTATAAGACACATTGTTTGTATTGTACCCAAACGCTAACCTGTTTATACCACTGCGCAGGCTCATTTTTTGGTTCAAAGCATAGTGTATACCAATCCCATAACTAGCTGAGTTGTCATTCGTTTTTTTATTTTGAGCCAGTTGAGGATCCAGTGCAGATCCGCTGCTTTTTGTGTTCAAATATACGGCGGCAACAGTAGGTGTTATTTTCCATTTGTTACCCTTTGTTGGGTTAGATTCTGGAGTCGTATTTTTATTTTTTAAAATTTCTTCCAAAGTGTTTATGGTAGCGCTCACTTCTTTATTTGTAATGTCTTGCGTCTTATTAAATATTTCAGTGTCAGAAATTGGTTTCTTTGATTGCGCATTTTGTACGACTGTGATTTCTTTTGTAACTACACTGTTATCTTGTTGTTGTGCTAATGCTAATTCTTCCGAATCTTTTGTAGCGTTATCACTTACCGATGGATTATTTTTTTGGATATGAACGAGATAATCCTTTTTATTCTTCTTTTGGTTCGAATTGATTTTAGGTCCAGTAGCTCGTATAGTTTCTTTTTCATAATTCGTTTGGGTTGGTTGTTGGTTAGTCACTACTTGTTGCGGCTCCTTATCAATGAGGTTTGGTTTGGTGATGAACTTCTTTTTTTGGAGCGTTTCTTTTTCTCTAGCTTTTGATTGGTTTACGATCTTTATTACAGGTTTTGAGCCCTCATATTGTGTTTTTTGAACTAGCAATAACCCTACCAATAATGAGGCCGCAATTCCACTTATTTTAAGCCAGAACGGTAAAACCTTTCGTCTTTTCTTTCTTTTGCGTAAACTCAGTTCAATAGCTTCCCACACCTGTGGCTCAGGTTGGGCTTCAAAATCCTTAAATTGTTCTTGAAAATACCGGTCTATATTTTTTTTATCGTGCATTGTATTTCGTTCTAGTAGGGTTACCGGTATGGTTATTTATTTTTTCTCTCAAAATTATTCGGGCTCTAGCCAAATTTGATTTGGTTGTTCCTGTAGTGATTTTTAGCATTTCAGCTATTTCCTTGTGTGAATATCCATCAAGAACGTAGAGGCTAAATACTAAGCGGTACTGGTCTGGTAGTTCTTGTACCATTTTAAGCAGCGTTTCTAGTGCTATGGGTTCGTCATCAACGTCAATATCTTGCTCTGCTAGGTCTGTATTCACAATATCTAAAAAACGAACGTCTTTATATCTTTGTAAGGCATTATTAATCATGACTCTTTTGGACCAGCCTTCAAACGAACCTTTGTTGCTAAATTGATTTATTTTATTCAAAATTAGTATAAAACCATCCTGTAAATTATCCTGTGCATCTGTATAGCTCTTGGAATACTTGAGGCATACTCCAAAAAGTTTATTAGCAAACAGTCCATACAGCTCCTCTTGTGCTTTTGGACAGTTTTTTTTACAGTTTGCAATGATTTGATCTAACCCCACAATTGGATGTTCTATTTAGTTGTCCACTTTAATTTCTTTTTCTTCAAATTGAGATACTCCATTTGCATCTTTACCCTTGTAAAATTTAAAAATATACGATCCTGTATTGGTTACATAAAATTGAAAAGATACTTCAGATAATGGGGGCATAGCTTGATTACAAACTTGATCTTTATCTACTACAGTTTGTATGCCAATGGTTCTTACGTTGAGGTTTTTATCATAGTAAATCCCTTGATATCCATGGCAAATGGTTGGTTTTTGGTATTTGAGTGTAATGGTGTAGGTTTCCCCTAGCTTAAAAGAAGCAGGAACTTCATAACTAGCCACAGGCAACACTTCATAACTGTAATTTGGGTAATCATTGTCAGGGCTACAAGATAGGAATGAAGCCCATAATAGTGTTAAAGCAATAATTTTTTTCATCTTTTTACATTTTTAGAATTTGACACTTATTTCAAAGGGTTGGGTTGAATTGTAATTTCGGCTCAAACATTTGTTTTTTTAAATAGAGGTATCATTGATAAAAAGGTTGCGTTTAAAGCAAAAAAAACCCGAAAAAATCGGGTTTTCAAAAAATTATTCTCCAGCTAATTCTTTAATTCTAGCTTTAATTTTAAGCTCTAGCTCATCGGCTAGTTCTGGATTGTCTTTAATTAAGGTTTTAACAGCATCACGACCTTGACCTAATTTTGTTTCTCCGTAACTAAACCAAGAACCTGCTTTCTTAATGATTTCAAATTCAACAGCTAAGTCTAAAATTTCACCTGTTTTTGATATTCCTTCGCCGTACATGATGTCAAATTCGGCTACTTTAAATGGCGGTGCCACTTTGTTTTTTACCACTTTTACTTTGGTTCTGTTACCTAAAACATTATCACCATCTTTTATCTGCGTAGAACGACGAATGTCCAATCGTACAGATGCATAAAATTTCAAGGCATTACCACCCGTTGTAGTTTCTGGATTACCAAACATAACCCCGATTTTCTCTCTCAACTGGTTAATAAAGAAAACAGTACAATGTGTTTTGCTAATCGTTCCAGTCAGTTTTCGTAAAGCTTGTGACATCAATCTAGCGTGCAATCCCATTTTTGAATCACCCATTTCTCCTTCAATTTCACTTTTTGGAGTCAAAGCAGCTACCGAGTCAATAACAACAATGTCAATAGCACCTGAGCGAATTAAATTTTCAGCAATTTCTAAGGCTTGTTCTCCGTTATCAGGTTGAGATATAATTAGGTTTTCAATATCTACTCCTAATTTTTCTGCATAATTTCTATCAAATGCGTGTTCAGCATCTATAAAAGCAGCAATTCCTCCTGCTTTTTGAGCTTCGGCAATAGCATGCAACGTTAAAGTTGTTTTACCTGATGATTCTGGCCCGTAGATTTCAATGATTCTTCCTTTTGGATATCCATTTACGCCAAGAGCTAAATCTATTCCTAAAGACCCCGAAGAAATTACTTCTACCTCTTCAATAGCTTTATCTCCCATTTTCATCACAGTACCTTTACCGTAGGTCTTGTCTAGTTTGTCAAGCGTAAGTTGTAACGCCTTTAATTTAGATTCTTTTTCTGTACTCATCTTCTCTTTTACCTTTTCTTTCATCTATTTTTTGTTTGTAACGCTATGAATTTAAGTGGTGTACATTACGAACCACTATTTTAGTGTTGTAATTTATATATTGCTTTGTAAAAATACTTCTTTTTCAATTACAATTTTTTCTTTCTATTAAAATTTGAAATCTAATTTTTGGTTTAGTGCTATTTCGTAAACAAAGCCTTCAACTCTGTGGCATCATGCGGATTCATTTTTCCTGCCAAAACTAAGCTTAATTGTTTGCGTCTAAGGGCTGCTTCAAAACGTTGTTTTTCTAGTTCTGTTTCCGGTACAACTTGAGGTACTTCTACAGGACGACCTGTGTCATCCACAGCAACAAAGGTATAGATGGCTTCGTTAGCTTTTGTTTTATTTCCAGATTCTCTGTCCTCTACCCAAATATCTATGTAGATTTCCATAGAACTCTTAAAAGCTCTTGAAACTTTTGCTTCAACAGTTACTACGCTACCTAGCGGTATGGCTCTATTAAACGCTACATGATTTACAGATGCGGTGACTACAATTCGGCGGGAATGTCTTCTTGCGGCTATACTTGCCGCACGATCCATTCTTGCAAGTAATTCCCCTCCAAAAAGGTTGTTCAAAGGATTTGTTTCACTTGGCAAAACTAGATCAGTGAGTATTGTTAAAGATTCTGATGGATTTTTTGGTGTCATAGGTGTGTAAAAAAGTTTTATTTCGAAAAAAATAGTTTAGTTTAACCAATATACGGCTAAAATAGCGGGTATAAAATAAATTACGATTGTTCTTGCACCATCGTAATCCTTAGCTAAACGCTGTCCAAAAAGCAGCATCAGTAAAGTGATACAAGCAAATACAGCGCCGTAAAACCCAAAGATTCTTCCGTTATTGATGAACAGTTCAATGCAGCCAACTACACATAATATTCCTGTAATTAGTTCTAGAATGAGAATATTGAGTAAAGCAAGTGGTACTTGATTTTTTAACGGAGTATTTGCAAAATGACCTTTTAGCCATTCTATATTGTCTTTCCAATAAAAAATCTTGTCATAACTAGACTGTAAAAATGTAATAGCCAGAAAAATTAAAATTAAAATGGAAGTAATATTGTTCATAGGTTTTATTTTTTATGAATTAAACGTGTTAATTTTATAGATAAATCGGTTAGAATAATTTTGGCATTACCATTACGTTCTATGTGATACATGGCATCTGATAGTTCTTTGTAAATATCAAAAATGTTGTTTCCATTTACAAAAGGAGCAAAGTTTTCTAGTTTGAATTTCTCTACCTTAGGTTTTAAGTAAACTAAACTGTTGGCTTGATAGTTGATTAATAAGGCCTGACGGAACATTTCAATGCAAAACTGTAAAAACTTCTTTTGGGTTTCTCTTCCCAAAACTGCTATTTCTTCACTCCATTGAATCAAATCTTGTATAGCTGCAGCATTTCCTTTTGCCCTAAATGCTGCCCTTACCCAATCTACAAACCATTTTTCAAAATAATCAGTTTCACTATCTGGTTGTAACAATTTTAATGCTTTATTGAAATTCCCTTGAGCTTGATGTGCTATTTTTTGAGCCGTTTGTGTATCAACTTTCCATTCACTCTCTAATGCTTTGGTAATAATAGGCTCACTTAAACCATTAAAATGCAATACTTGACATCGAGATCTAATGGTTTGTATAATATCTTCCTCATTTTCAGAAATTAAAATAAAAACAGTCTTTTCACTTGGCTCTTCTAATAATTTCAATAATTTATTAGAGGCAGGGACGTTTAGTTTATCTGCCATCCATACAATCATGATTTTGTAGCCTCCTTCAAATGATTTTAAAGCTAGGGATTTTAAAATCTCTTGTGCATCTTCAACCCTTATTTCGCCTTGTTTGTTTTTCACATCCAATTTTTGATACCAGTCAAACAAGCTTCCGTACGGGTTTTTTTCTATAAACGCTCTCCACTCAGTAATAAAATCAATACTTTTAGGTTTAGCTTTAATTACATCATTACTTACCGTTGGGTATATGAAATGTAAATCAGGGTGCGCGTATTTTTCAAATTTGATGTTGCAGGTTTGATTAAAACCGCTGTTTTCGTCATCAGAGTTATTGCAAATAATGTATTGTGCATACGCAATAGCCATGGCCAATGTACCTGAACCCTCTGGCCCAACAAACAGTTGAGCGTGTGGAATTCTTCCTAAACTAGCATTTTTTGTCAAATGACTTTTAATGTGTTCTTGTCCTAAAATATCTGAAAATTGCATGAAGCAAAGATAATAGAAAATGATTGAGTCATAAATTTTTCCTTTTTTAATTTTAAAAATTGACTCTTACTTTCAGGATATCTTTTGCATGACCTCAAATCCTTTTTTTGAAGTATAATAAAACATAAATTTTTTTGTCATCTACTTTAGCTAATTCCCCCTTTTTTTGATTGATTTGATTTCTTGACTTCATCTTTTTATTATTTATTTTTTGTATATTTATTATTGATTGAAGTCTTTTAATGTTCAAATTTTTTACACTATGGAAGAGAATTTTTTTTTTCAAATCAAAAAGTAGAGTTGAAAGTATATTTAACTTTTTTTTTAACTTTTTTTAAGGTTTTGTTTTTTTTGGCATTCAATTTGTAATGTATTATATAACACGTATTTGTACTTATTTATTTTCTTTTAAATAGTAAGCATAAGATGAATTGTTATAGAACAACCAAAATTTTTTTTAAAAAAAACGTAGTAATTAAGCAACTTTTTATTACTTTTAAGAATCATACAGGTATAAATACGTGGTATTAGGCGTTTTGATTTGTTTTTAATACGCAATAGATTGTTAAAAAGTGTGAAATTTTCATTAATTTTAGCTTTGTTTTAATTAAAAATTAGTAAACTCAACTTTATTTGTATTGTTTCTAATTAAAAAAAACCAATAAAACAAAGGGTTTGTGAACTTATTAACTAAAAATTGTTAACAATTTGTAGTGAAAACCAAAATAATAAATAAAACGTATGTTGTTTTAAGTTTAATTGTTTAGATTTGTTACCTTAAATAAATTTTTTTAATATAATATTATGAAAGCGAAAGTTATTGTTTTAAGTTTTTTTTTATTGTCGACGGGTGCTGCATTTTCTCAAGCGAAAGTTGTAGAAAGAAGCATAATTAGTAAAGATGCTTCCATAAGAACATTTCATGATTTAGATCAATTGAAATCGATGCAAAAAGGAGAGTTAATTGAATTATACACTGAGCGTGTTAAAGTTTTGGTTAAAATCTTACCCAATATAGCGTTAGCAAAATTACCAGGAGTAACCATTTCTGATTTAGGAATTCCTAATGATGCTGTGAATAAAAAAGCTCTAGAAGATGTTGCAGAAGGAACAACAACCTTTCTAACGGTATCTGTTGATTTCCAAAAGAAAATGTTGCCTTATGCAGATAAAAACACTTTAGTAGCAGCTATACTGTTTTTTGAAACTACAATGAAATCATTGCATGAATTTGAAGGTTTGTAATGAATACCTACTTACATATTCCAAATACACTAATTAATTAAATTTTAATCCTATGAAAAATTTCACCCAAATTGTAACAATTTTTCTATTGGTAATTTCAAGTGCTCAGGCACAACAAGAAAAAGGAATTACAGGACTTAATAACTGGTTGAACAACTGGACCGAGTTTAAGCCCAACAAAGTAGATTACGGAGAAGCCAATCAAATATTGGCAGTTAACATAACTGCAAATACTAAATTGTACAAGAAAAATGTTTATCTGCTTCAAGGAAATGTTTATGTGACTAACAACGCCGTGCTTACAATTGAGCCTGGAACTAAAATTATTGGTGACTTTGATACCAAAGGAACACTAATAATTACCAAAGGGGCTAGTATCATTGCAGATGGTCTAGAAACAGATCCTATTGTATTTACATCTAATCGTAGTTTGAGAAAAGCAGGAGATTGGGGAGGTATTGTAATTTTAGGTGATGCTCCTTTAAATAAATTTGGAGGTGTAGCTTCTGTAAATACAGGTAGTAATACAGATTTTATTTCAACTTTAACATCTTACGGTGGTACTAATCCAGCTAGTAATTCTGGTATCATGAGATACGTTCGTATTGAATTTGCTGGATCAAAGCTTTCAACTGGTGGCGGAAATTTAAATTCTCTTTTTCTGGCAGGAATTGGAAACAAAACTATTCTACAAAATATAATGGTCAGTTTCTCTGGAGGGAATTCTTTTGAAATCTTTGGAGGTGATACAAGTTTATCTCAAGTTGTTTCATACAAGTCTAGTAATGATGACTACCGTTTTAATTATGGTGCTCAAAGTAACTTGACAAACTCTCTTGCTATTCGTTCATCTTTTTTATCAAGTAAAAATGGTTCTAGATGTTTGGACATTGCTTCTTACAACAAAAAGGATGAAGTAGATTTTTCTAAAAAACAAACCATGGTCGTTGCGACTAATCTAACTCTTGTTAACAACAGTGCAAATATAAAAGCTGATATTGAATCAGGTTTAGTAAAAGAGGCTGTATATGTTGCTGAAAATGCTTCACTCAATTGCAAGCGTACTGTAATCTCTGGGTTTAAACCAGCAATTTTATTAGATAGTAAAATTCAAATGAATGATGAAAGTTTAACTAAAATTAAGTTAGAATCAATGTACTTCAATAATTGTGCTGGAAATATATTTATTGCAGATAACTCAAACAATGAAGATTTAGAGGCACATTATGGTCAACCTAATTTTTTCAATTATTTTTTCCCTAATGGAAGTAATTCAGAAACCTTTATTGATTTTGCTAATGAAAAGAGACCTGATTACCGTTTACAATTATCAAAAATTACAGCATCTAATTAAGGATGCTGTATTAAAATAGCTGACAAGTTGATGCAAAACTAATTATGAAATGTAGACGCCCCCCTACTTTTTTAAAAGCCTACCAATTTTTATTTTTGTTGCTGTTTTTTCCAGCAATCAACTCGTTACACGCACAATTTACTATTAATAAGCCCACTCTTGGTTTTACCCAAATTTGTGCTAATAGTAGTTTCAATACTTTTGAGGTAAGTTTTTCATTTAACCCTGCGGGGTCATTAAATACTTCAAACCAATTCATATTAGAGCTGTCAGATGGAGCTGGAAATTTCTCAGCTCCATTGTCGCTTACTTACTCAGAAAAACCACTTACTGCCACACCCTCATCAAGAACTTTTGTTTTTGCAGTTCCTACAACCACAGGAGGTGAAAATTTTAGAATTAGAGTACGAAGTACTGCTCCAGCAGCAACAAGCCCTACTTCAAATGCATTTGCAGCCTATTACAAGTTACAAGATTCACAATATTCCATCAATAATTTTAATGCAAACGCTACCTATTGTAAAGGTGGTTCATATGTATTAACCATTGACAATCCGGGGATTGGAACAAATGATTCGCCATTAAAATATCCTTCACTTACTTATAAATGGTTTAAAGAACCGAGTTTAGTACCTATTGCTACTACACCAAGTCTTACAGTTACAACCCCAGGAAGGTATTATGTAGAAACTAATTACGGAACATGTACTTCTGATTCGTATTCAAATAGAGTTACAGTAGGAGAAGCTTCAGGAACAGTAGCAACTGTAAATTCAAGTAAAGGAAATCCATTTTGCCCTACTGATGGACCAACTACTTTGAGTACGCAAGCCGGAAATACCTATCAATGGTTTTTAAATAATGTTGCCATTCTTGGTGCAACAAGTCAAGAATACACAACAAGTACTTCTGGAAGTTATACCGTACGAGTTGATTTTGGTGGATGTACCTCTACGGGTAGCATTAATTTAGAAAATGTTCCTTTTACAAGTTCTTTAAATGTTACGGATACAACAATTATTAATAAAGGAGAAACAAAACAAATCATAGCTACTACATCTGCAAATAATCCTACTTTTGAGTGGTTTTTAAACGGTACTTTAATAGCATCTGCTACTACTAATACCCTAAATGTAACACAAGAAGGAAATTATTCTTTGACAATTACACAAACAACGGGCTGTGTTTCAAAAAAAGAATTACCTTTTGTGATTAGTTTTCCTTTCGTAGATCCTAATGTGGTTTTAATACCAAACTTAATAAGTCCCAATAACGATGGCATCAATGATACTTGGACCATTCCACAACAGTATATTAGTGGTACCAATACCTCAGTGATCGTCTTAAATGCAAGGGGCGAGATTGTCTTGAACACCAAAAATTATCAAAATAATTGGCCTGAAGATCAACTGGATTTTAAATCCGTGAATCCCATCTATTACTATATCATTACAACACAAGACAATACTATTAAAAAGGGTTCTATCACAGTAATTAGGTAACATGAAAAATATTTTTTTAAGTTTTTGTTTTTTTTTCTGTTTACTTCAGTCCATCTATTCACAAGATAATGGAGTGGTCTCTTTTAATATGCCTGTTAGAAATTCTCTTAGATTCAATAAATTTTTAATCAATCCTGCTTTTAGCTTTGCTAGGGAGCAAAATTCGTATGCTACAATCTTTAACAAACGAGAATGGGTTCAATTTGATGATGCACCACAAACCTATTTAGCCAGTTATTCAGGACGTTTTAGAGAGAATAAAGGAATTGGAATTGTATTATTTCAACAAAATGAAGGTGTGCTTACTACTTTTGGTGGTGTTGCTAACTTTGCACAAAATGTATATATCGGTCAAGACAATAATCTTTCTTTTGGTTTAAACTTGGGTTTTTATAAAAGCGGCATCAATGCTGGAGGTGTTGTTACCAATTATTCAGACCCAGCATTAGGTTTAGTACCTTCAAATTCGTTACTAGTTGTAAGTCCAGGAATCAATTACGGTACCGCCTTCTTTGATTTTGGTGTTGCTTTAAAGAATGCGGTTTTGTATAATTTACAAACCTCGCAAATGGTCCAGGATGATCCGCAACGTTCTCTTCAAGCACATTTGATGTATACAGGTTTCATAAATAGTAACGGTTTCTTTGATCGAAGTAAGTTCTCGGGACTTTTACGAACTGAAATTAAAAGAGAACAAACTATTATTTCAGGTTTAATGATGTTTAGTATTCCAAAAGGGATATGGGCTCAAGCTGGATATAATACATTCCACGGTGTTTCAGCAGGTATAGGTCTTAATGTAACCTCTCGAATTGCACTTGAATATAATTATGAAAAAGCATTGGGTAATTTCACCCAATTTGGACCCTCACATGAAATTGTTTTAGCATACAAATTCAATGGAAAATATAGTGATGAGGATGAGGAAGAAGGTTCTATACTGCCAAAATTCGAACCAAAATCGGTTCCAACACCACAACCAACTACAAAAGTTACACAAAAATCTGCTGCTGATATACAAAAAGAAAATGAGTTAAAAGCTGCTAAGGCTAAAGCAACTGCAGATGCTGCCTTAAAAGCAAGGCAAGATTTTGAAGCACAAGCGAAAGCAAAAGCAGATGAGAATAGATTGAACCGTGAAAAAGTAATTGCCGAAGCTGCTGCAAAAGCTAAAATTGCTGCCGATGCAAGAGCGAAAGTATTGGCTGATGCCAAGGCTAAAGTAGCTGTACCAGTTCCAGATGCAAAAGCTAAACTAGCCGCAGATGCAAAAGCAAAAGCCGATGCAGAGGCAGCTAAGCAAGAGGCTATAGCAAAAACAAAACTAGCCGCAGATGCAAAAGCAAAAGCTGATGCAGAGGCACTTAAACAAGCAGCCATTGTTAAAGCCAAATTAGCTTCTGATGTAAAAGCTAAAGCAGATGCCGAGGCTGCCAAACAGGTAGTAATTACACCTAAACCAGATGATGTAATAAAAGCAAAACAAGCTGAAGCTGCTAAAGCCAAATTAGCTGCTGACGCTAAAGCCAAAGCTGATGCAGAAGCGGTCAAACAAGCTGCTGAAGCCAAAGCAAAAGCAGATGCCGAAGCTGCAAAATTAAAATTAACTGCTGACGCTAAAGCCAAAGCTGATGCAGAAGCCGCCAAACAAGCTGCCGATGCCAAAGCAAAAGCTGATGCCGAAGCTGCAAAACTAAAATTAGCTGCTGACGCTAAAGTCAAAGCTGATGCAGAAGCTGCCAAACAAGCTGCCGATGCCAAAACTAAAGCCGATGCTGAAGCTGCAAAACTAAAATTAGCTGCCGATGCTAAAGCAAAAGCAGATGCAGAAGCTGCCAAACAAGCTGTTGATGCCAAAGCGAAAGCGGATGCAGAAGCTGCAAAACTGAAATTAGCTGCCGATGCTAAAGCAAAAGCAGATGCAGAAGCTGCCAAATTAGCTGCTGACGCTAAAGCCAAAGCTGATGCAGAAGCGGTCAAACAAGCTGCTGAAGCCAAAGCAAAAGCAGATGCCGAAGATGCAAAATTAAAATTAACTGCTGACGCTAAAGTCAAAGCTGATGCAGAAGCCGCCAAACAAGCTGCCGATGCCAAAGCAAAAGCAGATGCCGAAGCTGCAAAAATAAAATTAGCTGCTGACGCTAAAGCCAAAGCTGATGCAGAAGCGGCCAAACAAGCTGCCGATGCTAAAGCAAAAGCAGATGCAGAAGCGGCCAAACAAGCTGTCGATGCTAAAGCGAAAGCGGATGCAGAAGCTGCAAAACTAAAATTAGCTGCCGAT